>JAVBPG010000054.1:0-9750 GCA_031549685.1 Bacteroidales bacterium | reverse complement strand
TAACCAAAGCGCCGGCGGCACCTTAGACCTCAAGTTCAACGTTTCCCTTGCCCTCGAAGCCGGCTACGAGTGGAGCTTTGCAAACAACCGGCGCCTGTACACCGGCATTTATTTCGATTACGGGTTGAATAGTATCGCTTCCGCGGAAAAAGCCCCCGTGGTAAGCTACAACGCCGCCAACCCCGCTCAGCCTATCCACAGCTCCATTACTTCTGACAAAATCAACGCCATGGCATTGGGCGTAATGGTGCGCTACGCTATCAACGTTGACTTTAAAGCCATGCGTGAGCGCAAGGTCGAAAAGGCGCGTCAGCAGGCCCAAGCTGCTGAGGCCGCCCGCCTGGCAAAAGAGCAGCAGCTGGCCGCCGCCGAAAAATCGCGTCAAGATTCCATTAGCAATGCGCAGCACCTTGCCGCCTTAGAAAAATCGCGCCAAGACTCCATCGCCGCCGCGCGCGCCCAAGCCGTGCAGGATTCTATCAACAAGGCCAACACCGTGCATGTTGTAGGCGTGGTAAAAGACCAAAAAGACGGACAGCCTGTTGCCGCTGCTATCGAAATTACCAACAACACTACCGGCGAAGCGGAGCAAACCGTACAAACCAATCCGCAAACAGGCGCTTACAGCTTCGACCTTAAAAAAGGTGCCGATTACGGTGTGGCGGTAATGAAAGACGGTTACCTGTTTGGCTCGCAAAATATCGACCTTAGCGGCAATGCTGCGGAGCAAAATATTACCCTCGACATGCAGCTCGAAAAGGTGGAAAAAGGCGCTAAAATGGAGCTGAAAAACACGTTCTACGAACCCAACAAAACCAACATTTCCAAGGAGTCCGAAACGGAGCTGGAAAACATTGCCAAGCTGCTGAATGAAAATCCTGCTATTCGCTTGGAGGTGTCGGGCCACACCGATAATGTGGGCTCGGCTGCCGGCAACAAAAAGGTATCGGAAGCCCGCGCAGAATCTGTTGTTGATCATTTGGTAAAAAAAGGTATCGACCCTAACCGCCTTACCGCCGTGGGCTACGGCTTTGACCAGCCCATTGCCGACAACAGCACCGAGGAAGGAAGGGCAAAGAATAGGAGAACGGAAATAAAGGTTATTGAGTAGGGTACAAGATACGAGTTACAAGATACATTGAGAAGCTGTTTAAATTCTATAAAAATTAAGGGAATTGCTAAAAAAGTATAGATAGTAATGTTTTATTTAACTGATTGTCTGTATTTTTTAAATTTATCTCTACCAAAATTTACCAATTCCAAATTAAGTTGTGAGGTTGTCATTCTGAGCGAAGCGAAGAATCTCAAGTTCGCACTATGATGATATTTTGGCACAACACGAGATCCTTCGCTTCGCTCAGGATGACAAATGTAAGAACACCAATAATCAAACTGTTATGATAAATTTAAACAGTTTCTGAGTTGTATAATGTTTTTCTGTGCCTTCATGTTAAGCCGAATTACAAATTCGGCTTTTCTTTTTTACTTAACGGCTAAGCCAATCGTTGTATTACAATTGAGGTGAATGTTAGGTTTTCCTATGCTGAATTTATATATTTGCAAAAATAACTGCTATAAAATTATGAGAATCTACCTTTTATTAGCCCTTTCTTTTTTTACGCTGACTACTTGCTCGGGCAAGCCAAAGGAGGGCGTGAAGTATTCGCAAAAAATGGTGGAGGCGCACGGCCTGGTGGACTTCTACTGCAACCGCCACTACAAAAAAGATTTGGCTACCTCGGGCTGGGACTACGTTTCCGGGCTGGTGGCCAACGCCGTGCTCAAGGCGTGGATAATGTACCCCGGAAAAACGGAGTACTACGATGCCGTAAAAGCTTACGCCGATAAGGCCACCAACGAGGACGGAACGGTTATTTTGAGCGAAGAGGGGAACCCTGCCCTCCGCCCCAGCAATATAGATGATTTGCCTGCCGGAAACATATATTTTGCTCTTTATAAAGAAGAGATGAAGCGAGGAAATACCAAGGACGCGGAGCGCTACAAAACAGCCGCGACGGTAATTCGCCAAAAGCTCAAGTACGACCACTCGCGCATTGCCGAGGGCTTACCCGGCGCCGGAGGATTTTTCCACAAGGCCACCTATCCCAACCAAATGTGGCTGGATGGCCTGTACATGGGCTCGCCCGTTTACGCCCAGTGGCAGCATGCGTTCGGCGCTGCAAATGCGGAGGACAACCGGCAGAGTTGGGATGATATTGCCTTGCAGTTTAAGACCATTCATGGCTACACCTACAACCCCGATAGACAACTGAACTACCACGCCTGGTCGGCCACTCCGGCCAATGCCAACTCGTTTTGGGCTAACCAAAAAGAACCTTTCTTAGGATGCAGTAAAGAGTTTTGGGCGCGCGGCATGGGCTGGTACTTCGCCGCGCTGGTGGATGTGCTGGAGTACATGCCCAAGGAGCATAAGGATTATGGCGCTGTTGTAAATATTTTGCAGCAGGTGGCGGCAGGCCTGAAGCGCTGGCAGGATCCCGAGTCGGGCGTGTGGTACCAGCTGCTGCAGTACGGCGCCACCACCGCGGCCGACGGCAAAGGTGATACCGTAGCCGGTAAGGTTTACAATGTGGGAACCGCTCCCAACTATTTAGAGGCATCCGCCTCGTCCATTTTTACCTACGCCTACCTAAAGGGTATCAGGCTGGGTTTGCTCGACAAAAAAGAGTATTTACCGGTGGCTGAAAAAGCGTATCAGGGCTTGCTCAAAACGTTTATCCGCGAGCATGACGGCCGGCTGGATATTGTGCAAACCTGCGCCTCGGCAGGCTTGGGCCCGGCCAAAAATCCTTCGCGCACGGGAACCGTAAACTACTACCTCTGCGGTAAGGATGTTACCATTGTCGAGAACGAAGGAAAAGCCATCGGAACGTTTATTCTGGCTTCGCTGGAGTATGAGGAGATGAAAAAGAAGAGATAAAAAGATAAAAGGATGAAGAGGTAAATGCCTTGCGCGGTGCCGGGCTGAGCCGGTCGAAGTGGGGTGGTGGGTAATTTCTAAAAATATAGTGAAGGGTAAGTGCAGAGCGTCGAGCTTGCTCGAAAGTTCTGCCGAACCGTATCCTATATTCTTTAAAAGCATTAACAAGCTGGTTGGAAATTAACAGGGATAATTTTGACAAAAAGGTTTATAAGCTGATATTTGCTCAATAACAAGCAGTATATCCGTTATAATACCGGCTACTAATTCGTCCCCCCTCTGAATCTCAAAAAAAACAACTAAAATACTATTCCTCAATTGGTTGATTGGGGTAGATGAAAATCTAAAATGATTATCCCGAATTATACCCCTTCCCACCTATTAGTATGGGTATTCAGCCCGTAGGGCTGCCAGCATGTAGCCAGGGGTGAAGCCCCTGGAAATAATGGAAGGGTCATATTTGCGCGCGGAGCACAGGTGTTTTCAGGGGAAAAGTGTGCTCCGCGCGCCACGCGCTACGCTACATCAAGCCACCAGGGGCTTCACCCCTGGCTACAAGGTTGTCACGCCTCCGGCGTTAGGCATTTTGGGTTGCCGCATGGTTAAAATGTAGGGGTAGAATTCGGGATAATCATTAAATTTAAAGGTATTGTTAATTTGGTGTAGATTTTAATAAAAATCGAAGCCTTGTCATTCTGAGCGAAGCGAAAAATCTCATGTTGTGAATATGAAGCCCTGTGCGAACTTGAGATCCTTCGCCTTGCTCAGGATGACATAACCATAAAGTGTTGTAAATCATAGAATCTATATTAACTTAACAATACCAAAGAGAATAAATAGCCAAGCAAATGAGCAAAAAAGAGAAAATAACCGTACAGGGAACGGAAATAACCGTTATTTCGGATAAAAACGACGATTATATTTGCCTTACCGATATGGTAAAGGGCCAAGAGGGTGAAGACCATATACGCAACTGGATGCGCAACCGCAATACCCTTGAGTTTCTCGGTGCTTGGGAAATGTTACACAACCCCGCCTTTAAAGGTGTCGAATTCGACACCTTTTTACATGAGGCTGGAGCAAACCGTTTTAATATGACACCCCGCAAATGGATGGAGGCGACCGATGCTATCGGTATTATTTCCCACGCAGGGCGAAGCGGAGGAACGTACGCCCACAAAGATATTGCGTTTGAGTTCGGTTCATGGCTCAGTCCGGTGTTTAAACTCTATTTGATTACCGAATATCAGCGGCTTCAAGAGGCTGAAAACAATCCGATGTTCGGCGAATGGAATGTAAAGCGGGTGCTTAGTAAAGTGAATTATACGCTTCATACCGATGCCGTCCGTGATTTTATCATTCCCAAAATTGATGTTGAACGAGAGAAAGCTTACGCTTACGCAGATGAAGCCGATATGCTGAACCTCGCCTTGTGGGCTTGTACTGCAAAGCAATGGCGGGAGGCAAATCCCGAATACGCAAAGAAAGGTTTGAATATACGCGATACGGCAAGTATTAACGAATTGGTTGTCTTGGCTAATCTTGAATCGTTTAACGCAGAACTTTTAAAACGTGATATGGACAAATCCACCCGATACGCCTGTTTACATGAAATGGCAGAGCGGCAACTGACACGCCTCAATGCCATAGACGCAGAAAAAGGATTTCGGAAATTAGAAGCTAAAAAATAAAGAAAGAAAAAAATATGCGTGTGGCTTCAAGAATATTGCTTACTTCTGGCGTGAGTTATTTGACAGTATAGCACCGCAAAACGCTGAAATACACACGGCTGCTAACTCATTACCTCTGAATCTCAAAAAAACTACGATAAAATACTATTCCTCAATTGGTTGATTTGGGTAGGTGAAAATCTAAAATAGTACATTTATTGGGAGATGTCTCGACTACTCCGCCAATCGGAGGATTCGCTCGACATGACGGCGCGCGGCCATAAAGGGGGGACGAGAAATCTCCCGCAATCGCAGCTGGTTCTATCTTCCGGCTGCCCCACCTCGACCGGCCTCCCGCCTTATGGGATGACAAGCCACCTCCCTTCCATCCCGCCTTGGCGGAACCTACTGCTACTGCCTACTTGTTTCTACTGCTACTGCCTATTGCCTCCTTGTCTTCACTGCCTACTGCTACTGCCCACTGCCCACTGCCTACTTCTCCATTCTCCATTCTCAATTTTCTTCCGGCTTCATCACCACGCCCAAGCTCTTCTTACCGTTGATTTTTATCACCAGCGGCTTGCTAAAGCGCACGTGGCGTATGTACTTTGTTTCGGCCACGGCGGGCTGCGCGTTGAGGAAGTCGCTGTCGTAAAAACCGCCGCCTTCTTTTAAATATGAGTTTACCGTAAAGTAACCCACGTGCAGCGAGGTGAGGTTCTGGAAAAAGTGCGTGCCCTGGCTCGGGTCAATGCGGTAGTTGGTCAGGCCGGCCTCGACAATGAGCCGCGCACCCGAAATGTGCGGCCACTTGACGGGAATGCCCAGCCACACATCGCTGCTGCCCCAGCGCCCCGGGCCAATGAGTATGTAGCTCTTTCCCTCGTCCACCAGCTGGCGGTTGAGCTTCTCAATGTCGTACGCAATGAGCTGGTTCTGCGATGCACTGAAGGTCTCGGGCTTTACGTACACCACGTCGAACACGTCGCAGGTAATGCCGTGCCCCAGCGCGCTCGGCGTGCTGATGAGCGTTTGCTCCTGCGGAATGGCGGCAAGGTTCTCCGTTATTACCTCGCGGCTGTCCACTATGGGGCGGATTTGCAGCAGGTAAAACGTGCTTTGCGGGTTGCTTTGCGTTGGAAGGTTTACGGCAAATTCAATCTCCACGTGCCGTCCCATTTCGCGGTGGCCTATCTCCAAAATCTTTTGCAGCGCCGCCGCAATGGGCACTGCATCGTGCTGCAGTATGTTGGCAAACGAAATAATTTTTCGTCCGCCCTCGTAAATTCCATCGCGGATAATTTGGTCCTGCGGGTCAAAGGTTGAGGCTATCAGCTTCAGCGTACCGTCCTTCTCGGCATCGCCCACGCTTAGCTTGAGCAGGTTGCAGGCGTCGTCGGTTTGCAGGTTGAAGTTTTGGTTGGTGAGGTCGAGCGCGCAAAACTTTGTTTGCGTTTCGCGCAGCGCCAGGTCGAGCGTGCTCAGCTGCAAAATGTTGTTGGGGTGGGCCGGCGAAAAGCGCAGCGTGGTACCGCCGTCCACAATGTACTTTCCTAAGCCCAGCGCAATGTTGGCAATGCCGTCCTCGGGGCGCTCGGGCTCAATGGGGTAAAAGTTGACGGAGCGCGCCACGCCCGAGAACGAGGGGTAGTACTTGCCGCTGTAGTCGTTGCCGCAAACCTCCTGCAGCACGATGGCCATTTTTTCGTTGTCGATAACGTTGGAGGTGGCCTGCATGTAAGCCTTGCTATCCTTAAAGAACACCGAAGCGTAAACGCCCTTGATGGCATCGTTGAGCATGCGCAGCGTGTGCGCCTTGGCGCCCTTGATGTAGGGTATCATGTAGGTGTTGTAAATCCCTGCAAACGGCTGGTAGTGGGAATCTTCCAGCAGACTCGACGAGCGCACGGCGATGGGCGAATCAATGGCCTCAAAGAAGGCGATGAAGTCGGCAAGCAGCCTGCGCGGCATTTGCGCCTTGAGGAAGTGCTGCAAAATATCCTCGTCGGGCAGGTCGCTCAGCGCAATGGGGTAGAGCTTGTTGCTCTCCATAAACTCATCGAAAATATCGGTACAAAGTACCACTGTTTTTGGTATAACAACTTCTAAATTTTCGATATTTTCGAGTTCGGTGTTGCGCTTGATGAGCGAGTCCAGAAACGCCAGGCCGCGCGCCTTGCCGCCCATGGAGCCCTCACCGATGCGGGCAAAGTTGGAGTACTTGTCGAACCTGTCGCGCTGAAATACGGCCACAATGCCGCGGTTTTTAATTTTGCGGTACTGCACAATGGCCTCGAAAATAATGTGGCGCACCTCGTTGAGGTCATCGGTATCCTCTATGGTCATTGATTTTAGAAACTCCGCCACAGGAAACAGCGCGCGGGAGTACAGCCAGCGCGATATGTGGTTGTTGGTAACGTGGTAGCGCAGCGAATTGTCGGGAATGTCGAAAATGCTGTCCTGCAGCTCGCGCAGGTTGGCTATGCGCGCCAGCTCCTCGTAGGTATCGGGGTTGCGGAAGATGAAGTCGCCGAAGCCGAATTCGCGCATCATGTGGTCGCGCAGCTCCTGCTCTATGGTTTTCGAATTTTTATCAATGAAGCCCACCTGCATTTCATCGGCCAGCTGCTTGTTCTCGCTCTCGGACGACTGCAGCAGCAGCGGCACAAACTTATCCAGCTTGCGGATGGTGCGGCAGAGCTCAATGCCCGCCTGCTTATTTTTGGCGCCGTTCTGGTTAAAGCTCACGTCCGAAATTATGCCCAGCATGTTGTCCTTATACTGCCCGTAAATGCTCAGCGCCTCCTCGTAGCTGCGCGCCAGCATTATTTTCGGCCGCCCGCGCATGCGCAGCATCCGCTGGTGGTCGTTGAGCGCCTCGGTCATAAACTCGCGCGACTGCTTGAAGACAATCTGGTACAGGTGGGGCAGTATGGAGGAATAAAAGCGTATGGAGTCTTCGACAAACAGCAGCACCTGCACGCCCACCTCGCGCACATCGTTCTCCACGTTCATTTTATCCTCCAGCAGCTTGATAATGGCCACCAGCAGGTTGGTGTTACCCAGCCAGCTGAAAACGTAGTCAATGGCGCTAAGGTCTTCGTTGGCAATTCGTTGCGATACGGCGCGCGAAAATGGCGTGAGCACCACAATCGGTATGTTGGGGTGCTTTGCTTTGATTTCCTTGGCGTGCGTAAAGGTATCGCTATCGCCGGTGGGCATGCTGATGATGAGTTCAAAACGCCGCTCTTTGAGTTGTGCTAAGGCTTCTTCTTGATTAGTGGCCAGCGTAAAGCGCGGCGGGTAGCGCAGGTTGAGCGATACGTACTCGTTAAAAATTTGCTCGTCCACGCGGCCGTCGTCCTCCAGCATAAACGTGTCGTACTGGCTGGCAATAAGCAGAATGTTATAGATGCGGCGCTGCATCAGGTTGGCAAACGAGGTGTCCTTGAAGTACAGCTGCCGGATGTTGGGGGTGGTGGTAAGCATGAGTTGAGAAAATTTTATTCCAAAATTAAGAAAAAAAGGCTGCTTAGTACAGCAGCCCAAACATCCATAGCGGAATTTTACAGCCAAAGCCCACCTCCGTTTCGTCAATGGCAAGGTACGAGCCGGGCAGGTTGGCAATTTGCTCAAAGCGCTTGCCGCTTCCGCCCACCTCAAATATGTACTTCCCGCTGACCTCAAAATCGCCTTGACGGGCGCTGGTAACCTCGGCCACGGCGCGCAGCTGGTTGTAAAAAAACGTTTCGCGCAGGTTGCCTACGTTGGTGGCGTTTCCCCCCAAGGCGTAGGCAAGGTTGGTGTTGTCGAGGTAAATTTTCTCGGGTTTGCTCATCAGGTTGAGGCTTTTTCCGGCGGCCCTCAGCAAGCCCAGCATGCGCGCCCGCTCAAGGTGCTGCAGGCTGTGGGGCAGGTTGGTACGCTGTATGCCTACATCGTTGCCCAGCTGCGTCATGTTAGGCGTAAAAGGTGCCATCTGGGCAATTACGCTCAGCAGCCGCTTCAGCTTCTGCGCCGAGGCAAACTCAATCCTGTCCACGGCAGGCAGGTCGGTTTCGAGCACGGCGTTGACCGTGTTGAGCAGGCGCTGTGGGTAGTTATCCTCATTCTCCTTGTAGTACGGAAAGTAGCCGACCTTGAGGTATTTCCTAAACAGCGGTAGAATTTTTACTTCTTTGGTTATTTGCGTTGCCACCTCCACGTGCTTCTGCAGCAGCTCCTCAAGGCTAAGCGGCGCCAGCTTCATCGCGCCTTCAAACTCCAAAAATTCGCGAAACGACAAGCCCCTCAGCTCGTAGTCCACCGCACGGCGGCTCAGGTCGGCATTCCCCTTGTATATGTTGAGAATGGACGAACCCGAAAAGGCAACGCGGATGTCGGCGTAGTCGTCGTAAATGTTTTTGAGCTCCTGCGCCCAGGTATCGTAAGGATACTTGTGTACTTCATCTATAAAAAGGTGTGTAACACCCTCTTGCCTTAGCCGCTGCGCCACATCTACCAGCCTGTTCGACGAAAAGTAAATGTTGTCGAGGCTGAGGTAAAATGCTTTGCTTGGATCGAGGTTCTTTTTGAGGTACTGCAGCATAAGCGTAGTTTTACCCGTACCGCGCGCTCCCACTATGGCGTATAGCCTATCGCTCCAATACACCTGCGGCATGAGGTAGCGTACATGGTTAAAGTTGGTTTGCTCCAGCCTTGTACGGTATATTTTCAGTAAGTTCTCCATACTATACGAATATTTGAATATGCAAATATACTACATTTTGTAGTATTAAAAATACATTTTACGCATTTTTTGTATTTTCAAAAATACATACATATTAAAAAATGAGGTATTGTTAATTTGGTGTAGATTTTAATAAAAATCGAACCCTTGTCATTCTGAGCGAAGCGAAGAATCTCATGTTGTGAATATGAAGCCCTGTGCGAACTTGAGATCCTTCGCCTTGCTCAGGATAACATAACCATCAAGTGCTGTAAATCATGGAATCTATATTAACTTAACAATACCAAAAATGATTATCCGCAATCCCACCACTAAAAGTATTTTAATGATTGTAAGCATGTTGCACTCATTGCATTTTTTAGTGCCATTTATCCTTAGTTTAATTTGAACAGGATTTAAAGGAGGAGATT
>JAVBPG010000018.1:0-77174 GCA_031549685.1 Bacteroidales bacterium | reverse complement strand
GTCTATAAAACGACGATAGAAGTTTTTTTCATCATGTTGATTATCAAAAATGTGAAATGGATTAACAAGTTTGTGTCTTTATTTTGTTGTAAATCCTCGTGATTTCTTTATGGTAAAATCTATACTTAATTAGCAATTCCCATAAAAAATAGCGACTATGGCATTTCAACTTAAAATTCAGCTGCTTTACAAAAAAATCCCCACAAAGTTCCCCCTTGTGGGGATTTTTTTTTGTTGGCCTTGAATCAAAGAGCAAAAGCGTACCGGAAGCATTAGGAATTGAATATAAATTTCTAAATTTATGGCTGAAACCATAAACAACAACATCGGAAAATGAACAAATATGTTGATCAGCTACTTGGGGATTTACAGGCGGCGCAAGGAATCAAAATCGCTCCACCCTACTTAGAGCTGGACGAGGACATGGAGTGCATGCGTGGCACTGAGGAGTTTTTGTACGGTACCTTAAGTACCATGGAGCAACTTTTCGGAATCGAAAAAATATGTTTCCCTCCCATCGAAAAGCTCACCGCTGAAAAAGCTCGACAATTGGTTGAAGAAATACTTAACCTTTATTTAGGGTGCAGAAGATTTCAACGAAAAACTATGTATTTAATCACCATTTAGAAACAAAAGCGGTAACCGGCGAAACTTTAAAGAATCAAAAAATGTTATCAGAAATAACTTATCGATTTGTCCAAAGTTTGCCACCAATCCAAGATATTATCAAAGTTCGAATTAACCATATTGGTCAAATTGTAACAGGAGGAGAATATTAATATGTCAAAAGCAGCGGTAAAAAAAGAGCTGAATAAACTCACAAAAGAGCAGCTAATCGAGCAGATTTTGGATTTGTATGACAACAATAAATCCGTGAAAGAATTTTATGAATTATACCTGAATCCATCGAACGAAAAGGACTTAGCCGAAAAGTATAAGAAGGTTATTCTCAGCGAATTTAATGTGGCAAATCCGATGAGTGCCGGATTACGATACTCGGTAGCGAAAAAAGCCATTGCAGAATTCAGGGCGCTAAAAACGTCACCGGAATTTTTGGCAGACGTAATGCTCACGCTACCTGAGGCCGCATGTGAATTTACCTATAATTATGGCGATATGTCCGAGGCATTCTACAACAGTGCAGTCAATAATTTTGAAGCTGCATTGAATTTTATTGCTAAAAATAATTTATTGAATGATTTCCAAAAGCGTTGCGAAAAATGTGTCAAATACGCAGCTGTTTGTGGTTATGGGTTTGCAGATGAAATAGCGGATATTTACTACAATTATTATCAAACAGAGATTTAAACTATGTCAGAAGAAAAATTAACCTCCGAAGGCAAATGCTTGTTTTGTGAAAAAACCTTTGCCAAAGCAGGAATCAACCGGCACCTGTCCACACATTTAAAAGAAAAGGTTGCAACAGGAAAATCGGGAAAATCATTTTTGGTAAAAGTAGAAACCGACAAAAGATGGGGCGCTACACCTTACTTCTTAAGCCTTTGGATTGACGGCGAGGCCACCTTTAAAGCCATCGACAAATTTCTGCGCGACATTTGGTTGGAGTGTTGCGGGCACATGAGCGCTTTTAGAAATCCTAAAAATGAAGGCAGAGGCATGTGGGATCCTTTTGAAGCAATGGAGCTGATGGCAAAAGGGAAAATTAAGGAGTATGAAAATTTGATGGAGGAACAAAATGGGGAAGTTCCCATGAGTCGAAAGGCAAAAGATGCTTTATATAAGGGATTAGCACTTGAATATGAGTACGATTTTGGCAGCACCACAGCACTTACCCTTACGGTTGTTGAGGAATACCCAACAAAGGCGGACAAAAAGATTGTGCTGCTATCGCGCAACGAACCGCTAAAAATTATGTGCAGCAGCTGTGAAAAAGTTCCGGCAACGCAAATGTGTACGGTATGCTCCTATGAAGAAGAGTCCATGTTTTGCGATAAGTGCGCCGAAGAGCATGCTAAAAAATGCGAAGATTTTGCCGACTATGCCGCCATGCAGGTGGTTAACTCGCCACGCATGGGCGTGTGCGGCTATGAGGGGGGAATCATTGATGTTGAGCGAGATGGAGTTTATGAAGCATAGCCGAAAATCTTATGATTAAGCAAACCCTCTACTTTGGTTCTCCGGCTTACCTCAGCATGAAGAATAGGCAAATGCTTATTCGATTACCCGAGGTGGAGGGTAACGATAGCTTACGATGGATTGCTTACCTTTGAAAATTTGTTCAAAGTTATCTCAGAATTTCAAAGAAGCAATCCTATATTGTGCAAAGATAAGCAAAACCCTGACGTCACAGGAGCCAAACCGGATGCAGGGGTAAAAATAAATTCGCCTCACAATCAATTGATTGCGAGGCGAATTTGTTGACCTACCTGGATTCGAACCAAGACAAACAGATCCAGAGACTGTTGTGCTACCATTACACCATAGGTCAGCGTGATTGAGCGCGCAAAGGTACAAAATTATTTTTAGCTTGCCGCCGGCGGCCGAAGCTATTTTTTACCTTACGACGAAACCTTAAAGTCAACACCGTTGCCGGTAAGAAAATTTTCCAAATCCTTGGTAAACTCCACACTGAACTTGCGCGAAAAGAGGTCGAGGCGCACGTTGTTGTCGCTGTCGGTAATGTTGACGCGCAGCTGCGTTTTGCCCGGCGTTTGCTCCACCATGCTGAGCAGCTCCCGCAGCATGCGCTCGCTAATCTCGTCAATGTTGAGGTTAAGGGTCAGCACCTTGATGCTTTGCTTTACGTCGCTCAGCAGCGCTATGCTGCCGACCTTCAGCTCCAACTCCTTGGGCCTGTCGGAGGCCTGGCCGGACTTGCCGAAGCCGTAGTTGCGCTCCTTGACCGTGCCGCGGATGAGCAGCGAGCAGCCCGGCTTAAAGTACTTCGAGTAGTCGATGTAGTCCTTGCCGAACAAGGCAATCTCGTGCGTGCCGGAGTAGTCCTCGAGCGTCATTTTGCCAAAAAGGTTGCCGGTTTTGGTGGTCCTCTCCTCGGCCTTGGTAACCATGCCCATGACCACCACGCTCTTGTTTTCGAGCGGCCACAGGTCGTGCAGGTCGGTGAGCGGGTGCGTGGTCATGTGCTGCGATATTACCCTGTACTCGTCGAGCGGGTGCGCCGAGAGGTAAATGCCGATGAGCTCCTTTTCGCGCTTGAGCATTTCGAGGTTGCTCAGCTCGGCGGGAATGTGGGGTGGCTCGGGGCGCTGCACCACGTTGATGCCGCTGCTTTCGCCGAAGAGCGACTGCTGCGCCGAGTTTTTGCTTTGCTGAAAAAGGGTGCCGTAGCGAAGCAGCATTTCAATAAAGGTGGCGCCGTCCTTGCCCTCGATGAAGTAGGCGGCGCGCGGAATGTCAAAGGCGTCGAAGGCGCCCGAGCCGGCCAGCGCCTCCAGCGTTTTTTTGTTGGCCATTTGCAGGTTGATGCGCTCCACAAAGTCGCAGATGCTCTTAAAGGGGCCGTTCTTGCTGCGCTCGTCCACAATGTTGAGCACGGCGTTTTGGCTCACGCCCTTTACGCCGCCCAGGCCAAAGCGCACGTTGCCCTGCTTGTTGACGGCAAAGGCAAGGTTACTTTCGTTCACGTCGGGGCTCAGCACCTCAATGCCCATCCGGCGGCTCTCGTCCATGAACTTCGAAATTTCGTCGATGTTGCTGAGGTTGCAGCTGAGCAATCCGGCCATGTACTCGGCCGGGTAGTTGGCCTTGAGGTAGGCCGTTTGGTAGGCCACCCACGAGTAGCAGGTGGCGTGCGACTTGTTGAAGGCGTACGAGGCAAAGGCTTCCCAGTCCTTCCATATATCGTTGACCACCTTCTCATCGTAACCGTTTTTTTTGCAGCCGTCAACAAACTTCGGCTTGAGCGAATCCAGCTTCTCGCGGATTTTTTTACCCATGGCCGTACGCAGCTCATCGCTTTGGCCGCGCGTAAATCCGCCCAGCAGGCGCGACAGCAGCATGACCTGCTCCTGGTACACCGTAATGCCGTAGGTATCCTTGAGGTACTGCTCCATTACGGGAATGTCGTACTCAATTTTTTTGCGGCCGTGCTTGCGGTCAATAAAGTCGGGGATGTACTGCATGGGGCCCGGGCGGTACAGGGCGTTCATGGCAATCAAATCCTCAAACTGCGTGGGCTGCAGCTCGCGCAGGTACTTACGCATGCCATCGCTTTCGAACTGGAACGTGCCCACGGTATCGCCGCGGCTGTAGAGCTCGTAGGTGGCCTTGTCGTCAATGGGAATGGCGTCAATATCGATGTCGATGCCGCGATTCTGCCTGATGTTGTCAACGGCCTCCTTCAAAATGGAGAGGGTTTTTAGCCCCAAGAAGTCCATTTTAATCAGGCCGATGTCCTCCACCTTGGTGCCCTCGTACTGCGTTACGGCCAGCTTCTCCTTCGTTTCCTTATCGTCGGCCGTGCTGATGGGCACTACGTTTGTCAAATCGTCGGCGCCAATAATGATGCCGCAGGCGTGCACGCCGGTGTTGCGCACGGTGCCCTCCAGCATTTGCGCGTACTTGAGCGTGTCGCGCATAATGGGGTCGGACGATTCGGCGGCGGCCCTCATCTCCGGTACCTTTTCTATGGCGTTTTTTACCGAAACTTTTTCGTCGCGCGGCAGCTTATCTACCAAATCCGCTAAGCGTATGCTCTCCGACAGTGGCAGCTGCGATACGCGGGCAATATCCTTTATGGCCGACTTGGTGGCCATGGTGCCGAAGGTTACAATGTGCGCCACCTTTTCCTTGCCGTACTTATCAGTTACGTACTGCAGCACCTTGGCGCGGCCCTCATCGTCAAAGTCAATGTCGATATCGGGCATGGAAATGCGGTCGGGGTTGAGGAAGCGCTCAAACAGCAGATCGTACTTCAGCGGGTCGATGTCGGTAATGCGGAGGCAGTACGCCACCACGGAGCCGGCCGCCGAGCCGCGCCCGGGGCCAACCCACACGCCCATTTGGCGGGCGGCGGCAATAAAGTCCTGCACAATGAGGAAGTAGCCCGGAAAGCCCATGCCTATCATGGTGTCGAGCTCAAAATCAATGCGCTCTTTTATGGCGTCGCTTATTTCGGGGTAGCGCTTCAGGGCGCCCGGCACGCCCATTTCGGGGATACCGTGGTAGGCAATGTGGCGCAGGTAGTCGCCATCGCTGGCAAAGCCCTCGGGTAGCGGAAACTTGGGCATGAGGGGCTTGCTGTTGATGTCGTATATTTCTACCTTGTTCGCAATCTCAAGCGTGGTGCTCAGCACTTCGGGCAGGTCGAAGAACAGCTGCTGCATTTCGGCCGTACTCTTGAACCACTCCTGGCGCGTGTAGCGCATGCGCTTGGGGTCGTTCACGTCGGCATTGGTGCTTACGCAAAGCAAGCGGTCGTGCGCCATGGCCTCATTCTCGTTGAGGAAGTGCGCATCGTTGGTGGCAATAACTTTTACGCCCAACTTCTGCCCTAGCTCCAGCAGCTTGGCGTTTACCATTTGCTGCTTGGGGTAGGTTTCCTGCTCGGCGGTGGGGTCGGTGGTTTTGTGCCGCTGCAGCTCGAGGTAGTAGTCGTCGCCAAAAATATTTTTGAACCACAGTATGCTTTTCTCGGCGTTCTCTACATCATTTTTCATGATGTACTGCGGAATTTCGCCGCCTAAGCAGGCCGACGAAACAATCAAGCCCTCGTGGTACTGCTCCAGAATTTCCTTGTCGATGCGCGGCTTGTAGTAAAAGCCCTCGAGGTGGCCGAGCGACACCAGCTTCACCAGGTTGTAGTAGCCCGTTTTGTTTTTGGCGAGCAGAATAAGGTGGTCGCCGCTGGCATCCTCCTTGCCCTTTTTATCGTGCCGGCTGCCCGAGGCCACGTAAACCTCGCAGCCGATAATCGGCTTAAAGCATTTTTTCTCCTCTTCGGCCAGCTGTTGTGTAAGCGCTGCAATATCCTCGCCCTTCTCCTCCGCCTCTTTTACTTGCTTTTTCAGCGCCTTGATTTTATCCTCGTAGCCGCCATTTTTTTTCTTTACGTAGTCAAAAAACTCCTTCACGCCGAACATGCTTCCGTGGTCGGTAATGGCTACCGCGGGCATGCCGTCGCCGATGGCTTTATCCACCAGCTTTGAAATTTTGGAGGCGCCGTCGAGAATGGAGTATTCGGTGTGAACGTGAAGGTGGACAAACATAGAAAATCAAATTAGGACGTGCGATATGCGACCATGCGAAAAGCTGCGGATTTGTCGAATATCGAATGTCGCAAATCGCTGATCGTTTTTTGGTACACAAAAATACAACCGAAAAAGCCGTTCGGGTGTTAAAATAAAAACAGAAGTTATAAACAGGATACCATTGGCTGTGCCGTAAGCCTCAACAGGCCTGTCCGCTACATCAGCCGGGCTAGTTAGGCATGGCAAGCCGCACCGCCTACTGGTTTATCACCCCGCTGCCCAGCAGCTCCTCGCCATCGTACCAGGCGGCAAACTGCCCGGGGGTAATTCCGCGCTGAGGCTCGTCAAATACAACGTAAATGCCCTCCCTGCGGCAGTATAATGTTGCTTTTTGCAGCGGCTGGCGGTAGCGTATGCGCACCAGGTAGCTGCGCTCCTCGCCGGCGCTCATGTGCAGGTCGGGGCGCACCCAGTGCACCTCCTCCTTTTTTATGAAAAGCGCAGGGCGGTTCAGCGCGGCGTGCTCATGCCCTTCGCCCACATATACAATGTTACTTTCTACATCGGTGGCCACCACAAACAGCGACTCCACATGCCCGCCCACGCCCAATCCTTTTCGCTGCCCTACGGTAAAAAAGTGCGCACCGTTGTGCTGTCCCACCACCTTGCCGTCGGCGGGGGAGAAGGTGTAGGGCTGTGCTAATTGCGGCAGCCAATCGCTATCAAGGCCGGAATGACACGAGGCGCGGGAAGGAGTATAATCCTTGGGCAGCTCCACAATATCCCCCTTTTTTGCCTTGAGCTGCTGCTGCAAAAATACGGGCAGGTCCACCTTGCCCACGAAGCAAATTCCCTGCGAGTCCTTTTTATCGGCGGTAGGTAAATTCAGCTTTGCCGCAATTTCGCGCACCTCGGCCTTCAGCAGGTGCCCTATGGGAAATAGCGCCCTGCCCAGCTGCTTCTGCGAGAGCTGGCACAGGAAGTAGCTTTGGTCTTTGTTGGGGTCGCTGCCGGCCAGCAGGCGGTGCACCTCTACGCCGTTTACCGTAGTGGTTTCCTTGCGGCAGTAGTGTCCTGTAGCCACAAAATCTGCACCCAAATCTTCGCAGGCTTTCAAAAAAACGTCGAACTTTATTTCTCGGTTGCACAGCACATCGGGGTTGGGCGTGCGCCCCCTTTCGTACTCGGCAAACATGTAGTCCACCACCTTTTTGCGGTAGTCGGCGCTCAGGTCGATAAAGTGGAAGGGGATGCCGAGCTGCTTGGCCACCAGCTTGGCCACGGTCAGGTCGTCCTTCCACGGGCAATCGCCGTGCAGCGTACCGGTGGTATCGTGCCAGTTTTGCATAAACATAGCCTCCACCTCGTAGCCCTGCTGCAGCAGCAGGTACGCGGCCACGCTGGAGTCCACGCCCCCCGATAATCCTACTATGACTTTTTTCTTACTCAATTTATGCTGTGTCATTGCGGGCTTGACCCGCAATCTTCCAAGGGTTGATGCCACGTTAATTCTGAGATCCCGTGTCGTAGCGCGGGATGACAGCCTCTTGGGGAGGCTTGTCTTAATCTACTCAAATTGAGTATCTAATCGCACCCGCAATCTTCCTGCTCGTCGGGCATACTGCCCGTAGCTTTTTGCTTTGAATTTTGCAAAACCGTCGAATCCGGCTTCAGGTAGTTCATTCCGTCTGTTGCCCGCCGGTGAATGTAGCCCCACCGTAGCGCCACTATTAAGCCCAGCAGCGCAATGGTAATTATCATTCCTTTTTCAGTGGCAGTAAGCGGACGGGATTTCATGCTTCGATTTTTTGCAAGCACGAAGGTACTAAAAAATGGGGGCGAATGCAAGACTTGACTTTTGACCCAAAAAGTGCTATCTTTGCGCCTCACATGCTACGCATCGTAAAACATATTGCTACGGTTGCCCTCTGCCTGCTGGTTATTTGCGGCGCAGTGGGTACGCATTTTTATGTGTTTGTCTGCTCGCACAACCACCACGCCGCACAGCTGGCGCTTACCGCCGATCACCAAGGCTGCTGCTCGCACGGCCACGACGCTGGGACCGAGTGTCACCACCATGGCGACGGGGTTGCCTCTTTTGATGATGAAGCTTCGTGCTGCCAAACCTCCTCGCAGGTGCTTAGCGTAAGCAACTTTGAAGTTTCTCATTTGCTGAAGTTGAGCAAAATAGCAACCCTTAGCGTTGTTGTTAACTTTTTATTTGACAATGCTTTATGCGTAAGCGAAGATGCTTCACGCATAGCTTATTCTTCCTTCGTTCATTCCCCCCAATCGCCCGATATTTTTTCCTTTGGACAGCTGAGGTTATGATTTTTGTGTAAAGGCTTTTTGAAAAAAAAAGAGCCTTTGTCATTGCGGACTTGATCCGCAATCTCCTACCTATTGGGAGATTCCGCGTCAAGCGCGCAATGACAAGAAAAATTACACAAAAATTTCATAGTAACATCAGCCAAATTTTAAATGAAGTATAAGCTATTTTTATGGGCTATGCTGCTCTTCTTTACGAGGGCGGGCGTAGCGGTGGCCAGCGAAGCTGCGGCCGACACAAGCGGCGGGGAGGAGCCGCAGCAGCTCGAAGAGGTGCGCATTCAGTCGCGCCAGAAAGGAACCTCCATTTCCCGCATTAACCCCATTACCACTGAAATAATTTCGTACGCAGGGCTCTGCAAAATGGCCTGCTGCAACCTGGCTGAGAGCTTCGAAAACAGCGCCACGGTTACGGTCGGCTTTAGCGATGCGGTGTCGGGGACGAAGCAAATCCGCATGCTCGGCCTGGCCGGCATTTACACCCAAATGCTCGACGAGAGCCGCCCGATAATGCGCGGCCTTTCGGCCACCTACGGGCTGGGCTACACGCCGGGTATGTGGCTCGAGGGAATTCAGGTTTCCAAGGGAACGTCTTCTGTTATAAATGGTTATGATGGTATGACGGGGCAAATTAACCTTGAGTACCGCAAGCCCACGAGCGAGGACAAGCTGTTTGTGAACGCCTACTTTGATAATGAACTGCGGGGCGAGCTGAACGTGGTAACGGCCTTTCACCCCACCGAGAAGCTGAACGGCAACGTGCTGGCGCATGTTTCGTCCGACACCAGAATGCACGACAACAACGGCGATGGCTTTGCCGACGTGCCCAAAACCCTGCAGGGGAATGTGGCCACGCGCTGGCTGTACAGCTTCGACAACGGCGCACAATTTCGCGCCGGAGTACGCTTCCTGTGGGAGGAGCGCGAGGCCGGGCAGCTCTCGTTCAACCGCAGCGCCGACCGCAGCGACACCACCAAGTACGGCAGCTACACCACCAACCGCAACTTCAACGCCTACGCCAAGCTGGGCGTGCCCTTCGGCAGCCACCCGGGCAACAGCGTGGCGCTGGTGGCCGACTACACGCTGCACGAGCAGCGCTCCTTCTTTGGCCAAAAAACCTACAACGGAACGGAGCACTCGGCCTACGTAAACGGCCTGGTGCAGCTGGGCTTTGGCGAGCTGCACAGCGCTACCTTCGGGCTGGGCGTCCGCGCCGATGTGTACGACGAGGACTACACCTTTGGCGGCAGGCTGGTGCAAAACAAAAACTTTTTGCTGCACGAAAACGAGTACGTGGGCGGTGTGTTTGGCGAGTACACTTTTCATCTCGACAAAAAATTCAGCGCCATTGCCGGGCTGCGCCTCGACCAAAATAATTTGTACGGAACGCTGGTTACGCCGCGCGCCCACCTCAAGTACAACATTACCGAAACGCTCATAGCGCGCGCCTCGGCAGGTCGCGGCATGCGCTCGCCCAACGTCATTACCGATAACATTTGGGTAATGGCCAACCAGCGCGATATTGTGGCGCTGGAGAAGCCCAAAATGGAGGACGCCTGGACGTATGGCCTGAGCCTTACCAAGTACATCAGGGTTGATGAGGTGGAAAAAGCCTCGGTTAGCCTGGATGTTTTTCGCACGCAGTTTGCCAACCAGCTCATCGTGGACCAGGAGGTAAGCAATAACCAGATTCTGATTTACAACCTCGATGGTACGTCGTACGCCAACAACTACCAGGTGGATGTGAACGTGGAGCCCTTTACGCGCTTCAACATTTTTGCCACCTTCCGCTACAGCGATACCAGGGTTGACCTCCGCGAAATGGGCTTTGTGCGCAAGCCCTTGGTGGATAACTTCAAGGGCCTGCTCAGCCTGTCGTACGCCACCAAGTTCAACCGGTGGATGTTCGACGCCACGGCGCAGCTCAACGGCCAAAGCCGCCTGCCTAGCAGCACCTACGTGCATGGCGTAGAAGGAGAGTATTCGCCCGTTTACCCCATGTTTTTTGCGCAGGTAACAAAGCGCTTCAAGGGCCTGGATGTTTACGTGGGCTGCGAAAATATCGCCAACTACATGCAGGACAATCCTATTATTTCTGCCGCCAATCCTGCGAGCGAGGATTTCAACGCCAGCGTGGTTTGGGGGCCGCTCATGGGCCGCAAAATATACCTTGGCCTGCGCTGGACGCTGTAAGAAATAAAGGATAAAAAGATAAAAGATAAAAGGGTAAGGCTTGCCTGAAGCGATGAAAAGCAAAAGTGATAAAATCCCCTTACCCCTAATTTCTAATCACTAATCACTAACTACTCATCACTAAATTATGAAAACATTAAAATCACTTCTCATCGCGCTAAGCATTATATTTTGCGCAAGCGTTGCAAAAGCCGAATTGAAACCCAACGAGGCTGAGGTAACTTTTAAAACCAGCATCGACTGCCAGGGCTGCAAGGCAAAGCTGGAAAAGAGTATCCCCTTTGCAAAAGGCGTGGAGGATATGAAGGTAAACCTTGCCGACAAAACGGTTTACGTAAGGTACAACGCCAAGAAAACAACGGTGGAAAAGCTCCAAAAGGCCATCGAAAAGCTGGGCTACAAGGCCGAGCCCTTGCCGGCTAAGTAGGAGATTGCACCTGCAATTTTTATGCTACTTCTTATGACAGGATTGACAAGATTTACATGAAATACATCGTGTCAATCCTGTCTAAATCGTAGCCCTCTTGGTAGTGATGCCCAGAATAAAGAAAGCCAGCCTTGATTAGGCTGGCTTTTTTGGCTCCTCAACCAGGACTTGAACCTGGGACCCCATGATTAACAGTCATGTGCTCTAACCAACTGAGCTATTGAGGAATGTGTGTTTTGTTGCTTTTCTTAAAGCGGATACAAAGGTAGCTCCTGTTTTTGAATTGTGCAATACCTCGTGTGTTTTTTTGTAAAAAAAGATGGGCAAACAACGAAATTCCGTCTTTTTACCCCTTGCAGGCGTTTGTTTCAATAAAAAAGCTTAAATTTGCAACCTTAAAAATTTTGAGCCAATATTCATAAATCAAACCTATAAATAAAATGCAAGGAAAAGGAGCTATCAGATTTTTAGCCATTGCGCTCGGGTTGGTATGCCTGTTTGAGCTGTCGTTTACGCTCGTTACCTACCGCGTGGGCCAAAAGGCCGAGGCCTACGCCACCGATGAAAACGGAAACCTTAACCCCGCCAAGGAGGCTGCCTACCTCGACTCCATGTCGTCGGAGGTGGTGTACAACATGGGCGTGGCCAAGTTTACCTACAAAGAGTGTAAGGACAAGGAAATAAACCTTGGCCTTGACCTCAAGGGCGGTATGAACGTGATGCTGGAAATATCGGTACCCGATATTATACGCGCCATGGCCAACAACAGCAGCGACGAGGCCTTCCAGAAGACCATGGCGCTGGCGCAAAAAAATCAGGCCAACAGCCAGGACGATTTCGTTACCCTGTTTGCCAAAGCCTTTAAGGAGGTGGCGCCGGGCGATAAGCTCAGCCGGATCTTCGGCACCTACGAAATGCGCGATAAAATCAACGCCGGTACCAGCGACGATGATGTAATAAAAATTATTCGCAGCCAGGCCGACGCCGCTGTGGCCAACTCGTTCAACGTGCTCCGTAGCCGTATCGACCGCTTTGGCGTAACGCAACCCAACCTGCAGCGCCTGGGCAATACGGGGCGCATACTGGTGGAGCTGCCGGGGGTGAAAGACCCCGAGCGCGTGCGCAAACTCCTGCAGGGAACCGCCAACCTTGAGTTTTGGGAAACCTACGAAAACGCAGAGCTCTTTAACGCGCTGGCCGAGGCCAACAAGCAGATAAAAGAGTACGTTGATTCACAGGGTAGCGTAGCACCTGCCAAGGCTGAAGCGAGCGCCGGCAGCGTTGCTGCCGACTCGGCTAAGCAGGGTGGTGTAAATACCTTGCTGTCGCAAATAGAGGGCACCTCAACCGATTCTGCTGCGAACTCCCAAGAGGTTGATTTTGCAAAGAACAATCCCCTGTTCCACCTGCTCATGCCCTCGGTGGACCAAAGCACCGGACAACCCGCTCCGGGTGCGCGCGTGGGTATTGCCCACTACCGCGATACCAGCAAAATCCGCCGCTGGCTGGAGCTGGCGCAGGTGCGCTCGCTCTTCCCCCGCGACGTGCGCTTCATGTGGTCCATCAAGCCTATTCAGGATGGGTCGTCGTACTACGAGCTGGTGGCCATTAAGGCCAACACGCGCGACGGAAAGGCTCCGCTTGATGGCAGCGTGGTAGTTGATGCGCACAAGGGCTTTAGCGGCACCAGCGCCTACGCCGATGTGTCGATGTCGATGAATGCCGAGGGTGCCAAAGTGTGGGCGCGCCTTACCGCCGACAATATCGGTAAGAGCATAGCCATTGTGCTCGATGGTTACGTATATTCATACCCTCGCGTAAATGGCGAAATCAAGGGCGGCCAATCGTCCATTACCGGAAACTTTACGCCTGAGGAGGCCGATGACTTGGCCAACGTGCTTAAATCGGGTAAGATGCCCACGCCGGCACGCATTATTCAGGAGGCGGTAGTAGGTCCATCGCTCGGTCAGGAGTCCATCAACTCAGGCTTTACCTCGTTTGTGGTAGCCTTTATTATGGTGCTGCTGTTCATGGGCTTATTCTACAACAAGGCGGGTTGGGTAGCTAACATTGCGCTGCTGGCCAACATGTTTATACTTATTGGTGTGCTGGCCTCGCTGAGGGCGGTGCTTACGCTGCCGGGTATTGCCGGTATTGTGCTTACCATGGGTATGGCCATCGACGCCAACGTTATTATTTACGAGCGTGTGAAGGAGGAAATGCGGGCGGGCAAAGGCTTGCGCTTAGCCATATCCGATGGCTACAAAAACGCCTACTCCGCCATTATCGACGGTAACGTAACCACCATTATTACGGGTATCATGCTCTTCTTCTTCGGCTCGGGTCCCGTACAAGGATTCGCCACCACGTTGATTATCGGTATCCTTACCTCTATGTTCTGCGCCATCTTTATTTCAAGGCTTATTTTCCTTGCCCTTTTGGATAGGAATAAGAACATTACTTTTGACAATAAGGTTACGCGCAACTGGCTACGCAACGTACATATCGACTTCATAGGCTTGCGCAAGTACGGCTACATATTCTCCATTGCCATTACCATTTTGGGTTGCATATCGCTTGGTGTACGGGGCATGAGCTACGGCGTTGACTTTGCCGGAGGCCGCACCTACACGGTACGCTTTGACCAAAAGGTTTCGGCTGAGGATGCGCGCGCTGAGGTGCGTAAGCAAATTGCCGATATTAAGGGAGCTTCTGTTGAGGTAAAAACATTTGGCTCTTCGGGAGCGCAGCTCAAAATTACCACCGACTACCTAATTGCCGACCAGTCAACCACGGCCGACAGCCTGGTTGAGGTAATGCTGTTTAACGCCCTCAAGCCGCTTTACGTGCAGGACATGACCTTCCCCGAGTTTATTTCAACGCTCGAAAATCCGAATGGTATTATCAGCTCAGAGAAGGTAGGGCCTACCGTGGCCGATGACATTAAGCGCGATGCGGTAATTGCCGTGTTGCTGGCCGTTATAGCCATGTTTATCTACATCGCTATTCGATTCAGAAAGTGGGAGTGGGGTATGGGTGCTGCCGTTTCGCAGGCGCACGATGCGCTGGTGGTTATCTTCCTGTTCTCGGCCATTTCGGGGCTGGTGCCCTGGACAATGGACGTTGACCAAACGTTCATTGCGGCGCTGCTTACCATTATCGGTTACTCCATCAACGACACGGTTATTATCTTTGACCGTATCCGCGAAAACATAGCGCTTCACCCCAAGACCAGCCTCAAGGATAACATCAACAACGCTATTAACACCTGCCTGGTGCGTACCATCAACACCTGCGGTACTACGTTCCTTGTGGTGCTGATGATCTTCCTGTTCGGCGGCGAAACCATTCAAGGCTTTACCTTTGCCATGATGGTGGGTGTGCTCTTCGGTACCTACTCTTCAACCTTTATTGCCACCTCGCTGGCGTACGATGTGCTGAGGAGGAAAGAGGCCAAGGCTGCCAAAAAGGCCATTAAGTAAACCCTACCTACGGTAAAGAGTATTAAAAGCTGCCCATCAAGGGCAGCTTTTTTTGTACATTTGTGTATACAAAAAGCCAATGCCGCTACACCTGCAACATACGCTGAGCCGCCTAGAAAAGGCGATTGTTAAGCACCAGGAAGGAATTTATGTAACCATAATCTTTCACCTGCTGCTGGCTGTGCTCTTTGTTACCATGCAGCTCAAGGCAGTAATGGGGGATCCGCCCGGCATCGAAGTGGAGATTAGCTATGCGCGTGAGGAACCCGAAAAAGTAGCGGAGGAGCTGAAGACCGAAAAGCAGCGCCTGGAGGAGCAGGTAAACCAAATGCTGAACCAAACGCGCACCCAGCTGCGCAACGCTGCCGTAAACGAGGACTGGGTGGACGCCACAGGCAGCCGCACCAGCACAGGAGCAGGTAATGATGAGCCGGGTAGCGCCAACAGCAGCGTGCTCAGCGAAAACGATGCGCTGCAAAAGAAAATAGAGGAAACCCGAAAAATGCTGGAGCGGGGAGACGAACCGATTTTGCCGCCAGAGGTAAAAAAGCAGGCAAAAAAAGAGCAGTACACCGGCCCATCGGTAATGTCGTACAAGCTGGAGGGGCGTAGGGCGTATAGTTTGCCTGTGCCCGTGTACCTGTGCGAAACGGGTGGCGTGGTGGTGGTAAGCATTACCGTGGGCCAGCGCGGCAACGTGGTTTCGGCCGGTATCAACGCTGCCCAATCGGCGGCCGACGAGTGCCTGCACGAAGCGGCTAAGCATGCTGCGCGGCAATCTCGCTTCTCGGTTGCAGAGCAGCCGGGCAACCAGCAGGGCACCATAACCTATAAGTTTGTAGCGCAGTAATGCAGCAGGTTTTTCTTCTACTCGGCTCCAACCAAGGCAACCGCTTGCAGCTGCTTAGCCAAGCAGTTGAATTGTTGCAATGTCATGATATTGATATTGTTATAAAATCTTCGGTTTATGAATCCGGGCCATGGGGCTTTAGCGCCGGGCAGCATTTTTTGAATCAGGTTTTGCAAATAAAAACAGCTTTGCCGCCGCAGGAGCTGCTACAAAAAACGCAGGCGGTGGAGGAGAAGTTGGGGCGCTTGCGCACGGCAAGCTTAGGCTACACCTCCCGCACCATGGACGTGGATATCCTTTTTTACGGAAACGAAATTATCAGCACGCCGGCGCTTACGGTTCCCCATCCGCGCCTGCACCTGCGTAGATTTACCTTGATGCCGTTGGCCGAAATAGCACCCGGTTTTGTACATCCGGTTTTAAAGAAAACAATGCGGGAGCTGCTGGAGGAGTGCGGCGATGAATCAAGCGTCGTCATTGCGAGGACGAACAGCCTGCCCCGATAAATCGGGGACGAAGCAATGACACCGCTCGCATGCGCAATCTGTTATGTTTTTTTAGGGAATAGTCTACATCAACCCCCTTGCCTTTTTCGCTAAGCTGTTGGCAAAAACAAACTCGTTGAGCTCCTCGTTGTGCGCGTCGAGGATATCGTGCTTGCTGCCTTCCCACCACTTTTTGCCCTGGTGCAGAAATATTACCTTGTCGCCGATTTCCATTACCGAGTTCATGTCGTGCGTGTTGATGATGGTGGTAATGTTGTACTCCTCGGTAATTTCCTTAATGAGCGCATCGATGAGAATGGAGGTCTTGGGGTCGAGGCCGGAGTTGGGCTCATCGCAAAACAGGTACCTTGGGTTGAGGGCTATGGCGCGGGCAATGGCCACGCGCTTTTGCATGCCGCCGCTTATCTCCGAGGGGAAGAGCTTGCGCGCGCTGAGCAGGTTAACGCGCTTGAGGCAGAAGAGGGTACGCTCGCGCTGCTCCCTCTTGCTCATGCCCGAAAACATGGTAAGCGGAAACATTACGTTCTCCTCCACCGTGGCAAAGTCAAAGAGCGCGCCGCCCTGAAACAGCATGCCGATTTGCTGCCGCACCTCGCTCCGCTGCCGGCGGGCCAGCGCGGTGTACTCCACATCGCGGAACCACACCTCACCGCTATCGACCTGGTGCAGGCCTACGAGGCATTTCAGAAAAACGGTTTTGCCCGAACCGCTCTGCCCGATAATGAGGTTGGTTTTCCCCTCCTCAAACTCGGCCGAAATGTTGTCCAGCACCTTCTTTCCGTTGAAGGATTTACTTATGTTTTTTGCGGTAATCATTTTTCTCATTGTCATTGCGGGCTTGACCCGCAATCTCCCGATTAGGAACACCTTTGTGAGGAGATTGCGGGTCAAGCCCGCAATGACAGCTATAATAAAAGCTCCGTGAGCAATAAGTTAAAAACCAAAATACAGATGCAGCTCGACACCACCGCCCTCGTGCTGTTGCGGCCAACCTCAAGCGTGCCGTGGTTTACCGAGTATCCCCAGAAGGCCGAAATGGTGGTAATGATAAAGGCAAACACCATGGACTTGATGATGGAGTAGGTAACGTAGTAGGGCGTAAAATCCTGCTGAATTCCTTCGATGTACTGATCCACCGTAAGGTAGTCGGTAAGGGCCATGCCCACGAGGCCGCCGGAAATGCCGAGCGCGATGCTGAAAATGGTGATGAAGGGCGCCAGCGTTACCATGGCAATAATTTTGGGGCAAATAAGGTAGTTGGCCGAGTTAACGCCCATGAGTTCCAGCGCGTCCACCTGCTCGGTAATGCGCATGCTGCCCAGCTGCGAGGCAATGTTGGAGCCTACTTTTCCCGACAAAATCAGCGCAATCATGGTGGAGCAAAACTCCAGGATGAGCGAGTCGCGCGTGGCCAGGCCTATCATGTAGGTAGGCGCGTTTTGCATGTTGTACGCCGTTTGTATGGCAATTACCGCGCCCACAAAAACCGATACGATGGACACTATGGGCAGCGAGCTCATGCCGAGGTTCATCATCTCGTTCACGATTTGATTGTAGAAGATGCGCCACCGCTGCGGTTTGGCAAACACGCGCGCCATGAGCAAAATGTAGCTGCCTATATTGGAAAAAAACCTCATCCGTTTTTTTGAAAAATAACTACAAAGGTACGAAAAATATGGGAGCGATTCTCATATTTTCCCATGTCATTGCGGGTCCCGCCAAGTCGGGATAAACTTTGACCCGCAATCTCATTTTTATCTGTCATCCCGAACTTGATTCGGGATCTCCTAATCGAAGAGTCTTTTTGGCGGGAGATTGCGGGTCAAGCCCGCAATGACAACGGTTATGCTATTGCCATCATGTGCGATGTTTTTGTACCTTTGATGAAAAGAATTCTGCCAAATGAACATCATAGTTGCCGTAACGGGTGCAAGCGGCGCGCTGTACGCAAAGCTGTTGCTGGAAAAGTTGTGCGCATTGCCCGGACGGGTAAGCAGTGTAGCCCTTGTTTTCTCCGATAGCGGGCGCGAGGTTTTTACCTACGAGCTGGGCGAAGACGCGCTTGCCGGCCTGCAAAAAATGCCCGTGAAGATTTACGATAACCAATCGTTTGCCGCGCCCTTTGCCTCGGGCTCGTCCGGTTACCACGCCATGATTGTGGCGCCCTGCAGCATGGGTACGCTGGCGCGCGTGGCCGCCGGCGTGGCCGACTCGCTCATTTGCCGCGCCGCCGATGTGATGCTCAAGGAGCGGAGAAAATTGATTTTAGTGGCGCGCGAAACGCCCTACAGCCTCATCCACCTGCGCAACATGGCCGCCGTAACCGAGGCCGGAGGAATTATTTGCCCCGCAAGCCCCTCGTTCTACAGCAGGCCTGCCGGCGTTGAAGACTTGGCCATGACCGTTGTGAACCGCGCGCTCTCCCTGGCGGGGGTGGAGGTTGATGGGTACAGCTGGGGGGAGTAGGAGGACCTCGGGCCAGATTCTCCTCTCCTGTGGAGAGGGGAAAGGGGAGAGGTTTGCATTGTTTTTAATTGATTTTAACGCATACTTGGTAGTTATTCCCCATTTAGCCCTTATCTTTGCGCCCTGACATACGTGGAAAAATTTGAAACGATTGCAACCACAGAAAAAAATGCTAAACCCGTTGACCTTTCTGTCTATCGTTTCCGTAATTTTTTCGTGTAAGAACAAGGAGTAAAGACGAAAAGAGCAAAGACTTGTCGCTGCTCTTTCAGCTCTGCTGTCTTTTGTCCGTAAACTGGTTGTTTTTATCATTCTTAATTCTCATTTTTAATTCTTAATTTTTAATTGATATCATGGCTTATTTCTTTACATCGGAATCCGTTTCCGAAGGGCACCCCGATAAGGTTGCCGACCAAATTTCGGACGCGTTGGTTGACGCGTTCCTGAAGCAAGACCCCACCTCAAAGGTAGCGTGCGAAACGCTGGTTACCACAGGGCTGTGCGTGCTCAGCGGCGAGGTCAACACCAACGCCTACGTGGACGTGCAGGAAACCGCCCGCCGCGTAATCGACCGCATTGGTTACAACAAGGGAGAGTACATGTTCGAAGCAAATTCGTGCGGTGTAATCTCGACCATTCACGCCCAGTCGCCCGATATTAACCAGGGCGTGGTGCGCAAAAAAGCCGAAGAGCAGGGCGCCGGCGACCAGGGTATTATGTTTGGCTACGCCTGCAACGAAACCAAGGAACTGATGCCGCTCACGCTCACCATTGCGCACGAGCTGCTGGTGGAGCTGGCCGCCATTCGTCGCGAGGGTAAGGTAATGAAGTACCTGCGCCCCGACAGCAAAAGCCAGGTTACCATTGAGTACGATGACAAAACTAACAAACCTTTGCGTGTACACACTATTGTGGTATCAACACAGCACGACGATTTTGCCAAGGATGATGTGATGCTCAAGAAAATAAAAGATGATGTACAAAATATTCTTATTCCGCGCACCATCAAAAAAATGGGCAAGAGCGTTGAAAAATTATTTGACAAAAAATATATTCTGCACGTTAACCCCACGGGCAAGTTCGTAATCGGCGGTCCGCACGGTGACACTGGTTTGACCGGTCGTAAGATTATTGTAGATACCTACGGCGGTTGGGGTGCGCACGGCGGCGGCGCCTTCTCGGGCAAGGACAGCAGCAAGGTTGACCGCTCGGCCGCTTACGCCGCGCGCCACATTGCCAAAAATATGGTAGCGGCAGGCTTGGCCGAGCAGGTGCTGGTGCAGGCCGCCTACGCCATTGGCGTGGCAAAGCCTGTAGGGCTGTACGTAAACACCTACGGCACGGCAAAGGTGAAAATGACCGACGGCGAAATTGCCCAAAAGGTGGAAAAACTTTTCGATATGCGTCCCTACGCCATTGTAAAGCGCTTCGGCCTGCTCAACCCCATTTTCGAGGAAACGGCATCGTACGGCCACTTTGGCCGCAAGCCCTTCAAGCGCAAGGTGGACTTTTTGATTGGAGGAAAGAAGACAAGCAAGGAGGTGGAATTCTTTGCCTGGGAAAAGTTGGATATGGTGGGCGATATTAAGAAGGAGTTTAAGCTGAAGTAACCTACCCACGTCATTGCGAGGAGCCCGCCTGACCGGACGGGCAGGGAACGACGAAGCAATCTCATGCCCTGATTGTGAGATTGCTTCGCTTCGCTCGCAATGACGGATTCATTGTTAAGGCTTTTTCTTTACGCAAGAGAAAGCCTTTTTTGTGCTATCTTTGCGACTAATTGTCATTGCGGGCTTGACCCGCAATCTCCAGATATAGAAACTAAAAAAGGGCATGAGATTGCGGGTCAAGCCCGCAATGACAGCCTTTGTTAATAGCATTTTGTGATGGCAACTGCACTTCAACTCTACAACACGCTTTCGCGTAAAAAAGAAACCTTCGAACCGCTGCACGCGCCGCATGTGGGCTTGTACGTGTGCGGCCCTACGGTGTATGGCGATCCGCATTTGGGCCATGCCCGCCCGGCCATTACCTTCGATTTACTGTTTCGTTATTTAAAGCAGCTCGGCTACAAAGTTCGCTACGTACGGAACATTACCGATGTTGGCCACCTGGAAAATGATGCCGATGCCGGGGAGGATAAAATTGCCAAAAAAGCGCGCGTAGAAAATCTGGAGCCCATGGAGGTGGCGCAGCACTACATTAACCGCTACCACGACGCCATGCGCTCGCTCAACGTGCTGCCGCCAAGCATTGAGCCGCACGCCAGCGGCCACATCATTGAGCAAGTTGAGCTGATCCAGCAAATTATAGATGGTGGGTTTGCATACCAAAGCAAGGGCTCTATTTATTTTGATGTGGAAAGTTACAATAAAAAGTATTCTTATGGAAAACTTTCAGGCAGGGTGCTTGATGATCTTATGACAAATACGCGTGAACTTGATGGGCAGAGTGATAAACGCAACTCGTTTGATTTTGCGCTATGGAAATATGCCTCCCCAGAGCATATAATGAGGTGGCCTGCTAATTTTAAGAAAGTTCCAACGAGAAAGGCGGGCTATAAAAAGGGTTTGAACTCTTTGGGAGGATTCCCCGGTTGGCACTTGGAGTGCTCGGCCATGAGTACAAAATATTTGGGCGAAACCTTCGATATTCACGGCGGCGGAATGGACCTGATGTTCCCGCACCACGAGTGCGAAATTGCGCAGAGCGTTGCCGCCTGCGGGCACGATGCCGCCAGGCTGTGGATGCACAACAACATGATTACCATCAATGGGCAGAAGATGGGCAAATCGCTGGGTAACTTCATTACGCTGGAGGAACTGTTTACGGGTACGCACGAGCTGCTGGTACAAGCCTATAGCCCCATGACCATTCGCTTTTTCATACTGCAGGCGCACTATCGCAGCACGCTCGACTTCAGCAACGAGGCCCTGCAGGCGGCCGAAAAGGGCTTGCAGCGCTTGCTCGCGGCTCAGCAAACGCTGTCGCAGCTCAAGCCTTCGGATAAGTCAAGCTTAGAGGTGTCGAAGCTGATGGCCGACAGCAAGGCCGCGCTGGACGATGATTTGAACACGGCAATGGTGCTGGCAGCGCTGTCGGAGTGGATTAAAAATATCAACTCGGTAAAAGCCGGAACGGAGAGCCTGACCGCTGCTGATATTGAAAGGTTGAAAGCGGATTTCGCTACCGTAGTCAACGATATTTTAGGAATAAAAGATGAAGCGCAAGCCGCCGCAGGTGATGATGATTTGACGGGCGGGCTGATGAACCTGCTGCTGGATTTGCGCAAGCAGGCCAAGGCGAATAAAGACTTTGCTACCTCGGATGCCATTCGCAACCAGCTGCAATCGCTGGGCATTACGGTTAAGGACACCAAGGAGGGCGCGGAGTGGAGCAGGGGGTAAAGTGTGCAGTTTGCAGTCGGCAATAGGCAGCGTGGGCTGGCGTGGGTTGTTACTAAAAGAGTTGGCAGTAGCAGTTTGCAGCAGGCAGTTAAGTCGAGGTCGGAATCTTGTCCGAGCGCTCGCACTTTAATCAAGCTTGTCATTGCGGGCTTGACCCGCAATCTGTGTTAAGCCGAGGTTCCGACCTCGGCTTTTTTATGCTCGCAGGTTTAAGCTGCATGGATAAAAAGCGGAGAGTTTGCGGGTGGGGCTTCTACTTCACCACCATCAGCTTTGCATACTTCAGCAGCAGGTTCTTTTTTCCGGCTAAGGTAAAGAGCACGGTAACCTTGGTGTCGCCGCCAACATCCTCCACCTCCTGCACCACGCCCTGCCCGAAGCGCTCGTGCTCCACCGTTACGCCCGGGGCGATATCGCCCGCGCTGCTGGCGGTAAAGCTTTGCGCCATGCGCTGCGGCAGCTTTGTCAACCGCTTTGGCGGCGTGGGTTCCTCCTGCCTGAACTTTGGCTTTTGAACAAATGCGTTGCTGCGTTGCTGCGGCATGTCGTAGTCATCGGGGTCTTGCGAGTACGACTCCTCATCGCGCTCGCCGCCGGGCAGGTCGATGTGCTGCGGATCGACCTCCTTGATGAAGCGGCTGGGGGCGTTGCTCTGCAGGTTGCCCCAGCGCATGCGGGTTTGCGCAAATGATAGGGTGAGCTTGTGCTTGGCGCGCGTCATGGCCACGTACATCAGGCGGCGCTCCTCCTCCAGCTCCGTGTTCGACATGGCGGCCATTTGCCCGGGGAATAAATTTTCCTCTAAGCCCACAATGTAAACGTAGCTGTACTCCAGCCCCTTGGCCGAGTGTACGGTCATCAGCGAAACGGTGTTGCGCTCCTCGGGTTTCTCCTTGTCGGCATCGGTAAGCAGCGAAACATTTTCGAGATATTGCGCCAGCGGCGGCTGCTCGCCGTTTTCCTCCAAGTAGTTTTCGCAAAACTCCTTTATGCCGTTGAGCAGCTCCTCCAGGTTCTCCAGCTTGGCAATGCCCTCAATTGTTTTCTCGGCGCGGAGCTCGGCCAGCATGCCCGACTGCTGCGCCACGCTGTACGCCACATCGTAGGCGCTTGTGCTGGCGAGCTGCTGCGCCATGGTGTCGATCATAACGATAAACTGGCTTACCTTGTTGTACGAGGCGCCGCGCAGGTCGGCCTGCTCGGGCGTGAGGCTCAGAATGGCGTCCCACATGCTCAGGTTATTGGCCGAAGCCGCCTGCTCAACGCGCTCCACGGTGGTGTCGCCGATGCCGCGCTTGGGGTAGTTGACAATGCGCTTGAAAGCCTCGTCGTCGTTGTGGTTGACGAGCAGGCGCAGGTAGGCCAGCAGGTCCTTGATTTCCTTGCGCTGGTAGAATGACATGCCGCCGAAAATGCGGTAGGGAATACTTTTGCGGCGCAGCGCATCCTCAAAAATACGCGACTGCGCATTGGTGCGGTACAGTATGGCAAAATCGCTGTACTGCGCCTGCTCCGAGTAGATGCGGTCGCTGATGTCGCCCACCACCCGCAGGCCTTCCTCCTGGTCGGTAAACGAGGGAATGACGCTGACTTTTTCGCCCTCGTCGCCCTCGGAAAAGCACTTTTTCTTCAGCTGGTTCTCGTTGTGGCGGATTACGCTGTTGGCGGCATCTACAATGTTCTGCGTGGAGCGGTAGTTCTGCTCCAGCTTAAAGGTTTTAGCTTCCGGAAAGTCTTTTTTGAAGTTGAGAATATTTTCAATCTTCGCGCCGCGGAACGAGTAAATGCTTTGCGCGTCATCGCCCACCACGCACAGGTTGCGGTGCTGTTCCGTCAGCTTTTTTATGATTAAGTACTGCGCGTAGTTGGTATCCTGGTACTCGTCCACCAGCACGTACCTGAACTTGGCGCGGTACTTGTCGAGCACCTCGGGGTAGTCGCGGAAAAGGATGTTGGTGTACAGCAGCAGGTCGTCAAAATCCATGGCGTTGGCGCTTTTGCAGCGGCGCGCGTAGGCCGAGTAAATCTCGGCGATGCGGGGCTTGCGGGCGCGTGCATCGTTCTCGGCAATGGCGCCGCTGGCGGCGTAGGCCTGCGGCGTCATCAGGTTGTTTTTTGCCATCGAAATGCGGCTGTGCACATCGTTGACTTTGTACTGCTCCTCGGCAATGTTGAGCTCCTTGAGGATGGCGCGGATGAGGTTGCGGCTGTCGGTGGTGTCGTATATGGTAAAGGAACTGGTAAATTCGATTTTGTCGGCCTCCATGCGCAAAATTTTTGCAAAGATGGAGTGAAAAGTACCCATCCACAGCGCCTGCGAGCGCTCGCCGCCTACGACCTTAGCAATGCGCTCCTTCATTTCCTTGGCGGCCTTGTTGGTAAAGGTAAGCGCCAGCACGCTCCACGGCTTCACGCCGTGCGCCAGCATGTTGGCAATGCGGTAGGTGAGCACGCGCGTTTTGCCCGAGCCCGCGCCCGCAATAACGAGCGAAGGCCCTTCAAAATTTTCTACCGCCTCGCGCTGTACTGTATTTAAACCTGAAAGAAAATCCATTGTTGGGGGAGTGAAATTAGAGATTAGAAGTTAGGGATTAGAGATTAGGGTGCCACCTCTAACCCTAAATTCTTCAAAAGCCTACAAAAATAGTGAATTGTTTTCAGAAAAAAGAGAAGTACACGCCACAGGTAAGTTGGGCGCAAGAAGAGAGACAGACTGGCATTGATAATATGAGTAAAAAGTAATAACTTTGCTAAAAACTAATTGATATGAATAAGTGGATTAATTTGAGTATTGAATATGCTAACCAAAGGTCGTACCTTGATGACCTTTTTCAAGTATACCCTACAATCCCTGAAGGGATGCGAGAAGTTAACGAATTGATTTGGTCGGGAGTGGAAAAGGCATTTAAAAAGCAAGACAATGACATTCTTATCAAAGAATTATTGAAACTTGATTTATTTCCTATAAAAGACAGCTACATTGCCTACCTGAAAAGAGACAAAACAGCTATTGATAGAAACCCTAGAACAATAAATCGTATTTGTGGTAGAATTTATGAAATGGGGCTTGACAAGCTATATGAACGGTGTAGCGAACCAAAAGAAACCAATCGACAAATTGGGCCTATGTTTCGAGAATGGCTAAGGAAGAAATCTCTAGGAATTAATCCTGTTGACTTGAATACATTTCTTTCAAACAATAAAGATGCAATTTTGGATGGGAGCGACAAATCGATGATGGATTTTGCAAAAGAAGAATTAGGCTATAATCACAATAAGGGGCTTGATTTTGTAGGCAGATTCAATAAGCAATATGTAATAGGCGAAGCGAAATTTCTAGCTGACTTCGGTGGGCATCAAAATGCTCAATTTAATGATGCGATTGCCACAGTAGAAGCAAAAAAAGTAAAAACTATAAAAATAGCAATCCTTGATGGAGTACTGTACATCAAAGGGAAAAACAAGATGTATAAAGAAATTACCGAAGCATACAAAAACTACAACATAATGAGCGCTTTGGTCTTACGCGAATTTTTGTATCAAATATAAAGGCAATGAGAAATATTTTAATATACGGTAATAATATCAATGGGCTTAATTACCTTTTAAATGAGAAAAACTTGAAAGGCAGGGTAGACTTGGTTTACATAGACCCCCCATTTGCAACAGGTGGTAATTTTACTATTACGGACGGACGTGCAACCACCATTAGTAATTCAAAAAATGGAAACATTGCCTATTCCGATACTTTGAAAGGAAGCGATTTTATCGACTTTTTGAAAGAACGTTTAATTTTATTGCGAGAACTATTATCAGAACAAGGCTCTATTTATTTACATATTGATTATAAAATAGGACATTATGTGAAAGTGATGATGGACGAAGTTTTTGGGATAGAAAATTTCAGAAATGATATTACGCGAGTTAAGTGTAATCCCAAAAACTTTGACAGAATTGGTTATGGGAATATTAAAGACTTAATTCTATTTTACACAAAATCATCCAACCCGATTTGGAATGAACCACGAGAAAAATATACTGAAAAAGATTTAGAAAAACTTTTTCCAAAGCAAGACAAACAAGGTCGACGATATACAACCGTTCCTATTCACGCACCAGGGGAGACAGAAAATGGCAACTCAAACAAGCCATTCAAAGGGATTATGCCCCCCAAGGGCAGACATTGGCGTACCGATGTAGAAACTTTGGAACAATGGGATAAAGACGGATTGATAGAGTGGTCATCAACAGGAAATCCTCGAAAAATAATTTATGCTGATGAACGGGAAGGGAAGAGAGTGCAAGATATTTGGGAATACAAAGACCCTCAATATCCTGACTATCCAACCGAAAAAAATTCAGATGTATTAGATTTAATTATTAAAACATCTTCGAATGAGAATAGTATTGTTTTGGATTGTTTTTGCGGTTCAGGAACTACACTTAAATCAGCACAAATCAATAATCGAAAATGGATAGGAATAGACCAATCTGATTTTGCGGTTCAAGTAACACAAGAAAAATTAAAATCCATAGAGAGAGATTTATTTACATTTGCACCAGAGTATGATTTCATAGATTTGAGAAAAACAATTCCAGAGCCCAACTTACGGCCTGCCGCCATTGCCTTGTAATGTGTTGAAAGTTCGGCGCTCGTCCGAACTTTTGTCTTATATGACAGTTTTTCTTCTCGTGGAAACAACGGCAACAGCAGCAACCGCCACTCCGTTAGCGTCAACCTTGAGTTTTTTGATAAACCTTTTTATTCCCTAATCCCTAACTTCTAATCACTATTCACTAAAACAACCTCGCCACCTCTTTTTTTATTTGCAGAATGGCATCGGCTGTCGGCAGCTCGTTGGTTACCTGGTACTCCAGCAGCTTTTGCGCCAGCTGCATGGACGACTCCAGCGGCTGCACCTCCTGCGCGCAGGTGTTGATGCCCGAAATAATTCCGTTTTTTGCCAGCACAATGCTTCGCCACAGCTCGGGCGAAACGTACATTTGCTGCGATAGGTTGTGCTCAAACTCGGTGCGCACGGCGGCTATCAGCTCGGCGTGCAGCTCGGCGTTGCCGGTGTCGGGGCGGCGAACGCGCAGCACCAGCGCCTCGGGCGAGATGCGCTCCAGCAGCATTAGCAAGCGCTCGTGCGCCTGCAGCCGCAGCGGCAGCGTAACATCCTTGGCGGACTTCATCAGCTCAATGTTGCGCCGCTGGTTTTCGTTGGCCAGCATGCGGTTCAGCACTAAGTACACCGCGCCGAACAGCATGAGCCCCGATGCCAGGGAGGCTACTAAAAGTTGGGTAAAAACATCCATGTTAATTAAGAATTAAAAATGAATAATTAATAATTAATAATTGACGGGCGGGCGTTATTATCAATTTAATTGTCAATTGTTCATTGATTAAGCAACTCCTCTACAATGCGCAGCGTTTCAACCTCGATTGCCGAAATCAAGGTCGGTGAGCTTTTGCGTATGTTGTCAATAAAATCGCTCAGCTCATTTTCTATTGTTTTGTCGGCTGGCAAAAATGGTAGAGCAACGGAAGTGTTGTCGAGCATTGCCATGGCAACTTCGCGCTTGAGCATGTCTATCGTGGCCATGCCGTTGCTGCCGAAAATCCGCACCTCGTGCCGCGCTGCCGCAGCTTTGCCGCTTGTCCAGAAGTGGGCCGAGGTGGAGTTGGTAAAATCCACGCGGAAGCCCTGCACGTTGAACGCCGGAGGCGCAATGGCGCGCTCCTGCTTTACCTTTCCCAGCCTTGCCCCGGCCGAGCGCGCGGCGAGCAGCAGCTCGTTTTGCAGGCTGCCGCCGGCGTTGTCCTTATACACCTGCATCAACTGTACCTCGCCCAGCCGCTGCAGCACCTCGGGCAGGCGCCACTCGTATAGCGCGGGCGCCGAGAACTGCACCGCTACGCCGGCCTCGTTGGCGAGCTTGTGCAGCGTTTGCAAATCGCCGGTGGGCAATGACTGCCGGCATATAAAAACGTGGCGCAGCGCCTGTACGTGGGGCTTTACCTCGGCCAGGCATTGCACGTTACGGAGCAGCACCACCTTCACCTCGTCCTCCGGCGCCATGCGGGTGGCGGCGGTGTATCCCTGCTGCTGCAAGCATCGCGCGTACGCATTCTGTTCTTCTCCGAAACCAAGCAGTAGGGCCTTCATCGTTTTGCAAAAAAATAGTTTTACAAATTTAGCCAAGCACGCGCGACTTTACGAACTTATTTATTAACAAGCCCTCTGTTGATAATGTAGTAGTCTTGTGGTGAGTGTATTATAGGGTTTTGAAAAGATGCGCAGCGGTGGGGTAAACGTGCTGAAGTTTGCCCGCTTAGCTTTATCTTTGCAGGCAAAATGGAGTACGTTGATTCACCCCGGCATAAGGGCTTGCGCCAAAAAATGGTGAACGCGCTGCGCGCCAAAGGCATCAGCGACGCGCGCGTGCTGGCTGCCATGAACCTGGTGCCCCGCCACTTTTTTTTGGATAGCGCCATTGACTGGCTGGCCTACACCGACGATAAGGCGGTGAAGATTGCCGCCGGGCAAACCATTTCGCGACCCTTTACGGTGGCCACGCAAACACAGCTGCTGCAGGTAAAGCCGGGCGAAAAGGTACTGGAAATCGGCACCGGGTCGGGCTACCAGGCGGCGGTGCTCTGCGCCCTGGGTGTTGACCTGCATAGCATTGAGCGGCAGAAGGAACTGCACGATGGAGCGCAAAAAATCCTGGGCATCATGGGCTATCGCCTGGAGTTGGTGTTCGGCGATGGCTTTGAGGGCTTGCCCGGGCAGGCTCCATTCGATAAAATTATTATTACCTGCGGCGCGGGCGAAATGCCCTGGAAGCTGCTCAACCAGCTGGCCGTTGGCGGCCGGATGGTAATACCCATGGGGAGCGGGGCGCAGCTGACCATGCACGTGTACGAGCGGGTGGACGAAAGGAATTTCAGGGAAATTAAGTACGGCGAGTGCGCCTTTGTACCCATGCTTAAGGGGGTGGAAAATTGAGAATGGAGAATGGAGAATGGAGAATGGAGAATGGAGAATGGAGAATGGAGAATGGAGAATGGAGAATGGAGAAAGAGGATAGGTAAGCCTATATACTTTTAAACAATTCAACAGTTCAACGATTCAACAATTCACTTTTTACTTTACAAACTTTCAGACTTTCAGACTGACGACTTATAAGATGCAGATAAAAACTTTTATATTTAACGAGATTAGGGCAAACACCTACGTGGTGTGGGATGAAACGGGCGAGTGCATTTTTGTGGACGCCACCTGCAGCAATGGTAGGGAGAATGACCGCCTGGCGGCATGCGTAGCCGAAAACAAACTGAAGCCCATAGCCGTAATCAACACGCACGGGCACTTTGATCACGTGGTGGGGAACACCTTCCTGTGCCGCCGTTACGGCATTGAGGCCTACCTGCACAAGGCCGATTTCCCGAATATTGAGCATGCGCAGGAGCATGCGGCGAGGTTCGGCATTCACATAGAGCAGCCACCCATGCCCCGGGAGCTGGGCGGCGAGGTGAAGTTCGGCAACACCACGCTGCAGGTGCTGCACACGCCGGGGCACAGCAAGGGCGGTGTATCGCTGTACGCCAAGAAAGCCGGCGTGGTTTTTACCGGCGACACGCTGTTTCGCGGCAGCATCGGCCGCTCCGATTTCCCCGATAGCGACCTTAACGAGCTGATGAACAGCCTGCACTTAGCGCTGCTGCTGCTCCCGGACGATACCAAGGTGTTGCCCGGTCACGCGTTCAGCACCACCATTGGCGACGAGAAATGGCAAAACCCGTTTTTGCAGCCGCCCACGTATGAGCAGCTGTAGGCCTCTCCCCTGGCCCCTTACCATAGGAGAGAGGAGTTTGCCTTGAGGTGTGGCCTGTTGTCTTAGGAGGCTTTGTGGGATGGAAAGTCCAGGGATTTAGGGAGAGGTTTAAAATCTGAAATTTGAAATTTATAAAAATATGAAACCTTTTTACACACGACACATTGGCCCCAACGAGGCCGAAACAAAGGAAATGCTCATCGCCGTGGGCGCAGCAAGCGTTGACGGGCTCGTGGAGCAAACTATCCCGGCAAATATTCGCCTGAGGCAGCCGCTGCAGCTCGACGCCGCGCTGAGCGAAAACGAGTATTTGGGCAAAATAAAAGCGCTTGCCGCAAAAAACAAGCCGCTGCGCACGCTCATGGGCATGGGCTACTACGGCACCTACACGCCCGCCGCCATTCAGCGCAACATTCTGGAAAACCCCGCGTGGTACACCTCGTACACGCCCTACCAGGCCGAAATTTCACAAGGACGTTTAGAGGCATTGCTTAATTTTCAAACCGTAATTTGCAGCCTTACCGGCATGCAGATAAGCAACTGCTCGCTGCTCGACGAGGCAACCGCCGCCGCCGAGGCCATGCATATGATGCTTGACCTGCGCCCGCGCGAGGCGGTAAAGGCGGAGAAAAACGAGCTGTTCGTGGACCAAAATATTTTTCCGCAAACGCTTGATGTTATCCGTACGCGCTGCGCTCCGCTCAACGTAAAGGTAGTGGTGGGCGATTTTGCACATGATGAGCCGGGCGAAAAATGCTTTGGCGCCATTGTGCAGTACCCTGCCGCCAGCGGCGAGCTGCGCGACTACTCCGCCTTTGCAAAAAAACTGCACGATAGGCAAATTCTGCTGACCGCCGTTTGCGATATTCTAAGCCTTGCCCTGCTGCAGGAGCCTGCCGCCTGGGGCGCCGATATTGCCGTGGGCAGTACGCAGCGCTTCGGCATCCCCATGGGCTTCGGCGGGCCGCACGCCGGCTACATGGCCACCAAGGATGAGTACAAGCGCTCGATGCCGGGCCGCATCATCGGCGTGTCGGTGGACAGGTTGGGCAACCAGGCGCTGCGCATGTCGCTGCAAACGCGCGAGCAGCACATCAAGCGCGAAAAGGCCACGAGCAACATTTGCACCGCGCAGGCCCTGCTGGCCACCATGGCGGGCATGTACGCCGTGTACCACGGCGCCGATGGCTTGGCGCAAATCGCGCAGCATGTGCACCGCTGCGCCTCACGCCTTGCTGCGGCGCTCGAGCAAAAAGGATTACAGCTGGCATGCAAAAATTTCTTTGATACCATTGAAGTGCAAGATGTGAATGCGGCCGACGTAAAAAAGAAGGCCGAAGCCGCAGGGTACAACTTCTACTACCCAACGGAAAGCAGCGTGCGCATTAGCGTTGACGAGGTAACCACGGAGAAGGAGCTGAGTGAAGTGGCCGCAATTTTTGATGCAACGGTGCAACAATTCCGCAATTCAACAATTCAACAATTTTTCCGCACCTCCGCCTTTCTTACCGAAAAAACCTTTAACAGTTACCACAGCGAAACCGAGCTGATGCGCTACATCAAGAAGCTGGAGCGCCGCGATATTTCGCTGGCCAACAGCATGATTTCGCTCGGCTCCTGCACCATGAAGCTCAACGCTGCCGCCGAAATGCTGCCGCTGAGCTGGCCCGAGTTCGGCAACGTGCACCCCTTTGTTCCGCGCGAGCAGGCGCAGGGCTACTACGAGCTGATTGACGACCTGGAAAAAGATTTGGCCGAGATAACAGGATTTGATGCCGTATCGTTCCAGCCTAACTCCGGCGCCAACGGCGAGTATGCCGGCCTGATGACCATTCGCCAGTACCACATTTCGCGCGGCGAAGGGCATCGCAGCGTGGCGCTGATTCCCGCCTCGGCGCACGGCACCAACCCCGCCAGCGCGGCCATGGCAGGCATGCAGGTGGTAGTGGTGGCCTGCGACGAAAAGGGTAACATCAACGTGGATGACCTGAAGGCAAAGGCCGAACAGCATAAGCAAAACCTCTCCTGCTGCATGATTACCTACCCCTCGACGCACGGCGTGTTTGAGGGCAAAATTTGCGAAATGATAAAAACGGTGCACGACAACGGCGGGCAGGTTTATATGGACGGAGCCAACATGAACGCCCAGGTGGGCTACACCAGCCCCGGCCACGTTGGTGCCGATGTGTGCCACCTCAACCTGCACAAAACCTTTGCCATACCGCACGGCGGCGGCGGCCCGGGCGTTGGCCCCATTTGCACGGCAAAGCACCTGACGCCGTTTTTACCCTCGCACAGCGTGGTGAAAACGGGCGGCGACGCGAGCGCCGTTTCGGCAGCGCCGTTCGGCAGCGCCAGCATTCTTACCATTACCTACGGCTACATCAAAATGATGGGCGAGGAGGGGCTGAGGCGCGCCACGGCAATGGCCATACTGAACGCCAACTACATTTCGAAGATGCTGGCGGCGCACTATGGTACGCTGTACACGGGCGAAAACGGCCGCGTGGCGCACGAGTGCATTATCGACTGCCGCCACTTCCGCGCCACCTACGGCGTGGAGAGCGGCGACATTGCCCGCCGGCTGATGGACTACGGATTCCACGCACCCACGCTATCGTTCCCTGTGCCCGAAACGCTGATGGTGGAGCCCACCGAGAGCGAAAGTAAGGCGGAGCTGGATCGCTTTATTGATGCCATGATTTCGATAAAAAACGAGTGCGAGGAAATAAAATCGGGCGCGGCCGACAAGGAAAATAACTTGCTGAAGATGGCGCCGCACACCGCCGCCGAGCTGGTGGGCAGCGCGTGGAACCACCCGTACGCCCGCGAGCGCGCCGCGTACCCCCTGGCGTGGGTTGCCGAGAATAAGTTTTTCCCCTACGTGAGCAAAATCGATAGCGGCTACGGCGACCGGAACCTGGTGTGCACCTGCGCTCCGATAGAGAGCTACCTGTAGGAAAAAAAAGAAGCCCCATCCAAGGGGCTGTTAAAAAAGGGGAAAGCCCATGTAGCCGAATCCACCTGACGAGACGGGCAGGCTTACAGCTTTCAATTTTGCTACTGATTTCATTGCCGTCAGCTTTAGCTGACGGGTAGAGGACACCTCAGCATATGGCGCGCGAAGCAAGCTGCTTACTCGAGGGAAACACTTGCTTCGCGCGCTTTCTCATCTCTTGACTCTTCAACCGTCAGCTAAAGCTGACGGCAATGAAGAAGAGGGGGTAGCCTTACAAATTGTAAGTTGAGAAGGTTACAAAATTGCTTTTGAACAGCCTCCTGCTGCGTGCACCAAGCGGCTCTTGCAATGCCGTAGCTGGGCGGGGAATAACGGATCAACCTCCTAAAATAGCGCAATACCTATGCATAAGTCTTTTTTACTTTCCTTGCTGCTTTGCATCATTGCCTTTTCCTCCTTTGCGCAAAGCGATTCAGCCAAAAAAGAGGTGGACTACAAGCCGCAGGTTGATGGCGTTATAAAGGTAAAGTTTGAGCAGAGCCTCTACAGCGGCGATGCGCGCTTCGATGTGCGCAACTCGCGCTTTGGGGTGCGCGGCAACGTGGCCGAAAATATGAGCTACCGCATGCAGGTGGAGTTCAGCAACGAGGGCAAGCTCTCGATGCTTGACGCCTACGTGAACTACCACTTGCCTGTGCTTTCCTTTTCGCTGGGGCAGCAGCGCTACGCCTTCAGCACCGACCTGGGGCGCACCCCTGCGCAGAATATCTTTGCCAACCGAACCTTTCTGGCCAAGTATATTACTTCCTACATTGATACTACCGGAACGGTTGTTCGCGCCATTGGATCGCGCGACATAGGCGGATTGTTTACCATCGACTTAAGCCGCTGGATGCCGGCCGCCATTAAGTTTGGCGCATTTAACGGCGCCGGCATTAACAACCCGAGCTGGCAAAACCACCTGAATGTTTCGCTACGCGCGGAGTATGGCAAAAAAGAGGGTCTGCAAGCTGCGGCCAGCTACTACTTTGGCGATACGCCCTACGGGCAAGAGTTCAGCATGTGGAACGCCGAGCTGCGCTACGTGGATAAAAAGTTTACGGTGGACGGCGAGGTGGCGCAGCGCAGCTTTGCGCAAAACGGCAACCACACCCTGACCGCCGCCTTTGTGCAGGGATTTTACGCCTTTGATTTGAAGCCCAATATTTTTGCCAAATACCTTGCGCCCACGCTGCGCTACGACTACATGAACAACAGCATTTACGAAGGCGTCAGGGAAAAGTTCGACGCGCAGCGCGTATCGCTGGGCTTAAACTTCGGCATGACACCCAAAATTTTCAAGGGCGAACTTCGCATTAACTTCGAAAAGTATATTTTGCCCGAATCGCCCGCCAGTATTCATACCGGCGAGCTGCTGCACGATAAGTTCACGCTGGAAATGGTGCTTAGCTTTTAGCGCTTGTTTAAATTTTAACCACGGAGACACAGAGAACACAAAAGGCTAATACATAGGAGTTCAGCCATCACTCTCTGTTTTCTCGGAATTTCTATTATTAATGCAAAATGTCATTTAGATATACTGAGATCACAGAGTGTTCTATTTTGTGTTCTCTGTGTCTCTGTGGTTGTATGTTTTTAGAATTTTGAGATTTAAAGACCCTCTAAAGTTGAGCAAAATTTTTTACCTTTGCACACAATCTTTTTTTTGAGCTATGGATATTACTAAATCAAACGAGCAAATTGCCGCAGGTAAAGTCAAGATGGAAAAATCAATAGAGCATCTTGAAAATCAACTACTTACAGTAAGGGCAGGGAAGGCCAATACGCATGTGCTTGACAGCGTAATGGTGGAGTACTACGGCTCGCCCACGCCCCTGGCGCAGGTGGCCAGCGTTACCGTGCCCGATGCGCGCACCATTCTCATTCAGCCCTGGGAAAAAAACCTGATGCCGGTAATTGAAAAGGCCATTCTGGTAGCCAACCTCGGCTTTACGCCGCAGAATAACGGCGAGCACATCCGCATCAACGTGCCCGCGCTTACCGAGGAGCGCCGCAAGGATTTGGTAAAGCAGGTAAGGGCCGAGGGCGAGCACGCCCGCATGAGCATTCGCAACGCCCGCCGCGATGCGATTGAGGCTATTAAGAAGCTGCAAAAGGATGGCCTGCCCGAGGATGTGGCCAAGGACGCCGAAGCCGAGATGCAAAAAATTACCGACAGCTTTGGCAAGAAGGTGGACGAAGTGCTGGAGAAAAAAGAAAAGGAAATAATGACCGTGTAACTTCCGGGCGTTGAAAGTAACAAAAAAGGCTACCGAAATTTCCGGTAGCCTTTTTTTGCGCTCAGCCCTATGCTAAAACCTGTAGATAAAGCCGATTTGTAGGTCTCCGACCTGAGTGATATTGTTAGCGTCAACGCCTACGTTGAACATGCTAAACGAGTCGCCCTCGGGGTTTACGTACGCAAAGTTGAACGCCAAAAAGTTGAGGTCGGCAAACAGCTGCACCTTGTCGGTTACGTCAAACGTGATTTGAGGAATAACGCCCAAGCCCAGGGCAAAGGTAGATTGCTTTCCGGTGGCATCACTCTTTTGGGTTTGGCTCAGAAAAAATACGGAGCCTTTGCCGAGTACGCCGAACTTGCCGAACTGGTAGAACGTGTAGCGGAGGTAGGGGGCAAGGCCAAAGCTGGTGTACTTGGTTTCAGTCGGCTCCTGGTCCTTTTGAAAGCTGAAAATCACCTCTAGCCCTGCATCCATTTTGTCGTTAAGGGTGTAGCCCACCATCGGAGAAATGTTGATGCCGAACTTCGGATCTATGCCCGAGTCTTTGCCGTTGAACTGAATGCCTGCAGAGCCGCCCACGTAGTACTGAGCGCTGGCAGCCATAGCTGCTACTGCAAAAGCAGCTGTAAGTAAAATCTTCTTCATAATTTGGAAAGTGTTGTTTTTTGACCTTCTCCTCCACGAAAGTCGTTTCTGGTTTTTATGTAAGCAGGGAGGATAGCTTGCTACCGCTTACTTTTTTGCGGGCACAAAGGTATTACTTTTCCGCAGAAGCTAAAATTTTTTTAACACAAAAAACCTACTTGTGCTCGCTACTTTTGTCTGTATTGACCTGATTATTAATGATGTAAGACTATTTTAGAGGTTGCAGGCTACCTAATCATCATTAAAATAATGCAAGTTGCTACTTAGTTATAATTCCAGCTGCGTAGTTGACAATGTTCGACTTTATGTCCCGCAGGGACTACATTTGAATAACCGTGGGTGTAGCGAAGCGAAACCTACGGTAGTAGCAAGTCCCTCACATGGCGCGCGAAGTAGCATCTTTTTTCAAGGGAAAGCGCTGCTTCGCGCGCCATGCTGGGCTTGTCGCATTAGCCGCGGGCTACTCCGCCGGCTGGCGGATTCACCCGCGGTTAATAAAATTCACTCCCAGCGGGAGTGTAGTGCCTTTTTCTTTACGCATTGCATGAATGTAATCGTGTGATGTGTAGTGTGTTAATAACATGCGATAATTTTGCTATCTTTGTTGCCTTTTTAATTTTCAATTCTCCATTTTTAATTCTCCCTTGAGTAATGGCATTACAGTGCGGCATTGTAGGACTTCCGAACGTGGGCAAGTCAACCCTTTTTAACTGCTTGAGCAACGCAAAGGCGCAGGCGGCCAACTTCCCCTTTTGTACCATTGAGCCCAACGTGGGCGTGATTACCGTGCCCGACGAGCGCTTGAGTAAGCTGGCCGAGCTGGTCAAGCCGCAGCGCATTGTGCCCACCACCGTGGAAATTGTGGACATTGCCGGCCTGGTCAAAGGCGCGAGCAAGGGCGAGGGCTTGGGCAACAAATTCCTGGGCAACATTCGCGAAACCGATGCCATTATTCACGTGCTGCGCTGCTTCGACAACGACAACATCACACACGTTGACGGCTCCATCAACCCCGTGCGCGACAAGGAAATTATAGACTTTGAGCTGCAAATAAAAGATTTGGAAACCGTGGAGGCGCGCATTGCCCGCGTGCAAAAAGCGGCGCAAACCGGCGGCGACAAAGAGGCCAAGCGCATGTACGATATTTTGGTGCGCTACCAGGATGCGCTCAAGCAGGGCAAGTCGGCGCGCACGGTGCAGCTCGAGAATAAGGACGACCAGAAAATGGGGCGCGAGCTCTTTTTGCTTACCGATAAGCCTGTGCTCTACGTGTGCAACGTGGATGAAAAAAGTGCCGTAACCGGCAACAAGTACGTGGACATGGTAAAGGAGGCCATTAAAGAGGAGAACGCCGAGTACCTGATTGTGGCGGCCAAAACCGAAGAGGAAATTGCCGAGCTGGAGAGCTACGAGGAGCGCCAAATGTTTTTGGAAGAAGCCGGATTAAAGGAGTCAGGTGTTTCGCGCTTGATAAAAACAGCGTATAAATTGCTCAACCTCGAAACCTACTTTACCGCCGGGGTGCAGGAGGTGCGCGCTTGGACCTATCCCAAGGGAACCAAAGCTCCGCAAGCCGCCGCCGTTATCCACACCGACTTCGAAAAGGGATTTATCCGTGCCGAGGTAATAAAGTACAGCGACTACGTACAGTACGGCTCCGAGAGCGCCTGCCGCGATGCCGGAAAGCTGGCCGTGGAGGGCAAGGACTACGTGGTGCAGGACGGCGATATTATGCACTTCCGATTTAACGTGTAGCAAAAAATGACTTGCGACTTGCGACATGAAGATTTGCGAAAAAGGACAATCGCATCGTAAAGATTAATTTTCAAAATCATAACTTTCAACTCTTATCCAATGTCGCATACTGCACGCCTCATGCCTCACGTCTCACATCGCATGTCTCACATCGCACGTCGCGTACCGCTCATCCTTCTTTTTATATGCATTTTTGGCGCACAGAGTTCCTTTGCCCAAAAGCGCCTCCCCGGCGATAAGCCCAAGCTCATAGTGCAGGTGGTGGTGGGGCAAATGCGCGCCGACTACCTTGCCCGCTTCAAGGAAAATTTGGGCGACGAAGGTTTTAAAACCCTGGTAAACGAGGGCGCCTACTGCCAAAACGCGCGCTACGGGTACATGCTTACGCAAACCGCGCCGGGCCTTGCCACCATTGCTACCGGAACCACCCCCTCGCAACACGGCATACCCTCCGACGCCTGGTACGACCGCGCCTCCGGCAGCCTGCGCACGGCCTGCTCCGACAGCAAGGTTACCCTAATTGAAAGCAGCAATGACAAGCTGAAAAAATCCTCGCTCCACCTCCTTGCCTCCACCTTTGGCGACGAGCTGCGGCTGCTGAACCCAAAGTCAAAAGTGGTGGGCGTGGGCATAGAGCCCGAGGAGGCTATTCTGCTGACGGGGCACAACGCCACGGCGGCGTACTGGTACGACGAAATGAGCGGAAAGTTTGTGAGCAGCGCCGGCTACATGGAGCAGCTGCCAGCCTGGGTGCAGGAGTTCAATAGTAAAAAATTTACCGAGGCTTACCTCAACCGCAGCTGGGAAACTCTATTTGCTGCAAAGCAGTATGGGGCGTATATTCCCGACTCCGCCACGCTGGCCAAGCACCCCGACGCCCCCGAGCATGTGCTGACGCTGGTGCCCGAAAATACCAAGAAGAACACCAAGCGCCCGTACGCCCAGCTTCGCGAAACGCCCTACTGCGATAACCTGCTGAAGGATTTTGCCGTGTCGGCGGTGGTGGGCGAGCACCTGGGCGAGGACGATGCCCCCGATATGCTTACCCTGTACTTTGGCGCGCTGCGCAACGCCGGCAACCGCTACGGCCTGCAGTCGGTGGAGATGGAGGATGTGTTTTACCGTACCGACCAAAACCTAAAGCACCTGCTCTCGTTCCTGTGCGAGCAGGTGGGCAAGGAGAACCTGCTGCTGGTGTTCACCTCCGACCACGGCGTAAACCTGTCGCAGCAGCAGCTCGAGGCTGCCCGCATGCCGCACGGCGTATTCGACCACAACAAGGCGCTCATTCTGCTGCGCAGCTACTTAGGTATCATTTACGGCAGCGGCGACTGGGTGAAGGCGTTTTCGCAAAAGCAGGTGTTTTTGAACCACGCGCTCATTGAGGATTCCAACCTGCGCCTGGCCGAGGTGCAGGAGCGCGCCGCCGCCTTTCTGCTCCAGTTTTCGGGCGTGGCGGGAGCGGTAACGGCCCACACGCTGGCCTCGTCAACGTTCAACAGCGGCGTGCTGTGCCACATGCAAAGCAGCTACTACGCCAAGCGCTCGGGCGATGTCATCGTTAACCTTGAGCCGGGTTGGGTCGAAACCTCCTCGGAGTCGGCCGCCAACTCGTCGTATAGCTACGATACGCACGTGCCGCTGGCCTTTTACGGCTGGCGCGTGAAGCGCAAAACCATCTCCTCGCTGGTGGACATGACCGATGTTGCCCCCACGCTCTCCACCCTGGTGGGCATACCCCAACCCAACGCGGCAAGCGGAAAAACGATACCGGGAATGCTGGAGTAGGGGAGCAGCGCCGGACAAAATTCTTTACTTATTCTTTTACGGAAAACGCAAAGCAGCGCTTTCAATTTTTTTTTATCTTTGTCTTATGGATTACAATACGCAGCTCAATAAGCTGGCCCTGCCGGAGTACGGCCGCCACATACAGCGCATGGTGGAGCACCTGCGCACCATCCCCGACCGCGAGAAGCGCAACGAGCAGGCCCGCGCCGTGATTGCCGTAATGGGAAATTTATTCCCCTACCTGCGCGACATCAACGACTTTAAGCACAAGCTCTGGGATCACCTTTTCCTCATCGCCGACTTCGATTTGGATATTGATTCGCCCTACCCGAAGCCCAGCCCCGTAACCTTTGAGGAAAAGCCGCGCGAGGTACCCTACACCTCGCCCGACTCGATAAAGCTGAAGCACTACGGGCGCGGTATTCAGGACATGGTGGCGCACGTGGCCGATATGCCCGACGACGAAAAGCGCACCGGCGCAATAATGGCCCTGGCCAACCACATGAAAAAGGCCTACCTCAGCTGGAACAAGGATGTGGTGTCGGACGATGTAATTTACAAGGATATTGAAACGCTCTCGGGCGGAAAAATACGGATGAACGCCGAAACGCGCCTGCAGGTGGGCAACTACAACGTAAGCAACAACAACAACGGAACCAACGGTAACGGTAACGGCAATGGCAACAACGGCAGCAACGGGGGGCACAGCCGCCAGCGTCACCAGCAGCGCCACCGGCAGCAGAACGGCGGGAAGCAGTAAGCAGTAGCAGTTGGCAGTATCGAGCCGTTATTGCGAGGAGCCCCCAAGATAGGGACGAAGTAACCTCAACCTCACGCTGTCATTGCGGGCTTGACCCGCAATCCCTTAATTAGGAGATCCCGAATCAAGTTCGGGATGACAGACGTTAATTTTGAGATTACTACGCTCACAATGACGTTGAATTTTTGAATCTTTGAATCTTGAACGTATGGCCGCATTTGAAGTTACCGGAGGATGCCGGTTGAAGGGTGATATTGTGCCGCAGGGCGCCAAGAACGAAGCGCTGCAGGTAATCTGCGCCGTGCTGCTCACGCCCGAAAAGGTGGTTATTCGCAACGTCCCCGATATTTTAGATGTGAACAAGCTCATTGAGCTGCTGGCCGATTTGGGCGTGGAGGTTACCAGGGAGGAGGGCGCGGGGGTTTACTCCTTCTGCGCAAAAACGGTGAATACCGAGCTGCTTCGCTCCCCCGAATTTGCCAAAAAAGCAGCCAGCCTGCGCGGCTCCATTATGATGGTAGGGCCGCTGCTGGCCCGCTACGGCTTAGTGTACGCGCCCCGCCCCGGTGGCGATAAAATAGGCCGCCGCCGCCTGGATACGCACTTCGTAGGCTTTGAAAAGCTGGGCGCCCGCTTCAGCTACGAGCCCGATAGCGCGTTCTACCGCGTGGAGACAAAGCACCTGCACGGTACGTACATGCTGCTCGACGAGGCCTCGGTTACGGGTACGGCCAACATTGTAATGGCGGCGGTGCTGGCCAAAGGAAAAACCACCATTTACAACGCCGCCTGCGAGCCCTACCTGCAGCAGCTGTGCAAAATGCTGGTGCGCATGGGCGCCAACATTTCGGGCATTGGCTCCAACCTCCTTACCGTTGAAGGCGTGGCGCAGCTGGGCGGCACCGACCACACCATACTGCCCGACATGATTGAGGTGGGCAGCTTCATCGGCATGGCCGCCATGACGCATAGCGAGGTAACGATTAAGAACACCTCGTTCGACGACCTGGGCATCATCCCCGACTCGTTCCGCCGCCTTGGCATTCAGCTCGAGCGCCGCGGCGATGATATTCACATCCCGCAGCAGGACCGGTACGAGATTGAAACCTTTATCGACGGCTCCATCATGACCATTGCCGATGCGCCGTGGCCGGGGCTTACGCCCGACCTCATCAGCGTGTTCCTGGTGGTGGCCACGCAGGCCAAGGGCAGCGTGCTCATTCACCAGAAAATGTTTGAGAGCCGCCTGTTTTTTGTCGATAAGCTGATAGATATGGGCGCGCAGATAATCCTCTGCGACCCGCACCGTGCCACGGTTATAGGCAACGACCACCTGAAACTGCGCCCCACGGTGATGACCTCGCCCGACATCCGCGCAGGGGTGGCGCTGCTCATTGCCGCCATGTGCGCCGACGGAAAAAGCATCATTCACAACATTGAGCAAATCGACCGCGGCTACCAGAATATTGACGGGCGGCTAAATGCGCTTGGCGCGAAAATAAATAGAGTATAAATAATTCAATGATTCAAAAATTCAAGATTCAACGGTTGGATTTCTTGAATTTTTGAATTTTGATTTTTTGAATTTTATTATGCAAATCGAAGTTTTAAAATCGAAAATACACCAGGCCACTGTTACCGAGGCCAACCTGTACTACGTGGGCAGCATTACCATTGACGAGGACTTGATGGACGCGGCCAACCTCATTGCCAACGAAAAGGTAACGGTTGTCAATATCAACAACGGCGAGCGCCTGGACACTTACGTAATCAAGGGGCAGCGCGGCAGCGGCGTGATTTGCCTCAACGGCCCTGCGGCGCGCAGGTGCCACGTGGGCGATGTGGTGGTCATCATGTCGTACGCGCAAATGGACTTTGAGGAGGCGAAAAAATTCCAGCCCTCCGTTATTTTTCCCGATAGGCAAACCAACCGCTTAGTAAAGTAAAGCCTGATTTCGTCATTGCGAGGACGAGGAACGAGGACGAAGCAATCTCCTGCTAGGAGATTGCGTGTCAAGCCCGCAATGATAGCTATATTATGAGATTGCTTCGTCGTGCCTCCTCGCAATGACGCTGCTTACGAAATTTGCATTCGTTTTACAATGAACAAAAAAATCAGCACCGGACTCAAGGTTACATTTTTTCTCCTGCTTACCATTTTCCTGCTCTGGTTTGCCTTTCGCAAGGCAGACTTGGGCCAGCTGTGGCAGGGGCTGAAGTCGGCCAACTACGCGTGGGTGGCGCTGGGCGTCCTCATCGGCATTCTGGCCTACGTGGTGCGCGCCCAGCGCTGGCGCCTGCTCATCGACCCGCTGGGGCACAAGCCTAAGTTGGGCGCGGTGTACAACGCGGTCGTCATAGGATACTTTGCCAACCTCCTCTTCCCGCGCCTGGGCGAGGTAGCCCGCTGCGGCGCGCTCAACAAGTCCGACAAAATACCCTTCGACAAGCTGGTGGGCACGGTGGTGGTGGAGCGCGTGTTCGATGCCGTGTGCCTGCTCGTCATTATCCTGGTAACTTTCTTTATCCGCATTGAGAGCTTCGGGGAGTTTATTAAGGAAAAAACCTTGCAGTGGCTGGAGGGCGGCAGCTACTCCACCCTGGTCGTGCTGGCGCTGGTGGCCCTTGCGGTAGTCTCGCTGATAGTATTTTTGGTGTGGTTTTTCCGCGAGGATTTGCGGCGTAACGCGCTGGTGAAAAAAGGCTGGAACTTTGCAAAGGGAATTGGCGACGGGCTGAAGACCTTTGCCGCCATGCAGCACCGCTGGCAGTTCCTGCTGCACACCCTCCTGCTGTGGACATGCTACTGGCTTATGGCTTGGCTGCTGCTCTACTCCATTCCGGCCACGGCGCACCTCGGCCCCATCGACGGGCTGGTAATCATGGTGCTGGGCAGCTTTGGCATAGTGCTGCCCACCAACGGCGGGCTGGGCGCCTACCACGCCATTACCAGCATAGGCATGTTTGCCATTTTTGGCGTACCCGAAAGCGAAGGCCTGCTCTACGCCACCATTTCGCACGAGTCGCAAATGCTGTTTATGATTGTTTTGGGCTTGCTGGCCTACGCGCAGCTGTTTTTGTTTACCAAAAAAGGAAAAAAAGCATCACAGCCGAACTAAATATACGGATGATATGAACGGAAAAGAGCTTTCGGAAAAAACACCTTTGGAGCTGGTCGAGCGTAAAATTATTACGCGCGATAAGCTGAAAAATTTACGTGCCATTTGGAATTTGAAGGATAAAAAAGTAGTTTTTACCAACGGCTGCTTTGACATCGTGCATCGCGGGCATGTGGAGTACCTGGCCCAGGCCCACGCCCTGGGCACCACGCTGGTGGTGGGCGTCAACACCGATGCCTCGGTGCGGCGCCTGAAGGGGCCTGCGCGCCCCGTGCAGGACGAGGTGGCGCGCGCCATGGTGCTTGCCTCCATGCAGTTCGTATCGTACGTGGTGCTGTTTGATGAGGATACGCCCTACGAGCTGATAAAGGAGGTGCAGCCCGATATTCTGGTAAAGGGTGCGGACTACAAGCCCGAGGACATTGTGGGCTACGACATCGTGAAGGCCAAGGGTGGCGAGGTGGTTACCATTCCTTTTGTGGAGGGATATTCAACCTCCGGCGTAATCGCCAAGCTGCAGAGCTGATATAATGATTAGTTGTAAATGATAAATGGTAAACGAATACCCGTTAACCAAAAAAGAAGCGCGATTGTTACCACAACCGCGCTTCTTTCATTAACCATTAATCATTAACCATTAACCATTGTTTTCATTGCTTTTATGTGCTCCGGCGTGGTGCCGCAGCAGCCGCCTATAATGTTGGCGCCGGCCTTGATTACCTCGCCTACCAGCCCGCTCATTTGCTGCGGCGTTTCGGGGAAAACGTCAACGCCGTTTACGCTTTGCGGAAGCCCCGCGTTGGCGTGAATGAGTATGGGGGTTGACGGCGCGGCGGCCCGCAGCTCCTTTACAATGCTTACCATGCGCTCCAGCCCGTTGCCGCAGTTGGCGCCAACGATATCGGCGCCCGCGGCGGTGGCGGCCCGGGCGGCCTCGGTGGGCGAAACGCCCATCATGGTGCGGAACTCGCCCTGCCCCGTTTGGCTGAACGTGAAGGTAGCAATGACCTCCAGCTGCGTATTTTCTTTAGCGGCTTTTATCGCAATCACAGCCTCTTCAATGTCGCTCATAGTTTCGATGCACACGGCGTCGGCCCCGCCATTTTCGAGCGCCACGGCTTGCTCCCTGAAGGCGTCGTACAGCTCCTGCTCCGTTACATCGCCCATCATCAGTATTTTTCCGGTGGGGCCCACGGAGGCAATAACCCACCTGTCATCGCCTGCCGCTTGCCGCGAAAGGCGCGCGGCGGCTTCGTTTATTTCGTCTGCCTTACCGGCCAGGCCGTAGTGCTCCAGCTTAAACCGCGTACCGCCAAAGCTGTTTGTCTCCACCATGTCGGCGCCCGCGGCAACGTAGCTCGCGGCAATATCCAGCACCTCGTTGGGGTGCGTGAGGTTCCACTCCTCGGGGCACTCACCGGGCTTCAGACCTTTTTTTTGCAAAAAAGTTCCCCATGCTCCGTCCGATACTAAAACCCTGCCTTGCCCTACCGCCGATGCTATGCTTGTTCTGCTCATGCTGTTTGTGTTTTTTAATGGCTGATTATTTCCTGTTATTGCGGGCGTGACGAAGTTCGGCGGAGCCAATCTCCCGCCTACTCCCTATCCTCAATGGCCGCGTTGAAAAAGTCGTTGAGCGGCTTCAGCGCCTTAAAGGCCTGGGCGGCTTGCTTTACAAAGCCGGGCGCGCAAATGTCTTCGTCGGCTACGCCGCGCACGACGTAAAAATCTTTTTGCTTGAGAAATTCCGCCGCAGGCGAATCCTTATCGAAGCCCTGCGGAACCTTTACCAGGCGGTTGTCGGCGACAATGGTGCCGAAGTGTTTTTTGAAATTTTTCTCCTTAACAATGGCCTCAAACTCGTCAAAGTTGGCGTCGATACCCTGGCGAATGGCCTTTAAAATTTCGGGCATGGGCATGTAAATGCCGCCGCTCAGAAAGCAGCTGTCCGGCTCCACGTGCACGTAGTAGCAGGCGTAGGGCGTTTTTTTGCCGCCGCGCTGCACTACCACGCCCATGTTGGTTTTATAAGGCGACTTGTCGTGCGAAAAGCGCGCGTCGCGGTAAATGCGGAACATGCAGTCCTTGGGCTCGAGCGCGCCGATGCTGCTGTCGAACTGTCCAACGGCGGCCACCAGCTGCAGGGCGAACTCCTCGGCGTCTGCCTTGGCGGCAAGGTACAGGTCTTTGTGCGTGTTGAACCAGTCGCGGTCGTTGTGCTTGCTCAGCTTGCGCAAAAAGTCGAGGGTGGATTTTTGAGGCATTGGCTATGTGCTATTTTTTCGGTTTGTTTACCCACCAAAACATCGAAAGGGTTACGCCCGACAGGATGTGCCAAACACCCCACCATGCGGCGGTAAGCTGCATGGCCAGCACGGGCGTTGGAAAAGCGGCAGGGTTGAATAGTATGCTTAGGGCAAGGCTCGAATTGTGTATTCCGGTGTCGATGGTTATCGCACGACGCTTGCTTGGGGTAAGCTTAAAGGCAAGCGCCACCAGGTATCCCAACAGCAACGCCAGGGCGTTGTGTACAAACACTATAAAAAAGATCATCTCCAAGCGGTTGGTAAAGGCCTGAACGTTGCTAAGCAGGGCCGTAACCACGCAGAAGAATAAAAGCATAATGCCCCAAATGCGCACGTGGCGCGCGGTTTTGCCGGAAAGCCGGGGAAAAAAGTAGGAAACCAGCATGCCCAAAACTAAGGGGAGAACCACCAGTACAAATATGGTGGTAAATATGTTCATGGGGTTGATGGCAATGCCGTGAAGCAAGCCTTGCTGCTCCGGGGTGTGCTGGGTAAGCTGAAAGTACCACCCTCCCATAAGGCTGAAGGATAGGGGAGTAGCAACCAAAGATAGCAGGCCGGATATGGCGGTAAGCGTAATGCTCAGCTCGGTGCGCCCATGCGATAAAAAGGTCAAAAAGTTGGATGTATTGCCCACCGGACAGGCGGCCACCAGAATCATGCCCAAGGCCACCTGTGGGGTAATGTATTGCTCGCCCGCCACAACCAGCAGCAGCGTGAGGCCAGGAAATAGTACGAGCTGCAGCAGCAGGCCCACCAGCAGCGCTTTGGGCTTACGGAATACCTCCTTAAAGTACGACAACTTAAGGCTTATGGCCATGCCGAAGGTTATAATGGCGAGCCCGATGGCCAAAATGGTACCCGATATTGCCGAAATAGGAATGGGGCTGAGCTGGTTTAGCGCGTCAAGGGATTGGTAAATGCTATTCATAGCAGGAGGGTTGTTGCTTGGCTGCAAAGATATAAAAAAAGCATAATCAAACAACGAGCCCGTTTTATAATCCTTAAAACGGGCTCAGTAGCTATTGCTTATTTGTTAAGCTGCTAATTTAGAGAAATGTAGAAAAGGTTAATGGAGTCTGTTTTCTTAATGGTATGCGCGCCTGCCGGCAACGACATGGTAACAATGCCACCTGAGTTGGTGGTCTGATCCACGCCATCTATTTTTACTTTTTTACCGGTTTCAGCCGTGCCGAATACCAGCGTTAGCGTCATGGCCGAGGTGGTGCTAAAAGTAATCTCCGTGCTGCTTTCCATCTTTACGCAGGTGCTGTAGGTAAGCTCGCCAACCTTTACGCTTCCCTTGCCGGTGGAGTAGTTTCCGGTAACGGAAAAGGCTGAATTGGATGGCGTATTTCCGGTAAATGTGCACACCACCGCGCCGCCAACGGTTCCGCCGCCGTCGCCACCATCTCCGCCGTCGCCACCATCACCCCCCGTGCTGCCGCCGTTGCCGTCGCCCTGCACCGAAACCAGCGAGGTGCGGTAGGAGCCAAGCGCTGTTTTTAACGCCTGGTTTACATCATAGGCAATATCATCGACCGCGTTGTTGAACGTCCACTTAAAATCGCCGCCCTGCATGCGTCCGGCGTAATCCATCACATTTTGCTTGGCTACGGCCGGAGCATCGGCGGTGTAGCTGTACATTTTTGAGTTGTCGGTGTCGAAGTTGTTGTATGCGATGGCTCCTTTGTACGACTGAATCGTGTTGGCCACGGTTGCTGTTGCGCTCGATACCACCACGGCATCAAAATCTACCGTAGAGTTCGGATATCCCGCATCGCCGTAGGGAACAAAGCGCGCAGCGCCCTCGATATAGTTGTTGTACGCCTTAATTATTCCTCCGTTTTCCTTCGAAAAAGTCGGACTGTTTACGTAGTCGTTGGCGCCCTTGGAGGCGTCCCAAACATCGCTTCCCTGCATCGAAATAAGCATGGGGTACTTGCAGCTGCGGAAGTAGTTGGCTTCGGCAAAAATGGATGAACCTTCGGTGGCGCCAATGCCGTACTTGGCAATGCCGTCGAAGTAGTTGTTGTACACGTGCACGTTGTGCTGGCGCACGCGCGGGTGCCGGCTGTCGGAGTGGTCGTACCAGTTGTGGTGGTAGGTAAAAAAGCCCACGGTCTCTCCGCCGTTGCCTAAGAGGTTTGATTTTCCGGTATCCCAAAAATGGTTGTACGAAAAGGTTACGTAGGTCGATTTTTTGGCGTCGAGCGCGCCGTCGCCTTTGGCCTGGTCGGCATCGCCGCCGGCATGGCCGTAAAAGAAGTCGCAGTGGTGTACCCAAACGTAGTCGTTGGCTTGCTGTAGGCCAATGTTATCGCCCTCATCGCTGTTGCAGTTCATGGTGCCCAGGTTACGAATCTCGATGTTGCTGGCGTTCTTAATGCGTATGCCCCAGCCGTCGGCCACGGCGTCGTTGCCCACGCCTTCAAGGGTAATGTAGCCGCTGGCGTTGTTGCCGTTTTCCACCACAATGTCGCCGGCCTCCATCACGCTCAAGTCCGTAATTTGTCCTACAAAGCGCACAATTAACGGACGGTTGTCCTTCCCTTTTTTGAATCCGTTCAAAATGGTTTGTAAGCCCACGCAGGGGTTTGTAGTGGCGCCGGTAACGTTGAGCGATACGGTGTTTTTTGTATTCTCCGTAATGTACAAAATAACGGCGTTGTCCTTTGGCGTACCATCGGCCTTGTAGGCGCCCGGTACCCGGCCTCCGTTAAAGGCAAACCCGCTCCTGTCGTGCGCCTTTACGCTTACGCTGGCGGTGGCGGGGCTGCTGCCCTCGGTGCCGTCAAATACGGGGAGCACCTTAAGGGTGTAGGAGCCTGCGGCCAAGCCCGGCACATCGGCGCGGAAGTAGCTACCGTACTTGCGTATGAGCTGGTTGTCGATTTTCTTGTCCGTGGCCCCGCCGCCGCTGTAGTACACGTTGTAGCCGGTGGCGTTGTCGGGGCCCGTCCACGTAAGGTAGGCCGACTCGAGCCAGCCGTCGGCGGCGGTGATGTTGGCCGTGGTGGCGGTGTTGAGCACCTCAACGGTAACGGCGCAGGTAGCTTGCACGTTGCTGCCATCGGTGGCGCTTACGGTAAGGGTGGCCGTTCCGGCGGCCACGCCCACCAGCTGCCCTATTTCGTTAAAGCGCACAACGCCCTCATCGGACGAAGTCCAGGCCAGCGAGTCATTGCTGGCGTTGGCCGGCAGCACGGTGGCAGCTACCGACTTGCTTTGCCCCACGTACATGCTAACGGAGGTGGGGTCTAAGCTTATGCTGCTGACCAAAATTCCGGCAACGGTAACGCTGCACGAGGCCGATACGCCGCTGCCATCGGTGGCGGTGGCGGTAACGGTGGCCGAGCCCGGGGCCACGGCGGAGAGCAGCCCGCTTTGGTTCACCTTCACCACGCCGGTGTCGGACGAAGTCCACGCTACGATGCGGTTAATGGCGTCGTTGGGTGCCACGGTGACTGTCAACGATTCCGTGTCGCCCACCGTTAGGCTAAGGCTGGTTTTCGATAGCGTGATGGAGCTTACGGCGGTGGTGCCTACGGTAACTGTGCAGGTATCCCACACGCCGCTTCCATCGGTGGCGGTGGCTTTAATGGTGGTCATCCCTGCCGCGTGGGCCTCCAGCTGTCCGCCGGCGTTGATGCTTGCAACGCTGCTATCGGCCGATGTCCACACCAGCGAATCGTTGGTGGCGTTCTGCGGGGTAATGTTGGCCGATACCTGCAGGGTTCCGCCTACCACCATTACTATGCTGCCGGGCACAATGGAGATGCTGCTTACCGGCACCGGATCGTCGGTTTTGGGGTCGTTATTCAGCGGCTCATCGTCCCTGTTGCACGCAAGGGCAAGCGCAACGATGCCCGATATAAAAAGGAGCAGCAACTTTTTTAGCTTCATTTCGGTATGAGATTTTATGTTTAACTTATTTCGTGTGCGAACACGAACGCGGTGCAAATCTACATATCTTTTTGCTTATTCGTAAAATTTTTTACGTTAAATCGTTCTTAATTAAATGTAATACACTGCAGTATAGTGATGTGTAATTTTTTACATGGGTAAGAATATATTTTGCAGCTATTTGCTTACTTGCCTTGCACAGAACAATAAGTTTCTCATGTTACGTTGAATAGATGTTGTAATTGTATTATTATTAGTTATTTAAATATTGTGTTCGTGCACATCCCAAGTCAACCCTCGCAGGGTTTCAAGCTATGCTTGCGATAGAACGCCTTCAATGGTTTGTGAAATTGCAAGTCAACCCTCGTAGGGTTTCAAACCCTACGAGGGTTGACTTGCAAGGGGGTTGCCAAACGGCTGTTTTGAGCTGGATAAAAAAGTAGCGCATTGCCTTTGTGTGCAATGCGCTACGATGTAAAACAGGAAAGTGAAGCTGCAGCTGTTTTACACTTCAACTCCTTGATACATAAACCTTTTTATGCTCCTCTTGGGCGTTTTCTCAAACTCCTCGGGGTACACCTTTACCTTGGCTATCTGGCAGTAGGCGGGCACCTCCTGGTTTACCGCCAGGCGCATTTCCTCCATGGCGTCGCTCACGCTTTTGTTGGCCGCCGAAATTTCCTCGTAGTTGGGGTACACCAGCGCGGCCAGCTTGCCGCCCGAGTCAATAACCAGGCTCTCGGTTACGTAGTTCTGGTTGTTGATTTTGTCCTCAATTTCCTCGGGGAAAATATTTTGCCCCGAGGGGCCAAGGAGCATGTTCTTGCTGCGGCCGCGCAGGTACAGGTAGCCGTCCTTGTCCATTACGCCCAGGTCGCCGGTTTTGAGCCAGCCGTCGGGGGTAAACATTTCCTTGGTGGCCTCCTTGTTTTTGTAGTAGCCCAGCATCACATTCTTGCCGCGCACCTGCACCTCGCCGGGTACGTTGGCGGGGTCGGGCGAGGCTATGCGCATCTCCATGTTTAGTACGCACTTGCCGCAGGAGTGCGCGCGCGCCTTGCTCCAATCTTCGTAGGTAATAATGGGGCCGCACTCGGTCATGCCGTAGCCTACGGTGTAGCGGAAGTTCATTTTGTGGAAAAATTTCTCCACCTCCTGGTTGAGCGCCGCGCCGCCGACAATGACCTCGTAAAAGTTGCCGCCGAAGGTTTCGCTCAGCTTGTCGTTGATGCTCTTCATTATCTTTTTATCGATAACCGGAAGGGCCATCATGGCGCGAACGAAGGGCTTTTGGAGCGCGGGCAGGATGTTGTTGCGGTAAATTTTTTCGATAATCAGGGGTACGGCAACAATGAGCCTGGGCTTGCTCTCGGCAAAGGCGTCGAGAATAATCTTGGGTGTTGGCAGGCGGGTGAGGAACTGCACGTGGCAGCCGCACAGTATTTCGTACAGGAATTCAAATGCCATGCCGTACATGTGCGCCGTGGGCAGCATGGCCACCACGTTTTGCCCGGCCTTGAGCTCCTTGAGCGCCTCGGTGGCAAACTCCATGTTGGAGTGAATGCTGCGGTAGGGCAGCATCACACCCTTCGAAAACCCGGTGGTGCCCGAGGTGTAGTTGATAAGCATCAGGTCTTCGGGCTTTTCGTCGAAGTACGAGATGTGCTCGGGGCGGAAGTTTTTGGGGTACTTCTTGCCGAAGTACTCGTTGAGGCGGTCGCGCACCTTGGTGGCGCTCTTGACCTTGCTGCCTCCTAAAATGGAAAAATCGTTGATGAGCACAATGGCCTCCACGTCGGGCATCATGGCCTCGTTGAGCCCCTCCCACACCACATCGCCCACAAACAGTATGCGGGAGTCGGAGTGGTTGACAATGTTGTGCACGTTGTCGGCCTTAAACTCGTGCAGTATGGGCACGGCCACGGCTCCGTAAGTTACGGTGGCCAAAAATACGGTGCCCCAGGCGGCCGAGTTGCGTCCGCAGATGGACACCTTTTCGCCCTTTTTGAGCCCGCACTCCTCAAACAGAATGTGCAGCTTGGCTATGCGCCGGGCTATATCTTTGTAGTGAAAGGTGGCGCCTTTGTAGTCGCTTAGCGCGGGTAAATCCCAGTGCTCCTTGAGTGATTCTTCGACAGCGCGAATAAAGCTTGGATTCATGTTTGGCTAATTCTTATTTAGTGGTTAAACATGGATTGGGTGAACACAGAGTACAAAGGTACATGAAAAAAAATGTACCACCTCATTTTGCGCCAAATGATGGTAAAAAATATGCATGCTCTTTCTTGTAGTAATCTTTAAAAGAGTTTTTTAGGATTTACGCATGCCTTGCTTTACGTTATCCTAAACCAAAAAGGTGGCACCGAAAAATATCAGTAACCACCTTTTTGATATAGAGTGTTTTAAATAACCTGTAGCAGCGCCCGACTTTCTCTTCGCCGGTGCCGCACTACAAGTTGCCCGCAGCTACCAGCACCGTGGCGTAGGCGGCCACGCCCTCCTCGCGCCCCACAAAGCCAATGCCCTCCGAGGTGGTGGCTTTAATGCTTACCTGGTCCTCTCCAACCCCCATGACCTGCGCCAGGCGCTGCTGCATGGCGGGTATCAAATCCTTTACCTTGGGGCGCTGCAGTATGAGCGTAACATCGGCGTTGCACAGCTCGTAGCCTTGGGCGCGCACCAGCTGCATTACCTTTCCAAGCAGTATTTTGCTGTCAATATTTTTGTACGCGGCGTCGTTGTCCGGGAAGTGGTAGCCTATGTCGCGCAGGTTGGCGCTGCCCAGCAGGGCATCGCACAGGGCGTGGATGAGCACATCGCCGTCGGAGTGCGCCACGCTGCCCTTGGTGTACGCCACCTCAACGCCGCCGAGCCACAGCGGCAGCCCGTCGGCCAGCCGGTGCACATCGTAGCCGTTGCCTATGCGAAAGTTGGGAGTCATAAAAGTTAGTTGCCCGAGGTGTTGCGGTTGCTGGTGTTGCGCTTCACGTTAATGTCCACCAGCAGCGTTACGCGCAGCGTGTTCGATAGCGGATCGTTGACCGTAAACGGATACAGGTACGAGACATCAAGCCCCAGGAAGCTGTACTTTATGCCCGCACCAAAGGTAAGGTAGCGGCGGTTGCCCTTGCGCTTGGAGTCGTGAAAGTAGCCTCCGCGCGCAAAAAACTGCTTGCGGTAGGCGTACTCCAGGCCCACGCCGAACATGATTTCGCTCAGCTCCTCGCTCGCGCCGTAGGGCGCATCGTAAAACGACTGGAACATGCCCTGCACGGCGCTTACCTGATCGTCCATCCCTTTTATAACAGGGCTACTTACATCACCTCTGATTTCACGCACCGGCGGCGTGGGCACCAGCAATTTGCTCAACTCAAGGCCGCCCGTAAAGCTGTTGTCCTCGTCGATGTTAAAGGTGTAGCGTCCGCCGAGCCTGAGCATGGTGGGCAAAAAGTATTTCTCTCCGCCCTCGGTGTAGCTCATCTTGGTACCCATGTTGCTGATGCTAAGCCCCAGCGCGTACTCGTTGCTCATGTGCTCGTGCTGAAAGTACACGCCCACGTCGGCGCCGAAGCCGTTGGCCGGTCCTATGTAGTCATAGTCTCTGTCCACGTATCCTCCGGTAATATCGGAGCGTATGTAGCGCAGCGTAAGCGATCCGCCGACGTGCTCGCCAAAGCGGCGCGAGTAGGCGGCATCAACGGCAAATTCGTTGGGCTCTACTTCCGTAATTTTGTTGCCGTATTCATCCATTATGACCATGGTTCCCAACGAAAAGTAGCGTAGCGTAGCGCTCAGGCTCTGCATGTCGTCCACGCGGTAGTAGCCGCTCAGGTAGGCTATGTTTACATCGTTTACCAGGCCGGCCAGCCAGGGAATGTACGAGAGGCTCAGGCCGATTTTCTGGGTAAGAAAGGGGTACTTTGCCGCGTTCCAGTGCTGCGAGTTGGCATCGGGCGAGGTGGCCACGCCCATATCGCCCATGCCCGAGGCGCGCGCGTCGGGCGACACGTTCAAAATGGGGGCTGCGGTGTAAATGGGGTTGAATGTTTCCTGTACTTCCTGGGCTGTGGCGCTAAGGGGCAGTATAGCTATGACCGAGAGTATGCTGATGTAGCGTTTAAAAAAATGTGCTCGCATTAATTAAATGTTTTCTACAGTTTTGTTTGAAGCAGAGCAAAGTTAATTCAAAACGACTATTTTTTCAAGCCTTTCGGCTGTTTCGCCACTGCTGCAACGTACTTTAGCTTTGTACAGGTAGGTGCCCCGGCCCAGCTTGGCGCCGTAGTCGTCGCGCCCGTCCCACTCAATGGGGGCGCTGCGCAGCGAGCTGCTTTCGGGGATGCTGTACCGAATGGTTTTTACCAACTTGCCAGAGATGGTAAAAACCTGTATCAGCACATCCATGCTGGTATACGGGCGGTTGTGCTCAAAAAAGAAGGCCGTTTTTTGCGTAAACGGGTTAGGGTAATTTAACAGTCGGTTGATGGCAAATACGTCGTCCTCGGCCACCACAAAATCAACGGCCTGCTCGGCGGAGTTGTTGACCACGTCCCATACCTTGAGCGTGGCGGTGTAGCGGCCCGGGCTCATGGGCGGAATGGGAAACTCAACCCTGCCGCCGGTGTACGTGTCGGTATAGGCGGTATAGTAGGTGTTGAGGGTGTAACTTTTGCTGCTGGGCATCAGCATTAGCGTAATGTCGCGCCCCACGCCGTTGCCGGTGGTGTTTATGCCGCTGCTGTCGCTCAGCAGCGCCACCAGCGTGGGCGATTCGTTTACCGTGCCGCCCGGCACCCACTGCTCGCTGTTCATGTACATGCGTACGCTTGGCGGCACGCTATCCACCACGGGGTTGTCCGAGGCGCCGCCCACGGGCACTACGTTGCTGCCCGCCACCAGCGCGCTCCCCGATTTACCCACGTAGGTTATTTTGCCTTTGCCGTACTGCGGCGCAATGTCCTGCGGTACTATAAACTTGGCGGTAAATGCACCGCCGGGGGTGCTTACTTTGCCACGGTACAGGAGGCTGCTTTGGTCGCGGTATTCAAAGGGAGTTTGCCCGCTGTTGCCCAGCGTTTTTTTCTTCTGCTCCTTATCAAAAATGCTGACCACAAGGGTGTCCTTAATGCTGCTTTGCGCCACGCTTCCGCTCACGCTGGCGCGCGACAGGGCTTTAAGCGTGTCGGGGGTGGAGTAGCTTATGCCGTTTACCTGGCTGGTGTTTGCCGTAAGCGTGGGGAATAGCATCATGAGCGCCGGGTCGCCCAGCAGCGAAAAGTTGAGCTGGTTAACGCCCGTGGAGGTGGTGTTTTTGGTTTGCCGTACTATTTCGCCCAGCCTAAGGTGCTTGCCGTTGGCATCTTTGCTGAAAAACTTATGGATAAAATTCCTGTTCAGCTCGGCGTTGCCGTTGGAGTACACCAGCCGCGTGGTGGAGAGCATGGCTATGCTTCCACCTTTATCCAAAAACAGAATGGCCTCGCCGGCCGATATAACGCGGGGGTCGTCGAAGCGGCTAAACTCGCAGGTGGCCGTTACAAAAAGCGGCAGGCGGTTGCGGTTGTTCCAGCGCGCAATGTCGGCCTGGGTTACCACCTGCTCGTGCGCTAACCACTGGTCGTTGGCGTGGCCGGTGTAGTTGACCAGCAGCGCGCCCGCGCCCACGGCCGAGTTAATGGCATCGGTTACATCGGGGTAGCGCTCGCCCATGGGGGTCGACTGCTGCGGGTAGGCGTCGAGGTATATTTTGTTGACGTAGTACGAGGGCAACGAGTCCAAAATGTAGTTGCCCAGCTCCTCCGATTGCTGCATGTGCATGTTGTTGTCCTCGTCGTCGGCTATAAAAATGCACTTACTCATCCAGTCGCCGCTCTTGTCGGAGTAGTACTCCTCCAGCTTGTCGGCCATGGTGCCGGCCTGCGCCGTTGTGTACACGGGGAAGCGGCCTACGGCCAAATCCAGCAGGCCGTGCATGCCCGCATCGTCTAAGTACTCGTTGTCGTCGAGCAGCACAAAAAAGTCGTCGCTCACGTACGAATTTTCCGATACCAGCGAGTTGTCCGACTGGAATGTGGGCAGCATGCCCACCCCCTTTTTTGCCTGAAAGTTAACGTACGATCCGCTGCCGAACAGCAGCAGGTACTTGGGCTCGGTGCTGTTGATACCCTGCTGGTACCGGCGGTGGAACATGCGCATAAAGTTGCGTATGGCGCCCATATCGGCGATGCCGCTTGAAAACTCGTTGTACACCTCGTCCGAGTTGATTACCAGCACGCTCATGCCGTCGTGCGTGCGGTGAAACTGCGCCACGCGCTCGGCCTGCGAGCTGAAGTCGGGGTGCGTTACCACCACCATTTCGGCGGGAGCCGCGCCGTGCAGGTTTTGGTTGGGAAGCTCGCCCACGTACTCCGGATCGCCCGCCATACCCTCGGTAAACGCCACAAATTCGCGCAGCGTAGAGGTTTCGGTGGTAAACGAAATGTTGCCCGAGGCGGCAATGCCTTTAACCTCCTTTACGCCGTGCAGGTCGGTTACATCCCACACCCTTACGTTTTGCTGCGAGGTGGCGAGGTTGAACCTGGTTACCTTACCGGCGCCTACGGTATTGGCATCACGAAAAAGCAGCTGGCTATTTTGCAGCTTAATGCCGGCGCGCGCGTTGATTATCATAAAGTCCAGCACGCCCCACATCGACGGGGTGGGGCGGTTGTAGCTTACCTTTACGCTGATATTTTCGCTGCTTACGGTAAAGTTGTCAAACAGCGCGGTATCGGCGCGCATGTAGGCGCCGCTATTTTTTTGCCCTATGTTCAGCACGTTTTCGTTGCCGCTGTTTACCGTAACCAAGTAGCTGCTGGCGCTGGTGGCTGCCGCGCAAATTTGGAGCTTCAGCTGCGGGTTGTTCAGGTTCAGCGCGGGTATGCTGAAGGAGTAGCTGCGCTGCCTCACGGCGTCGTACACCTCGCTGAAGAAGCGGCGCCCCGAGCGTAGCAGGTTGGTGTCAATGCGCTCGTAAAAGTCGCGGTAGTCGTAGGTGTCGGTTTCGTCGGTGGCGTTGGCAGCCTGCGCCAGGCCGGCCATTTCCGAGGTGCTTTTGCTGTCGGTAATGTAGAGGTAGGCGGCATCGTCAAACTCGTTGAGCAGGTGCCGGTACAGCTTCTTTTGTGCGTCGTAGCGCCACGTGTTTCTGGCCTCGGCGTAAAAGTAGATGACGCCGTTGCTTATCTGCGTGGGCAGCTGCATCAGGTCGTCGGGCGCGGCGTCAACGTTGGGGCGTGGCACCTCGCCGCAGCCGTTGCTCCACACGCTGACGGCTGCAGGATTTTTAAAGCCCCAGCTGCTCAGCGTGCCTGCGGTAAGCTTGTACACGCCTGTTTTTTTTACGCGCAGCTTTACCCACTTCCCGCTGCTCAGCACCGAGGCCGGCGCGCCTTCGTACACTTGCCTGGGCATGATACCGGCTTTTCGTGCCGGTACGGTTTGCGTATGCGCTGGCGCTAAAAGTAGCGTAGTCAAAAGGAGTAAAAGCTGTTTTTTCATTCTTTTTAAGACAAAAAAGAGCCTGCAAGATAAGCATTTTTCTACCTTTGTTTGGCAAGTTTAGAAAATTTCAAGCTAATCAAATTGTCGCACGTAAAAGCTGCTTTCACATATTTTCTCCCCCTTTTTTTTACCCTGTTTACGGCCCGGGTGCTGGCGCAGGATGTGAGCTTCAGCCAGCCCTATGCGCAACCGCTGTACCTTAATCCGGCCTACTCCGGCGTGGAGCAGTTCTCGCGCGTGGGCGCGGGATTTCGCTACCAGTGGGGGCAGCTGGGGGCACCTTATACCACCTACGCGCTCTACGCCGACCACTACTTCGACGAGTGGAGCAGCGGCGTGGGAATTATGGCCGTTAGCGACAGGCAGCCCAACGGTGCGCTGCTGCAAACCTCGCTGGGCGCTTCGTATGCCTACAACCTGCGCCTGGCTCAGGAAACTTTCGTGCGCTTTGGTTTGCAAGCCTTGCTGGGGCTGACCGCCATACGTCCGGCCTCGCTCGTTTTCCCCGATATGCTTGATGAGTACGGCAACCCCGTTGGTGCAGCCGAAGCATACGCTGCCGAGCAAAAAGCGTACTTTGATATGGCGGTGGGCGCTGTTTTTTCGCACCGCATGCTGTATGCCGGGGTCGCGCTGCAGCACCTCATGGGGCGCCCCGAGCAGCAGGTCATGGGGCAGCCGGTGGGTGTCCCCCGCAAGCTTACGCTGCACGGAGGCCTCAACATTCCCATTGGCCTGCGCCGCCAGTTTGCGGGTAGCTACCGCGGCGAACTTACGGGTAGCTTAACCATCTCCCCATCTGTAATATGCCTATTTCAAGATGATTATAAAAATTACGCAGTAGGTAGCTATCTCAACCTCAAGGGTTTCTCGGCGGGTTTCTTTTATAAGTCCGAGATGGCCTCATCGGCCAGCTTTTTTTCCCTTTCGGCCGGCTACGGAGGGCGTACTTGGGGGTTCATGTACACCTTCGATTTTGGCCGATTAAGCCGCGAGGCAAAAGTATATGCGGCTAATACACACGAATTTTCGCTGATGTTTAAAATTCAAAATTTGTCTAGGAGCGCCACCCGCCTTAGGGGCAACTCCGGCCACAGAGTGTTGAATACTCCTTTGCTTTAACTATTTATAACAAAAAATGCGGGTGTAAGTGCGTGCTTGTGCCCAAAATAAGCCGTAACTTTGAAATTCGTGTTTAGTGGGGACGTGTTGTGTTTTAGTATTTGATAGTTAGCAATATAAAATTTGTTATTTAAGGCATATCGCTATGAAGTTATCTCTAAAAATCTTATTCATTGCCGCTGGGCTGGTTGTTATGGGGTGTGGTGGCTCGGGCGCCGGTCAATCCGGCGTATCCCAAACAACAGGCTGGAAGTACAATGACCCCAAGTATGGAGGCTTTGAGGTGCAAGACATGCACGAGCCGCCCACGGCTCCGGGTATGGTTTTTGTCCCCGGCGGTACCTTTACCATGGGCGCTGTTGCCGGAGACCTTACCTACGATTGGAATAATAAGCCGCGCCGCGTCAGCGTTGACTCGTACTACATTGATGCTACCGAGGTGCGCAACGTTGACTGGCGCGAGTACGTGTACTGGCTGCAAACCGTGTTTGTTTCCTTCCCTGGCCTTGCCCAGGCAGCCCTTCCCGATACGCTGGTGTGGCGTAAGCCGCTGGCTTACAATGAGCCTTTGGTAGAGCACTACTTCAGGCTACCATCGTTTAACGACTACCCCGTAGTGGGCGTTTCGTGGCTGCAGGCCAGCGAGTACTGCTCGTGGCGTACCGACCGTGTAAACGAGCTGGCGCTCATTCGTGCCGGCGTCTTGGAATTCAACGTACAGGAACAAAAAGATGCTAACAGCTTTAATACCGATGCTTACCTGGCGGGCGAATACATAGGGAAGGTAAAGCGTAACCTACCCGACGTTTCGGGACGCAACCCTCAAGGTCGTCGTGCGGGGTATGAGGATGGTGTTTTATTCCCAAAATTCCGCCTTCCAACCGAGGCTGAGTGGGAGTATGCAGCAGAGGCAATTACCGCCGATCCTAATACCGGAATGTATCAAAAAACAGCGGCGTGGGGAGGCAGCAGGTTGCGTAAGCCCGATGGCTCGGAAAAAGGCCAGCTCATGGCCAACTTCCAAAGAGGGCGCGGCGATCGCATGGGCGTGGCCGGAGGCGGAGACGGAGGTGCGCTCACTCCGGTTGCAGTAAATTCATACTGGCCAAACGATTTTGGGCTTTACTGCATGGAGGGTAACGTTAACGAGTGGGTAATGGATGTTTACCGCGCTATGTCATCAGAGGACGTAGAGGATGCGCGTCCGTTTCGCGGAAATGTATACACGGTTGTTGAGCGCAACGAGGCCGGGCGTGTTGTGCTGGATAGCTTGGGACGGGTAAAGCGCGACACCTTGGGATATGTTAAGGGAAGGCCAAACTACACCCGTGGGGATAACCGTAACTACCGCGACGGCGATATGCTGTCGGCCATCAACTCGCAGATGGATAAGGAGCAGAGAGATTCAACAGCCAACTCCAACCAAATGTACTACCAGGGTAAGGGCCCACTGCAGGAGGGCATGTCAACCTTGGTAAACGAGCACTCGCGCGTGTACAAGGGCGGATCGTTTCAGGACAGGGCCTACTGGCTTAGCCCCGGCACCCGCCGCTTCCTTGACGAAAGGATGGCTAAAGAAGACTTGGGCTTCCGCTGCGCAATGGATCGCTTGGGTGCAGCCGATTTTAAGAAAAAACGATAGCGTGAATGGTAAAACATGTAAGCGGTTCAAATTTTTTGAGCCGCTTTTTGTTTACAAAAAAAAGGAGTAGAAACAAATGAATATTGCGCAGCTGCATCAGCTATTTTTGGCCTCGGCTGGGGTAAGCACCGATAGCCGGAATATTGCACCTTCATGCCTCTTCTTTGCCCTCAAGGGCGACAACTTTAACGGCAACAGCTACGCCGCATCGGCCCTGCAGCAGGGCGCATCGTACGCTGTGGTGGACGAGGAGGTGCCGGCGCCCGCCGGGAGGGCTATACGCGTAGGCAGCGTGCTGCAAACTTTGCAGGAGCTGGCCACCTTCCACCGGCGCTACCTGGGCCTACCCATTTTTGCCATAACGGGAACCAACGGAAAAACCACCACCAAGGAGCTGCTTACCGCTGTGCTTGCGCAGCAATTTCGTACCGTGGCCACGCAGGGCAACCTCAATAACCATATTGGTGTGCCGCTTACGCTGCTGGCTATGAAAAAGGATACGCAGATAGGTGTGGTGGAAATGGGCGCCAACCACCCGCTCGAAATTGCCGCCCTGTGCCGCATAGCCGAGCCGAATGCCGGACTGATAACCAACGTGGGCAAGGCGCACCTCGAGGGATTTGGCTCGTTTGAGGGGGTAAAGAAAACCAAGGCCGAGCTGTACGACTACCTGGCCCGGCATGGCGGGCAGGTTTTTGCCCTGAGCGATAGCGATGACTTGCTGCAAATGCTGTACCGGCATGATGTGCAAAATGTGAAAATGTATGGCTTGAAGGAGTGCGAAGTAAGCGTGGAGCCATCAACCGACAGCAACCCGTTTCTTAGCCTGCGCATGGTCAATGGCGCCCTGTGGCAAACCAAGCTGGTGGGCGGCTACAATGCGCCGAATGTGTTGGCAGCTATAACCGTGGGGCGCTACTTTGGCGTAGAGGAGGATAAAATTCGGAGGGCGATAGAGGAGTACACGCCCCAAAACAACCGCTCGCAGCTGGTAAAAACGGCAGCCAACACCGTGGTAATGGATGCCTACAACGCCAACCCTACCAGCATGGCCGCTGCCGTTACCAATTTTGCCGCGCTTCGGTCGGACAAAAAAATGCTCATATTGGGTGATATGCTGGAGCTGGGCAAGGACGCCTTGGTGGAGCACCAAAAGGTGGTGGAGCTGCTGGGCCGCCTCAAGTTTGAAAAGGCATTTTTAGTAGGAGAAAATTTTTGCGAAGCCGCTAAAAATTCTTTATATTTGACCTTTACCGATAGCGAAGCGCTGTGCCGCTACCTGCAAAAGGAGCCGCCTGCGGGGTACGCCATTTTGGTAAAAGGTTCGCGGGGTGTGCAGCTCGAAAAGGTAAAGGGTTTGTTGTAGAAATTTAATGGTATTGTTAATTTAGTGTAGACTTTAATAAAAATCGAGCCCTTGTCATTCTGAGCGAAGCGAAGAATCTCATGTTGTGAATATGAAGCCCTGTGCGAACTTGAGATCCTTCGCTTCGCTCAGGATGACATAACCATCAAGTGCTGTAAATCATGGAATCTATATTAACTTAACAATACCGATTTAATAATCTAATTTACATTAATTATGGATCTATCGTTTGGCAAGCTGATGGGCATGCGCTACAAGTCGCACCCCTGGCACGGAGTGGAGTTGGGCGGCGAGGCGCCCGAGGTCGTTACCACCTTTGTGGAGGTGGTGCCCACCGATACGGTAAAGTACGAGGTGGATAAGCTCACGGGCTACCTCAAGCTCGACCGTCCGCAAAAATTTTCGAACGTGGTGCCCGCGCTCTACGGCTTTTTGCCCCAAACGTACAGCGGCGATTTGGTGGCGCAGTTTTGTAGGGAAAAAACCGGCCGCTCCGAGATTCAGGGCGACGGCGACCCCGTGGATATTTGTATTCTGACGGAAAAGGACATTACGCACGGCGACATTCTGGTTCGCGCCCGGCCCATTGGCGGCTTCAGGATGCTGGACAGGGGCGAGGCCGACGATAAGCTCATTGGCGTGCTGTACGATGATGCCGTGTACGGCGACTACCGCGACATTAACGACTGCCCCAAGGTAATTGTTGACCGCCTGCGCCACTACTTTTTGACCTACAAGGATATTCCCGGCGAAAAGCGCAACTGCGAAATTACCCACATTTTCGGCATTGACGAGGCGCACGAAATTATCCGCCGCTCCATGGAGGACTACCGCAATAAGTTTGACATTAACCAGATTTTGGGGCTGAAGTAGGAATGGTGTAGGAATGAAAAAATCGCAGGCTCGGGTTTGAGCCTGCGATTTTTCTTTAATAGCCAATGGTAAATACCCAAATGGTCAATACTAAAACGCCTTTGCAATAGCAATAAAGTCATCGGCTACCAAGGCTGCACCGCCAATGAGGCCGCCGTCAACATCGGGCTGGGCGAAAATTTCGGCCGCGTTTGAGGGCTTGCAGCTGCCGCCGTATAGAATGGGCGTTTGCTCCGCCGCCGCGCCGAATTTTGCCGACAAGGTTTTACGAATGAAAGCGTGAATTTCTTGCGCTTGAGCAGAAGTAGCGGTTTTGCCCGTGCCAATAGCCCACACAGGTTCGTACGCTATAACCACCTTGGCAAAATCCTCGGCGCTCAGCTTGCAAACAACTTCCAACTGTGATTTTACCACATCAAAATGGCGATTTGCTTCACGCTCATCCAACTTTTCGCCTACGCAAAAAATAGGAGTCATGGCGTACTTCAACGTCAAAGCCAACTTTTTTTCCAGCGTAGCGTTGGTTTCACCGTAGTACTCGCGACGCTCCGAGTGCCCCAGTATGCAATATTTTACACCCACGGAGTTCAGCATTTTTGCCGAAACTTCGCCGGTGTACGCGCCCGACTCCTGGTCAGCACAATTTTGAGCAGAAAGACCGATGCCGGCCTTTTCCAAATCCTCGGCCAAGCAGTTGAGGTGCGTGAAAGGAGGCGCAACCACCAGGGTTACCTCGCTCTTTACTTCGTCCTTTTTGGCAATCACAGCCTTTACCAGCGCTTCACCCTCGGCAAAGGTGGTGTTCATTTTCCAGTTACCCGCAACAATTTTTTTTCTCATGATTTTTATCCTTATAGTTTTTTTGAAGGTGCAAAGTTAGCAAATTTATCAACAGTAAAACTTTTGCCGCACCTCCCGGCTTGGCGGGACTCAGGGTAACAACGCCCAGCGCAAATTTTGATTCTTGAATTCTTTAGTACTTTACCCTCGGATCCAGCAGCGCGTACATCAGGTCGGCCAGCAAATTTACCACCACAAACGCCACGGCAATAAGCATTACGCAGCCCATTACCACCGGCATGTCGAGGCTGTTGAGGCTGCTTACCATCAAATATCCAATGCCTTTATAACCAAATATATACTCCACAAAAATAACGCCTGCAAGCATGGAGGCAAACCAGCCCGAGATGGCCGTAACCACCGGGTTGAGCGCGTTGCGCAGGGCGTGCCGGCGGAGCGTTTGCGCAAAGCTCAGCCCCTTGGCGCGCGCCGTGCGAATGTAGTCCTGCGACAGCACATCGAGCAGCGCGCTGCGCGTGAGCTGCACTATAACCGACAGCGGACGCAGGCCCAGCGTGACGGCAGGTAGTATTAAATTCTTCAGCTGCAGGTGAACGCCCTCGCCGAAATCGTCCATTTCCCAAAGGTTTCCCGTAAGGTTAAGCTGCGTGTAGTCGGCCAGGAGGAAGGCAAAAATCCAGCCCATGAGCAGCGCCGCAAAGAACGATGGCGTGGACATGCCCAGCGTGGAAAGCGTAAGCAGGCCGCGGTCTATCCACGTATCCTTGTAAATGGCGGCAAGGGCTCCAAAGAAAATCCCGATGAGGCTCGCAATGATGATGGCCGCAAGGGCCAGCACCAGCGTATTGGGGAAGGTTGCGGCAATCAGCCCTGCGACCTTGCTATCGCTTTGGTACGAACGGCGCAGGTAGGGCATTTTTAGCGCCAGCGTAGCCGAACCTAAGTCGATGCTTGTGCCGCCATACTTTTTTTTGTCGTAAAAAAAGGCGCTTTCGGAATTTTGCGAGTGAAGGGATAGCGGGGATAAATCGTTGAGGTAGGCTAGGTAGCGTGTGCCGAGGGGCCTATCCAAGCCCAGGTCGCGACGAACGCGCTCGGCAGCCTCCCGATTGCTGCGCTGCCCCAGCTTCATTTGCGTAGGGTCGCCCATGCCCGCGCTGAACAGGAAAAATATGAGCGTTACCACGCCAAAAAGCGTGAGTAAGCTGTAAAAAAATCGTTGTAGAATGTAGCTCAGCACAAGGAAAAATTAAAAATTGAGAATTAAAAACTAAAAATGTATTTTCATTCTCAATTTTCAATTCTCAATTCTCCATTAAATTTTAGTCTCCAAAGCAAATATTAATGCTCTTGGCCGTGTGCACCAGGTAGCTGTTGGGGTCAACGAACTTGGGCTTGCCCACGGCGTCGGCAATGGGCACCGATATTACATCGGGCGAGCGGTACGATACCATGTGCCCGAACTTGCCCTCGAGCACCAGCTCAAAGGCCTTTACGCCGTACTGCGAGGCCAGCACGCGGTCGTAGGGGACGGGCGTGCCGCCGCGCTGCACGTGACCAAGTATGGTAACGCGAATGCCGGGCTCCAAATCAAGGGCCTGCAGCTCGGCCGCAAAGCGCTGCGCAGCGCCCTCGAGGCGCATGCTGCTCAGCTCGCTGATTTTGGTTCCCAAGGCTGCGCCGCCCTTGGGCATGGCGCCTTCGGCCACGGCCACCACGGCAAATTTTTTTCCACCCTCGAAGCGGGCCTCCAAAAAATGCTTGATTTTTTGCATATCGTAGGGAATTTCGGGAATCAGGCAAATCTCGGCGCCGCCGGCCACCGCCGCATGCAGCGCAATCCAGCCCGACATTTTACCCATTACCTCGAGCACCAGAATGCGGTTGTGGCTTTCGGCCGTGCTCACCAAGCGGTCAACCGCCTCGGTGGCCACATCCACGGCGGACTGGAAGCCAAAGGTTACATCGGTGGCGCTAAGGTCGTTGTCAATGGTTTTGGGTACGCCGATCATCGGCAGCCCCTTTTCGAACAGGCGCTGCGACATGGCCTGCGAGCCGTCGCCGCCAATGTTAACCACGGCGTTAAAGCCTATTTCGCGGCACATGCGAATCATTTCGTCCGAGCGGTCGATGTAGGTGTAGCTGCCGTCCTCCTGCTTTACCGGCCAGTTGAACGGGCCGCCGCGCTTGGTAGTGCCAATGATGGTTCCTCCTTTTTCGTGAATGCCCGAAACGGCCTTGGTGTCGAGCAAGCGCAAGTCCTGCGGCTGGCCAAGCAGGCCGTTAAACGAGCGCATGCTGCCCCACACCTCCCAGTTGCCCTCCATGGCAGCACGCTTTACAAACGAGCGGAGAACAGCGTTAAGCCCCGGGCAATCGCCGCCGCTGGTGGCAATCAAAACTTTTTTCTTTTTCATCTTTTTCATCAAAAATAGGATGTAAAGATACAAAAGTATGGGGAATTGAAAATTGGCAGCAGCATATAGCCCGGAGGCGATGGGCAAGGTTGAACTCCTAAATAATTTTGTACCTTTGCCACGCTGTACTTTTTTGTTGAAAACACCCTGCTATTTATCATCTTGTGAGCCCCGAAATTTTATACGAAGACAACCACATCATCGCCGTCAACAAGCGGGCGGGCGAGCTGGTGCAGGTGGATAAGGACTGCAACGAGTCGCTGGAGGAGAGCGTAAAGCAGCTCATCAAGGAGCGCGACAGCAAGCCCTTCAACGTTTTTTTAGGCGTACCCCACCGCTTGGACAGGCCTGTGAGCGGCGTGGTTATTTTTGCCAAAACAAGCAAAGCGCTTACCCGCCTCAACGAGATGTTCAAACAAGGAGAGGTCCACAAAACCTACCATGCTATTGTAAAAAACAAACCTCCCAAAGATGAAGAGCTGCTAACGCACTACTTAGTGCGCAACGAAAAGCAGAACAAATCGTACGCCCACATTAAGCCCGTGCCCAACGCCAAGGAGTCGCGCCTGCGCTACAGGCTGATTGGCAGCAGCAACACCTACTTTTTATTGGAGGTGGAGTTGCTCACCGGCCGGCACCACCAAATCCGCTGCCAGCTGAGCAAAATAGGCTGCCCCATTAAGGGCGACCTGAAGTACGGATTTGCCCGCTCCAACCCCAACGGCGGCATATCGCTACACGCCCGCAGCGCAGAGTTTACCCACCCTGTAAGTAAAGAAAAAATTGAGATTATGGCACCGTACCCAAGTGGAGATCTTTGGGAGGTGTTTACGTAAAGCGTGTCATCCCGAACTTGATTCGGGATCTCCTAAATAGGGAGATTGCGGGTCAAGCCCGCAATGACAAACTAACTTACTCTTCCTTTTTTTTCCCCGCTTTCCACACAAAAATGTAGTAGTACACAAGGTAGCCGATTGCCGTAAATCCGATAGTGATTGAAAATATAGCAAGACCAAGTAGATGATGGGGGAATGCTAACCCAATAGTAGCCCCCAATGCCGCTCCCAATATCATTAGGCATATTCTTACATTTTTCTGGGGATCGGGAAGGCCTTTTACCTTTTCAATCGTCCCTTTTTCAATCATAAGCATACGCTGCTTATGCCAGCTGCGCAAAAACAGAAACAAAATTCCAAAACAGGCACCGAATATAATGGCAACAATGGAAATAGGTAAAACCACACTTTGCAAAATCTCCAAAAGATTTGATGGCTCCCTTATAATTATGGGGTCAACGGTTTCCATAGCTGCTGTTACGGCATGATTCAATGTGTCTTGTAGCACGGAGTCTTGTAGCATGGCTGTAATTTTATAAAGGTTTATACTTTTTACTCTCGCTCTTTTGACGCGCGTTCTGAAAAAAGGTTACAAAGTTGTTCATCTTTTCTCAGAATTATTTTGAAGGTGTTTTGAATTTGTATAGCTCCCTAAATCAAAAACTATTTACATCTACAGTTTGATGCCCCGCCTTGGCGGGGCTAAGCTTTATTAACCGTAGGTGGTGCGAAGCAGAACCTACGGACGGCATGGCGGCACCAGCATATTGCGCGCGGAGCAGCAGTTTGGCTCTTGTGAAACGCTTGCTCCGCGCGCCATGTAGTGCGTTGCGCATGTACCGTGGGTTGGCTTCGCCCGCCTGCTTCGCCAGCGGACAAGCGACACCCACGGTTAATAAAATATACTCCCTGCGGGAGTAGAAAGTCTTTTTCTAAAATTCAAAACAGCTTCTTTTTTATATGGCTAAAATAAGCCTTGCAAAAACCCCTCGAAGGGTTTTAAACCCTTCGAGGGGTAGTCAATGGCCATTGGCGTAATTTATTTTTGGAACCTATACATCCTAACAAGTGTAACCAAATCGCTAATTTTGCGTCTAACAGTAGAATGGAACGTGAGCGACTATACATACAGCAAACCCTGCAGGGCGACACGAGCGCTTTTGCCCACTTAGTGCGCCTGCATAAGGATAAGGTATATGGGCTTGCCGTGCGCATAGTGCGCTCTCCGCAGGATGCCGAGGAGCTGGCGCAGGATGTATTTGTAAAGGCTTTTGAAAATTTGCACAAGTTCAAGGGAGACTCGCAGCTGTCAACCTGGTTGTTTAAAATTACGTACAATACTGCCTTATCATTTGTACGTAAAAAACGGCCGGCGACAGTTGAACTGAACGAGCAGGTGGCTTTGCATGACGCCGAGGGGCCAAAAGATGCCGCCAGTAAAGAGATGTTGCTAAATAAGCTGGAGCAGGCGTTAGCGCAGCTAAGCGAGGAAGACCGCGCCGTTGTGGTGCTGCACTACCTCAACCACCATAGCGTGGCCGAGGTAGCGGCTATTACGGGCTTTAGCGAGAGCAACGCCAAGGTAAGGCTGCATCGCGCTCGAAAAAAATTACTACATTTGATGGGAGAAATTTGACATGACAACCTCATCACATACTAATGCTGATAAGCTGCAGGAGCTATTCAACGCGCTGCCACAAGCAGGCGCGGGCGATAGCTTTGAGCAGGAAACCATGTGCAAGGTACATCTTGCGGCACAAGAAAGGTTGAAGAAAAAGGAGCGAAGGGGAATGCTGGCGTCCATACTATGGGCGGCAATGGCAGCTGCAGGTATTACTGCTGCTATCGTTAGCGGCATAGGCTGGCTACGTGAGCAGCCCCAACCGGCCCTGCCGCTGCTTCAAGGGGTAAGCACCGAGCAGCTGCTGAGGAGCCTCGAAGTCGGCGGCTTATGGATGCTGGTGGTCGGTATATTTATTGTTCTCATCTCCATGCCCGGCAAGAACTACTCCGGCTGACGGACGCACCTCTCTCTTCTCTGCCCCAGTGCATTCTTGCTATTCAGCTCCATGCCTGTAATTCCGGTGCAAAAAATTGCTATCTTTGCAGCCTATGTTTTCGTTTTTACGCAAAGTAGAATTTCTTTTTTGCACCATACAAAATGCTCAAAACATTTTCGCTCGGTGGAGTTCACCCACCCGATTACAAGCTTTCGGTGAACGCCAACCTTGAGTTCGTTGCCCCCGAAGGCATCTCCATTATTCCCGTAGCGCAGCACTTAGGTGCACCCGCCACGCCCACCGTAGCCAAAGGCGACAAGGTAAAGGTCGGCCAGCTGGTGGCGCAAAGCGCGGGCTTTGTGTCGGCCAACGTGCACTCCGGCGTATCGGGCACGGTGCTTGCCGTGGAGCCCATGGCGTGCGATGCTTCGGGCGTAAAAAAGGCGTGCATCAGCATACAGGTTGAGGGCGATGAGTGGGTTGAAACCATTGACCGCAGCAAGGATATTGTGCGCGAAGTTACGCTGTCGCAGTCCGAAATTATCAAAAAAATTCAGGAGAGCGGCATTGTGGGCATGGGCGGCGCAACCTTTCCCACGCACGTAAAGCTGAGCATTCCCGAAGGTAAAAAGGCCGAGGTCATTATCATCAACGGCGTGGAGTGCGAGCCCTACCTCACCGCCGACCACCGCCTGATGCTCGAAAAGGGCGAGGAAATCCTGGTGGGGGTGGAGGTGCTCAAGCGCGCGCTGGGCGTGAGCAAGGCCTACATCGGCATTGAGAACAACAAGCCCGATGCTATTGCCCACCTCAAAAATCTGACAAAAAAATTCAGCGGAACCGAAGTTGTTCCCCTCAAGGTAAAGTACCCGCAGGGCGGCGAAAAGCAGCTCATCAAGGCCATTACAGGTAAAGAGGTGCCCTCGCTGGGCCTACCCATTGAAACCGGCGCTGTGGTGCAAAACGTGGCTACGGCCTTTGCCGTGTACGAGGCGGTGCAAAAGAACAAGCCGCTCGTGGAGCGCGTGGTTACCGTTACCGGAAAAAAAATCAGCAAGCCCAAGAACTTTGTGGCGCGCGTGGGAACACCCATTGAAAAGCTCATAGCGCTGGCCGGCGGAGTGCCCGAAAATACGGGTAAAGTTGTGCTCGGCGGCCCCATGATGGGCAAGGCCACCACCTCGGTGGAGGTGCCCGTAACCAAGGGTACCTCGGGCATCTTGCTGTTCGACGAAAGCGAATCGCACCGCCGTACCGAGGGCGCCTGCATACGCTGCGCCAAGTGCGTAGAGGCCTGCCCCATGGGGCTGGAGCCCTACCTGCTTACGCGGCAAGCCAAAAACAGCTTGTGGGATAGCATGGAGGGCGACCGCGTGTACGACTGCATTGAGTGCGGCTGCTGCCTGTACACCTGTCCCGCCAACGTGCCCCTGCTCGACTGGGTGCGCTACGGCAAGGCCGAGGTGATGAAAAGAATGAGGGCGAGGAACTGTAAGTAAAATTCTTGCTGTCATCCCGAACTTGATTCGGGATCTCCCAATCAAAAAAATGACTGACGGGAGATTGCGGGTCAAGCCCGCAATGACAAGTTAGAAAACGTGCGAAGCACTTCAAACAATTTCAAACTATTGTTAAACTATTTTTCAAAAAATAAATGCTTACCGTTTCAGCTGCTCCACATGCCAAAGGCCCTCTAAGCACCAAGCGGCTCATGCGCGATGTAATCATAGCGTTGGTTCCATCGCTCGTTATGGCCGTGTACATGTTCGGCATCAGCGCCATGGTGGTAACCCTGGTTGCTATTGCCGCATGCGTAACGTTCGAGTGGCTTATCCAAAAGTTTTTGCTCAAGGTACAACCTACCATCTCCGACCTGTCGGCTGTGCTCACGGGCTTGCTGCTGGCCTTTAACCTCCCCAACAACCTCCCCCTTTGGATGGTGGTGCTGGGCGCGCTGGTGGCCATCGGCGTTGGCAAAATGAGCTTTGGCGGCTTGGGGCAAAATCCCTTTAACCCCGCGCTGGTGGGCCGCGTATTTTTGCTCATCTCCTTCCCCGTACAAATGACATCGTGGCCCAAGCCGTTTTTGTCGCGCGATTTGTGGCCCTGGCAAATTGTGGATGCCGCTACCGGCGCCACCTCCGATGCCCTGACCGGCGCCACGCCTTTGGCCTGGATGAAGCAGGGCACGCTGGGCGACCTCAAGCCCATGCAGCTACTGCTGGGCGATGTAGGCGGTTCGCTGGGCGAGGCCTCGGCGCTGCTGCTCATTCTCGGAGGAGCTTACCTGCTGCTGCGCCGCGTTATTACCTGGCATATTCCCGTGTCTATTTTGGCCACCGTAGCTATATTTACCGGCATACTGCACTTGGTCGATCCGGCCATCTGCGCGCCTCCCGTTTTCCACCTGCTGGCCGGCGGATTGATGCTGGGCGCTATTTTTATGGCTACGGATTACGTAACCTCGCCCATGAACCCCGTGGGGCAACTAATTTTTGGCGTGGGCATTGGCGTAATAACCGTAGTAATTCGCTGCTTTGGCGGCTACCCCGAGGGCGTTTCGTTTGCCATACTTATCATGAACGCCATGGTGCCGCTCATTAACCGCTACGTAAAACCCACGAGGTTTGGGGTGGTAAAAATTAAAAAGTAGGCAATACGCAGCAGGCAATAGGCAATAATTGCCTAACGTCATTGCGAGGAGGAACGACGAAGCGATCTCCTCTTTTGGCGAAGGCAATTACAACTTGAGATTGCTTCGCTTCGCTCGCAATGACGCCCTCGATTAAATTTTTGAATCTTGAATTTTGAATTCATAAAAAATGGCAAAAGAATCGTCGCTCAAAAATATGCTAACAACCCTTGGGCTCATCACGCTGCTCTCGTCGGCAGCGGTGGCGGGCGTTTACGCGCTCACCGAGGAGGTTATTGCAAAAGCAAAAGTTGCAAAAAACAACAGCGCTATCGCGGCGGTGGTGCCGGAGTTTGACAACGACCCCGTTTCCGAAAAATTCCTGCGCGCCTCCGATAGCGATTCGCTCTGCTTTTACCCCGCCACCAAGGGCGGAGAGCCCGTGGGCACCGCCGTCGAAACGCACAGCAACAACGGCTTCAGCGGCCGCATTACGCTCATGGTGGGCTTTCTCCCCGACGGCAGCATTAACGGCATAACCGTGGTGTCGCAGAACGAAACGCCGGGCCTGGGTTCAAAAATGACCGAACCCGCGTTTACCACGCAGTTCGTTGGCAAAAATCCTGCCGACTTTAAGCTCAGCGTAACCAAGGACGGCGGCGATGTGGACGCCATTACCGCCTCCACCATCAGCTCGCGCGCTTTTTGCGAAGCGGTGCAGCGCGCCTATACGGCGTTTGAAGAACAAAAGAACAAGGACTAAAGGAACAAAGACTGAAAGATAAAAGACAGAAAGACAAGAGGACAAAGTCTTTGCTCTTTAAATCCTTGCTTCTGTAGTCTGAAAATCATAAATCGCAAATATGAACCTCAGCTCGCTTACAAAAGGCATCGTTAAGGAAAACCCAACCTTTGTGCTGCTGCTAGGCATGTGCCCCACGCTGGCCACCACCACCTCGGCGTTCAACGGCATGGGCATGGGCGCGGCTACGCTGGCGGTGCTCATTCTTTCCAACGTGGTTATTTCGCTCGTTGCCAAAAGTATTCCCGCCAAGGTACGCATCCCCAGCTACATTGTGGTGATTGCCGCATTTGTTACCATGGTCGATTTGCTCATGCAGGCCTACGTGCCCGATTTGCACGCCACGCTGGGCATTTTTATTCCGCTCATTGTGGTAAACTGCATTGTGCTCGGCCGTGCCGAGGCGTTTGCCTCAAAAAACAGCGCCCTGGCCTCAGCCGTTGACGGGCTTAGCATCGGCCTAGGCTTTACGCTTTCGCTCACGGTGATTGGCGCCGTGCGCGAGCTGCTGGGCAGCGGCATGATTTTTGGGCAAACCATTGTTAACACCGAGGGCATTCTGATTTTTGTACTTGCGCCCGGAGCGTTCCTGGTGCTGGGCTACCTGCTGGTATTGTTTAACATGATGAAGAAAAGAGTTTCGTAAAAATATCACACCATGGAGTACATTATTATCATCGTCAGCACCATTTTTGTAAACAACATTCTGCTCTCGCAGTTTCTGGGTGTTTGCCCCTTCCTCGGCGTATCGAGCAAGGTCGAAACCTCGCTGGGCATGTCGGGCGCGGTAATGTTTGTCATCACGCTATCGACTATTATTACCTACCTGCTGTTTCACTACCTGCTGGCGCCGCTGCACATTGAGTTTATGCAAACCATTGTGTTCATTTTGGTAATTGCCGCGCTGGTGCAAATGGTGGAAATTGTGCTCAAAAAAATCAGCCCTGCGCTGTACTCGGCCTTGGGCATTTTTCTTCCGCTCATTACCACCAACTGCGCTGTGCTGGGTGTTGCCCTGCTTACCATCCAAAAAGGCTATACGCTGGGTTCGGGGGTGGTTTACGCCGTAGGTATTTCGCTGGGATTTGGCTTAGCCATGGTAGTTTTTGCCGGCATTCGTGAGGAGCTGGAGCTAAACACAGTGCCCAAGGCTATGAAGGGCGTTCCCATTGCGCTTATCACCGCAGGCATTCTGGCCATGGCGTTTATGGGATTTTCGGGGGTGGTGTAAGCCAATGGAGAATGGACAATGGAAAATAAAAAAAGCGCCGCTAAGAAATTTCTTAGCCACGCTTTTTCATTATTGAAAAGTATCAATCAGCGGGGGCTATGCCACCACCGCCTCGTGTGCAATGGTTTCGGCGTCTATCAGAATGCGGCCGCAGTACTCGCACACAATAATTTTTTTGCTCAGCTTAATGTCCACCTGGCGTTGGGGTGGAATTTTGTTGAAGCAGCCACCGCAGGCATCGCGGCGCACGGGTACCACGGCAAGACCGTTGTGGGCGTTAGCGCGGATGCGCTGGTAGGCGGTGTACAAACGGGGCTCAATTTTGCTCTTGTAGCTGCCTGAGGTTTTGCGCAGCTCGTCTTCCTCGCGCTGGGTTTCGCTGGTAATCTCCTTTAGCTCCTGCTGCTTTGCTTCAAGCGAGATTTTTTTGTCGGCTACCTGCACGGCTACCTCTTCGCTCAAGCGCTTTTTCTCCTTGGCCTGGAAAGCAAACTCCTTAATCTTTTTCTCGCTCAACTCAATTTCCAGCGATTGAAACTCTATCTCTTTCGAGAGAGAATCGAACTCGCGGTTGTTACGCACGTTGTTTTGCTGCTCCTTGTATTTTTTGATAAGGGTTTTCGACTCCTCAATATCATTCTTCTTTTTCAGGCCCATGCTCTCCATCTCGTGCGCTTCGGCCAGGTAGTTTTGCATGCGGGTTTCGAGACCGGCAATTTCATCCTCCAAATCGCGCACCTCGTTGGGCAGGTCGCCACGCAACTTTATTATTCTATCTATTTCGCAATCAATGCTTTGTAACTCGTACAGCAGCTTCAACTTGTTGTCAACGCTTGTATCAACAACATCGGGAGTTTTGCCTTTGGCCATATTTTGATGTATTAAAATTAGCGGGAATGCTTGTATAATCTTCTTGCTACAAGTAGTTTATCGGATTTACGGTGCTTGTAGCCAAATGGGTGGCAAAGTTAGGAAATTTTTTTGTAATAACCTCGTAAAAAATGTCAACCGCTGCAATTTCGCTTTCGTAGTGGCCAACATCCACGGCCACAATGCGTCCCGAGGCCTCCTGCAGCTGGTGGTACTTCATGTCGCCGGTAACAAAGGCGTCGGCTCCGGCGGCTATGGCGTTGCCCAGCAAGCTGCTGCCGCTACCTCCGCAGACGGCTACCTTGCTGATGCCGGGCTTTGCTCCGGCCGTAAATTTAACGCTGTGGTTGCCGAATGCATTTTTTACAAGAAGAAGAAAATCGTTGACCGGCAGCGGAGCCTCCAGCTCCCCCAGCATGCCTAAGCCCACGTTGGGCTGCGCGTTGAGCAGCCGTATGAGGTCGTAGGCCACCTCCTCGTAGGGGTGCGCGGCGCGCATGGCGCTTACCACGCTGCTTACCTTCGATTCGTGCGCTATGACCTCAATTTTTTCCTCTGGCTCGCGGTGCAGCTCGCCTGCTTTTCCGACAAAGGGGGTGGCGCCTGGGCCGGCCCTGAAGGTTCCTGTGCCCCGGGTGAAAAAGCTGCATGAATCGTACCCGCCAATGCAGCCCGCACCTGCTGCAAACATGGCCTGCCGCACGGCTTCGGCGTGGGTGGCAGGCGCGAATACCGCCAACTTTACCAGCTGATTTTTGATGGGCTGTAGTATGCTGCGGTTTTTTAGCCCCAGCTTATCGCACATTTTTTCGCTCACGCCACCCCGCACGCTGTCCAGGTTGGTGTGCGCGGCGTACAGCGCCACGTCGTGCTTTACGGCCAGCTGCACCACGCGCTCGGTGGCGGTGCCGCCCGTAATTTTTTTGAGCCCGCCGAAAATAGCGGGGTGGTGCGATACGATGAGGTTGGCATTTTTTGCAATGGCCTCCTGCACCACCTCCTCGGTAACGTCAAGGCACAGCAGGGCGCCCCGCGCCTCGGCCTGTGCGTTGCCCACGCACAGGCCGGCGTTGTCGTAGCTCTCCTGGTAGGCCAGGGGAGCAAAATCCTCAAGGACGCGTATGATGTCGGAAATAGTCATGGTAAGTTGTTCAAAAGAGATTTGTCATTGCGGGCCTGACCCGCAATGACAGGTTGAGGCTATAGCGCTGCCTTTACCTCCAGCAGCATGCTCTTGATGTTGCTCAGCGATTTTACAATTTCGAGGTTTATTTCCTCGTCGGAGCGGCTGCTCTTGAGCCTTCTGCGGGCGCCGTCGAGCGTGAGCCCCTCCTCCTTTACCAGGTGGTAAATAATGCGGAAGTTGTCCACATCCTTTTGGGTAAAGAGGCGGTTGCCCTTCTTGTTCTTGTGCGGCTTGATGATGTCAAACTCTTTTTCCCAAAAGCGTATGAGCGATGTGTTTACGCTAAACATTCCGGCTACCTCGCCAATGCTGAAGTAGATTTTTTCGAGCTTAGGTTCTTTGTAAGGCATAAAAAGTAATGGTCAATTATTAATGGTTAATTAATCAAGCGGTTGTCCTTTGTTGCTGGCCAGGTGTATTAGCCGCTGGTATTCGTCGGGCGTTACGCTTTGAAAAAAGTAGTGCAGCGGGTTGACGGTGTGCCCGTCCTTTTCCACCTCGTAGTGCAGGTGCGGCGCTACGGAGCGTCCGCTGTTGCCCACCAGCCCTATTACGCTGCCTCGCTTTACGTAGTCGCCTGTTCTTACGTTGGCCTTGAGCAAATGGGCGTAGGTGCTCGTATAGCCGTTGCCGTGGTCGAGCGTAATGGTAAGGCCCGTAGCCCGCAGGTTGTTGCTTACAGCTGCCACGCGGGCGTTGCCGGTGGCGTACACGTTGTTGCCCAGCGGCGCACTAAAGTCCACGCCCGAGTGCATTTTAAGCACCTTGTAAAAGGGATGCATGCGTATACCGTAGGTAGCTGCCGTGCGGCGCAGGTCGTTATTCTGCACGGGCTGTATGGAGGGCATGGATTGTAGCGACGGGTTGTCCTTTACGGTGGCAGCAATGCCCTGCAAAAACGCCGTTTGCTCATCCACCAGGGTGCTCAACTTTTCAATGCCTTGCTTGGTTTGCTGTGTAAGCTTTGTATTGCTGGCGTGCTCAATGGCGCTGATGCTGAGTTGCGATTCCGATGCTGCCGCTTGTGGCGGGTCGCTTTCAAAAATGCGGCGGTAGATGTTTGCATCGCGCTGGTTGAGGTTATCCACCACTCGCTGCAGCTGCGCGTGCTGCTTGCTCAGCTGGCTGTAGCTGCTGCTCAGCGTGCGGTTAATTTGGGCAAGGCGTCGCTCTTCGGGGGTGCTGAACAGGCGCGAAAACAGCGCATAGTATCCCGTCAGGAATAGTGCGCTAACCACCAGCCACAGCACGGCCTTGCGCAGCACGCTGAGGATGTTGTGGCGCGCCTCGTCAAAGCTGAGCGTATCGTGGTTGTATTTAAATTTTTTTGCCATGCCCAATGCAGCCCCAAACCTAAACCTTAAACTTTGAACTTAGTAATCCGTTGCCAATCCCTCGGTGCGCCCCGATAGGGCCTCCATAATTTTTTCAAACTCCTCGGCGCCTATATCGTCTCCAAAAAAGTTAATGGGATTTACGGCGTTATCCTTATATATGACCTCGTAGTGCAGGTGCGGCCCGGTCGATTTTCCGGTGTTGCCCAGCAGCGCCACCACCTGCCCCCGCGTTACGGTGTCGCCCACGCTCACGTTGATGGCCGAGAGGTGTGCATAGCGGCTTTTGTAGCCGAATCCGTGGTCAACGATTACCATATTGCCGTAGCCGTGGTAGTTAAATTTAGCCTCCTTCACAATGCCGTTGCCGCTGGCGTATATAGGTGTACCCACGGGCCCGGCAAAGTCAACCCCGTCGTGAAACTTCAGCACGCGGTAAATGGGGTCGCTGCGGTAGCCGTATAGCGCAGATATGCGGATTTTCGGGTCGGAAATGTTGAGGGGCTGAATGCTGGGAATGCACACGATCATCTGCTCCTTCTGGTGCGCGTAGTCGCTTACTTCGTCAAACGATTTAGACTGGATGTAAGCCTTTTTTGTAATCTTATCCATGAGCAGCGAAGCCTCGGCCACCACCCTGGTTTGCGGATTGCCCAGCAGCAGCTCGTAGCGGCCGGCGCCGCTCATCCCCGTTTCGCGCACCGAGATGGGGATTTCGTCGGTTTCAAAAATGGAGCGGTACACCTTGTTGTCGCGCTGCAGCAGCTCGGTCAGCTGAGCGTCCGTTTGCCGGGAGCGCTGCATCAGAAAGGCGTACTTGAGCTGCAGGTCTTCGTTCTGCCGCCGCATAATAACCGTGCGCGGGGTTTCGAAAAAGTGAGAAAACGTGTACACCGCCGCCGTTGAAAGCGCGGTACCCACCAGCGTGTACACCAGCAGCTGTCGCAGTCGCACCTTGAGTGGGATGCTTACCACCTCGTACGAGAGCGTTTTTTCGTTATATATGTAGCGCTTGGCCAATTTTTCGTAGAGCAAAAACACACAAATATACGAGCTTTTGCCCCAAAAAACAAATGCTTTTAAACGCTTAACAATTGGATGGTTAGGCGTTTGTGCTGCGTTACTTAAAGTTGCCGGAGGTGGCAGCACGCCGATGAGCGGGGCTTCTTTGAATGGACAATGGAGAATTATATAAAGTCTAATAAATATTTTCAATAATTTTACAAACCGCTTTGATTTGTTCCTTTGGGGTATAACGCACCCAATCGTTAAAATCTTCTACTCTTTTATCCATAGAGCAAACCCACCTGTTGTGCGTTATCTTTTTCC
>JAVBPG010000030.1:0-39545 GCA_031549685.1 Bacteroidales bacterium | reverse complement strand
AAAAGATAACGCACAACAGGTGGGTTTGCTCTATGGATAAAAGAGTAGAAGATTTTAACGATTGGGTACGTTATACCCCAAAGGAACAAATCAAAGCGGTTTGTAAAATTATTGAAAATATTTATTAGACTTTATATAATAACATCACTTCGTCTTTCTTTCCAATCTTTTGAATGCCAAGACCGCTTCCCTTCTTTATGCTCCATCCAATAAATTTCTTTTGCAAGTTCTAACGCAATTTCTCCATTAGCCAACTTTGTCCTTAGTTCGGTAAGTTCGTTATATGTTAACATATTTCATTTTGACTATAAGCTGAAAAGGGGTAACCTGTCAACCAAAAATGCCATTCGAATACTGGAAATAAACAGCTACCCTCGTCAAGTAGTAGATGAGGCAAAGAAGATTTCGGAAAGATTGGCTATCGTATGACAACCCTCGGTAGTTTTATAGCTTCTGTGTCATGCTGTCAGCCCTCTGTCATTTGGCAGGAAACTTGCACAACTCCATTTGCTATTTAACCGTTCTACATCCGCTGGCTTGTTGTAATCATTTGTCTTGTAGGTGTTTAAATGGCAAATCGTAAATGATTAAATTGTAAATACTATAGCTATGTCAAAAGAAAAAGATTTAAACGGCCTTAGCGATGAGCATTGCGACTGCAAAAATGGCGCGTGCGAGCAGCCTGCCGAGGAGCATTTGGAGTGCGAAAAAAATGAGGAAGCCGCTGCCGATGCCAGGCTGGAACCCTCGTGGGAGGAAAAATATACCGAGTCGCAGGATAAGTACCTGCGCCTGGTAGCCGAGTTCGACAACTACCGCAAGCGCACATCCCGCGAGCGCCTGGAGCTGATTATGACCGCCGGCGAGGATACCATAAAGGGCTTGCTCACCATTGTTGACGATTTTGAGCGCGCCGAAAAGGCGGCTGAAAATACGCAGGATGTACAGTCGCTGCGCGAGGGGACAAAGCTCATCTATCAGAAGCTGATGGACTACCTCGGCTCAAAGGGTTTGAAGCTGATTGAGTCGGAAGTTGGCGCCGATTTTGACACCGACCTGCACGATGCGGTAACAAAGTTTCCCGCCCCGGACGCAGCGCACAAAAATAAAATTATCGACACCGTGCAGAAGGGCTATAAGCTCAACGATAAGGTGATTAGGTATGCTAAAGTGGTGGTAGGAGAGTAAAAGAAATTGACAATTTTAAAATTTACGATTGACGATTGAATGCGCGTTAAATTGTAAATTGTAAATCGTCAAATTGTAAATTAAAATTCATGTCAACTAAGCGCGATTACTACGAAATACTGGGCGTGAGCAAGGGCGCCACGGCGGAGGAAATTAAAAAAGCTTACCGCAAAAAGGCTATTGAGTTTCACCCCGACAAGAACCCCGGCAACAAGGAGGCGGAGGAAAAATTCAAGGAGGCGGCCGAGGCTTACGACGTGCTTAGCACGCCCGAGAAGCGCCAGCGCTACGACCAGCTTGGCCACGCCGGCATGGGCAATGGCGGCGGCGGCTTTAGCGGTGGCGGCTTTAGCATGGACGACATTTTTGCCAACTTCGGCGATATTTTCGGCGGAGCCTTCGGTGGCGGCTTCAGCGGCTTCGGAGGTTTTGGTGGCAGCAGCAGAGGCCGCGCCACCAACTACGGTTCCGACATTCGCATTCGCGTAAAGCTTTCGCTCAAAGATATTGCGCATGGCGTTGAAAAAAAGTTGAAGGTAAACAAGATGGTTACCTGCGACACCTGCCACGGCAGCGGAGCCAAGGATAAAAATTCGGTTACTGCGTGCGCCAACTGCCACGGTACGGGGCAAGTAACGCATACGGTAAACACCATGCTGGGGCGCATGCAAACCTCGGCGGTGTGCCCCAAGTGCCACGGCGAGGGTAAGGTCATTACGGCTCCTTGCACCACCTGCCACGGCGAAGGAACGGTGAGGGGCGAGGAGGAAATCTCCTTCAAAATTCCTGCCGGAATGGGCGAGGGAATGCAGCTCAATGTAAACGGCAAGGGCAATGCCGCCCGCCACGGCGGCCAAAACGGCGACTTGCTGGTGGTCATTGAGGAGGAGCAAAACGAGGAGCTGATCCGCGATGGTAATAATTTGGTGCACAACCTGTTTATTAACTTCTCGGAGGCGGCGCTCGGCGCCAGCGTGGAGGTTCCCACGGTGGACGGCAAGGCCAAAATTGCCATAAAAGCGGGTACGCAGCCCGGCACCATCCTGCGCTTGGCCGGCAAGGGTTTGCCCACGGTAAACCGCTACGGCAACGGCGACTTGTTAGTTTACGTAAACGTGTGGGTGCCCAAAAATCTGGATAAGGAGGACAAGAAAACGCTGGAAAAGCTGGCGACCTCCGAAAACTTCAAGCCCAAACCCGACGCCGGCGAAAAGAATTTTATGGACAGGCTGAGGAGAATGTTTCAGTAATGGAGAATGGAGAATGGAGAATGGAGAATGGAGAATGGAGAATGGAGAATGGAGAATGGAGAATGGAGAATGGAGAATGGAGAATGGAGAATGGAGAGGCTTGCATAGAGAGTTGTCATTGCGGGCTTGACCCGCAATCTCCAGCCAAAACGTCATTGCGAGGAGGAACAGCCTGCCCCGATAAAGCGGGGACGAAGTAATCTCCTGCTAAGAGTGATGGGATTGCGGGTCAAGCCCGCAATGACATGTAGTCTTGTAGCGAAGCAATCCCCAACAAAATTTGTTGGGGATTTTTATTTTACCTCCTCACATAGACCATCTTCTTTGTTTCAAAAAATTCCTCCTCAAAAAAATCCGATAGGGAGGTAATGCGCAGCGGCTGCCTGATGGGCTTCAGCTCCTCGGCCAAGTCGCCGCCCTTGAGGTAGAGAATGCCGTTGGGAATGCTGCTGTTGCCGCCCGAAATGATTTTACCCCACACCCAAGTCATAAACGTGGGCAGGTCGGTAACGGCGCGGCTTACCACAAAGTCGAACTTTTGCGGAAGCGCTTCGGCGCGTGCCTGCAGGGCGCTTACGTTGTGCAAAGCCAAAGCCTTTGCCACCTCATTTACCACCATTATTTTTTTGCCGATGGAATCGACGAGCGTGAAGGAGCACTGCGGGAACATGATGGCCAGCGGTATGCCCGGAAATCCGCCGCCTGTGCCCACGTCTAGAATCCTTGCCCCATCGGCAAATTGCGCCACCTTGGCTATGGCCAGCGAGTGCAAAATGTGCCGCTCGTACAGCTGCTCAATGTCCTTGCGCGAGATGAGGTTTATGCGCTCGTTCCAGTAGCGGTACAGCTCCTCAAGCCTCGAAAGCTGCTCGGTTTGCAGGGGCGTAAGGTCGGGGAAATATTTGGTAATAATATGCATTTTAATTATCAATGGTTAATTGTTAATGATAAGAAATAACCATTAACAATTTATCATTAACCATTACTTTGGTCTTGCCACAATCATTTTCATCAGCTGCTCCTTGGCGCGGAACAGCATGGTTTTTACGGTGCCGATGGGCATGTTGAGCTCGGCGGCAATTTCTTCGTAGGCGTACTCCTTCATGTAGCGCAGCTCCACAATTCTCCGGTACTGGGGCTTCAGCTTCTCCAGCAGCAGCGATGTTGCCGCAATATCCTGCTCGGCAATCATATTTTCCTCGGGGTTGGGCTGCGCGTTTTGCGCGTTGAAATTGTCGTCCTCCACCAGCTTGTCAATGGAGATGGTGCTGCTGTACTTGCGCTTGCGCACAAAATCAATGCAGCAATTTTTGGCAATGCTATATACCCACGTGCTGAAGGCAAACTGCGGGGAGTAGGAGCGAATGTTTTCGAACGCTTTGGCAAAAGCCTGCTGCGTTATATCCTCGGCGTCGGCGTCGTTGCCCAGGCGCTTTTTGAGCAGCCGCAGCACGCCGTCGTAGTGGCGGTTCATGAGCTCGCCAAAGGCTTGCTGGTTACCCGCAACGGCTTGCTCAATCCACTGAGCATCGGCTTTTGAGGCTTTGCCCGACATTACTTTATCTTTTTAATTTTTTGCAGGTTGGGTTGCAGCAGCGTTACCGCCAAGGCCAGCAAGGGCGATATAAAATCGTAGGCCAGCACCCACCAGAACAGGTCTTTTTCTTGCAGCTTGAGCAGCACCTTTTTCATCACCACCAGACGCGATACCAGGCGCGCCAGCATGAGCGGTGCTATGCCCGGCAGCATAAAGTAGTCGTGGCGGATAATGGCGATTACGGGCAGGGCCATGGCGCAAAGGTAAAAAAGCGAGCGCGAAAACATTTCGGCCCGGATGCGCCCCACGCCGCGCTTGCCCATGGTGAGCAGCGCCGCGTACTGGCACTTTTGCTTGAACCACTGCGCCGGCGTTAACTCCAGCGACGACGATATGAGGGCCTCGGGCGCAAGCGCCACCTTGGTATTTTGCTCGTTGGCGTTGCGGCACAGGAAAATGGTTTCCTCGCCGTTGGGCTGCGAGTTGTAGTGCGCAAAGCCCTTGCTGCGAAAGAAAAATTCCTGGCTCAGCCCCATGTTCTTGATGGTGCTGCGGTAGGCCTTGCCGAGCATAGCGCCGCGTAGCGCAAACAGCGCCGACATGAGCTCGTCCGAGCGCTGCATTTTTTCGATGGCGTTATTGCGGTGCGTGTTGCGGCAGTAGCCTATCACCACCTCGCCGCTGCCGCCAAAGGCCTGCTGCATGGCCTCCAGCCACCGGCTGCCGGAGGGCTCGCAGTCGGGCTCGGTAAAAATAATGCGCTTGTGCTGCGCGGCCTTGATGCCCACGGTAATAGCCAACTTCTTGTTGTGCGTAAACTTGTAGTCGGGCTCAATGGTGGTAACCTGCAAGTTTTTGTGCTGCTGCCTGAGGGCGTGCAGCATCTCCTCCGTGTCGTCGGTGGAGCCGTCGTTGACCACCACCACCTCGAACTCCGGGTAGTCCTGCGCCAAAAAAAGCGGGAGGTTTTTCTCCAGGTTCTGCACCTCGTTTTTGGCGCAAATGACAACTGAAACGGGCGTGCGCTTTACCTGCTCGCTGCTTGACCTGGCTCGCGCCACGCTCCAGAAAGGCCACCAGTAGTAGTACAGCTGTACAAAAGCGCAGAGCACAAAAACGCCGAACAGGAGGTACAGGTAGGCGGGAATTTGCGTCCACTGAATATTTTGTAAAAAATCGAAGTTCACTTTAAAGAGGGGATTTTGGAGGTCTGGCTTTTAGATTGTACAAAAAGTAGCTGCTGTATATTTTTGCAACATTATGATTGTTAATGAAATGCGCATTGATTTGGCGGCAAAAAAATCAAACTACAATTTTACTAAAGATTTTGGAAATTCCACCTATCTTTGTGCTTCTATTTTTTTGAGCAAAGAGTGGAGGCTTGGCGAGGAGATTTCTTAAAAATTAGTGCTACTTGCTGCCCCGTAGGGGCTATAGTTTATTAACCGTAGGTTTCTCCGCCTACTGGCGGAGAAACCTACGGGTCGGAAGCAACATCCGCTTGTGGCGCACGGAGCAAGAAGTTGGTTCTGGGAAGGCGCCTGCTCCGTGCGCAAGGCAGAAGGCGCACCTGTACCACGGGTTGCGCTTCGCTACACCCGCGGTTAATAATTATGCTACCCCTGCGGGGTAATATTACGAGTGTAAACGAATGTATTATAAATTTTTGAATCATTAAACTTTAAACCTTGAATTTTGAATTAACCCATACCGACCCTGAAACCTCGGCGCGCTGTGGCTGCCTGAGCACGGCGCATGGCGAAATTCAAACTCCCATATTTATGCCCGTGGGCACGGTGGCCACGGTAAAGGGCGTTTTTCATCGCGACTTAAAGCAGGAGGTGGGTGCCGAAATTATTTTGGGAAACACCTACCACCTGTACCTGCGGCCGGGTTTAGAGGTGCTGGAGCAGGCGGGAGGCTTGCACAAGTTTTCGTCGTGGGATAGGCCGATACTTACCGACAGCGGCGGCTACCAGGTTTTTTCCCTGGCCGATAACCGCAAGCTCACGGAGGAGGGCTGCGTATTCCAGTCGCATATCGACGGCTCGCGGCACTTGTTCACGCCCGAAAACGTGGTGGATATTCAGCGCGTAATCGGCGCCGACATTATTATGGCGCTCGACGAGTGCCCGCCCGGAACGGCCGAGTACGGCTACGCAAAAAAATCGCTGGGCCTCACGCAGCGCTGGCTGGAGCGGGGCGTGAAGCGCTTTGACGAAACGCAGCCCAAGTACGGCTACGGCCAAACATTTTTCCCCATTGTGCAGGGCTGCGTGTACCCCGATTTGCGCCGGGCGGCGGCCGAGCATGCGGCGGCGCTGCACAGGGAGGGCTACGCCATCGGCGGCCTGGCGGTGGGCGAGCCTGCCGAGCAGATGTACCAAATGATAGAGGTGGTCAACGCCATCCTGCCCAAGGACAGGCCGCGCTACCTCATGGGCGTGGGTACGCCCGAAAACCTGCTGGAGGCCATTGCCCGCGGCGTGGACATGTTCGACTGCGTGATGCCCACGCGCAACGGGCGCAACGGAATGCTCTTTACCGCGCAGGGCATAATGAACATGCGCAACCAAAAGTGGGCGCGCGACTTTAGCCCGATTGACGAAAATGGTACTACCTTTGTGGACAAAACCTACAGCAAGGCATACCTGCGCCACCTCTTTGTGTCGGACGAAATGTTAGGAGCGCAGATCGCCAGCCTGCACAACCTCGGGTTTTACCTGTGGCTGGTGCGCGAGGCGCGCGCGCAAATTGCGCAGGGAACTTTTGCCGCATGGAAGCGCGATATGGTAAAAAAGGTTTCGGCAAGAATTTAGAAAGTTGAAAAGTATTGTCATTGCGGGCTTGACCCGCAATCCCCCTCCCCGGCGAGGAGATCCTGTGTCAAGCACGGGATGACACATGTAAAGAGTAAGATGAAAAAGCTCGACTGGTACATAATTAAAAAATTCCTTAGCTCCTACGTCTTCATTATACTTGCAATGACGCTCATCATCATTATTTTTGATACGAGCGAGCGGGTGGATGATTTTGTGGAAAAAAAGGCGCCGCTGAAGTCCATTATCTTTGACTACTATGCCAACTTCGTGCCGTACTTTGTCAACATGTTCAGCGGGCTTTTTACCTTTGTCTCGGTCATCTTTTTTACCTCCAAAATGGCCAGCCATACCGAGATTGTGGCCATGCTGTCCAACGGCATCAGCTTTGGGCGCATCATGCGGCCATACCTCATGGTGGCTACGTTCATTGCCTTGGCCAACTGCTACCTGGCTAACTTTACCATTCCGGCGTCGGCGCAAAAACGCTACGAGTTCGAGACAAAATACCTGAAGAGCCCCTACCAAAACAGGGATAGAAATATCCACCGGCAAACGCAGCCCGGCAGGTTTGCCTACCTCGAAAACTTTAACGTGCACGACCAAACCGCCTACAAGTTTTCGCTCGAGCATATTGCCGATAACAAGCTGCAATCCAAGCTTACATCGAACTACGCCAGGTGGGATACGGCCAAAAATGTGTGGCACGTGAGCGGCTACGTTATCCGCACGTTTACCGATAGCAGCGAGGTGCTGCAGCAGGGCGCCGAGCTCGACACGCTCATTAACCTGACGGGAACGGATTTGTCGGTGCGGGTGGAGAAGATAATCGTAACCATGGGCTACCGCGAGATAAACGACTACATTGACATGCTGCGCCTGCAGGGCGCCAAAAATGTGGACGAGGTGCTCATCGAAAAGCACAAGCGCTTTGCCTACCCCATGGCCAGCATTATCCTGACCATCATTGGCGTGGCGCTCTCGTCGCGCAAGGTGCGCGGCGGCATGGGGCTGCACATCGGCCTGGGCGTGGGCTTGAGCTTTGCCTACATATTATTCCAGCGCTTTAGCGAAATGTTTGTGCAGGCCGACCTGCTCACGCCCGCCGTGGCGCTTTGGATTCCCAACATTCTATTTTTGGGCGTGGCGTTTTGGCTCTACAAGGTTGCCCCGAAGTAAAAAAACATCCGAAAACCGAAATCATTTGCACCCGACTTCGAACATAGAAATTAAAAACCGCAGGGCGGCGTTTGACTACGAGCTGGTGGAAAGCTTCACCGCCGGCCTGGTGCTGAGCGGTACCGAGGTAAAGGCCATCCGCGAGGGGAAGGCCTCGCTGGCCGATGCGTACTGCTTTTTTATGAACGGTGAGCTGTGGGTAAAAAACATGAACGTGTCGGAGTACCGCTTTGGCACCTACAGCAACCACCACGCCAAGCGCGACCGCAAGCTGCTGCTCAACCGGCGCGAGCTGCAGAAACTGACCCGTAAAACCAAGGAGAAGGGGTTTACCATAGTGGCCACGCGCATTTTTTTTAGCGAAAATGGATTTGCCAAGCTCGAAATTGCGCTGGCGCGGGGCAAAAAATCGTACGATAAGCGCGACAGCATTAAGGAAAAAGACCTGCGCCGCGAGCAGGATAGAAATGAAAAGTAGCAGCCTCGAAAGGGCTGCTACTTTTCATTTCTACGGCCTTACATGTACGAAAAGCTGCTTCCGCCGATGAACTCGCGAATGATGGAGGTGGGCGGAATCTTGCGCTCCTCGTCGGGGTTGATAAACTCAAAGTAGCTGATAAATTTGAGCAGGCGGCAGGCCTCGGCAAAGGTAGGGTCGCTGGGCGGAACCAGGCGCAGCAGTGGCTCGGCGTACTGGCGCAGAATGTTGAGCTCGTACAGCAGCGAGGAGTTGAACATAATATCGGCATTTTCCTGAAACGGGAAAATGTTCCTATCCTCGCCGCGGCGCACGCTTGCCCAGCGGCTCATGGTGGCGCGAGCATTATTTCCTCTAAAAAAAGCATCTCGTACCATTCTGCGTATCAGTCTATTGTCGGTAGTGGATATGCGGTTGTTCTGGTCGAGGTTTATGGAGGTAAGCGCCGATGCGTAAATGCGGAACTTATTTTTGAGGTTTACCGCCTCGGTCAGCTTGGGGTTGAGCGCGTGAATGCCCTCCACAATGAGAATGTCTTTTTCGTTCAACGACATCTTTACGCCTGAGTTGCTGCGTAGCCCTACATCGAAGTTGAACTTCGGCAGGCTTACCGTTTTGCCCTGCATCAGCTCGCTTAGGTGGGAGTTGAACAAGTTTATATCCAGTGCGTTGACCGACTCAAAGTCGTGCTCGCCGTGCTCATCGCGGGGCGTGTCGTCGCGGTTTACAAAGTAGTTGTCCATTTCCAGCACCTTGGGCGTAAAGCCGGCCACCTTGAGCTGTATGGCCAGGCGCTTTGAGGTGGTGGTTTTGCCGCTGCTCGAGGGGCCGGCAATGAGCACCAGCTTGGTCTCGCCGTTGCGCGACGAAATCAGGTCGGCAATTTGCCCGTACTTTTTTTCGTGCAGCGCCTCCGAAATTTTAATCAGCTCCCCGCTGCCTCCCTGCTGTACCAGCTCGTTGATTTGCCCCACGGTGCCTGCTCCCACAATCTCCGTCCAATTTTTATGCTCCTGAAAAATGTCGAACATTTTCCGTTGCACCACTATTTCGCCCAGCTCATTCGGCTTGTTGACCTTTGGGAACATAAGCAGCATGCCGTTGTAGTACGGCGCCAGGCCAAAGTTATCTAAGTAGCCGGTGCTCGGCACCAGGGGGCCGTAGAAGTGATCGGCGTATCCGTCGAGGTAGTACACCGAGTTGTAAAGCTTGCCGCGGGTTTGCAGCAGCCGTGCCTTTTCAACGTACTCTTGCTCCAAGAAAATGGTAATGGCCTCGGTGGTCGATACCTTTGTTTTTATAAACTGAATATTATCGCTTACCAACTGGCGCATGCGCTTGGCAATGGTGCCTACCATGGACACGTTGATATCTTCGGTGCCGTCGAGCTCGCAGTAAAAGCCGTTGGAAACCGAGTGCTCAATGGAGAGCCCGAAGTTGGGGAAAACATCTTTAACGGCGCGCTGAAGCAAAAAGCAGAGCGAGCGTTGGTAGGTGCGCATGCCGTCGGGGTGCGCTATGTCGATGAACTTTATGGTTTGAGGGTTGTACACCTCGTACCGCAGCTCCTTGAGCTGGTGGTTGGCGTGCGCGGCAAGTATGGGCGAGGCCAGCTGTATTTGCATATCCTCCGCTATTTGCAGCAGCGTGGTGCCTGGCGTGTAATCGCGCGATTCGCCGTTGTTTTCGCAGTATATGTTGATTAACTTCATAGCACCTGTTTTAAATACTTTGCCGTATAGCTCTTTTTATTTTTACAAACTTCTTCCGGAGTTCCGCTGCATAATATTTCGCCGCCGCCGGCGCCACCTTCAGGCCCAAGGTCAATGATGTGGTCAGCTACTTTTATTACGTCTAAATTGTGCTCAATTACCACAACTGTGTTGCCTCGTTCTACCAATTTATTTAGCACATCGAGCAGCACGCGCACATCTTCAAAATGTAATCCTGTCGTTGGTTCGTCGAAAATGTAAAGCGTGTTTCCGGTGTCGCGCTTGGCCAGCTCGGTGGCCAGCTTTACGCGCTGGCTCTCGCCGCCCGAAAGCGTGGTGCTGGGCTGCCCCAGCGTAATGTAGCCCAGGCCCACATCCTGCAGCGCCTTAATGTTGCGGTAGATGCTCGGAATATTTTCGAAAAAAACAACGGCCTGGTCAATGGTCATGTTCAGCACATCGTTTATGTTTTTTCCCTTGTAGCGCACCGCCAGCGTTTCGTTGTTGTACCGCCGGCCGTTGCAGGTTTTGCAGGTTACGTAAACATCTGGCAGAAAGTTCATTTCGATGGTTTGCACGCCGGCGCCGCGGCACTCCTCGCACCGCCCGCCCTTTACGTTAAACGAAAAGCGCCCCGCCTTAAACCCGCGGATTTTGGCATCGGGGGTAGCCTCAAACAGCTTCCGAATATCGCCGAATACGTTGGTGTAGGTGGCCGGGTTCGAGCGCGGCGTGCGGCCAATGGGCGACTGGTCAACCTCAATTACCTTGTCGATATTTTCGATGCCCTTGATTTCCTTGTACGGCAAGGGGTTCTGGGCCGAGCGGTAGAAGTGCTTGCTGAGTATGGGCTGCAGCGTTTCGTTTATCAACGTTGATTTGCCGCTGCCCGAAACGCCCGTGATACAAATGAATTTTCCTAACGGCAGCTCAAGGTTAACGTTCTTCAGGTTGTTGCCCGTAGCGCCTTTCAGCGTGAGCGATTTGCCCATTCCCTTGCGGCGCGAGGCGGGGACATCAATCCTTTTTTTGCCGGCCAAATATTGTAGCGTAAGCGAATGTTGGCTACCGCTGGCAAGAGTTTTATCGGTAATTTTGTTGGCAAAAATTATTTTCCCCCCGTGGTTTCCGGCGCCCGGCCCCACATCCACCACCCAGTCGGCGGCGCGCATCATCTCCTCGTCGTGCTCCACCACTATGATGGAGTTGCCCTCGTCGCGCAGCTTTTTGAGCGAATTGATCAGGCGTATGTTGTCGCGCTGGTGCAGCCCGATGCTGGGCTCGTCGAGAATGTACAGCACGTTTACCAGCTTGGAGCCTATTTGCGTGGCAAGGCGAATGCGCTGGCTCTCGCCACCCGAAAGCGTACGGCTGCTGCGGCTTAGCGCAAGGTAGTTCAGCCCCACATCGAGCAAAAACGACAGCCGGCTGCGAATTTCTTTTACAACTTCGGAGGCAATGGCGCGCTGCTTTGCGCTCAGCTTTTTGTCCACCGTGGCAAACCATGCCGCCAGCGTGTCGATGTCCATATCCGCCAGCTCGGCAATATTTTTGTCGGCTATCTTAAAGTAGAGTGCCTCCTCCTTGAGCCGTGTGCCGTGGCACACAGGGCAGGTTTTGTACGAGATGTACTTGTCTGCCCAGTCCTGGCTTTGCTCGTCCTCCAGCTCGTGGCGCCCGGCCACAAAGCTGATGACGCCCTCAAAGTTGAGGTAGTAGTTGGACGACATGCCAATCTTGCTCCCGTCGATGCGAAAGCTCTCCTGCGTGCCGTAGAGCACCGCCTCCAGGGCCTCGTCGGATATGCTTTCGATGGGGTCGGCGAGCGAAAAGCCGAACTTCTTGGCAAGCGCCTCGAGTTGCAAAAAGATGAGGTTGGTTTTTTCGGGGCCCAGCGGCTCGATGCCGCCCTTGCGGATGCTTTTTTTCCTGTCGGGAATAATTTTGTCCACGTCCATTTCGGCCACCGTGCCCAAGCCGTTGCAGTGCGGGCAGGCGCCCTGCGGCGAGTTGAACGAGAAGCTGTGTGGCGCAGGCTCGTTGTACGAAATGCCGGTGGTGGGGCACATGAGGTGGCGGCTGTAGTAGCGTGACTCCTGCGTGCCTACGTTGAGCACCATCATGGTGCCGTTGCCCTGCTGCATGGCGCTTACAATGGCGTTGTGCAGGCGCTTTTTGTCGTCCTCGCTGGGCATGAGCTTGTCCACCACCAGCTCCACAAAGTGCGTTTTGTAGCGGTCGAGCTTCATGAGCGGCTTCATTTCGCGCACCTCGCCGTCCACGCGCACGCTGAGGTAACCCTTGCGGCGCAGCTGCTCAAACAGCTCCTTGTAGTGCCCCTTGCGCCCCTTTACAATGGGGGCGAGGAGGAGGATTTTTGTCCCCGCAAATTTTTCGATAATCAGGTTGGCGATTTGCTCGTCGGTGTAGCGCACCATCTGCTCGCCCGTGTTTTTGGAGTAGGCAATGGCCGCGCGGGCAAAAAGCAGGCGGAGGAAGTCGTAAATCTCGGTGGTGGTGCCGACCGTTGAGCGCGGATTTTTCGAGGTGGTTTTTTGCTCAATGGAAATTACCGGGCTCAGCCCCGTAATTTTTTCCACATCGGGGCGCTCCATGCTGCCCACAAACTGCCGCGCGTACGACGACAGCGTTTCCATGTAGCGGCGCTGTCCCTCGGCGTAAATGGTGTCGAACGCCAATGACGATTTTCCGCTCCCGCTCAGCCCCGTAATTACCGTAAGGGCGTTGCGCGGAATGGTAACATCAACATTTTTGAGGTTGTGAACGCGCGCGCCGGTAACTTCTATTTTGGTTTCTTCCATGTTAAATCGAATAGGCAGTATGCAGTGAGCAGTTGGCAATACCTTTACCATTGAATTGCTGATTGCCTACTGCGTACTGCCTACTATTTATATGCATTTTCCCTAAATCCCTTTTCCGGTACCTTGATCGAGTACGTTTTCTTTTGCTTGTTTTGCAGCTCTGCATCGCGCAGCCAGGGGTTCAGAATTTTTAGAATTTTGTAGTTGGTTTCGAACTGCGCCGCAAAGTCGGCCCAGCTGGGTACGGCCGTGTCCACCTGCACCACCCTATAGCGGTACGGCGGGTACAGCTCGCTGGGGCGGAGCTGGAAGCCATACTTCTGCGGGTTGGAGATGATGAGCTTGAGCGCGAGTATGCGGAACAGGTAGCGCGAGGTCTCCTCGCTCAGCCGCAGGTCGTGGTACGAGGTCGATTTTTGCTTGCTTACCTGCTGCGTGAGCCCGTTGGTACCCATGTTGTACGAGGCGGCGGCCATCGTCCAGCTGCCAAACATGTTGTATGCCTTTTGCAGAAACTGGCAGGCGGCTATGGTCGACTTTTCAATGTGGTAGCGCTCGTCCACCTGGTCATTTATTTCCAGCCCCAGCTCTTTGCCCGTGGTGGGGAGCAGCTGCCAAAAACCCACGGCCTTGGCCGGCGATACCACCTGCTGCAGACCGCTTTCGGCAGCGCAGAGGTACTTAAAGTCGTCGGGGATATTATTTTCCTTGAGGATGGGCTCAATCATGGGGAAAAAGCGGTTGCTCAGCTTAATGATGAGCAGCGTTTGCGAGTGCCAAAACATGTTGACGGTAAGCTCGCGCTCCAGGCTTTCGCGCGTGTCGAAGTTTTCGAGCGGCACATTTTCGCCGGCAAAGGCAAGCGTGGCCGGCAGCTCGGGCGACCTGACATCTTGCTGCACAAAATACTGTACGGAGGTATTGTCGTTAAGTTCGGGCTTTGGCTGGGAAAAAATTTTCTGTCCTAAAATTCCTATAAAGGTAAGGCTTAAAAAAACAGCTGTAATTATCTTGAAATTAGAGGTGTATCGCTTATTTTGCTGCATTGATTCGACGTTAATAGGGGGTAACAAAAGTAGCTATTTATTAGCGGCTTTCGAGCATAAATTTGATTTTAAAAATCTATACTGTGTTAAAAATCTGGGAAAGTTAAATTTTTTTGACAAAAAATCAGAGTATCAGAATCTTGTTCTGTTGAAAAAACAAAAATGGAATAATGCAAGGTAAAAATGCCTATACTTGCAGCCGAATTCGAGCCTATTTGCGGCCTTGCTATTGCAAACGGGATTTGCAATATTGTTAGAGTGAATAATTTGCAAGCAATTTTTCCGTGTCAAGTTCGGAAAAGCAGGGTAGTGTCATGTCGGCTTTATGTTCAACAAAAAATTAAACAAATGGAAAATAAAAAGAAAGTAGAAGAGCTGCAGAAAAAGGCAGAAGAGGCGCAAATGGGTGGCGGAGAGGTGGCCATTGCCAAGCAAAAGGCCATGGGCAAGCTGACCGCGCGCGAGCGTATTTTGCTGCTCGTTGACGAGGGTTCGTTTCATGAGTACGACCTGTTTGTGGAGCACGATGTGCGCGACTTTGGCATGCAGAATAAGAAGCTGGCCGGCGACGGCGTAATCATTGGCACGGGCACCGTTTACGGTTCGCCCATCGCCATTTTTGCGCAGGACTTTACGGTGGCCGGCGGCTCGCTGGGCTCAATGCATGCCCGCAAGATTACCAAAATCATGGACTACGCGCTGCGCATGCGCATGCCCCTGGTGGGCATCAATGACTCGGGCGGCGCCCGCATCCAGGAGGGCGTAAACTCCCTGGCCGGCTACGGCGAAATCTTTTTCCGCAATACGCTCAACAGCGGCGTAATTCCTCAAATCTCCGTCATCCTCGGCCCCTGCGCCGGCGGCGCGGTGTACTCGCCTGCGCTGACCGACTTTGTGTTTGTGGTCGAAAATATTTCGAAGATGTTCATCACCGGGCCCGAGGTTATTAAGACCGTGCTGGGCGAGGAAATCTCCATGGAGGAGCTGGGCGGCGCGCGCGTACACAGCGAAGTTACGGGCAACGCCCACTTCTTTGCCAAGAGCGAGGAGGAGTGCTTCGACCAAATCAAGAAGCTTATTACCTTTATCCCCTGGCACAACCAGCGCAAGGCGCTTGCCTTTGAGCCGGCCGAGCCTAAGGCCGAGTACAAAATCGACAACATCGTACCCGAAGATCCCACCAAGCCCTACGACGTGCGCAACGTTATCCGCGCCGTGGTGGACAACTCCGACTTTTTCGAAATTCAGGAGTTGTGGGCCGCCAACATTGTTATCGGCTTTGGCCGCCTGAATGGCGAAACCGTGGGCTTTGTCGCCAACCAGCCCATGGTAATGGCGGGCGTGCTCGACTGCGATTCGGCCGATAAGGCTGCCCGCTTCATCCGCTACTGCGATGCGTTCAACGTTCCCCTTGTTACCTTCGAAGACCTGCCCGGCTACCTGCCTGGCGTGGACCAGGAGCACGCCGGCGTAATTCGCCACGGCGCCAAAATGCTGTACGCGTACAGCGAGGCCACGGTTCCGAAAATTACCGTTATCCTGCGCAAGGCCTACGGTGGCGGCTACATTGCCATGAACTCGCGCCACCTGCGCGCCGACTTTGTGTTTGCCTGGCCTCACGCCGAAATTGCGGTGATGGGCCCCGACGGAGCGGCCAACATTATTTTCAAAAAGGAAATAACCGAGGCGGCCGACCCCAACGAAATGCGCAAGCTCAAGGTGGCCGAGTATCGCGAAAAGTTTGCCAACCCGTATGTGGCTGCATCAAAGGGGTATATCGATTCAGTAATTGATCCCAAGGAAACGCGCAAGTTCCTGCTTCACGCCCTCAAGGTGTCGGTGAGCAAGAACGCGCAGATGCCGCACAGAAAGCACGGAATTCCTCCGTTTTAAGCAATTCAAAAATTCAACATTTAATATTCAAGGCGACCTTGTCATCCAGAGCCTTTCGACTTCGCTCAAGATAAACTCCGCGAAGGATCTCATGCTTGAAAAATCTTGAATCAGGAAGTGTTCAACTAAAACAAAAGGAAAAACATGCAAGACAACAATCAACAAGATATGGTGCCGTTCGACTTTCAGGACGTTGATACCGTTTACAAGACAACCGTCCCTAAACGCTTCCTGGAGCGCAAAAAGTGGGAGCGGCCGAACCCCAACGAGGTCAAGTCGTTCATCCCCGGCACCATGCAGCAGATACTGGTAAAGAAGGGGCAAAAGGTGAAGGCGGGCGAGCAGCTGGCCGTATTTGTGGCCATGAAAATGAACAACATCATTACTGCCCCGCATGACGGTACGGTAACCGAGGTTCAGGTAAGCGAGGGCGACCGCATACCCAAGGGCGTGGCCATGTTTGTGGTGGAGCCTTAGGCTTGCCGCCGACGAATCGAGAAAAAGGAGCAAAGCTGATTTTGCTCCTTTTTTGTATTTTTGCAAAAGATAAACCTTACAGGATTTACAAGATTTACAGGTTTTCCGTCTCATCCTGCTAATTCTGGGATTTGGTAATTTATAGACTTTTACCCTAAACAAATCACGAGGATTTACAACGAAGTGAAACGAAAATCTGAAGATATTGTAATTATTTTAAAATTAATGCATTAAATTCATTCGTCATCATCTCCTAATAGATAGGATTTACAGGATGTCTGTCATGTTAATCCTGTAAATCCTGTCTAAAAATTTTAATCCCACAGCGCATGAAATCCTACCGCAAAGAGCTAACCTTCAACACCCCGCATCGCCGCGAGTTTGTCAATATTACCTCCGCCGTAGAGGCCTGCCTGCGCGAGAGTGGCGTAAGGGAGGGCCTGCTGCTGTGCAACGCCATGCACATTACCGCCAGCGTATTCATTAACGACGACGAGAGCGGCCTGCACCACGACTACGAGCTGTGGCTCGAAAAGCTGGCGCCCGAAAAACCGCACTCGCAGTACCGCCACAACGGTTTTGAGGACAACGCCGACGCCCACATGAAGCGCCAAATTATGGGGCGTGAGGTGGTGGTGGCGGTTACCGACGGCCAGTTGGATTTCGGCCCCTGGGAGCAGATTTTCTACGGCGAATTTGACGGTAAGCGCGCCAAAAGAGTTCTTGTAAAAATTATCGGAGAGTAGCTATCTCATTTGTTCACAGTTATTTGTATTTAAATTATTAATTATTAATTATTAATTATTAATTGTCTTTGTGGTTTTGGGTAAAAGAGCTATCTTTGCAGCCCTTATTTACGGCAAATAATTAAAAGTTTAGAGATATGGCACAGAAGAGAACTTTCCAACCGTCGGTACGCAAGCGCAGGAACAAGCACGGTTTTCGTCAACGTATGGCAACGGCTAACGGCCGTCGCGTGCTGGCTGCACGTCGCGCCCGCGGCCGCAAAAAGCTCAGCGTTTCCGACGAGCCCAAGTACGGTAAGTAGCCCACGGCTGCTGCCCCTTGATTTTGTATAAAGAGGTGAAATCCGTTGAGGGTTTTGCCTCTTTTTGTTTGGGTTCGTGCAAGGAGTTAGTTTGGGGCGCAATTTGCAACCTTAAAATGCCCCGCAGGGGCTATATTTGATTAACCGTAGGTGAATCCGCCAGTCGGCGGAGAAACCTACGGTGGAAGGCGGCGCAGAATATGGCGCGCGGAGCACCAGCTTGTTTCAAGGGAAATGCTTATTCCGCGCGCAAAATACCAGACAGCCGCTTTAGCCACGGGTTGCGCTACGCTACACCCGCGGTTAATAAAGTTCAGTCCCTGCGGGACAAAGATTTGATTTCATGGAAAAAGTAAAAGATAAAATTCTACGCTCGGAGCGCATAAGCCCTTCCGAATGCCTTGAGCTGTACCGTGCCGCCACGCTGCCGGAGCTGGGGGTGCTGGCCAACAGGGTGCGCGAGCGCAAAAACGGCAGGCATGCCTACTTCAACCGCAACGTGCATATTGAGCCCACCAACATTTGCGTCAACCGCTGCAAGTTCTGCTCCTACCGTCGCGCCGATGGCGAGGCGGGCAGCTGGGATTTGAGCCTGGATGATATTTTGAAGATTGCGCAAAATCTTGTTGGACAAAATATTACAGAGGTGCACATTGTGGGCGGCGTACACCCCCGCCATCCGTTTGCGTTTTACGAAAGCGTGGTGGAGGGCGTGCACAAAATTTTACCCTCGGTGCACATCAAAGCCTTTACGGCCGAGGAGTTGTGGAAAATGGCGGAGCAAAGCGGCAGGCCGGTGGAGCAGGTGCTGGCGCGCCTGCAGGCGCTGGGCTTGCGCTCCATTCCCGGCGGCGGCGCTGAGATTCTTAATGATGAGGTGCGCTCTAAAATCTGCGCCGAAAAAATAAGCTCCGCCATTTGGCTCAACGTGCACGAGCAGGCGCACCGCCTGGGCATTGCCTCCAACGCCACTATGCTGTACGGCCACGTGGAGGGCTACGAGCATCGCGTGGAGCACCTCGCGCGCCTGCGCGATTTGCAGGACAAAACGGGCGGCTTCAACGCCTTCATCCCGCTCAAGTTCCGCCAGTCGAACAACGAGCTGTCGGGTTTGGGCGAGGTAAGCCTGCTGGAGGATTTGCGCAACATGGCCATCTGCCGGATTTTTCTGGACAACGTTCCGCACCTCAAAGCCTACTGGCCCATGTTTGGGAAAAATGCGGCGCAGCTGGCCCTGTCCTTTGGCGCCGACGACCTTGACGGCACCATTGGCGACAGCACCAAAATATACTCCATGGCCGGCGCCGACGATAAGAATCCGCTGATGGGCGTGGAGGAACTCTGCCAAATGGTGCGCGGCGCAGGCTTTACCCCCGTGGAGCGCGACTCGCTCTACCAACCCATTAAGCAATATTAACGCAGCAGGCTTTGATTTTCGGGGTTTTGCGACTTACTTTGTAAGTTAAGCCAAGAATTTTTGTATGCAAGCAAATAAAAAAATAACGGAGTGGCTCTGGCGCCTGTGGAACAACTTTTACGTTCGCCACATCATTCTTGCCGCGGCCACGCTTATTTTGCTGGTGCTGCTGGTCAACCTCTGCCTGATGATTTACACGCGCCACGGCAAAACATTCGAAACGCCGAGCTTTGCAGGCCTGTCCTTTACTGAGGCGCAGCAGCTGGCGCACAGGGAAGACCTGCGCGTTGAGGTGAGCGACTCCATTTTTCTGCCGTACAAAAAGCCGGGCTCGGTTATTGAGCAAAATCCCAAACCCAAAGTGCGGGTAAAAAATAATCGCACCATTTTCTTGACGCTTAACGCCATCACCGCCAAAAAGGCCCGCGTGCCCGACGTTGTTGGCATATCGCTGCGCCAGGCCAAGGCCACGCTTGAGATGCAGGGCTTCGAGGTGGGCCGGCTTTCCTTTGCTCCCGATATGGCATCGAGCAACGTGCTGAAGCAGCTCTACCGTGGCCGCGATTTGCAGCCCGACGAGGAACTGACGGTAGGCACCAAAATAGATTTGGTGCTGGGTAAAAGCCGCGAATCGGAGCGCACGGCGCTGCCGCAGCTCAAGGGCCTTTCGCTCAGCTCGGCCAAGGGCAACATTATTGAGGCTTCGCTCAACGTGGGCAGGGTAAGGTACGATGAGTCGGTACAAGATATGACCGACAGCCTTGAGGCCAAGGTTTACCTGCAGCAGCCGGCGGCCGCCGATGATGCTTCGGTAGAGGTAGGCTCTTCGGTTAATATTTTCCTTACGGTTAATCCTGCTCGCCTGGGGCAATAGCGCATGGCTTACTTACGGCATATTGTACTTTGTTTTGCGGCCATGCTGCTCATGTATCCCTTGGCGGCGCAGGAGGAGATGCTGGTGGCTGCTCCAACCATGCACCGCCTGCAGGGCAGGGTAAGCCTGCGGGATATTGCAGCGCTTTCCGCCTCGCCCGACACGCTCGACCTGCCTTTCTTCGACGATTTTTCAAAGCAAACTTACGGCATTCCCGACCCCGCGAAATGGGTGGATAGAACGGTGTTTATCAACAATACCTACCCCATTAACCAACCCACCATGGGCGTGGCCACGTTTGACATTACCGATGCGCAAGGCCGCGTGTACAGCCAGGCCTCGCCTTCGCTCTTTGCCGCCGACTCGCTTACTTCCAAGCCTATTCGCCTGCAGCCTTCCGATGCGGGTGTTTACCTCAGCTTCTCCTGCCAGCCCAAGGGCAACGGCGATATGCCCGAGCGGAGGGATTCGCTTACCCTGCAATTTTTTTCACCCTCCGACTCGCTTTGGGTAAGCGTATGGAGCGCCATAGCCGACACCATTGCGGGATCGTTTACGCCGAATGCCCTGCGGGAAAAATACTGGCTCAACCCCATTGGGCAAAGGGAAAAGGTGGTGCAGAGCGCCCGGCTTGCCACATCATTCTTTAAGGTTATTGTGGAGGTGGGCGCGGCGCGCTTCCTTCATCCGGGCTTTCGCTTTAGGTTTATCAACTACGCCACGCGCACCGGCGACGAGGTACCGGGGAAGCAAAGCAACTGCGATATGTGGAATGTGGATATGGTGTACCTGAATAAAAATCGCAGCGCAACGGATTTGGATGTAAACGATGTGGCCATACAAACGCCTGTAACCAGGCTGCTCAAGGATTACACCTCCATGCCGTGGCGCCACCTGATAGGAAGCCCCACGGCGCAGCGCGAGCAGCTGATCAACTCAACCGGAGGAGTTGGCGTTACATTCAGCGTAAGCAATCTGTCAAAAATAGATAACGGTTTTAGGGCTGACTTTGAGGTAGCGTGCGTAAAAGGAGCCGCCTCGGTGGTGCCGCAAAAGCAAACAGGTGGCAGCCACACCATGCAGCCCGATACCATTCGCAGCTACAGCCTGAACCTGGCGCCAACGGCTTTTCTCAATCCGCCTCAGCCGGGTGTCGACTCGGTGGCCTTTGACATCAAAGTAATTATTTCTGACTACTACGATAATAGCAGGGCCGAGTACCGGACCAACGACACGGCCGTTTACCGGCAAAATTTTTACACCTACTACGCCTACGATGATGGCACAGCGGAGAATGGTTACGGCATATACGGCGAGCTGGCTGCCCGCTCCAAGTTGGCGGTAAAATTTTACTCCTACGCAAAAGATACGCTCAGCGGCGTGTACATGTACTTCAACAATACGCTCGATAGCGGAAATATTCAGCCGTTTAAGCTGGCCGTATGGAGCGACAATGGCGGCACGCCCGGCAACGAGCTGTACGTGGAGCCCAACCTCAGCTCGCAGTTTGACAGCCTCAATAGCTTTGCGTACTACAAGCTCAAGTATCCGGTAGTGGTGGAGGGAACATTTTACGTAGGCTGGGAGCAGCAGGGTACGGCTATGCTCAACGTGGGTTTTGATGTGAATAATTTTCCATCAGGGAAAACGATGGTAAGCCTCGATGGCTACTCATGGAGCCTTTCAAAGATGGACGGGCAGGGTGCCATCATGGTTCGCCCCTCGTTTGCCAAGGTCGCATTTGATCCTTACACCTCTGTTGATAAAGCGCGTAAGGCTCAATATCAAGTGGCGGTTTACCCCAACCCCGTGCGCGATGAGCTGCACCTGAATTTTCCCGACGAGCTGCGCGAAAAAAGCCTGCGCTTGGAAATTTTCAACCTGTCGGGGCAGTGCACGCTGTATGAGGATGCGTTTGTTGGTAGCACGGTAAATGTAGCGCGCTTGCAGCAGGGTACATATTTTATTCGCTTTAGCCATAACGGGAAAGCGGTGGGCTACGCAAGGTTTGTGAAGATGTAAACCTAACGCTACGCTTCGCTTGTAATGACGCTTTTTGTAAAAGATGTAATTAAGGAAATCTTGAATTCTGATTTAGAAAATATTGATATTGCCGACGAGGCCGAAGAGTCGGGCCTGTACGAGCATTTTTCCTTTACGGCCGACAAAGGGCAATCGCCTATGCGCGTTGACAAATTTTTGGCCAACCGTATGGAGAATGTGTCGCGCAACCGGATACAAAGTGCTGCCCAAACCGATACTATTTTGGTAAACGGTAAACCCGTAAAGGCGAACTACAAGGTAAAACCGCTCGATATAATTTCGGTGGTAATGCCTTATCCGCCGCGTGAGGTGGAGATTATCCCTGAAAATATTCCCCTTGATATTTTATACGAAGACGATGATTTGCTGGTGGTAAATAAAGCTGCAGGCATGGTCGTGCACCCCGGCCACGGCAACTTCAGCGGCACGCTGGTCAACGCGCTTACCTACCACCTCCAGGATTTGCCCATGTTCAAAACCGGCGACATCCGCGCGGGCCTGGTGCACCGCATCGATAAGGATACATCGGGGATTCTGGTGGTGGCCAAGACCGAGCTGGCGCATAATCGCCTTGCCAAGCAATTTTTCGACCACACCATCAACCGCCTGTACGTGGCGATGGTATGGGGCACACCCGAGCCCAAGGAGGGAACCATTACCGGGCACATTGGCCGCAGCCTTCGCGATAGAATTAAAATGCAAGTGTATCCCGAGGGCGAGCAGGGTAAGCATGCCGTAACGCACTACCGTGTGCTGGAGGATTTGGGCTACGTATCGCTGGTGGAGTGCAAGCTCGAAACCGGCCGCACGCACCAGATCCGCGCGCACATGGAGTACATCGGTCATCCGCTGTTTAACGACGAGCGCTACGGCGGTAGCGAAATTTTGCGCGGCACCACGTTCTCAAAGTACAAGCAGTTTGTGCAGAACTGCTTTGAGCTGCTTCCCCGTCAGGCTTTGCATGCTAAAGTGCTCGGCTTTACCCATCCTATAACCGGAAAGGAAATGTACTTTGAAGCGCCTTTCCCCTCCGACATGGCAGCGGTGGTGGAGAAATGGCGGAAGTACCTTGGAGGAAGAGAAGAGTAAAATTTAAGTAGGCAATACGCAGTAGGCAATAGGTCCCGCCTTGGCGGGATGGGTTTGTGCGAAGGCTGTCCTCCGCTGGCGGAGGTGCCCGAAGGGCGGAGGTGGAAGATTTGGGTTAATACTATTACAAAACAAAAAACCACGAGAGCAACTCTCGTGGTTCTGTTTTTTACGGATAACCGTTGTGCCTACGCCAGTTTGTTTACGTGCAGTGCAAGTGAACTCTTCAGGTTGCCGGCCTTGTTCTTGTGAATAGCGCTGATTTTTACCAGCCTGTCCAGCATGCTCGAAACCTTGGGTAGCAGGGCTACGGCAGCAGCCTTGTCGGTGGTGTGGCGCAACGCCTTTACCGCGCTGCGGGTGGTGCGAGCGTAGTAGCGGTTGTGCAGCCTGCGGCTTTGGTCTTGACGAATTCTCTTGATTGCGGATTTAATGTTTGCCATAATCTTTTCGTAATTTTTGTAGTCCATAGGAGAATCGAACTCCTCTTTTCAGAATGAAAATCTGACGTCCTAACCGATAGACGAATGGACCATAATTCCGTTTTCGGGACTGCAAAGGTAGCTCAAATTTCTTTTTTTGCAAACAAAACGAAAGATTTTTTTGTCGGGTAATGCTTGGAGATATCTGTTGTTGTGGTAAGTGGTTGATAATTATTGGTTTATTGTATTGATGTATTGTCTTGGAGATTTAGCTTCGCTGAGCGTCACTACCCAACTTCCGGTTTTATCAGCCCCCTTGCGCTCCAACACCTCCAGCTGCTTTAATTTCTCAATGTTCCGATAAACGGTTGATGCGTTAATCTTCAAATTCTTGGCAATTTCCGCCTGCGATACATTGCTGTTTTTTACAATTAAAGCAATGATTTTTTCTTGCAATTTCGATAATTTTACACCTGCATTTACACCTGCGTTTTTTAACTCTCCACGTTGATGCTTTTGTCGAAAAAAGGAGATGAAAAGCATTTTACGAAGGTGCAGATTTTTATTCGTTCGTAGCCTTGGCATTCTTTCGAGCTATGAAGATTTTCGTATTCAGGTAATAAAGCCGTACCTTTGCCCATTCGTAATTCGTAATTTGTAATTCGTAATTGTTCGTATTTTGGTTTCAATCAGTAATTTAGAGGTTTCGTTTAACGGCGCAAGCCTATTCGAGGATGTAACCTTTATGGTAAATCCGCGCGACAGGATTGGCCTTGTGGGGAAAAACGGGGCAGGGAAATCGACCCTGCTGAAAATAGTGAAGGGGCTGCAAACGCCCACGGCGGGCCATGTGGCTATTCCCGACGGGATTGAGGTGGGCTACCTGCCGCAAATAATGAAGGTGGCCGATGGCAAAACGGTAATGGAGGAGGCGCTTACGGCCTTTGCCCACCTGCAGGATTTGGAAAACAAGCAGGAGCAAATTACCCGCGAGCTGGGCGAGCGCACCGACTACGAGAGCGACGCCTACATGAAGCTCATTGAGCGGCTGCACGAGGTAAACGACCGCTACCACATGCTGGGCGGCGATAACCGCGAGGGCGAGGCCGAGAAGGCCCTGATGGGATTGGGCTTCAAGCGCAGCGACTTCACGCGGCAAACCACCGAGTTCAGTGGCGGCTGGCGTATGCGCATTGAGCTGGCGAAAATTCTGCTTCAGCACCCCGACCTGATTCTGCTCGACGAGCCTACCAACCACCTCGACATCGAAAGTATTCAGTGGCTCGAGGACTACCTGAAATCGTACCCCGGCGCGCTTATTCTCATCTCGCACGACCGCGCTTTTCTCGATGCCGTAACCAACCGCACGGTGGAGCTGCTGTTGGGGCGCGCGCACGACTACCGCGTGTCGTACTCCAAGTACGTGGTGCTGCGCAAGGAGCGGCGTGAGCAGCAGATGGCGGCATACGTCAATCAGCAGAAAGCGATTGAAAAAACGGAGGACTTTATTGAGCGCTTTCGCTATAAAGCCACCAAGTCGAACCAGGTGCAATCGCGCATAAAGCAGCTCGAAAAGATTGACAGGATTGAGGTGGACGATGAGGACACCGTTGCGCTCAACATAAAATTCCCGCCCGCGCCGCGCTCGGGCAACGTGGTCTACTTGGCCAAAGATGTGCAAAAGCGATTTGGCGAAAAAGTCATTTTTTCGCACGCCGAAATCAGCGTGGAGCGCGGCGAGCGCATTGCCTTTGTCGGCCGCAACGGCGAGGGTAAAACCACCATGAGCCGCATTATTGTGGGGCAGCTGCCCCACGAGCAGGGCGAATCGATATTAGGGCACAACGTAAACCTCGGCTACTTTGCGCAAAACCAGGACGACCTGATGAACGGCGACTTTACCGTATATGATACGCTGGAGCGCGTGGCCACGGGCGAAATTCGCACGAAGCTGCGCGATATCCTGGGCGCCTTTTTGTTCAGAGGAGATGATGTGGACAAAAAGGTGCGCGTGCTGAGCGGCGGCGAACGCTCGCGCTTAGCCATGGCGCGCCTCATGCTGGAATCGTACAACCTGCTGGTGCTCGACGAGCCTACCAACCACATGGATATGCGCTCGAAGGATATTCTCAAAAACGCGCTGATGAAGTACGACGGAACGCTGATAGTGGTATCGCACGACCGTGAATTTTTGGATGGATTGGTGGATAAAATTTACGAATTCCGCGATGGGAAGGTGAAGGAGCACCTTGGCGGAATCTGGGATTTTATGCAGAAACTGAAGCTGGAATCGATGCGGGAGCTGGAGGCGCAGAATGCGCCGGCAATTGTTCCGGAGGCAAAGGCTGCCCCCAAAAAGGAGGAGCCCCAAAAGGAAAGCGAACCCGCAAAACCCGAAGTTTCCTACGCCGAAAAAAAGGAGCAGGACAAGCAGCAGCGCAAGCTGCAAAAGCAGCGAGAGGATTTGGAAAAGCAAATAGAAAGCTGCGATGCCGAGCTGGCCAACATGGATGCAGAGCTGGCCGAAAATCCAAGCAAAGCCACCGTTGAGTTTTTTGACAAGTACAACGCCCTCAAAAAGCAGCAGGAAGACCTGATGTGGAGGTGGGGAGAACTTATTTAAGGAGCAGTGGCAGCTGGCAGTATGGGGAGGCTATCCCCCGCTGGCGGGGGTGGAAGACCCGTTGATAAATTATGAATTAAAAATTACGAATTACGAATGAGAAACAACGACGAACGGTTCAACGACTACGCGAGCCGGAGCTCCCATGAGCATGGCTCATCAAATAACCAGTTCAACAAAAAGCCATTCTTCAAGCCCCGCAAGCCTGCGCCGGAGAACATGCTTTTCGGCATACGGCCGGTGATTGAGGCCATACAAAGCGGTCGTGAGATTGACAAGGTAATGCTCAAAAAAGGCCTGGACGGCGAGCTGGCGCACGAGCTGCTGGAGCTGGTTGGCGAGCACCAAATCCCCATGCAGTACGTGCCGTTTGAAAAGTTGAACGCGCTTACGCAAAAAAATCATCAGGGCGTGGTGGCCTTTGCCTCGCTTATTGAGTACGCCAACTTAGAGGAAACCGTGATAGGCGTGATTGAAAAGGGCGAAACGCCGCTTGTGCTGCTGCTCGATGGCGTAACCGATGTGCGCAACTTTGGCGCCATAGCCCGCTCGGCCGAATGCGCCGGCGTACACGCCATTGTGGTGCCTGCCAAGGGCGCCGCGCAAATCAACGGCGATGCGCTCAAAACCTCGGCGGGCGCGTTAAACATCGTCCCCGTGTGCCGCGTGCCAAGCCTGCGCAGCGCCATCTACTTTTTGCGCGATAGCGGCATACAAATTGTTGCCGCCACCGAAAAAGCCGAGAGCGACTTGTACGCTGTAGAGCTGGATAAGCCCACCGCCATTGTAATGGGCTCCGAGGAGACCGGCATATCGCCCGAGGTGGTGCGCGCTGCCGACGCTTTGGTGAAAATTCCGCTTTGCGGAAGCATTGCCTCGCTCAACGTGAGCGCTGCCGCGGCCGTTACGCTGTTTGAGGTGGTAAGGCAGCGGAGAAACAAGTAGGCAACTTTACAGTAGGCAGTAGGCAATGCGGGTAGCAGTGGCTTGTCACGCTGAGCCAGTCGAAGTGGTGTGGTGAGAGGTTTTTGCCTACGGAGTTGAATTTTAATACAGGCGCATCACGGCAAAGCGGGATGCGCTTTTTTGTTGAAAGATGTATTGTAGTGTTCGTTAATGTCTTCTTAACGCTCGGAAGGTAAAAATTTGTAAATAAATCTTTTGAACTATATAAAAAAGGAGGCGAAAAGCGGTTGAATGGTAAATAACAATAAGCGTTGAACAAAGGCTGCAAATAAGGTGTACCTTAGCTGGTGAAAACCTGTAAATACTAATGCCATGAAAAAGTTTTTTCCCTTAGTATTGTTTTTATTAGTGTCAAACTTAACTGTTAATGCTATGAAATTCGAGCTACCAAAATTGTCGTACGAGCTGGATGCTCTTGCGCCAAAAATCAGCAAGCAAACCATGGAGCTGCACTACGGCAAGCACCTGCAAGCCTACGTGAACAACCTCAACAACCTGATCGTGGGTACACCTTTTGAGAATGCCGACTTGGAAACCATCGTAAAGCAATCGGAAGGCGCTATCTTCAACAATGCAGGCCAGGTTTGGAACCACACCTTTTACTTCGCGCAGCTCTCGCCTACGCCGCAGGCAAAGCCTACCGGCAAGCTGGCCGAGGCTATTGATAAAACCTTCGGCTCGTTTGATGCCTTTAAGGAGCAGTTCAATAAGGCTGCCGTTGGGCTATTCGGCTCCGGCTGGGCCTGGCTGGTAAAAAACGCCGACGGAAGCCTGGCCATTACACAGGAGCAGAATGCCGGCAACCCGCTTAAGCGCGGCCAGCAGGCCTTGATTGGCTGCGATGTGTGGGAGCATGCCTACTACCTCGACTACCAGAACCGCCGCGCCGACCACATCAACGCCTTTTGGGATTTGGTGGACTGGAAGGTGGTTGAAAGCCGCTTCTAATCAATTATAAATTATAAATTACGAATTACGAATTTGGCGCTTGGCTGAATTTGTAGTTCGTTTTTTTATTTTGCCATATACTGTAAAGTTTGTATCTTGTAAACCATTACTTCATAATCGAACCTTATGTCGCAACAAAAAATACAACTCCGCGTACTTGGAATTTCATTGAGCCATACCATGTCGGGGGCGTACGCGCTGATACTGGAGGAGGTTAACGGAAATAGGCGTATTCCGCTCATTATCGGTGATTTCGAGGCGCAGGCCATTGTCATGCAGATTGAAAAAATGCAGGTGCCGCGCCCGCTGACGCACGAGCTGTTTGCGCAGTTTGCCGAGCTGTTCGACATACAAATTAAGGAGGTTTACATTTACGGTGTTGAGCGCGGAATTTTTTATACGCGCATAGCCTGCGATAACGGGGTGGAGGAGAAAACGCTTGAGGCGCGTACCTCCGATGCCGTGGTGTTTGCGCTGCGCTTCGGTTGCCCCATCTACACCAACGAGGAGGTCATGGGCACCGCCGGCATTGCCATCGACTTTAAGGATGAGCATAAGGCGCATGAGCCGCTTACTGCGGCCACGGACTATTCGCACCAAAATCTTGATGAGCTTAAGCACCTGCTTGACGAGGCTGTGGAAACCGAGAACTACGAGGAGGCTTCGAAGATACGCGACGCTATTAAGGCAAAGGGGTAGCGCCTGTACTTACATAGCAGCTGTCATTGTGGGCTTGACCCGCAATCTCATGCCAAGAGACTCTTTGATTTGGAGATTGCGGGTCAAGCCCGCAATGACAAGGAGTTGTTAACCCAACAAAAATCCTAAATCTTCTCCCGCCTTCACTTCCTTGGGCTCCTGCCCATGCTTAAACACGCGTAGCGTTCTGCTGCCATGCAGCTCCAGCTTCCCGTCAACGTAGGTAAACATGCAGGCCTCGCGCAGCCCCGCTACGTAGCGCTGCGGGTTGGCTATGATGTACTCCTGTATGCGCTGCTCTCGCGTTTCGCCGGCGTGCCCGTCGGGGTGGGCATCGAGGTAGTGCGGGTTGATTTGAAAGGGAATGAAGTTAAAGGCGGAGAAGCTGCGGGGCTCCACAATGGGCATGTCGTTGGTGGTGCAAATGGTGGGGCAGGCAAGGTTGCTGCCTGCGCTCCAGCCTACGTAGGGCGTACCGCTTTTTACCTTTTCGTGAATGGCCTCCACCAGGCCTAAATCCTGAATATTTTTGAGCAGATGAAAGGTGTTGCCTCCGCCCACCACTATGGCCTGCGCTTCAGCCACGGCCTTTTGGGTGTCGGCGCAGCGGTGGATGCTCGTTACTTCCACCCCGAGAGGAGATAACTTTTCCTGAACCTTCCTTTCATATTCATCATACGAAAAGCTGACGGCGGCAAATGGAAAAAACAGCACCCGGTTAACGCCGTACTGCTGCAGAAAATCCGCAATACTTTGCTTGCAGTACTCGAGGTACCCCTCGCCTGCGTTGGTGGAGTTGCTTATAAGAAGAAGATTCATCATGTCGCTTGTGTTTTTTGTTTGCCATTTCCATCGCCACACCACTTCGACAGGTTTCCCGCCTTGCAGGATGACAAGGTGTGCCCACGCTATTGCCTACTGCAAACGGCTACCGCCTACTTACTTCACCTCCCAGGTCTCGCCGCTGTGCAGCAGCTCGTCCATGTTGGTAATGGAGCGCCTGCTTTGCACTTGGGCTACCTGCTCGTGCAGTTTGTCGTCGTAGGTGTCGTCCTCTATGGCGCGAATAACGCCGAGGGCCACGGGGAGGTCGGGGCCGCTCATGGAGGCCAGCTGCGTGTGTATGCCGGGGTCTTTTTCGTGAACGTTGTGCACCAGAATATTTTTCTCCGTAGCACCGTTTTCGCCCAGCTGCACCACCTTGATCTCCGTGCCCTCGAGCACAAGCCCCTTGTCCTTGTTTTTACCGAAAATCATGGGCTCGCCGTGGCGCAGCACAATGGTTTTCTCCTCGCGCACATCTTTGGCGGCAAATGCCTCGTGGGTTTTGTCGTTAAATATAACGCAGTTTTGCAGCACCTCCACCACCGAGCAGCCGCCGTGCAAGGCGGCTGCCTTCATGCACTCCGAGGTGAGCTTTACTTCGGCATCGAGCGAGCGGGCAAAGAAGGTGCCGGTGGCGCCGATGACCAGCTCACCGGGGTTAAACGGGCGCTCCACCGTGCCGAAGGGCGATGTTTTGGTTATCAACCCCAGCTTGGAGGTGGGAGAGTATTGCCCCTTGGTAAGGCCGTAAATCTCGTTGTTGAACAACAAAATGTTGATGTTGATGTTGCGGCGAATGGCGTGGATGAAGTGGTTGCCGCCAATGGCTAAGGCATCGCCGTCGCCGGTTACCTGCCACACGCTGAGCTTGGGGTTGGCCACCTTTACGCCGGTAGAAATGGCGGTTGCACGACCGTGAATGCTGTGCATGCCGTAGGTGTGCATGTAGTACGGAAAGCGCGATGAGCAACCGATTCCGGAAATGAATGCGAAGTTTTCCTTAGGCTGGTTCAGCAGCTGCGAAACCTCGGGCAGCACGCGCTGCGCTGAGGCTAATATGGCGTGGTCGCCGCAGCCCGGGCACCAGCGAACTTCGACATCGCTCTTAAAATCTTGTGCAGTATAAAGCATGTTATTATTTACCATTTGACGATTTACCATTTACTATTTTCCTTCCCCTGCCTTCGCCTCTCCACCTCGAGAGCATCAGCGTAACAGCCCCGGCCCACCCACACTGCTACTGCCTACTGCTACTCCTTTTCCTCCCTCTAATCTCTAATCCCTAATTTAAACCAGCGCCTCAAACTTTGCCGCCAGCTCCTCCACCGTGAAGGGCAGCCCCTGTACCTTGTTGTACTGCAGCACGGGTATGTGCGGGAAGTGCATGCGGAGCACGCCCGCAAGTTGCCCCATGTTGAGCTCGCACACCACAATTTTTTTGAACTTGCTCAGCACGGCCTCCGTATTTTTGGGTAGCGGATTGATGTGGTTGAAGTGCGCCAGGCTTACCTTTTTTCCCTTGGCCTGCATTTGCGTTACGGCGGACAGCAGGTGCCCGTAGGTGCCGCCCCAGCCAACAACGAGCAGGTCGCCATCGGGCTCGCCGATAAGCTTTTGCTCGGGAATAAACGCTGCCACACGCTCCACCTTGGCTGCGCGCAGGTCGGTCATCTTTTGGTGGTTGAGCGGATCGTGCGAGGCGCTGCCCTTCAGCGCATCCTTTTCCAACCCGCCTACGCGGTGCTCCAGGCCTTTGGTGCCGGGAATTGCCCAGCGGCGCGCCAGGCGCTGCTCGTCGCGCTTGTAGGGCAGGTAGCCGGTTTCGCCCTCGGGAACAATGGGCGGAACGATGACGGGGTAGTCCTTCATGTCCGGCACCCTCCAGGGCTCCGAGCCGTTGGCAATAAACCCGTCGGTGAGCAGTATGACGGGCGTCATGTGCTCAAGCGCAATTTTTGCAGCGTAAAAAGCGGCGTTGAAGCAATCCGATGGGGAGCTGGCCGCCATTACCACCACCGGGCTTTCGCCGTTGCGGCCGTAGAGCGCCTGCATCAAATCCGACTGCTCGGTTTTGGTGGGAATACCGGTTGAGGGGCCGCTGCGCTGTACATCTACAACCACGAGCGGCAGCTCGGTCATTACCGCCAGGCCGATGGCCTCGCCCTTGAGCGCCAGCCCGGGGCCCGATGTGGTGGTAACGGCGAGGTTGCCGGCAAAGGAGGCGCCAATGGCGGTACAAATACCCGCAATTTCGTCCTCGGCCTGCAGCGTTACCACGCCCAAATCCTTGCGCGCGGCAAGCTCCTCCAGAATTCCCGTGGCGGGAGTAATGGGGTAGGAGCCGCAGAATAGCTTGAGGGCCGCCTTCTCGGCAGCGGCAATCAGCCCCCACGCCGTGGCCACGTTGCCGTTGACGGTGCGGTAAACGCCCTTGTCCATTTGCGCCGGCGCTACCTTGTAGGTGTTGGTAAAAGCATGCGTGTTGGCGGCGTAGTTGTAGCCGCCCTTCAGCACGGCCTTGTTGATGTCGATAAGCGCGGGCTTCTTCTTAAACTTGCTCTCGAAGTAGGCCTCGGAGTGCTCCAGCGTGAGGTTGAAGAGGTAGTAGCAAATGCCGAGCGCAAACATATTTTTGCTCCGCAGAATGCTTTTTGCGTCGGCTCCGGAATCCTGTAGTGTGTTCTTTGTAAGCGAAGTAATGGGTGCCCAAATGATGTTGTAGCCCTCCAGCTTCAGCTCGGCTATGGGGTCGTTGGTGCAAAAGTTTGCGCGGCTCAGGTGCTGCTCGTCAAAGGTGTCAACATCTAAAATGATGGTTGCGTCTTTCTTGGCCCACCTGGCGTTTGCCTTCAGCGCTGCGGGGTTCATTGCCACCAGCACGTCGCAGTAGTCGCCGGGGGTGTTTACCTTTTTATCGCCAAAGTGTACCTGAAAGCCCGATACGCCGGCCACGGTGCCCTGCGGCGCGCGAATTTCGGCGGGGTAGTCGGGGAAGGTGGCGACGCTGTACCCCAGCAGCGCCGAGGTGTCGGAGAAAAGTGTTCCGGTAAGCTGCATGCCATCGCCCGAGTCGCCCGAAAAGCGGATGACGATGTTGCTACGTTCGTTTAAAATTGCCATTTGTCGTATAGTGTCTAAATTGCTTACAGTTTGAAATAGCGGTAGAGGCCTTGCCCTAACAAGGGTGGCGCACGGTTCCTAACCCACTAAAATGTACAAAGGTAACATTTTTCTATGTAAAATAGTTCCCGTTTACGCAGCTAAATTTGAAAAATAAAGTAAATTTGTCCTTTTGTTTGAATCTACAAAATCTTAACTCGAAGCATGTTTGCCCCCCATATTACCCACGAAGAAATAGATGTTTTACCCTACGTTGCCTTTGGTGGGAAGATTACGGTAGTAAAAAAGGAAGAAGATGTGGCGGCCGCGGTGGCGTACCTTAGCCAGGAGAAGGTGCTTGGCTACGATACCGAAACGCGTCCCAGCTTCACGCGCGGCGTGCGCTACGGCGTATCGCTGCTGCAGCTCGCATCGGCCGAGCAGGCCTTTCTTTTTCGCGTGGACAAGGTGGGCATTCCGGCCGACCTGGTTGCGCTGCTGCAGAGTAAGCAGGTGCTCAAAATCGGCGCGGCTATAAACGAGGATATTCGCGGGATGCAGCGTATCGCCCCCTTCAAGGCGCAAGGTTTTGTTGACCTGCAAAAAATGGCGGAGGCCTACGGAATAGAGGATAAGGCGCTGAAGAAAATGGCGGCCATCGTGCTGGGGTTGCGCATCTCAAAATCGCAGCAAACATCGAACTGGGCGGCCGTGAACTACACCGCCGACCAAAAGTTGTACGCCGCCACCGACGCGTGGATTTGTCGCGAAATATACCTGAGGCTGCTGGATGCCGGAGGCGAAAAAATATCTCCCATTGCCACCGAATCTTTTGTTGACCTCGAAAAGCCCAAGCCCAAGCCCAAGAAAACCGGCACACCCCGCCGCAGCCGCCGCATGTCGATGATGCGCCGGGCGCAGCAAAAGGCGGGTGAGGTGAAGAAGTAGGTGGTGTGCAGTGGCAGTTTGCAGTACGGGATAATGTGAACTGTCATGCTGAGTACTTCGATTCCACTCAGTATAAACTCCGCGGAGCATCTCAAGTTAAAACACCCTTGCATAAATATTGCGAACAGGAGATACTTCGCTTCGCTCAGGATGACAAAGAAGAATCAGATATTTTCCTCTAATCACTAACCCCTAATTTCTAATCCCTAAATGAACATAAGCGAGCTCGGAGAATTTGGCTTAATAGATCGGATTGCGCAAAAAGTACAGCTGCGCAATGCCTCATCGGTAAAAGGTATCGGCGACGATGCAGCGGTAGTGGCTGGCGGCGACAAGTCGGTGCTGCTTACCACCGATTTGCTGCTTGAGGGCATTCACTTCGACCTGACCTACTTTCCCATGAAGCACCTGGGGTACAAGGCCGCCATGGTCAGCTTTTCCGACATCTACGCGATGAACGGCTTGCCGAAGCAGCTGGTGGTTTCGCTGGGCATTTCAAAAAAGTTTAGCGTTGAAAACATCGACGAGCTGTACGAGGGAATGCTGCTGGCGTGCGAGCAGCACGGGGTGGATTTGGTGGGCGGTGATACTACGGCATCGCTTACGGGGCTTACGATTAATGTGAGCGTGGTGGGGGAGTGCGACCCCGAAAAAGTAGCTTACCGCGGCGGCGCCAAGCCCACGGATTTGATTTGTGTAACCGGCGATTTAGGTGCGGCATACATGGGCCTGCTGCTTTTGGAGCGGGAGAAAAAGGTGTTTGAGGCCAACCCCAACGCCCTGCCGCAGCTGGCGGGACACGAGTACATTGTTCAAAAGTACTTGAAGCCCGAAGCGGCGCGCAGCACCATCCTTAACCTGCGCGATGCCGGCGTGGTGCCCACCTCCATGATTGATATTTCCGATGGCCTGGCCTCGGATATGCTGCATATTTGCAGGCAATCGAATGTCGGTGCGCACATTTACCTCGATAAGCTTCCCATTGCCAAGCAGTGCTTCGACATGGCGGAGGAAATGCATTTTGACGCCGTAACCGCGGCGCTCAACGGCGGCGATGACTACGAGCTGCTGTTTACCATTCCTCTTTCGCTGCACGAAAAAGTAAAAGACCTGGGACGCGTGGATGTGATTGGGCACGTTGTGGAGAAAGAAAAAGGGGCGCTGGTCATTCCGCCCAACGGAGACCCCGTAGCATTGCAGGCGCAGGGATTTAAATAGTTAAAAATTAATAATTAAAAATTGAGAATGGAGAATGGAGAATTCTCTGTTTAATATTTCAGCCATGCATAAAATATTTTTACATAAAGGCAAGGAGGAGCCCCTGCTCCGCTTTCACCCGTGGGTGTTTTCGGGCGCCATAAAAAGCGTGGAGGGAGCCATTGAGGAGGGCGATGTGGTGGAGGTTTACTCTGCCGAAAAGCGATTGCTGGGTGTTGGTCATGCGCAGGTGGGGAGCATTGCTGTGCGCATGTTGAGCTTTTCCGAAGCTGTCGTAGATGCTCCTTTTTGGCAGGAAAAGCTGCAGCGCGCATACGCCTTGCGCAAGGCAATGGTGGTAAATGAGCGAACCAGCTGCTACCGTCTGGCGCATGGCGAGGCCGATGGATTACCCGGCCTAATCATAGATATTTACGGAGGTGCGGCGGTGCTGCAGGCGCATAGCGCAGGCATGTACCTCGCCCGGAATGAGATTGCCCTTGCGCTGCAAAATGTGTACGGCGGCGCGCTAAAGGCCGTGTACGATAAAAGCGCGGCTACCGTTCCGTTCAAGGCCGATTTAGAGGCGAAGGACGGGTATATTTTTGGAAAAAAAGAGGGCGAAGTTGCGCTTGAAAACGGCTTGAAGTTTGAGGTGGACTGGGAGGTAGGGCAGAAGACCGGATTTTTCCTCGACCAGCGCGATAACCGTGCCCTGCTCGAGAAGTATAGCTGCGGCCGCAACGTGCTCAACATGTTTTGCTACACGGGCGGCTTCTCGGTGTACGCCCTGCGTGGCGGCGCCGCAAGCGTTTGCTCGGTCGATAGCTCGGCGCGCGCCGTGGAGCAGGCCGGCAAAAATGTACAGCTCAACTTTGGAGAAGGGGCAAGCCATCAGGCTGTCGCCGGAGATGGCTTTGACTTTCTCCAAAGCATAGGCGGCAAGTACGATTTGGTGGTGCTCGACCCTCCTGCTTTTGCCAAGCATGCGGGTGCGCTGAAGAATGCGCTACAGGCCTATCGCCGTTTGAATGCGCTTGCGCTGAAGCAAATGCCGCAGGGCAGCGTTTTATTTACCTTCAGCTGCTCGCAGGTGGTAAGCAGGGAGCAATTCCGTAGCGCCGTATTTTCTGCTGCGGTGGACAGCGGCCGCAGCGTGCGCATCCTGCACCAGCTTACTCAACCCGCCGACCATCCCATCAGCATTTACCACCCCGAGGGAGAATACCTGAAGGGCCTTGTGCTGTACGTGGAGTAGCTGCCAAAGCAGCCGGGAGTAATCTTACGATGAATGCTTATCAAGCCAAACCCCAACAGTCCTGTTTGGGCCGTTGGCGCTACTTTACCTTATCGGGATTTTTTGCTACAAAATTTTCCCAACTCGAGGAGGATTTTTTTGAAGTTTTCTTGGGGGTGGTCTTTGCCTTCTCGGCGGCAATTTTGGCCATTACCGAGGTGGTGCTGTAGTAGTGGCACACGGCGGCGGCAAGCCCGTCGGTGGCGTCCAAATCCTTGGGCATTTTTTTTATGTCGAACATGCTCTTGAGCATGCCGGCCACCTGCTCCTTCGAGGCCTCGCCCTGGCCGGTTATCATCTGCTTAATTTTTCGCGGGGCGTACTCGCAAATGGGGACATCGCGCGATAGCGCTGCCGCAATGGCCACGCCCTGCGCCCGTCCCAGCTTGAGCATGCTCTGCACGTTTTTGCCGAAAAACGGCGCCTCAATGGCAACTTCGTCGGGCAGGTACTCGGTAATAATTTGCGTAACGCGCTCAAAAACTTTTTGCAGCTTGATGTAGTGGTCGGTGTATTTCTTCAGCTCAATAACGCCCATAACCACCAGCTCCGGCTTGCGGTCAACAATGCGTATAACGCCGTAGCCCATTACCGTAGTGCCGGGGTCAATACCCATTATGATGCGGTCGGAGGACAATGGTTTGAGCTGGTTTAAAGTAGTTTGATATTGTTTGAAGTTGTTTGTTGTTCTAACGCGAAGCGTCAAACTATTTTAAACGCGCAATGTGCATTAAGCAACCTCAAACCTTTTTCAGTACTGTTTTAAAAAAGTAAACTTTTTCGGGAAACGCCAGCTGCATGGTGCGGGCGATTTCGCCCATGCACTCGTCGTTGAATCTTTGCACATCGGTAGCATGCTCTACATGTACCTGCAGCGAGTAGCTGTGGTCGGGCTGGGGCACATCGTGCAGCACGCGCGTGAGCAGGGTTTCGCCGCAGTAGGGCGTTTGCCTCAGCTGCGGAATGACCATTTTGTGGAGGCACTCCAGCCACGCACCCTGCACTTCGGGCGGTACGCAAAAGGTTATGTTGACGATGAACAATTTCTTTCTTTAAAGAGCGTCATTGCGGGCTTGACCCGCAATCTCCTCCTCCTGGCGTGAGATTGCTTCGTCGCTCCTCTCCTCGCAATGACGTTCACGTGGGAGAGCGGGTCAAGCCTGCAATGACAGCTTTTGTTGTTTAAATGTACTCGAATCCCGTGTATTTTCTCAGCGCCTCGGGAATACGAATGCCGTTTTCGGTTTGGTTATTCTCAAGCAGGGCGGCAACAATACGCGGTAGCGCCAGCGAGCTGCCGTTGAGCGTGTGCACCAGCTGCGTTTTCTTATCCTCGGTGCGGTAGCGGCACTTGAGACGGTTGGCCTGGAAGCTCTCGAAGTTGGAAACTGAGCTGACCTCCAACCACTTCTGCTGCGCGGCCGAATATACCTCAAAGTCGAAGGTAAGAGCGGAGGTAAAGCTCATGTCGCCGCCGCAGAGCTTAAGTATGCGGTAGGGCAGCTCCAGCTTTTTCACAATATTCTCCACGTGCGCCACCATGCCATCAAGCGCCGCGTAGGAATGCTCGGGCAGCTCAAAGCGTACGATTTCTACCTTGTCGAACTGGTGCAGGCGGTTGAGGCCGCGCACATCCTTGCCGTAGGAGCCGGCTTCGCGGCGGAAGCAGGGCGTGTAGGCCGTCAACTTTATGGGCAAGTCGCTCGGGTTTAAAATTACATCGCGGTAGATGTTGGTAACGGGAACCTCGGCGGTTGGAATCAGGTAAAAATCGTCCGCCGTAGCGTGGTACATTTGCCCCTCCTTGTCGGGCAGCTGGCCTGTGCCGAAGCCCGAGTCGGCATTGACCATGTGCGGGGGCAGCACCTCGTTGTAGCCGGCCGCCGTGTTTTCATCCAGAAAAAACGAGATGAGCGCGCGCTGCAATTTTGCGCCCTTTCCCTTGTAAACAGGAAAGCCTGCTCCTGTGAGCTTATTGCCTAATTCAAAATCAATAATGTCGTACTTCTTTGCCAAATCCCAGTGGGGAACGGCATTGGCAATGAGCGTAGGCATAGCGCCGCCCTCGCGCACCACAACGTTATCCTCGGGAGTTTTTCCGGCAGGAACTTGCGTACTGGGAAGGTTGGGCAGCAGCACAATCTTTTCGTTGAGCTTTTGCTCGGCGGCGGCCAGCTTCTGCTCCAGCCCGGCTGACTCTTTCTTCAGCTCGGCCACCTTGTTTTTGGCGGCCTCGGCGGCATCCTTACTGCCCTGCTTCATCAGCAGGCCGATCTCCTTGGCGGTGGCATTCTGCTGTGCAAGATTAGCGTCCAGCGCGGTTTGCACGGCCTTGCGCTCATCGTCCACCGCGATGATTTCGTTCACCGTGTTTTTTGCATCAACACCTTTAACGGTCAGCCTTTCTAATACGGTGGCGGTTTGCTCGCGAATAATTTTTAGAGTTAACATTTTATCAATTAAAAATTAAAGATTGCCTAAGCAGAAAAATTGGGGTTGTGCGGATGGCTATCCCCCGCTGGCGGGGGTGGTCATAGACCGGGGGTGGACGTCTTGTTTAAATATACTTCCACCTCCGCCCTTCGGGCACCTCCGCCAGCGGAGGATAGCCATCCGCAATCCTTCGCAAAGATAAACAAAAAACCCCTCTGCAGTAGAGGGGTTTTAAGGAATTATTTCCCGGCAAAAATCGTTACGCCTCTGCTGCTGCCGCTACGGGCATTACCGATACGTACGACCGTCCGTTTGATTTCTTTTTGAACTCAACCACGCCGTCCACCAACGCAAAGAGCGTGTGGTCGCGGCCTATGCCTACGTTCACACCGGGGTTGTGCACCGTGCCGCGCTGGCGAACGATGATGTTTCCGGCTTTTGCTGCTTGACCGCCAAAAAGCTTTAGGCCAAGGCGCTTACTTTCTGAGTCGCGTCCGTTCTTCGAGCTGCCGACGCCTTTCTTGTGTGCCATTCTACTATAAAGTTTTTAAGCGTTAATACTCTCAATTTGAATGCGGGTAAAGCACTGGCGGTGGCTGTTTTGCTTCTGGTAGCCCTTCCTGCGCTTTTTCTTAAATACAATTACCTTGTCACCCTTTACGTGGTTCAAGACCTTTGCATTCACTGTGGCGCCTTGCACTAAAGGTGCGCCAACGTTAACCTTTCCGTCGTTGTCGGTGAGCAGGACTTTATCAAAGCTTACGGACGCGCCTTCGGCATCCTTGAGACGGTGAACAAAAAGCGTTTGATCTTTTGCAACTTTAAATTGCTGGCCTGCTATTTCTACAATTGCGTACATGTAGTTAAAAATAGTTTACAGTTTTTCCTCCAATTTTTTGAGGACTGCAAATGTAGGAACTTTTTGTGAATTAACAAGGGGTAGCTGAGAAATTTAAGGAATTAGTTTTGCCACGAAATGCGCAATTGTTTAATAATTAGCACATTATGAGCAATAGATTGATAAAAGAGAGATTTTTAAATGTCTAAAAATTAATACTTTGTGTTTTCGAGGAGATTTCTCTCTACGCTACGCTTCGTTCGAAATGACGATGCGTTGAAATGTAAAAGGGGGTTGGGGTTGGTTGGGGGGGGGTGACACCCCCCCCCACCCCACCCCCCCCCCCCCCCCCCCCCCCACACCACACCAAGGCGCCAC
>JAVBPG010000042.1:0-84172 GCA_031549685.1 Bacteroidales bacterium | reverse complement strand
CCCATGCTGCTCAACCATACACCGTATGACTTCAAGCCGTTGGTACAAATGATTCCCGATTGGAACAACAACCGCAAAATCGGTCTTATTATCGAGGCCAAGGTGGGCAAGGGGAAGCTGCTGATGACATCCATCGACCTTACATCGCTCAAAGAAAAAAGCCCCGTAGGGAAGCAAATGTACTACAGCCTAATGGAGTACATTAACAGCCAGGCGTTCAATCCGCAGGAGGAGTTGACGGTAGAAATGGTGGATAAAATATTGAAGTAGGTAATACATTTTGATTACCCCAAGAAAAGTTATGGCTGCTAAATTATAATTTGAAAATATATTGTCGAACGCTTTTCATTTCCGTCAGCTTTAACTGACGGTTAGAGATGTGGCAAAGAGAGAGGGCTTTAGCCCAAAACAGAAGTTATTCTGGGCTAAGGCCCTCTAAATTTGCTCTCCTAATTATCCGTTGGCTAAAGCCAACGGCAATGATAAACAGGAAAAAAACACTTCCCATGAACAAGCCCTTGCTTTTTTCAACCTTATCGGGCTCGTTGCTACTCACAGCCACGTCCATAGCCCAGCCATCCCGCCCCAATGTAATATTCATTCTGGTCGATGACTTTGGCTGGGCCGATGTGAGCTACAACGGCAGCACGTTTTACGAAACACCCAATATCGACAAGTTGGCCGGGGAAAGCATGCAGTTTACCAACGGCTACGCGGCATGCCCTGTGTCATCGCCCACTCGTGTTAGCATTCTCACCGGCAAATATCCGGCGCGAATTCAAATTACCGATTGGATTCCGGGTTATCAAAACGGGTTGACTCCAAAGCAGCTTAGCGGCTACAAAATGATTTCGCCAGAGTTCAAGCACAACATGCCGCTCGAAGAAATATGCCTATCGGAGGCGCTCAGGAATAGCGGCTATAAAACTTGCTTCGTTGGCAAATGGCATTGCTCCCACGACTCCGCATACTACCCACAATACCAAGGTTTTGAAAAAAATATCGGAGGATGGCTGAAGGGAGGTCCTAATGGAAATAAAAATGAAGGCTTGGCCTACTACACCCCCTACAACAATCCCTACCTTAGCGATGGCCCCGCCGGCGAATTTCTTACCGACCGCTTAGCCAACGAAAGCGTGAAGTGGATGGAGGAAAACAAAAGCAATCCGTTTTTCCTTTACCTTTCATTCTACGCCGTGCACACTCCCATTCAGGCTAAAGCAGAGAAAGTCGCCTACTTTAAAGCGAAAGCCCGGCGATTAGGCATTGACACCCTACACGCATTTTCCACCGACTACGCCTGGCACAAAAGTCATCCTAACCCGCCTAAACATTGGAAAGAAAGACTACTGCAAAGCGACCCCGAGTATGCCGCTTTAATATCAAGCATGGACGCAAATATTGGCAAAGTATTGGATAAGCTGGTTGAGCTGGAGCTTGATAAAAGCACCATCGTGTGCTTCCTCTCTGACAACGGCGGACTATCCACAGCTGAGGGATCTCCCACCACCAACGCCCCCCTGCGTGGCGGAAAAGGATGGCTCTACGAGGGTGGGATTCGGGAGCCATACCTTATCAAAATACCCGGCGTTACAAAACCTGGAAGCACCTCCGACACCCCGGTAACTTCTACTGATTTCTACCCCACCATACTTGATGCTTGCAACCTGCCGTTGCTACCGCAACAACATGCCGATGGCGTAAACTTACTGCCGGTTATAAAGGGAAGCAAGCTCAACCGGAAAGCCATCTACTGGCACTACCCGCACTATGGCGGTAAGGGAGATTCACCCTCTGGCGCCATTCGCAAGGGCGACTACAAACTTATCGAATTCTTTGAAGACGGACGGATAGAATTGTACAACATTAAAAATGACATATCAGAGCAAAACGACCTCTCGCGCAAGCAAATTCGGCTTGCCAGGTCATTGCTGCACGACTTACAGCAGTGGAGAAAAAGTATAAACGCTCAAATACCCGTACAGAATGAACTTTATCAAAATAAGTAGGATGGCATCCCCGCTACTCTGCGTAACGCTTTACCTTACAAATACCATAAGCGCGCAACCCTACTGGAATAGCAATACCAAGCTAACCCCCTGGCGTTTTCCCATTGTTACGGAGAAATCAAAAATTATCTACGAAGACCTCAACGGCGACGGCAAGCCTGATGTTATTCACACGTTTATCCTCGACAGCATTCCCGTAATGTGGGTTGACGATGACGGCGACATGCGGCACGGTGATTTGGAGGGTGATACCGACAACGACTGCCTGCTGGTTGACATCAACAAGGACGGCATTTTTGCAGGTCCCGAAGACCTGAGCATAGACTGGATTGACACCGACGGCGATGGAGTTGCCGATATGCAACTCGTAATCCTTAACGGCAAAAAAGAGGTGCGCTACCAACCCGATTACAAGTCGGATTTTATTTGCGTTATCGACATCGAGAAGGATGACGTAAAAAGCTTCATCAGCTGGAACGAGCTGCTGCCGCGCTGCTGGGAGCGCAACGGGCACTCCAACTTTTACCAGGATTACCACGGCAATACGCTGCTGCTTAAAATGCATGCTTCCAGCTTTCGCGTTTCCGATTTGCGATACAGCTGCGAAAATCCGTTTGTATTTTACGACCCCGACAACGACAAACTGACGGAAATGAACGTACGCCTGATGGATGTACCCTACGTAAGACCGCGACCCGACAAAAAGTCCGATAAACGTTTTGAGCAAGTAAACGGCGAATACGATCTCATTCCAAGCAAGCAAATAACGTGGGCGGCTATAGCGTGGGATGTGGACAACGACAATGGCCAAGGCAATGAACTCGATTTGGATATGACGCTGCATTTTGGCGGCAAGGGATTTCCCTACTCCGACCAAGCGCACAAGCTTAACAATCCGCGCTTGAGGGAAGCCGACCAGTACTTTTACGATGCCCGCTGGCGGCAAATGGACACGCTCATCTACCCCGACCAGCATGCCGCCTACAATATGACTTTTCAGCGGGGAGAATGGGATTACTGCTGGATGGTATTTGATGAAGACGATGATTGCAACCGCTGGGAAAGAGTAGAAATATACTATCCGTACGATGTTTTTAATGTCGGGGCCGGCAAAGGCGGCTTAGACAGCCACAAGCAATCCGACGCCGTGGGCGACCGGGGCGAATTTGATCAGGACAACTCAGGCAAGGGGCAACTTTACGCCTCTCCCATCGATGGAAAAATCCACCTGTACGGTGCCGAATGGGGCGTGTGGCGCGTTGACCAAAACGCGTCATACTTCCAGGGATACGGTGGGCTATACGATGAGCGCCACGCTGAAAAAAGGCTATACGATGACCCTGCATCATGGGCAAGCATCAAATACACCGATACCGATGGCAACGGATTCTTTGACCTGGTGGAGTACGACTTAAACGGCGATACCATTTTTGAAGAAAAAGTATCGCTACTCGCATTGGGCATTGACGATAAGGCGCCGCTCGCAAATCCGGCAGGCATGCGCTACAACGATATTACAAAACTTTTTGAAAAAACCACCGAGGCGTTGTGGGAGCGCGCTCAAGAAGCATTACAGCTTGCAAAACAATATGGGCTCAACACTTCGTGGTATGCCTTTTGGAAGCAACCGCACACGCTATTCGAAAAATATGCCTACAGTTTCTGGCTCAACTTTTACGTTTACAAAGATTTAAAAGATTTGGCCACGGCTAACGGGAATAAGGAGTTAGCGGCACGGCTGGATAAAGCGTACTACTCTGCCGGCTGGAGTAAGCTGCTAAAAAACAATAGGAACTTACGATGCAGGTAGTTATGTGTAAAATTTTGTTCATGAAAAGGTTACTATTTACGCTATGCCTTGCAGGCATTTTGGCCGGCTGCAACAAAAAGAATTCCATTGACCTTTCGGGCCAATGGCTGGTTACCACCGATTCCTCACAGCACCTGGTTACGCTACCCGGTTCGCTCACCGAAAACGGCATTGGCTATCCCGTCAACGATTCTGCTACCAACCGGCTTTCCGAACCGGTTACCTTTACAGGCCCGGCCACCTACGAGCGCGAGGTCAGCATCCCCAAGAGCTGGATAGGAAAGCCCGTAGAATTATTCATGGAGCGGACAAAGGTATCGCAGCTATTCGTTAACGATTCGCTGGTAGGCCTTCAAAATTCCGTATCTACGCCGCACGTTTATGTTGTAGGCAACTTTTTAAAGCCCGGAAAGAACCACCTGAGGATTACGGTCGATAACACAAAGAAGCTGCTGCCGCTGGGAGGCTCGCATGCATACTCGGAGCATACGCAAAGCAACTGGAACGGCATTTTAGGACAATTCTACCTAAGGCGATTGCCCGATGTATGCATTCAAAACGCACAAATTTACCCCGGCGAAGATGGCCTATGCCAAATAAAGTTCGAGGCGCACGCAAGTATTTCTAAGGAGGTAAAAGTTAGGCTGAAGGTGTTGAACAGAAGCGGAAAAGCCGTAGCCGAAAATGCGGAAAACATCTACATACAAAGCACCTACGCTCAGCACGAGTGCAGCATAGCTGTTCCCAGCCCTCAGCTATGGGACGAGTACAACCCTTACACATATACGCTGCTGATAGCTGCCGGTGGCGATACGCAGCGGTTGACGTTCGGCATTCGTAATTTTCGCCCGCAAGGGAAACAGCTGGCAAATAATGGCCGCATTGTATTTTTACGCGGCAAGCATGAAGGCGGGGTATTTCCGCTAACCGCCTACCCCAGCATGAAAAAGGAGGATTGGCGGCGCAACATGAGCATTGCCCAATCACACGGCATCAACCACTACCGCTTCCACTCATGGTGTCCGCCCAAAGCAGCCTTTGAAGCCGCCGACGAGTTGGGTGTGTTTTTACAGCCCGAGTTGCCGCTATGGGGGCGCTACAAAGCTACTGATACTACCCTGCTCAACTACATGATAGCCGAAGGCGAACGCATTATGAAAGAATATGGCAATCACCCCTCATTTGTAATGTTTGCTTTAGGCAACGAGCTGGAGGGCGACACATCGCTAATGGCAGAAGTTGTCAACCACCTGCGGACAGTTGACAACCGGCACTTGTACGCTTTAGGCTCCAACAACTTCTACTGGGATCCGCAGGCACACCCTGCCGAGGACTTTTTTGTTGCCATGCGCAACGGTAAGCCGGCTGCCGACTACAGCACCGATTTGCGCGGCTCATTCTCCTTTGCCGACTCCAAAGAAGGCGGCATCATTAACAACACAAAGCCAAATACCATCCGCGACTTTTCTCAGGCCACACAAATGCTGCATAAGCCCACCATAGGGCATGAAACCGGACAGTACCAGATTTTTCCTGATTTCAAAGAAACGGCCAGATACACAGGGGTAATGCAGCCTCGCAACTTGGCAGTATTCAAGCAGCGGTTAGAAAAAGCAGGAATGGCCGGCTTGGCCGATGCCTTTGTAAAAGCCTCGGGAGCCCTGGCTGCGCTGTGCTACAAGGAGGAAACTGAAATGGCCTTACGCACCGGAAGCTTCGGAGGTTTTCAGCTGCTCGACCTGCAGGATTACCCCGGTCAAGGTACCGCTTTGGTGGGAATACTTAACGCCTTTATGGAACCTAAAGGCGTAATTGAGCCGCAAAAATGGCGGGAGTTCTGCAACGATGTTGTACCGTTGGCCCGCTTTGAAAAATACTGTTGGACCAACAAGGAAACCTTCACCGCAGCCGTAGAAGTTGCCAACTACGGGCCTCACAGCTTACATAATCAGGAGGTGCAGTACACGCTACAGCAGCAAAGCGGCAGGGTTATTTTTACAAAAAAAATCTATGAAGGCAGCATACCGCAAGGCAAGGTAAATTCCATTGCAAAAATCGAACTTCCGCTACAGGAAATCATCAGGCCCGAGCAGCTGCTCCTCACGGTTTCGCTAACCGGCACCTCTTACAAAAACACATGGAATATTTGGGTTTATCCGGCCTCCTCGCAAGTCAATATTCGCGAGGGGCTATTCGGCAATGTTGCCGTAACCCGAAGTAAAAAAATCTACGAGCAAGCATGCCGCCAAGGAAACGTAAGAATGCTTTACATACCTTTACACAACGACATCTCAGCGGCTTCCGTCGGTGGCCTTTTCACTACTGATTTTTGGAATTACAGCGTGTTCAAAAATGTCGCGCTGAGCTTAAAAAAGGAGCTTTCGCCCGGTACTATGGGAATTTTAGTCAACAACAAGCATCCGGTTTTTGAGCTGTTTCCTACCGATTTTCACTCGAACTGGCAGTGGTGGAGCATTGTAAAAAATGCACGGCCAGCCATCTTAGATGGTAGTCCGCAGCTTCAGCCTCCGATAGCTCAAGCCATCGATAATTGCGAAAGAAACCACCGGCTAGGGTTGATATACGAAACCCCCGCAGCGAATAGTAAAATTCTCGTTTGCACCTCCGATCTTTTTGCTTGCCAAGAAGAGCCTGAGGTCAAACAGCTATTTTTAAGCATGATAAAATACTTGCAACAGTAGTATTTTACGGCATGAAAAAGCACATTCGCTTGGCCTGGTGCAGGCTGCCCGCATGCAAACGTTAGCGTACATTTTACATAGCCCCCTCCCTGCTACTTTACCAGCACCTTAAGCGAGGTGCTCAGGCCCTGCTTTCCGCGTGGCCCGCAAGGCCCCGGTGGAAACATCATCGGTGGTAAGGTTGCGGCCGCAGGCAATGCTGTCGCCCCATGTGCCGTTGGTAGCCATAGCGACGGCATTCTGAAAATGCGCCATAATTCTTTTTTTCTTCGCGCAGCAAATGCTACCTTTGCGCAGGCTATGACCTTTTCCGTTACCATACTCGGGTGCAGCTCCGCCCTACCCACCGCCAACCGCTTTCCGTCGGCCCAGCTGGTCAGCGTGCGCAACCACCACTTTCTGGTCGATTGCGGCGAGGGGGCGCAAATGCAGCTGCGCCGCTACGGCATCGGCTTTTCGCGCATCAACCACATTCTGATAAGCCACCTGCACGGCGACCACCTCTTCGGCCTCTTCGGGCTGCTGTCCACTATGAGCATGCTGGGGCGCAAAACGCCGCTGCATATTTTTGCCCCCGCCGGCCTACAACAAATTCTCGATGAGCACTTTGCGCACTTCGGCGACGGCATGACCTACGCGCCCGTGGTGCACGAGCTCAACGCCGAGCGCCAGGAGGTGGTAGTGGAGAGCCACTCGCTTACCATCACCGCATTCCCGCTGTACCACCGCGTACCCACCTGCGGCTTTTTGTTCAGGGAAAAAACACCGCCACTCAACATTCGCAAGGAGCTGATAGAGAAGTACGGGCTCTCGCTCCGCGACATTGTGGCCATCAAAAACGGCGCCGACCACGCGCTGCCCGACGGCAGGCTGGTGCCCAACGCCGAGCTCACGTACCAGCCCTTTGCGCCCCGCTCGTACGCCTACTGCTCCGACACCATGTACCACGAGGCCGTGGCGCAGGCCGTGCGCGGCGTTGACCTGCTGTACCACGAGGCCACCTTTGCCCAGGCCATGCACGATTTTGCCGTGGAGCGCGGGCACAGCACCGCCCTGCAGGCCGCGCAGATAGCCCGAATGGCCGAAGTTAAGCAGCTGATTTTAGGGCACTTTTCATCGCGCTACAAGAGCACGGAGGTACTGCTGCATGAGGCGCAGAGCGTATTTGCCGACACGCAGCTGGCCGAGGAGGGAAAGGTGTTTGAGGTGGAGCTAACCGGCAGAGAAATCTGTTGAACCCGACGCAGCCTGCTACACATCCACCATATCCCTTAGCTCAACATCCAGCGCGGCGCATATTTTCAGCAGGGTGCCAATAGTAAGATTCGTTCTTCCCGCCTCAATTCGGCTCATGCTCGATTTTTCAAAGTTACATGCCGCTCCCAAATCTTGCTGGCTAACCTTCCTATCATCTCTCATCTCTTTGATTTTTAAGCCTATTCTCTTTAGAACTTCCTCCTTTTTCATAATCTCTTTGGTTAACATTTGTGTCAACAAAGAAAATTTATACCTTTGCCCAATGGTTAACATATATGTCAACTATAAAAGGAGATAAGGCTGAAAATCCTGAACAGAGTAGGCAAATTTAGAAAAACGGAGATGAGAAAGTTTTCTGTATTGCTGAGCATAGCTGCTGCAACTGCATGTTTAGGTTTATCCTCCTGTAGTAAAGACACAGGAGGATCAAGCGGTAAGAGCAATAATCGCTTCTACGAAATCACAATTGACGGAACCACGTATAAAGGGAGCAATGATTTTAGCTTTATCGCTCTCATGCCTACGTTTCCTTCAACAGGATTAACCTCTACAATGATTATCAATATTAAAGGAGTAGTGGATGATATAATAATAGCACACTATAGGGCAACCGCCGATTTTGAAAGGTATAACAAGACCGGAAAATATAAGATAGCTGACAGAGCCGACTACTATGCTGCTATACAAAATGAGAACTTTGATTTAATAGTTGAGTTCGATGGGTCATACGGGGAATATACTGTTTTGGAAGGAGGCGTGCACAATGTCACAAAAGTTAAATATTTAGGTAAGTTCGATGATACCGATTCCGAGTATTTGATAGAGGGTAATTTCACTGCCAACTACAAAAACTCCAACACCAATAAAACAATAGCTGTTAGCGGTAAGTATAGAACCTTTGCGATAACAGTAGATTAGAGAGCCCTTTTGAGGCGATGATGGAGGCATAGGAGCCAACGCCGAAAATCCTGAAAAGAGTAGGCAAAAAATTAAACTACTTTGATATGAAAAAAGTTCTTTTGTGCATGACAGCAATGGTATTTAGCGCTTCATTAGCGCTGGCGCAGAGCGAAAAATTCGCTACTGAGATTCTGTTCAACCCTTTCGCCAACAATCCTTTTTCGCTGATTAACGGGGTGCGGGGTTACTACGCGCTAAACGACAAGGCAAGCATTCGCTGCGATTTCGGATTTGGCTACAACTCTTCAACTGGTCACGTTTTTGATAATGATGGTAAGGAGTCTACTGGTCAGAATAGAGTTATTAACTTTAGTTTTTACCCTGGCATCCAATATAGCTTAGCTAAAGTGGAAAAATTATCTATCTATGTAGGTGGAGCTCTTGGCTTTGGTATATCAAGTGCAAAAGCAAAGATTGAGGCAGATGGTTTCAATGCAGAGATTAGCGGTGCTATTATGGATGATAATGGTGATCCTGATTACAATAATCGCAGCAGCCGTTCATTTGGTCTACAAGCCTTTACCGGTGTAGACTACTCACTCTATAAAAACCTGTACATAGGCGCGGAGCTGGGATTATCATTCAATACCAGCTGGCAGCCCGAGATAGAAATGACAACCGGCAATGATGTGCTTAAAGATAAGGATTACACCTCATCCAGTAGCTTAGGCTTTTTTATAGTACCGGCTTTTCGCTTGGGTTGGAGGTTCTAAGCAGGCGTGCAACGCTTGCAAAGTGTTGTTCCCTCCCCCAAGCGATTTTTACCAAAATCCCCCGCCGCACCGGCGAGGGATTTTTTGTATACTCCGCAGCACCTTATCGCACCAACCGAATCGCACAGGCGGGAGCGCTAAAGTGTACAAGCTTTGAACCTTTGACCGGCTCAATACAGCCTAAGATACGGAATACCGCTACTTTATTTCAATCTTTTTGGTGCTGGCCTTAGGCTCCGAAGCCTCCTTTTTGGACATTACAATGGTAAGTACGCCCTTATCTACACCTGCATCCACCCTCTCCTTGTCCACATTATCGGGCAGGAGCATGGTTTGCTTAAATTGCGTGTACGAAAACTCACGCTTGAGGTACTTACCCTTTTCCTCGTCCTTGCTCTCCTGCTTTTTCTCCATGGATATTACGAGCTCGTTGTCATTTTCGATGTGGACGTTGAAATCCTCCTTGGTCATACCCGGGGCGGCCACCTCTACCCGATACTCCTTATCGGACTCGATAATGTTGACCGCGGGAACGTTGGATCCGCTGATTTTCGGAATCCATTCGTTGCCAAAAAAATCATTGAAAATACTTGGCAACCATTGCTGGCTTCTTTTTACAGGCATCATAGTTTGGTCCTCCTATTTTTATGGTTAAAGAATTAAAGTGTCGACACCCCGTAAAGTTACAGCCAAAGCAGCAACTTTGTTGTGCAAATAATTCTAACAGGATTCAAAAAATAAGAAAAATCCCTCCGCAAAGCTAAAGTAGCTTGCGGAGCCTATGCTGCGCGAAGTAGAGAGGTGTGTACGAAATGGTCAAAGGGTTTTAAATCCCATTATTTTTTTCATCTCGGCCAGGGTTTTGGCGGCGCTTTCGCGGGCCTTTTCGGCGCCCTGCCGGCGCACGCGGTAGAGGTAGTCCTCGTTTTTGAGAATATCCAGAATGCGCTCGCGGATGGGCAGCGTAACCTTGCAAATATCGTCGGCCAGCTGGCTCTTCATATCGCCGTAGCGAATGGTACCCTCAGCGTAGGTTTTCCGGTAAAAGTCCACCACCTCGAGCGTGGACACCACGCCGAGAATGGTAAACAGGTTCTTTACCGGCTCGCTCATTTCCTCCGTTTTTTCGCCCGTATCGGTTACGGCCTTCTTTACCTTTTTGCGAATGGTGGCCTCGTCGTCCATCAGGTACAGGCCGTTGCCTTCGCTTTTCCCCATTTTGCCGCTGCCGTCAAGGCCGGGGATTTTGATGAGCTCGCTGCCAAAGTTGTAGGCGTCGGGCTCGGGGAAAAAGTCGGTTTGGTACATGTTGTTGAAGCGGCGGGCAAACACGCGCGTCATCTCCAAATGTTGCTCCTGGTCCTTGCCCACGGGCACCTTGGTGGCGCGATGGATAAGAATATCGGTGGCCATCAGCACGGGGTAGGTCAGCAATCCGGCGTTTACGTTCTGCGGGTTTTTGCGCGCTTTTTCCTTAAACGAGGCCGTGCGCTCCAGCTCGCCCAGGTAGGCCAGCATGTTGAGCAGCACGTACATTTCCGACACCTCGGGCACATCGCTCTGCACAAACAGCACGGACTTTTCGGGGTCGAGCCCCGCGGCCAGATACTCGGCCAGCACCTGGCGCACGTTGCCATGAAAATCGTCCACCGCGGGGTGCGTGGTGAGCGAGTGCAGGTCGGCTATAAAGAAGAGGCAGCGGTTGCTCTCCTGCATTTTTATGAAGTTGCGCAGCGCGCCGTAGTAGTTGCCAAGGTGAAGATTTCCGGTGGAGCGTATGCCGCTAACGACGGTTTCCATAGGTTAATTGAGAGTTGAAAATTGAGAATTGAGAATTAATTAGCAAAGATAAGAAAAACTCCGTGCAACTCGGTGGCTTCCCTGTGCTCTCTGTGTTAGAAAAAATGTTACACCGAGAAGCGCAGAAAACCCCCTCTATGAATCTTGCTGCTTTATCTTTCGCCACTCCACGGGCGATAAGGTTTTGCTGACATTCTCCTTAAAAGCATTATAAAATGACGAACGGGTGTAGAAGCCAACCTCCCAGGCTATTGCCTGCACCTCCAGCGGTGTGTGCAGCAGCAGTTTTTTAGCCGCCTCAATGCGATGCTTCATAACCAGCTGCTTAAAGCTGCAACCGTAGTACCTGTTAATGCAACCCGATACGTAGGTGCGGTTGGTGTTGAGTTTATCGGCAAGGTCCTGCAGGCTCAGCTGGGGCAGCTTGTATATTTGGGTTACCTCAAGCAGGTAGTTTATTTGCTCCAGCAGCAGCTGGTCAACCTTTTCGCTCTCAAAGTCCGACTCCGCCGAGGGCCCGTTCATAAAGCCAAAGTCTGTCTTAAGCGGCAAGCCCAGCCTGATGCTGAGCATCGCTATGGCAGTAATGGTAAGGCATATTGAAAAGTTGTGCACTATACTTAAGGTCAAATTGTTGTTGTATGACATGAAGACCATGCAGAACAGGGCGTAGTACACAAACAAAAAGTCCATACCCAGCAGCTTATTGGTAGTGCTCATGGAGAGGTGATGCTCCTTATACTTTTTGCGAAGGCGCAGGATGCGCACCAGCCCCATGCCGGAGTAGGTAAATACTTGCACCAGAAACACCAGCATAAGCAGCGCAAAGTAGCCTACGTAAAGAGGGTACTGAGTGGCGTGGCCAAAAAGCACCTTAATATTGTAGCAAAAAGGTATGCGAGGAGCAGCGCTGGCCTGCAGCAGCAACCACAGCCCAAGCATAAGGGTAAACGGAATAAAGTGCAGCAGGTAGCGCCACTTATTAACCTTTTCATTCATAGAGAAATAGGCGTAAAAAATGGTAAACGGTGCGAGAAAGGTAAGCACCAGGTACGACCGCACGTTGTACACATCGCAGGGAGCCAGGACAGGCAGCCGCTGAAAGCTATTGACCAGGTACAGCATGCCGATGGTAATAAAAATGCAGCTCAAGGGCAAGTTTGCCCGCGACCGGTTGCGGTAAAAAATGAGAAACACGCCCCAAAACAGCGCCACCAAAGCCCTCAACTCAAAGGTGGAGAATGCAAACAAGGTATATAAGTCCATCGATTCCTGCATAAAAAGCGGGTAGCAAAAAATGTAAAGGTAAGAAAACTCTGTGCAACTCGGCAAACGCTCTCCCACCCTGCGGGACAAGCGTATTTCTCTGCGTAACAATTTTATTTCTACACCGAGTAGCATGAAGGAGATACGGAGGGCCACGGAGCGTAGCCGCAAGAACTTCCTCGCACCTAAAATTTTAAAATCAGCCGATTCTTGCTAACTTCGCTTTTCAATCTATCGAAAAAAAGTGAAAACAACGCTGCGTGGTATAGCCCTCCTGTTTGCCTTGCTGCTTTGCGCCGCCGCTGCGCAAGCGCAAAGCGCCGCCTACGATAGGCCCACCGTCAACTTTTTGCTGCTCAAGCATGGCGATAGCTACGACGCCTCGTCGGCGCAGGCTTTTGCCAAAATCCCCGGGGAGCAGAAATTCTACCACAACAACCTCCCCACCAAGGAGCTCATGCTACGGCAGCTCAGCCGCAACGACAAGTCGAGCACGGCGTGGCAGCTCGTTTTGGCGGAGCTAACCCGCCAAAACGTAGCCCGGAGCGAGATCAAGGAGTGGTACGTGCGTCAAGCCAACGGCCTGATGAGCATGTCGCTCATTCACTCGCGCGGCGAGTTCAGCGCCACCGACGATGCCTACAACCTGGCCGTTAGCACCAAGCGCGGCACCGAGGAGCTGAGGGACTTCGGCAGCAAGCTCATCGCCAAAACCTTTGTGGTGGTGCTGGACTACAGCAGCATTGCCTACTCGGCCAAGCCCGAAACCGACATGCACTCGTGGAACAGCACGGTGCGCGCCTTCGTATTTAAGCTCAAGTACAACGATGAGCTCGAAGGGCAAATTTACGACGCGTGGATTGACGAGGGGGACTCGGCCCAGGTGGTGGCCGACAAAATCAGGCGGTTTGACCAAATTCCCTTCGCCTTGGAGTACGTAACGCAGGTATCGGCCAACGCCGGAGCCAGCGCGCTTATGACCGGAAAAACCGTGGCCAACGAGAACGGGCTCAGCAGCATGATGCGCATGGCCATGCGCGTGGCATCGCGCGAGGAGTTGCTCAACCAGCTGTACGCCAAGGGATACGCCAGCGCCATGCAGGCGCTCGAAAAGCAAGTGGCGCAGTTTAAGGTGCTGGCGGGCGTGAGCGGGCTAAGCCCCATACGCTCCAAAATTGGGAAAAAGGAAGGGCTGAAAACCGACCAGCGCTACTTTGTAAACGAGTACGTGGCCGACGCCAGCGGGCAGATACAGCCCAAGCGCAAAGCCGTAGTGCGCGTGGGCAAGGGCGTGGTGGACAACCGTAAGGTAACCACGGGCAAAAGCGAGGAGAGCCGGTTTTACCAAGTAGCCGGCGGCAAGGTGGAGGAGGGCATGACGCTGGAGCAAAAGAACGATGCAGGCATGAGCCTCATGCTGGGCTACGGCCCCGGCCTGCAGTCCAAGGAGGGCGCGCCGTCGCAATCGGGTGCCAAGCTGCGCGTGGAGTGGCTGGTAAACAGGATAGCCAACCTGGGCATTTGGCCCGGGCTGTACCTCTACGGCGAGGGAGAGGCCGAGCTTACGCGCTACGAAACCACCATAGCCGATCCGGGCAGCTACCTGTTCTGGCGGGCAGGCTTTGGCCTGGGCAAAGGATTTTACTTCTGGCGCAACTTCTCGCTATCGCCCTACCTGGGCATGGGCTTTGAGTTTGCCTCCGTACAGGATTACTCGCTCGAAGATTACTCGCTCGAAACCATGTACTTCAAGGCCGGCATCAACGCCGCCATCAACATTTACTACCCGCTGCAGCTGGTGGGCGGCCTGAGCGCTTTTGCCTACGGCGCACCCAGCGTGCGCAACAACTACGACAGCGATTCCGAACTTCCCTTTACTAAGTACAGCGATATTTTTCCCAACCGCACCAGCAGCGGCATTGCAGGGTTCATTGGCGTACGCATCAACTTTTAGGCGCAACTTTTTCAAGCAAAAAAAATAGCACAACGTAGCTGGCTGAGTTTTTACACTTTATAGCGCCGGCGCGGGGTTGAGGCCATATTTATGGTGCAAAATATTTGCACCATTGGCTTATTTCATGCTATCTTTGCCGCGTTGTAAATATTTTTTAACTAAACAAACAAAAGAAAATGAAAAAAATTTTTGCTTTAGCCGCATTCGCACTGATGGGTGCCGCCGTGGTAACCTTTAACGCTTGTACCGATGATCCCGAGGCTTCGCCCCTGAACGCCGATTTGAGCAGCACCGACAACACGGTACTTTTGGAGGGTGTGGCATACTACCCTGCCGACTCTGCCAAAAGTAAAAATACCAGCTACCAGGGTAACCAAAAGGATACCTTAGCCCTGGTTCCCGCCAGCGCGGGCGCCGAGCTCCTGATCAGCATCCCCTACGGCGATCCGGGTCTGGTTCCGGGTCCGGTTCCGGGTCCGGGTCCGGGTCCGGGTCAGGGTGGCCTGGGCATTAAGGATGCCAGCGGTAGCTACGTTGCCGGAGACTGGACGCAAAAAGTACAGGTGGGCACCGGTGGCACCTTTAGCCTTCGCGTTCCGGTTAATGCTCAATATATCCCCACCAATGTGAGTATCTTAGCCTTACCCTTCAACGGCATTCAAAAGCAACCCAAAGCCGGTGATGTAGAGGGCACATTCAACGTAGCGACCTACCACATCGTCGAAGGCGGCTTCGTTAAAGGGTATAAGAAGGTAAGGGTGGAAATTCTTTACACCAACTTTACGCCCAAGCCCACAACGCCGGTTGTTTACTAATCGCTACCGACAGCACTAATTTTGTAATAATTAAACGAGAAATAATAGAATGAAAAAAATAGTATCCGTTGTGCTGCTTGCGCTGTTCTGCGCAGGTTCGCTGTCGGCACAGGACGACAAGCAATACTTCCCCAAGGCCGGAGATATAGGCTTTCTGGTTAGCGCCGGCCCCATTTTCTTTAACGTGAATAACTTTATAGACGAAGCCGACAACCAGGTAAACGGTAACGGCGTATTGGGCGGTAATAACTACGGCATGTACGCCAAATACTTTTTGCAAGATAACCTCGCTTTACGTGTAGGCCTGGGCATGAATACCATCAATGATAAGGACCGTGCTTACGTTCCTGATTTAACGGCGCGCGCCTCCGACCCGCTTTCGCAAGCCGAGGTGGTAGATACATGGAATGCCCTTACTAACGATTTTGTGCTGCGCCTTGGCGCCGAAATGCGCCGCGGCTCGGGCCGCGTACAGGGTTTCTACGGGGCGGAGCTGCTGGCATCGCTGGGCCGTACCAAAAACGAGTACGCCTACGGCAACCCCATTACGGCGGCCAACCCCGTAAATGCACCGCAGTTTGGTCAGCAGCCCGGCACCACAGAGAGGTTTGTGAGCCACAACTTCGGCTTTGGGGCAGGCGTATTTCTGGGCGCCGAATTTTTCTTTGCCCCCAAGTTTTCGGTAGGCGCCGAGATGTCGCTGCACTACGTTTACACCCGCACCGGTCGCGGCGAGCACACCGTTGAGACATGGGATGCCAACCTGGACAGGGTGGTAAGCACCACCACGCCGGTAAACGCAGGTAACAATATTTCAAAAGTTAACATGTGGAATCCTGCCGCCAACATTTTCTTTGCCTTCTACTTCTAAGAGGTTTTCCAAATGCTAAAAAACGGCTTGCCCTGTGGGCAAGCCGTTTTTGTTACACCCCTACCCTCCAAAACACCTTACAAATTACCTTGCACCTCCGCCAGCGGAGGATGGCCAACACGCATTACCTGCTACATGTACCTATGTGGTATCAGGTAGTTTTTTACATAATCCTCCACACCGGCCTCAAGCGAAGTAAATTCCTTGGTGTATCCTGCGCTGCGCAGCTTGCTCATGTCGGCTTCGGTAAAATACTGGTACTTGTCGCGGATATCAATAGGAGTGTCGATGTACGAAATATTTTCGGGAGCACCCATGGCCTTAAACGTGTTACGTGCAAGGTCTAAGAAGGTACGCGCTTGGCCCGTTCCCATGTTGTACAGGCCCGACTGCGGGCGCTTTTCCATGAGAAAAATCATGGCGTCGCACAGGTCCTTTACATACACAAAATCGCGCAGCTGGCCACCGTCGGCGTACTTGGGGTTGTGCGATCGGAAGAGCTTCATGCCACCTGTAGCCTTGATTTGCTCAAACGTGTGTACAATTACGGAGGCCATGCGCCCCTTGTGGTACTCGTTGGGGCCATATACGTTGAAAAATTTCAGGCCCGCCCAAAAAAACGGTGATTTTTCTTGCTTCAACGCCCACTTGTCAAAATCATTTTTCGATTTGCCGTAGAGGTTGAGCGGTTGCAATTTTTCTACCAAATCGTGGCTGTCGGAGTAGCCCAGCGCGCCGTCGCCGTAGGTGGCAGCCGAGGAGGCGTAAATGAGCGGTAATCCGTACTCCACGCAGGCGCTCCACATTTTTTGCGAGTAGCCCAGGTTCAAATCCACCAGCGTATCCCAACTCCTCTCGGTAGTGGCCGAGCGCGCACCCATGTGAAAAATGCCCTGCACGTAGCGGTGGTGCTCCCTGAGCCAGCCGAAAAAGCGGCTGCGCTCCACCAGCGCGCTGTACTTTTTGCCCTCGTAGTTGGCCCTTCTATCCTCGTGCGAAAAATCATCGACCAGCACCAAGTCGTTGTATCCACGCTCGTTGAGCATGCCCACCAAGCAGCTGGCAATAAACCCCGCGGCACCTGTTACTACTACCATATCAATTACGAATTACGAATTACAAATACAGCCAAGTGCATGGTTAACATGCTGCACTACATTGCCGATTGCCCACTGCCTACTTGTCTTTACTGCCTACTGCTACTGCAAACTGCCTACTTGTCTTCACTGTTTTCTAAAAAAACATCCTCCGGCATTTCCTTCACTACACCTCGCTTTGTCGCTTCCGCAAAAAATCTTTCTACGGCATTTTTTCCTTCCACACCAAGAGACAAAGTGTAATCATTAACAAACATAGCGATATGCTTATCAATAACCTCGTCGCTCAACTCCTGCGAGTGGCGCTTGACAAATGTACGACTTTCGGCAGGATTGCGCAACGCGTACTCCACGCTGCGGCGCAGCACCCGGGCAAAGGCCCGCTGCTGCTCAAGCGGCAGGTTTCGCCTTACGCAAATGCAACCCAGCGGAATGGGTAGCCCGCTGCGCTTTTCCCACTCCGCGCCCAGGTCGGCCAGCAGGCGCAAGCCCTGCTGCGCGTAGGTAAAGCGGCTCTCGTGAATGAGCACCCCGGCGTCGGCCCGACCCTGCAAAACGGCCTGCGGAATATCCGAAAAAAGCATTTCCTCCCAACGCCGCAGCTGCGGAAAGGCCAGGCGCAGCAAAAAGGCCGCCGTGGTATATTTTCCGGGAATGGCCACGCGGGCATCAGCGGTAATTTCCGTTGCATTTTTTGTAACCAATAGCGGACCGTTGCCACGCCCGAGCGCGCCGCCCGAATCGAGAATTAAGTAGCTGCCGGCCACCTGCGTGTAGGCCGCGTAGCTGAGCTTGGTAACCTCCAGCTTACCCTGCAGGGCCAGCGTGTTGAGCTCCTCCACATCGGCGATGTGCGCCTCAAAGGCCAGGCCCTCGGTATCGACCAGGCCGTGCAGCAGGGCGTGAAATATGAAGGTATCGTTGGGGCAGGGAGAAAATCCGAGAGTCATTCTAATTGACAATTTACAAAGTACAACCGAGCTTGCGAGCTCAACGTAGTTAATTTACAAATTTAAAACAGCGCGCTCAATCGTGGCGTCATTGCGAGGAGGTACGACGAAGCAATCTTTGTCATGCTGAGTGAAGCGAAGCATCTCAAGTTCGTACAGCTATCATTTTGGCACAGCCTGAGATTGCTTCGCTTCGCTCAGCATGGCAACATCAACACTTTGTTTTACAACATCTTATATAGCGCGCTGTCATTGCGGACTTAATCCGCAATCTCCCGATTTGGGGATTCCGCATCAAGCGCGGAATGACAACGTACTAATAAATCACTCACACTCTCCATCGCTTCTGCTATTTTCCACTTCGCCTTATCGCGCTCCCCCACTCGATTTGAAATGCCTCTTAGCTGCAAAAAATTTACATTTTCTTTTTTACAAACGTAAAAAAACGCGGCGCCTTCCATTGTTTCCACATCGGCAGAACCGCTACGCTGCGCAACTCTCATTTCATTTTCGGTCAACAGGTTTACAGTTGTGCCATTTGCTTGCTGAACGTTTTCCAAAGTAGAAAATTCGTTTACATAGGGGCAATTTAACACCACATCACTTTGCAATTCTTTTGGATAAGCAGCTATAACCCCCTCAGCATTTTCAACACCACTGTCACCTATCGACTCATTCTTAACAGCTACCACCTCACCCAATCTCATTTTTTCGGAAAATGCTCCGGCGATTCCTACATTAAAAACCCAATCGTATTTTTTTTGCGAAAGCAACTTGGTAAGCGTATACGCAGTAGCCAACATGCCCACACCTGTAGCTGCAAAATCAACGTTAGGAACATTCGCTAAACGCTTTTTCACAGCGCTTAATTCAAGCTCGGTGGCGGCTACAACCAAAAGCTGCATTTGCTGATTTATTTTTGTAAATTTGTAACCCAAAGATACGAAAAATGACAGAACACTACGAAAGAATCGATTCTTTCAACCAAGAAAAAGTTGACGCCATCGGCAAGCATGTGAAGGCCATTCTGGACTTGATGGGCGAGGACAGCGCGCGTGAGGGCCTGCAAAAAACGCCCGAGCGCGTTGCCAAATCGCGGCTTTTTATGACGCAGGGCTACGCCCAAAATCCCTTCGATATCATCAATTCCGCCAAGTTTAAGGAGGAGTACAAGCAGATGATTTTGGTAAAAGACATTGAGCTGTTCTCCATGTGCGAGCACCACCTGCTGCCCTTTTACGGCAAGGCGCACGTGGCCTACATCCCCAACGGCTACATTACCGGCCTGAGCAAAATTACCCGCGTGGTCGATGCCTTTGCCCGCCGCCTGCAGGTGCAGGAAAGGCTCACAGTGCAAATCCGCGACTGCATTCAGGAGGCGCTGCAACCGCTTGGCGTGGCCGTAATTATTGAGGCGGCGCACATGTGCATGCAGATGCGCGGCGTGGAAAAGCAGAACTCCGTAACCACCACATCGGCCTTTACCGGCCCCTTTATGACGCAGCAAAAAACCCGCGAGGAGTTTATTCTGATGACGGGCGCAAGGATGCATTAACAAGTAGGCAGCTTGCAGTAGGCAGTAAAGACAAGTAGGCAGTAGCAGTAGGCAATCGGCAATGCTGAGCAGCATGGCCCCCCTGCATCTGGCTAAATTCGTAATTTGTAATTCGGGTATTGTTAATTTGGTGTAGATTTTAATAAAAATCGAACCCTTGTCATTCTGAGCGAAGCGAAGAATCTCATGTTGTGAATATGAAGCCCTGTGCGAACTTGAGATCCTTCGCCTTGCTCAGGATGACATAACCATCAAGTGCTGTAAATCATGGAATCTATATTAACTTAACAATACCGTAATTCGTAATTCGTAATTTGTAATTCAACAACATGGCTTTAATAAAAACGCTTCGCGGTAAGACCCCGCAAATCGGCAAAAACTGTTTTATTGCCGAAACCGCCGTCCTTATCGGCGATGTAACCATTGGCGACAACTGCAGCATTTGGTACGGCGCAGTGCTGCGCGGCGATGTCAACCCCATCATCATCGGCAACAACGTCAACATACAGGACAACTCGGTGCTGCACACGCTTTACGAGCGCTCGGTGGTGCGCATTGGCGACTACGTGTCGGTGGGGCACCTGTGCAATATTCACGGCGCCACGGTGGGCCACAACGTGCTGGTGGGCATGGGCTCCACGCTCATGGACAACGCCGCCGTTGCCGACAACAGCATCATTGCCGCAAGCTCGGTGGTGCTGAGCAACGCACAGCTGGAGCCCTACAGCATTTACGCCGGCGTACCAGCCAAAAAGGTAAAAAGCATTGCCCCCGAGGACGTCGAAAAAATGATTGTAAAGAATGCGCAGGGCTACCTGATGTATAAAGATTGGTACAAAGAGAATGAATAATGGAGAATGGAGAATTGTGGATGACAACTCTTTAACTTCAGAAACTTTATACACTTTACAAACTTTAGAAACTTTATAGACTATATAAACTTTACAAACTCGCATATCATGAAAAAAATATCGCTCCTGCTGACCCTCATACTCTGCGCCACGCTTAGCTTTGCGCAGGCCAAGTACATTTTCTTTTTCATCGGCGACGGCATGGGCTTCGGCTCCGTATCGCTTACCGAGGACTACCTGGCGGCCAAGGAGGGCAAGCACGGCTCAAGCAACCTCACGTTTTCGGGCTTTCCCGTAACCGGATTTGCCACCACCTACTCGGCCAGCAATCTCGTTACCTGCTCGGCCGCGGCCGGCACGGCGCTGGCCTGCGGTAGCAAAACGCGCAACGGCCGCATTGGGGTGGATGCCGAAGCCAAGCAAAACTTTAAAAGCATTGCGCAGCGCCTCAAAGAAAAAGGCTACAGGGTGGGCATCAGCACCAGCGTAAGCATTGACCACGCCACGCCGGCGGCGTTCTACGCGCACCAGACCAGCCGCAATATGTACTACGAAATTGCGCAGGATTTGGCCAAGAGCAACTTCGACTTTTTTTCGGGAGCCGGATTTATAAATCCCCTCGGAAAAGATGACCAGCAGGAAAGCATTTATACGCTGGTGGAGCAAAGCGGCTACAAGGTTTCGCGCAGCCTGGCCGACTGCAAAGCTTCCTCCGCCCCCAAAAATATTTTGCTGCAGGCCGAAAACAAGCCGGCCAAAGCCTACCCCTACGTGATAGACAAGTCGGCCGACGACTACACGCTGAGGCAAACCACCGAAATTGCCATTGAAAAGCTGATGAACGGCAAGGGATTTTTCCTGATGGTAGAGGGAGGAAAGATAGACTGGGCCTCGCACGACAACGATGCCGCAACCATGGTGGGCGAGGTAATAGATATGTCGGACGCCGTGCAGGTAGCCCTTGATTTTTACAAAAAGCACCCCAACGAAACGCTCATCATTGTTACCGCCGACCACGAAACCGGCGGTCTGGGCATTGGCTCGGGCGAGGATAAGCTGGTAACCATTATGGGCATATCGCAGCAGGCAAAGTCGGTAGAAAAGTTGGTAGAGCGGCTCGGCAACCCCATATCGTACAACGAATTTAGGCAGCTGCTGCAGGACGACTACAAGCTAACGCTCAGCTACGGCGAGGAGCAGAAGATGAGGAAAATGTTTGCCGACAACGTGGAAAAGGAGCCGCAAACCGGGGACTCGCCCTGCAAGGTAAAAAACAAAAATAACCTTAGCAAGGAGGTTATGCGCATGGTAAGCGCCCGCGTAGGCGCGGGGTACAGCACCTTTGGCCACACCGGAACCATGGTGCCCGTGTACGCCATCGGCGCCGGCAGCGAGCTCTTCGGCGGAAAAATAAACAACACCGACATCCCGAAAAACATTGCCAAAGCCGCCAAGGTGGTGTGGCAGTAATTCTGATTTTGTCATAAAAAAATCCGAGGCAGTAGCCCCGGATTTTTTATTTTATACCCACCGTTTACCTCAACCTGTCCAGCGATTTTACCAGCGCCTCGTCCTTGGCAATGCCGCGCTTGGCTAAGTAGATAAGTATGGCCGCCAGCCAGGGAATGATCATGCCCAGCTTGAACTGCATGGCCGCCGCTGCTTGCGACAGGCCGTAAGCCTGCCAGTACAGCACCAGCACGTAGGCTATGAGCAGCCAAATGTTGATGTTGCAAAAAAGGATTTGCCGCTTCCTGTTTTTATAAAAGAAAATGGTAACCAGCGTAAAGGTAAACGTCAGCAGCTGAAAAAGAATCAGCGGAAAGTCGGCACAGGTAAGCAGCGTTTCGTTGCCCTGCGCATCGGCTACTTTGGCAAAGGGAAATACAAAAATCAAACCCTGCAGCACCAGCGCCAAGGTCAAAAAAACCGACTGAATACGTTGCAGCATAAATTTTAGGGATTAGGGATTAGTAATTAGGGGTTAGGGCGGATAGCGCCGTCAATCCTCGCGGGCAAAGTTATGCACATTTCTTGATTTTGCATCAAAAATGCTGTATTTTTGATGCTGTATGCTGCTTTTTTAAATACATGGCAAAAGTTGGTTTTGCTTACTGCGCTACCATTTTATCGCTAACTTAACGCAGCTTGCAGCAACCATAAATCATCAACTAAAAATCGAGAATCACCTACCATGAAACCCATTGCATCATCGGAGCTGATACTGAACGACGACGGGAGCGTATTTCACCTCCACCTTCTTCCCGAAGATTTGGCCGACACCGTAATACTTGTTGGCGACCCCGGACGCGTGGCCAGCGTAGCCGCCCACTTTAGCCAGGTGGAGGTCAAGAAAAGCAGCCGCGAATTTGTAACCTGCACCGGCATTTACAAGGGCACGCGCCTCACGGTGCTCTCCACCGGCATTGGCACCGACAACATCGACATTGTGGTCAACGAGCTCGATGCGCTGGCCAATATCGACCTCAAAACGCGCACGCCCAAGGCGTCGCACCGCACGCTGCGCTTAGTGCGGCTGGGCACATCGGGGGCGCTGCAGCCCGACATTGCGCTGGGCAGCATGGTTAGCTCGCACATCAGCATCGGCTTCGACGGGCTGCTCAACTTTTACGCAAGGCGCAACGACATTGCGCTGCTCGACTACGAAGCCGCTTTTTTGATGCATACCGCGTGGAATGAGCTCTGCGCAAAGCCCTACTTTGTTGAAAATTCGCACGAGCTAATCCGGCTCTTCTCCGACACCACAATTGAAGGCATGACCATTTCGGCGCCCGGATTTTACGGGCCGCAGGGGCGCGTGCTGCGCCTGCCCCTGGCCGACCCCATGCTGAACGAAAAGATAGAAAGTTTTTTGTTCAAAGGGAAAAGAATAACCAACTTCGAAATGGAAAGTTCGGCCATAGCCGGATTATCTAAGTTACTGGGGCATAAATCACTAACAATTTGCACCATAATTGCCAACCGGGCCATACTCGACATGAATGTGGACTACAAAAAAGCGGTAAACAACATGATTGAAATGGCGCTCGAAAAGCTGAAGTAGGCATGGGTAGCAAGGACGTTTCATCGCTCATAAGCCTTCTCGATGACTCGGATAGCGAGGTAGCAGCCGTAGTTATGGAGCGACTCTGCGCCCAAGGCGAGGAGGTTATACCCTGGCTGGAGGCGGCGTGGGAGCGCTGCTCCGAGGGGGAGCACCTTGCGCGTATAGAGCGCGTCATAGCGCAAATTCAGGAAAACGCAACGCTGCAAAAGCTGCGCACCTGGGTCGATAGCGGCGCCAAGGACATGCTTACCGGCGTGTTTTACCTGAACAAGCTCTTCAGCCCCGATGTGGAATTTGAGCAACTGTCGGCACCCATTCAAAAGCTCGGGCAGGAGGTGTGGATGGAGTTCAACGAGCATCTTACGGCGCTGGAGCATGTGCGGCTGATTAACGATGCTATTTACGAACGCGGTAAGCTTGTTGGTCGGCGGGCAGTTGACAACGACCGCACGATGCTGCTCAGCGAGGTACTAAGGTACAAGCAGGGCTGCCAAATGGCGCTCGGGCTGCTCTACATTTGCGTAGCCGAGTACCTGGAGGTGCCCATTTCGGGCATCCGGCTGCCCGGCAGCGGCATGCTTTGCTACCGCGATACCTATAACATATTGGATGACGCGAGCGGAACACTCTTTTACATTGACCCGCACAACGGGGCGCTATGCGGCAAACCTCAGCTATCCAATTTGGTTAAAAAACACCTGAATTTGAACGCGCCGTTAGAGCAACTTTTGGGACCCTGCAAGCGCCAGGTTTTGCTGCATCGCTACAGCAGGCTGCTGTCCACCATCTACCACAACGATGGTAAGCACCAACTTTCTGCCAGGGCCAACCGCGCCGCCAACATTCTGGGCGAGGAAACCTCATTTTAGCACACGCCCCACTAAAACAGCTTCAAGCTGTACTTATCCATTTGCGCCGAGAGGTAGCGCGCCTTGCCTGCCGTACAAGTGTTGAGCAGCGCCCAAAAGTGCGGCCCGTGGTTGCGGTGCACGGTGTGACACAGCTCGTGCAGAATAACGTAGTCGACCAGCTCGTCGGGGAGGTGCATGAGGTAAATGCTAAAGTTGAGGTTGTTTAACGAGGAGCAGCTGCCCCATCGCGAGCGAATGTCTTTAACCGTAATTTTGTTGTAGCCAAAGCCAAATTTGTGTGCCAATGCCTCCACTCGCTTGGGCAAAAACTGTTTGGCCTGGGCGCGCAGCCGCTCCACCTCCTCGTCGGTAAAAACGCGCCGCTGCTGCTCCATCTCCTTAAGGCGGGCCATTTCCTCCTTTATCCAAGCTATTTTTTCGAGCACCAGCTTATCGGCCTCAGCGTAGCTGGTGTAGTACGGAAGGTTAACGCTCACGGGCTTTCCGGGGCGCAGCTGAATAGAAATGCTGCGGGAGTTTTTACGCTTGGTGTACACAATCTCCCCCACCTCCTTATGCACAAGCGTGCGCTTGCCCGGCTCCTGCTTGGCCATTAAAAAATCGCCTGTGCTGAACAGGCGATTTAGCGCATCAAAAATATGGCTCATGGAGCAACTCCTTTTTATAAACTTTATATCTTCATTTCGGCCTCGCCGTACTTTTTTGTGTAGGCGTCAAGGGCAGCCTCGGCCTCGGCCATGCTGCTGTACTTACCCACGCAAACCCAGTATGTACCCTCATTGGTAATCACAATCTCTGCCCGTATGCCGCGCTCGTAAAGGGATTGACAGAAGGCCATAGCGTTTTTTTGCAGGTTGAGGCTCAGCACCACAATGTAAATAAAACCCTGCTGCCGCTCGGTAATCTGCGGCACGTACTCATACTCATCCACGGCCACCGCATCTTCGGGCTGCCGGTGCTCCACCACGTAGTTTCCGTCCACCACCGGCTGCTCCTGCCAGCCCATGTGCTCCGAAATGGGATCCCAAAACCAGCCTACAGCAGCCACAGCCAGCGCCAGCACTACCACCGCAGCAATACCTACCGCTAGCATCGGACGGCGCTCTTTGCGAGCCACCACCACCTTTTTCCACTCGTCGGACTCGGATTGAAACGGCAGCGCCGGCGCGGGTTGAGCCAGCGGAGCGTCTGAACTTTTGCTCTCCTCGACCCCGGGCCATGCGTTTTTACCGCTGCCCTCATCCTGAGCTTCGGGTAATTTCGGCGCTTCGGGTGTTGATGAAATCGGTTGCTCCACGCGCGCCGAAAGTTCAGGTTCCTCCTGCGCTTTGTGCGGCTGCCTCAGCCTGCGCTCCTCCACCTCGGCCATCCACTGCATGAGCGAGGCGTTCACATCCTCCAGCTGCCGCGCCTTGGTGGCAGCAACGCCCTGCCTATCGGTTGAGGGCGGAATGGGAGTAGCGCCACCTACCGAGCGGCCCGGCGCCTGCTCAGCGTTGGCAGGTTGAACTTTTTTCTCAATCAGCTCCTCCTCCACATCAATGGCTACCGAAAAATCGCTTGAGCGCGAACTCTCCTCCCGCAGCGCCTCGAGCTTATGGAGGGCCTCCTTTTTGCTTTTGGCGCACAAAAACTGCACGGCTCCGCGCCCATCCTCATAAAAGGCTCCTAAGCCATCTATGTAAAAAAGGTAATGCTGAGCTATGGTTTGCTGTATCTCCTTCACAAGCTGATGCATTTGCAGCTCCGCCTCGGCCTTCCCAATGCGTTCTTTTTCTATAATATAGCCCTCAAGTAAGCCATCGTTAAAGCGCAAAAACGGGCTAAACGTAAGCGAATCCTCCCACGCCGTAGCCGACTTATCTTTTTTCAACAATGCCCCCAACCCGGGAATAATAACCCGGTGGTGCTCCTGTAAAAGATTTTTCAAATAGCTACCTATCATGTATTTACATTTTTACTGTTGCTCAAGATGGTTTCAAAGGTAAGCAAAACGAAGAATTATCACAAATTGCAGCGAAAAAAACTAAAATCCGTTAAACTTACTTTTTTGTTAGGCGCAGTAAAAATCATGTGGTATTTTTATTCTCTTTAAAATTCAAGTACAACAGCATGCCTTTTTTCAACGCAAAAATCTTCCTCGCTCTCCTGCTACTCCCCCTTTTTTCGTGTAAAAACGGCAGCACAACCGGCGCTACGCAGGGTAACTTTTACGTGCCCAGGTACGCCAAGGGATTCTGCATCGACACGGTAAACGGTCGCAAAATTCTTCGCGTGTTCAACCCATTTCAAAACTCGCAGCAGCTGGCCTACAGCTACTCCGTTGATAGCGCCCTACGCAAGGTGGCGTGCCTGTCGACCACGCACGTGGCGCTGCTCCAATTTATAGGAAAAGCCGAAAGTATTGCGGGTGTGGCCAGCGCCAACCTGCTGTACGACTCGCTGCTATACACCAGGTATACCGGCGGCGCCATTGCCGATGTGGGCTACGACACGCAGCTCAACCTGGAGAAGCTGCTCGCGCTGCGCCCCGACGTTATTTTTGCCTACGGCGTATCGGGCGAGTTTACAAGCATTGCCAACAAGCTCGAGGAGCTGGGGCTGCGCATCGTATACCTTGGCGAGTACACCGAGGAGCACCCGCTGGGTAAGGCCGAGTGGGCGGTGGCGGTGGCATCGCTGTTTGGCTGCGAGCAAGCGGCCATAGGCCGGTTTACGGAGGTGGAATGCGAGTACAACCGGCTGAAAAATGTTGTTGACAGCGCGCTCCCAAAAACGATGGTGCTGCTCAACGCGCCGTGGAGCGATGCATGGTTTGTGCCCGGCAAGCGGGGCTACATGGCCACGCTGCTGCGCGATGCCGGCGGGCAGAGCGTAGTGGAGCTGCGCAACCACCGAGACAGCTACCCCATCAACATTGAGCGCGCCTACGGCGATGCGCAGCACGCCGGCACGTGGCTCAACCCGGGACAGGCCAAGAGCTTAGCCGAGCTTAAAAGTATGCACAAGCTCATCGAGAATATTCCGGCCTTCAAAAGCGGCGAGGTTTACAACAACAACGCCCGCCTGAGCGCGCACGGCGGCAGCGATTTTTTTGAATCGGGAACGGTAAACCCGCACATCATCTTAAAGGATTTGATAAAAGTTCTGCACCCCGACCTGCTGCCCGGGCATAGGCTGGTGTACTACCGGCAGCTACGGTAGCTGCACTGCGTCAACTTGCCTAAAATTATTGTACATTTGCTCTTCCTTTTGTAGGTCAATGCTCAAAAAAACGGCCATCATACTGCTGCTTACCATCGCCTCGGCGCGCGTTTGTGCGCAAATCGGAGGCGAGAGCACCTACAATTTCCTCAAGGTAAACCCCTCGGCAAAATCGGCGGCGCTGGGCGGCGTAAGCCTGTCGCCCATGTACAACGATGTGGGTATGGTGACGCAAAACCCCGCCCTGCTCGACAGCGGCATGCACCGCGATATTAGCCTGACCTACCTGCACTACGTGGCCGGCATTTCGCACAGCAGCCTGGCCGGCGCGTGGCACCAAAAGGGCGTAGGCACCCTGGGGCTGAGCTTTGTAAGCCTCAACTACGGCTCGTTCGACGGCTACGATGAGGAGGGAGCCGACATGGGCACCTTCAACGCCAACGAGTTTGACCTTGGGCTGCACTACTCGCGCAACGTGTGGCGTAACGTGAGCCTAGGCGCTACGCTCAACACCATTATTTCGCAGCTGGAGCGCTACAACTCCTTCGGCATGGCGCTCAACGTGGGCGCACGCTACCACAGCCACAACAACTTGTTCAACGCCACGCTGGCGCTAAAAAATATAGGGTACCAGCTCAAGCCCTACACCGAAGGTAACCACGAAAAGCTACCCTTCGAAATTCAGCTGTCGATGGCGCAAAAATTTGAAAACGCACCATTTGGTATCTCGCTATCATTAAATGATTTACAAAGTTTCAACACCTACACAAACACCGAGGAAAGCCAAACATCGCTTGACGGGAGGGAGCAGCAGGAAAGCGGCCTGACTAAGGCAGGCAAGGAGCTGCTCAGCCACGTTGCCGTCGGCGTTGAGATTATTCCGTCCAAGTATTTTTTTATCATGGGCGGGTACAACTTCAGGCGGGGCAACGAGCTGAAGGTGGGCGAAAAAAGCGGCGGAACGGGCTTTTCGTTCGGCCTGGGGCTACGCCTCAAGTACGTTGAGCTCAACTACGCCCACGCCATATACCACCTGGGCGGGGCCAACAACCACTTTGGTTTGATTTTGAGAATTTTTTAATAATCCCGACACGCGACAATGCGGCTTGCGGTGTAAGAAAATTCGCACGTCGCGGTATTGCGTATCGCATATCGCACATAAATGAAGGACATTACCATAGCCATTGACGGCTACTCCTCGTGTGGCAAGAGCACCTTTGCCAAGGCCATTGCCAAGCGGCTGGGATACACCTTTATCGACAGCGGCGCCATGTACCGCTGCGTAACCCTTTACGCCCTGCGCAACAACCTCATAAATGCCGATGGGAGCGTGCAGCGCGAGGCGCTTGTGGCCCAGCTGCCGCTCATCAACATCCGGCTTTTGTACAACACGCAGAGCGAAAAGAACGACGTATTTTTGAACGAAGAGAACGTTGAAAACGAAATCCGGCTGGCGCGCGTATCGGACAACGTGAGCCGCATAGCCGAGATTGGCGAGGTGCGCCAGCGCATGGTGGCGCTACAGCAGGAAATGGGCAGGGGCAAGGCCATTGTAATGGATGGGCGCGATATCGGCACGGTGGTTTTTCCCAGCGCCGAGCTCAAAATTTTTATGACCGCATTGCCCGAGGTACGCGCGCGGCGGCGCTACGAGGAGCTGCTGGGCAAGGGCGTAAAAACCACGTTGGAGGAGGTTGAAAAAAATATTCGCCAGCGCGACAGCATTGACGAAAACCGCGATGTAAGCCCGCTGCGCCGTGCGCACGACGCGGTGCTGCTGGACAACAGCAGCATGAGCGTGGAGGAGCAAATGACGTGGGTTATGCAGCTTATAGAGAATTGCCGCAGGGATAATGCCTAAAACTGTATGTTAAAGCGGCGAATGTAGCCGTCCAAAAATTCGGGGCTGATGTTGCTGAGCACAACCAGCGTTGGCTTCGCTATCTCACCCTCCATTTCTATCAGGTAGTACAGGTTGCTCGAATCGTTTTGCAACAGCAGCAGCAACATTTTTACCACCTCCGGCTTTTTTTTAGGCGTGTAGGTGTACACTATTAAGCGGTTATCGCCCTCGCGCAGGGTCATATCCTGCTCAAAGCTGGCAGCAATGGCATGCTCGGCCAGCAAGTGCGCCACCTCGTACGATGGGAGGTTGTATATTTCGGCCTTACGAATGGATTTCAAAAAAAATTTCAGCGCTGCCTCCTCCTTATTGTTTTCGTTCAAAAAGGGCAGGATAAGGGAGGGGTTGATGCTCACATGGCGCGCCTGTGCTCCCATTGCCCGGAGCTCTTCTTGCACGCTAAAGTTAGACCTGGGCGCAGTATTGCAGCTGCAGCCGACAAAGCCAAGCGCTAGCAAGGGCGTTAGTATGCGAATGGTAATTGGCAAGTAAATACGGTGTTTCGCAGCAAAAATACAACCAATAACGTAAATTCAGCATTACTTCTATTGGCGCTATGTTACTTTCTGCTAAACAAACACGCTTTCTCCACGTTAGCTCCTCGCAGCAACAGCATCAACCATTTCCATGGGTGCACGGCGCGGACGGCGGGTTACAGCGTCCACAAATACAAGCGTTGTCTCGGCTTCGTTGATAATTTTTCCGGCCTCGTTCACCACCTCGTAGTAAAAAACAATGCGCGCTGCAGGCACCTCCTTCACGCTTACGCGCACCGTAAGCACATCGTCGAAAAATGCCGGTGCAATGTACCTAATGTGCATGTCCACCACCGGCATCATAGTGCCCCTGCGCTCCAGCTCGGCGTACGACAGGCCCACGCTGCGCAGCATTTCGGTGCGCGCCTCCTCGTAGTACAGCGGGTAGGTACCGTGGTGCACCACGCCCATGGCATCGGTTTCGCCGTAGCGCACTCTCAGCTTGTGTTCGTATGTCATGCGTTTTACTCTTTTTTTGATGGAAGAAACAAATCGTAATCGTAGCGCCACTTGGGCGATTCCTTGGCAATGGCAGCATTGATGGTGGACGCTATTTTGATCGGAAATGCCGCCCCCTGCCACGAGCTGGTGTTGGTTACAAAAGCCCAGCAGAATCCGGCGGTATCGCGCACCACCGCCGCCGAGGTTCCGGCCAGCGTGCCGGTGCGCAGCCAGTAGCGCGGGTTGACCAGGCGCCAGCCCAGCGGGTCGTAGCCGAGGTCGTTGCACACCATTTTATCCACCGACTCCAGCGTCAGCACGTCGGGCACCTCGGGGCGGCCATCGAGGCACAGCACAAAGCGCACCAGCTCCGCCGGCGAGGCCACCCAGCCTCCGGCGGCGCCCAGCGTGTGGATATCGTGGCCGCCGCTACACTTGTACGCCAGGGCGTTGGGGTTATCAAAGGCCATTACCTGGGCGGCGTCCCACACATCGTAGTAGCTTACCTCGTCGTGGTACAAATCCTTGGGGTAGCTGTTGCCCAAGCACATGTTGGCCACACCCATGGGCACCAGCAGGGCGTGGCGCACGTAGTCCTCGTAGGCCATGCCCGTAACTTTTTCCACCACGCGCCCCAGCATCATGTAGCCCACGTTGACGTACGAGCTGTGATCGCCCACGTTGAAGTGCATGTGCTTGCTCAGCACAAAAGCTATAATATCGTCCACGCAAACGGGCATGGGCACCTGCAGGCTGCTGGCCACCTGCCGGCTCATAAACATGGGGTCGCCCCAGCGCGTAGTCCACCCGCCGGAGTGCTCCAGCAGGTTCTTGACGGTAACCTGCAGGGCGCGCTTATCCTTAATCTGAAGAAAAACGGAGTCGTTTAAAATACCTTCGGGGCCAAACACCCTTGCATCGAGCGTGAGCCTGCCCTCCTCCACCAGCTTCATAATGGCGGCGGCGGTTACCAGCTTCGACACGCTGGCTACGCGAAAAATGTTGTAGGGCTGCACCTCCCTTTTCTGCGCCACATCGGCGTAGCCGAAGCCCTTGGCGTAGATCAGCTTGCCGTCCTTGGCAATGGCCAGCGAGGCGCCGTTGATGTGCCACTGCTTCAGAAATTTCTCCACCGTCTTGTCCAGCGCGGCAAACTCCGCGCGGGCGGACATGTCGTTGGTAAGGCGGGGCACGGTGGGCAGGGGGAAGGGCGATGCGGGTTGCAGCGGCCCGGGCTCCCCGTCGCTCTTGTGCGACAGCAGCAGCACGCACAGCGCGGCTAAGGCCAGCACGGAGGAGAAAAGGAGCAGTATATGTTTTACTTTTTTCAAAAATTACATTTTTAGGTGTACATCGCCCGTGGCGTGGTCAACGGCAAGGCGGGTATTCTGCAGCAGCGCGTCAAACACGCTATCGGCCATGAGCTGCTGCGGCGCGCCCTGGTGCATTTTTCCGTCGCACATCACCCACATCCTGTCCGACACCTTGAAGGCCAAGCTCAGGTCGTGCGTTGAGAACAGCACCGTTTTTTGCTGCTCCTCCGCCAGCTTTTTCAGGAGCAGCACCACCTCGTAGCGGTTGGGTAAATCCAGGAAGGCCGTGGGCTCGTCGAGCACAATGATGGGCGTACCCTGCGCCAGGGCGCGCGCTATCATGGCCCGCTGGCGCTCGCCGTCGCTCAGGCGGTTGGTGTTGCGCCAGGCGTAGTCGCGCATGCCCACCATGTCGAGCGACTGCATGACCACCTCCTTATCGTTTTGCGAAAGCGTACCGAACCAGCCGGTGTAGGGGTAGCGCCCCAGCGACACGAGGTCAAAAACCTTGAGGTTGCCCACCTTCACGTTGTCGGTCGAAACGTAGCTGACGATGGTGGCTAAGCTGCGCAAATCGTAGGCCGTAATATCCTTTTCGAAAATGCGAACGCTGCCCGCCAGCGCCGGCTGGAAGCCGATGAGCGTGCGCAGCAGCGTACTTTTTCCCTGCCCGTTGCGCCCCACCAGCGACACCAGCTCGCCCACGCCGGCCTCGGCGTCAACGGCGGGGAAAACCTCACGCGCCTTGCCCTGCGCGGCGTAGCCAATGCTCAAGCTATGTAAGGAAACGGCCGTGCCCATTACACAATTTTTTGGTTGCGAATTATTACCATAACCACCACGGGGATGCCCAGCAGCGCAGTAACCGTATTGATGGGCAACGCGCTATCGCTACCCGGCATTTGCGACACCATATCGCAAAAGAGCATCACCACCGCGCCCAGCAGCATGGTGGCGGGCATGAGGTAGCGGTGGTCGGCCTCGCGGATGAGCATGCGCGCCACGTGCGGCACCGCCACGCCGATAAAGCCGATGGGCCCGCAGAAGGCCGTTACCGTGCCCGTGAGAATGGTTGAGGTGAGGATAATGAAGGTGCGGTGCCTTGCCGCGCCGTAGCCAATGCTGCGCGCGTAGGTTTCGCCCAGCATCAGCACGTTCAGGGTTTTGACGGAAAGCAGGGCCAAAACGCCGCCCACAAGGGTAACGGCCAGCAGCACGTACAGCTGCGCTGTGGTTACGTTGCCCAGGCTGCCCATTGTCCACAGCACGTACGATTTGAGCATGGCTTCGCGGCTGAAGTACTGCAGCACGGTAATGAGCGCCGCCGCCGCGCTGCCAATCATCATACCCAGTATGAGCATGGCCATAATATCGCGCACGCGCAGCGATATGAGCAGCATGATGAGCATTACGCAGCCTGCGCCAATCCAGGCCGCCAGCGCGTAGCCCATGCTGGGCAGAAAGGCGCCCAACGCCACCCCGCCCCAGAGCGAGCAACCCATGAGGAAGAGCGCCACGCCCAGGCCCGCGCCCGAGCTTACACCCAGAATGTAGGGGTCGGCCAGGGGGTTGCGGAACACCGTTTGCATTTGCAGGCCGCTCACCGACAGCGACACGCCGGCCACAATGGCCACCAGCGCCTTGGGAAGGCGGTAGCCCACCACGATGTGCGAAAGTGCCGGATTTTCGTTACCCAAAAAGGATTGCAGCGCCGCCTGCAGCGAAATAGGCTCGGAGCCCAGCAGGATATCGGCCACAAAAAAGAGCAGCAGTAGCGCCGCCAAAGCGACATACACTGCTGCAACTTTCCTATCTCGCCTTTGCTGCTGCATAAGGCCGCTATCTCCTTGCCGATTTTTGCGCCGCCTGCTGCTTGCGCGCTATCTCCTCCAGCTTAGCCTGAAAGCCCGATTTTTTTACCGGCTTCTTGCTGTTCTCCTTCATCTTGGCGTGGAGCTTCTCATCGTTTACCAGGCGGCGGGTAGCGTAGGTTTGCCCTATGGTAATGAGGTTGGACAAGAAGTAGTAGTAGCTCAGACCCGAGGCGTAGCTGTTGAACCAAAACAGCATCATGACCGGCATCAGGTACAGCGTCATAAACTTCATGCCAGGCATACCGGTATCGGGGGTTTGCGCCATGCTCATGCGCGACGAAATAAAGAGCGCGCCGGCCATGAGCAGCGTGAACAGGCTGACGTGGTCGCCGTAAAACGGAATGGTGAACGGCAGGTTCAGTATCGAATCGAAGCCCGACAGGTCGTCGGCCCACAGGAAGGGCTGCTGGCGCAGTTCGATGGAGGCCGGGAAGAAGCGGAACATGGCGATGAGGATGGGGAACTGGATCAGAATCGGCAGGCAGCCTCCCATGGGGCTCGCCCCCGCCTTTTTGTACAGCGCCATGGTTTCCTGCTGCACCTTCATGGCATCCTCCTTCTTGGGGTACTTCTGCTTTACCCTATCCACATCGGGCTTGAGCAGGCGCATCTTGGCCGACGAGAGGTACGACTTGTAGGTGAGCGGAAAGAGCAGCAGCTTGATAATGATGGTCAGGATGAGAATAATGATGCCGAAGCTGGCGATGTACTTGCTCAGAAAGTCGAAAATGGGAATCACCACCCAGCGGTTAATCCAGCCTATCATCCAGCCGCCCAGCGGCACCAGCTGATGCAGGTCGGCATCGTACTTTTTGAGCGTGCTGTAGTGGTTGGGGCCGAAGTAGAACGACAGGGGCAGGTTCTGGTCGCGCTCGGGCTGCACCGGCAGCTGTATGTTGGTCATGTAGCGCTTGAGCAGGTGCTCCTCGTTGCCCGGCTTGTAGGTAAGGTAGGCCATGTTGGCGCCGCCAAACATTTCGCCCTTGGCGATAATAACCGACGAGAAGAACTGCTGCTTGAAGGCAATCCAGCCGAGCTTGGTCTTCACGTTTTCCTCCTTGCCCTCCTTGCTTATGCCCAACTCCTCAATGCTGGTTTCGCCCGGGTACTTGTAGGCCACCGTGCTGTAGTTGTTCTCGTTGTCAAAGGCCTTTTCCTGCTGGAAGGTGCTATGCGCCCACAGCAAATCAGCGTTGGTAACGTTTTGCATCCCGGCCGTTTTCATCCTAAAGTCCACCATGTACGAGCCGTTGCGCAGCGTGTACTCGTAGTCCACGTAGCGCTCCTGCCCCAGGGCAAGGCGCATGGTAAAGGTATAGGCGCTATCGCCCTCCGCCATTTTGTGGTGGGTAAGGGGCGCCTGCGGCGTAAAGAAGTAGCTCGAGGTTTGAAAGTTGCGGCTATCGTTGGTGTAGAAGTTAAAGGCAAAGTCGTTGCCGGGGCCATCGAAAAGTATAAGGGGTTTTCCGGTGTAGGAGTGGTACTTTTTGAGCTCCACGGCGTACATGCGCCCGCCCTTGTTGGAGAGGGTGAGCGTCATCAAATCATTTTCGATGGTGTAGAACTCCTCCTCGCCCTTGGAGGCCGACTCGAGCGCATCGTAGGCGTACACCTGCTTGGCGGGAGCCTGCTGCTCCACCGCGCTTTTTTCGGGCTCCTTGTTTACCTGGTAGGCCTTTTCTGCGGCAATTTTTACCGCGGCGGCCGAGTCAAGGCGATGTTTTTCGTGCTGGTACTTTTCAACCTGTTTTGTATTGTAAAAGCTAAATCCAATAATAAGGGCGCCAATTACCAAAATGCCCCAAAGCGTATTTTTATCCATGTTATAAGTTTAATGAAGCGTGTCATTGCGGGCTTGACCCGCAATCTCCTGCGGGAAATTCAGCATCCGGTTCGGGATAATAAGCTCCGCAGCTTACTCGTTATTTTCTAAAAGTTTAATTTTTTCGAGCACCACCGCTACCTCGCGGCGTGCCTTTTCAATGTTGTTTTTCACATCCTGAATCAACTTATCGGCGTTCTTTGACTTGGCAAAAAAACCGATGTTGTTTTCCCACAGCTGAATGTCGGCCTCCAGTCGCTTTACCTGCTGAATGAGCTTTTCGCGCTCGCTCGAGAGCTGGCGCTTATCGCCCTTGACGGCGCTTGCCACGCGCGTCTTAAAGCTCATCAGCTGACGCTCGGCATCGCTTACGTGCAGCGCGTTGAACAGCGCATCAATGGCCGTGCGGTACTCGTTCTGCACGCGCTCCTTTGCCTTCATGGGCACAAAGCCAATCTCCACCCAGCGCTGCTGGAAGGCCTTAATGGCGGCAAGGTTTTCGCTCGGGTTCTCGACCGATACAAAGCCCTTGATCTCGACTATCAGCTCCTCCTTCTTCTTCAGATTCTCGTCGTAGGCGGCATCCTGCGTTGAGAAATGCGCTTTTTTCCTATCGAAAAACTTGTTGCAGGCTGCGCGGAAGCGCCTCCACACCATGTCGGACTGCTTGTGGGGCACGGGGCCAATTTCCTTCCAGCGCGCCTGCAGCTTTATCAGCTCGTCGGCGGTTTTCTTCCACTCGCTGCTCTCCGACAGCGATTCGGCCTGGGCGCACAGCTCGAGCTTTTGCTGCAGGTTGTGCGTGTACTCCGCCTTTTGCTCCTTAAAGTATTCGCGGCGGGCATCGAAGAACGTGTTGCACGACTTGCGGAAGGCCTGAAATACCTTGAGGCTGTCCTTGCGGGAAACGGCACCCACCGCTTTCCACATTTTTTGCAGTTCCAGCAGCTCGGCGGTTTTCTCGTTCCACTCCTTTATGGTGGTTACGGTGGCACCGGCTATTTCCTCGGCCTTTTCGCACAGCACCTGCTTTAGCTCAAGGTTCCTGAGCTGCTCGGCCTTTTGCTGCTCAAAGTAGTCCTGGTGCTTTTTGTTGATTTGTGAGGTGGCGTTTTTGAAGCGCTCCCACAGCGACTCGCGAAACTCGGTAGCCACCGGCCCCACGTCGCGCCACTGCTCGTGGTACTTTTGCAGCTTGCGGAAGGCGGTTACCACATCGGGCTCCAGCAGCAGCTCCTCGGCCTTTTCGCACAGCAGCTGCTTGAGCTCAAAGTTTTTCTTAAAGTCCAGCTCGCGCAGCTCGCGGTTTATTTTTACCACATCGTAAAATTTCTCTACGTTGTAGTTGTACACATCCCACAGCTCCTTTTGCTTGGTGGGCGGCACGGCGCCTGCGGCGCGCCAGCGCGCCTGCAGGTCTTTGAACTCGTTGAACACCTTGTTGAAGTCATCCTGGCGCTCGAGCAGCAGCTGCAGCTCGCCTATAATGGCCTGCTTTTTGAGCAGGTTGTCCTCGCGCTCCTTTTCGATTTTTGCGGTCAGCTCGGCGCGCATTTTTTTGTACTGCGCAAACAGCTCCTTGAGCTGCAGCTCCAGGCCGTCCTCGGGCACGGTAAAGGCCTCGCGGTCGCCGCCCTCCTCCACAAACTTGCTGAGCAAGGCCTCGCGCTCCTGCGAAAACTTTTTATAAAACGCCACCTTAATGGCCTCGACCTCGCCCTTGAGCTCCTGCACAGGCTTTTGCGCCAGCAGCTGCGCCAGGACGTCGAGCAGCGACGCGCGGTCGTGCCCATCGTAGGCGGCGGCTGTGGGTGCCGCAGGCGCATCGGCGTCGGCATCGTCAATGGCCTCGTTTTCGTCAATGCTCAGCTCGGCAGCCGCCAGCTGCGAATCTTCATCCGAAAAATCAACCGGCTCTTGCATCGGCTGCTCGTTGACTTCCCTATTCTCTTGCTCTTCGTTTTTTAATTCTTGGGGTTCCATAACTTTAAAATGGGTTTCGTACCTAACAGAAACTTGCAAATATAGCGTTTTTGTCCGTAACGCACGATTTTTTTGTAAAAAGCTTGCGTAATTTATAAAGTTGAAGTACGTTTGCCGGAGAAATTTGGAAGAAGTAACCAGCGACCAGCGACCAGTAAATAATCATAAAATGCAACTCGTGGCTGACTACTAATCACTAATCACTCGCCACTCTTCACTAATCCCCAGCCATCAGCTGCCATGCGTATCGATATACTTACCGTTTTGCCCGAGCTGCTCGACAGCCCCTTTGCGCACTCCATCATCAAAAGGGCGCGGGCCAAGGGCGTAGTCGAGATTCACGTGCACAACATTCGCGACTACACCACCGACAAGCACCGCACGGTGGACGACTACCCTTTTGGCGGAAGCGCCGGCATGGTAATGAAGGTGGAGCCCATCTTCAACCTCGTCAACCGGCTGAAGTCGGAGCGCGAGTACGACGAGGTTATTTTTATGACACCCGACGGAGATCAGCATAACCAACTAATAGCCAATAACTTATCAACACTTAACAACATCATCATTTTGTGCGGCCACTACAAGGGAGTTGACCACCGCGTGCGCGAGCACCTGGTTACGCGCGAAATTTCGGTGGGCGACTACGTGCTTTCGGGCGGCGAGCTGGCCGCCGCGGTGGTGGTCGATAGCGTGGTGCGGCTACTGCCCGGCGCCATCTCCGACGAAACTTCGGCGCTAAGCGACTCGTTTCAGGACAACCTGCTGTCGGCGCCTGTGTACACGCGCCCCGCGGAGTTCAACGGCTGGAAGGTGCCCGAGGTGCTGCTGTCGGGTAACTTTAAGGAGATTGAAAGGTGGAGCGAGGAGCAGGCGCTCGAGCGCACCGCCCGCCTCCGCCCCGACCTGCTGGACGAATCGCCCGGGCATGGCCACCAGCCATGCTAACTTGCCAAGAAAAATATCAACCATCTAATAAATCACAATATCAAACAAATCAGCATATTACAAACTAAATCAAGGCGCATTGACGCCAAATTCTTTTCCGTTTTGCATTTTTTAATAAAAAATCATTTGTAAGCAAATAGAAAAATAGCGTATTATTGCACATCATTTGGTGCCCCCTAAAACGGCACGCCTTAAAACTCAAACGTTATGGCTGTGAAGAAAAAAACGGCAGCTAAAGCCCCCGCCAAGAAGGCAGCTAAAGTTGCGCCCAAGAAAGCGATAAAAGCAGCGCCGGCAAAAAAAAGCGCAGCTAAGCCCGTAGCCAGAAAGGTTGCGGTGGCCGCAAAAAAAGTTGCGGCCAAAAAGTTGGTGCCCGCAAAAAAGGCGGCTGCCAAGAAAGTTATCGCTAAAAAGGTAGCAGCTCCGGCCAAAAAAGTGGTAAGCAAAAAGGCGGTACCCGTAAAAAAGGTGGTAGCCAAGAAAGCCCTGGCACCCGCCAAAAAGGTGGCGGTAAAAAAAACGGCCACACCCGTAAAAAAAGTAGTCAAAATTATTAAGCCTTTAAAAAAGGCTCTCGTTAAAAAAGTGGTTGCACCCGTAAAAAAGGCAGCCGCTAAAAAAGCTATGGTTCCCGTGAAGAAGAGTACACCTGCAAAGAAAGTTGCACCCGTAAAGAAGGCAATTGCCCCGACCAAAAATACAGCGCTAAAAAAAGAAAGTTCCAAGGTAGCAGCAAGCAAAAAAGTAGCTGCTCCGGCAAAAACTACCAAGCCCGCTGCCGAAGTAAGTAAAAAAGTAGTTGCCCCACCGCCACCCAAGAAGGCACCCGGAAAAGCGGCTGAAAAGCCGGTCAAGGTACAACCGGCCCTCCAACCCAAGGCTGCTAAAAAAGAGGAGGTAAAACCCCAACCCAAGGCTGCGCCGCAACCGCCACAGGAGGAGGCAAAGAGCAGCTTACCCCGTGTAACCGTGGGCACCGGCAAGCGCCGCGTGGTGGTTAGCTACAAAAACCTGTCGCCCGAGCTGCTGGAGCTGCTCAAGCAAAAGTACCCCTTTGGCTGGAGCGACTACGTGATGAAAATCAACAAGAGCGAAACCGACTTCTTTTACGCCATCATGCTCGATACCGAGAACGCCACCTACCTCATTAAGGTGGATGTAAAAATTGATGCGCGCTCAAAGGACGACGACGACGACATCATCATTGATACCCCGGCCAGCGGCGACGACGAAATTGCAGCAGAGGACGACGAAGAGGAGGAAAAGCCGAAAAAACGTCGCAGCAGCGAGGATGAGGAGGATGAGGACGACGAGGATGACACCGGACTTTAAGAAGCCGTTTAAACTTTAACCTCGGAGCCACAGAGAACATTTAGAAGCATACATTTGCTTCGGTTTTTCTCTGCACCATTTTAGCACTTTGTATATTAACGAGTTGTCGCTTGCACTGCAAGGCAGGAGAGTTTTTTCTGTTGTACTCTCTGTGTCTCTCCCGCCCTGCGGGATTAAATGCTTTTTGATTTCTAAATGTAAACAGCGGCTAAAAAACAGCAAAGGTTTCGGGCTGTAATACTGGAAACCAACCTTAACAAAAAATTAACACCATGGCATGCGGATGTGGCAAGAAAGCGACCGGTAGCAAGGCTGCCGAGCCTAAAAAGGACAGCAAAAAGGCGGGCAAGAAGTAGCAACTTTTTCGGAGCGGGACAACAAATCCCGCTCCTTTTTTATTGCAGCGTAAAAGTTGTGCACCACGATTTTGTATTTGAAAAAAAGTGCTACCTTTGTGCACCTTTTCGGGGTGTAGCGTAGCCCGGTATCGCGCCTGCTTTGGGAGCAGGAGGTCGTCGGTTCGAATCCGGCCACCCCGACTAAATGAAAATCAGCCACTTGCAGTTAAATGCGAGTGGCTGATTTTGTTTTCATTTGCAACTTGCCAAAAAGCCGGGCTTAGTGCAGGCTTAATTGAGCTGCGGCTAAAACACACAGGTGTACCCCACCAGCACATTAAACCTGTAGGTGGGATAGTTGTTCAGTATTTGGTTGCGGGTGCCCAGGATATTGTTGAGCTGCAGGAACACTGATGAGCGGTTGTAGAACCGGTAATCAGCGCCGAGGCTAAGGTCGAAGCCAGCGCTACGCTTCAGCTCCACGCCCTGCCAATCGCGCGCCTTGTAGCTGCCGCGCAGGTCGGCGTTGGCGTACATGTTGAGCTTATTCCACAGGTTGTAGGTAGCCTCCAGCTTCATGCTCAACGATGGACGGTTGTAGGCCACGGGCAGCTTGTCCATGTTGTACGAATCGTAGCGCAGCGCGTACTCCAGCTCGCAGGCGCGGGAGGGCTGAAAGCGCACACTTCCTACAAACGAAAGCTGCTTGATGTCGTCGTACAGCACGTCGAAGTAGTTGCCAATGGTGGCGGTATCGGTGGAGGTAGCGTAAAAGTACATGTCGTTTACAAAAGCGTAGCTCAAGCCCAAATTGTAGCTGAATACCGATGCGATTTTCCCCTTTATTCCGCCGCTAAATGCAAGGGCCTTTTGCGTATTGCGCATATCCATTGGTTTCTGCGGATCGAGGTAGGGGTTTTCGGTAGTAAGCGCATTGTAGGTGTTGGCCTGATGCTCGCCGCTTACCTCAACATACGGAAGAAAAACGCCGTCGGTAAGGAGTGCTGTAAAGTTGAGCACGGGGTAGAAGTAGGTTTTCACGCCTCCGCTAAAGTTGTCGAACGTGAGGTTAAGCTTGGCGGTAGCCTGCCACCAGTCGCGCTTCTCCTGCAGCTCGGGTATTACCGATACAATGGTGTTGCTGCTTTGCGTAAGCGCCTTGTTGCGCACATACACATCGGTGTTTACGGTTAGGCCGACCTGGGTGCTTGGCAGCAGCTGCTTGTAGGCGTATAGCTCAAACTCCAGCGCATCCTCCGATTTGGGCAGGCGGCTGCGGTAATCGTAAAAGTTAAACGTGCCGCCAAAGCTCCACGTGGTGTCGGGCTGGCTGCGGCTCTTGTACTCAAGGCTCGCGTAGCTGCGGTTGAAGTGCTGGCGCGACGCGTCCTTCGACAGATTTTTATAGTCATCCAGGGTAAAATACTTGGTGTCGTAGCCGTAGAACCGCACATCGTGGCGGTGGAATCCTACGTTGGCCAGCAGCTGCGCGCGCTCAAAGTTGTACTGCCCTACAGCGCCTACCTCGTTGCGCATATCCAGCGTTGGCACCTTGGCCTTGGCCTCATTTTTCACATCGCCATAGTTGCCGTAGTGGTTGGCGTAAATATCCCATACAAAGGTTTTTGCGCGCTCGCTTCCAACGTATAAATCGAGCATGGTGGTAGGCTTGTAGCCCAAGCCCAGCCTCACGTATCCGCCATTTTCAACCTTATCGTTGTAGCGCTCACGCTGCACCCGTGCAGGCGGCACAGGCGTGGTAAGGTAGCTCTCGGTAAGCGGCTTGCTTTGGCGCAGTGGGTACGAGAATTTGGCCGTAACCTTGGCCGTATCGTCAATACGTGGAATGGGATTTATTTTGTATGCCTCGGGGATAGTTGGCTCGTAGGGGCGCAGCACCTCCACCGTTTTTGTCAGCGACTCGTCCTGCGCTGCCAGCTTGGTTGATGCTGCAAGCAAGGCCAACAAGGGTAAAATAATTCGTTTCATATGCTGTGAAAAATACTTTTTTACTACTCTAAATCTTCCTTTTCTCGACAAAAATTACAGCTCCACATCCATGGGTGTTTGCTGCTGCACAGCCTCGCTTTCCTTTGCCTGCTCGGCGTTGGTAAGCTGCTGCATTTTTTGCGTTACCTCGCCCAAAATGCCATCGTTGGTTACGGTGTAGCCATCCATTATGCTCTCGTAGGTAGCCTTGGCCTGGAACACATCGTTGCGCTTGACGTACACATCGCCCAGCAGAATGAAGCTCTTGGCCAGCCAGTACTGGTGCGGCGTTCCGCTCTTGGAGAAGCCTATTACCGCCTCCTCCACCTTATCCAGCTCATCCTTGCCGAACAGGTACTCAATAACCTTGTACTGCGCTTCGGCGCCCATCTTGGTTTTGACGTTGGCTGCCACCTGCAGGTAATCCTCGTTGGCCTTATCCGCTGCGCCCAGCTGCTCGTACGATTTGGCACGCTTGTACAGCGCCTCCACCTTCAGCTCCTCCGGCAGGTTATCAGTGGCCAGCAGCGTAGCCGCATCGTTTACCACAGCAGCGTAGTCCGCCCTCAGGTAATCGGCGCGAAGCTTGCCCACGCGCGCCTCAAGGGCGGTGGCGCGGGTACCGGCCACCAAGATCAGGCGCTCGTAGTAGTCGGCCGCCTGCGCGTTATCGCCCTGCTGAAACGATGCCCTTGCGGCACCCAGCAGCGCCGACTCGGTGTAGCTGTTTTTGGGCATGTTGAGCACAAAGGCAAAGTGCGGTAGCGCCTCGCTCAGCTTGCCGTCGCGGTAAAGGCAGTCGCCCGTGTAGAAGCGCGCGTCAACCAAAAACGCGCCGGTGGGAAACTCCTTCAAATACTTTTGCAGCGCCGGAAGCGCCTTGCCGCAGTCGTTGGCCGTGTAGGCCAACTCGGCCACGGCAAAGGTCATCGAGTCGCGCTCCGAATCCTTTACGTTGCCCATATTCTTTACCCCCGACATGTACTTAAAGTAGCCATCCACATCGCCCATTTCCATGTAAATATTTTTTACGCCGAGCAGGGCGCTGCGCGATTCGGCCGTTCCCGAAAATTCTTTTACCACGCGCTTGTAGTAGTCCATGGCCTGGGCGTTGTCGCCCTTGTTCACATGTATCAGGCCGAGCTCTATCAGCGATTTGGCGTAGAACGGGCTATCCTTGTGCTGGCTCAGCAGGCCGGCGTACACGGCAATGGCTTGGTCGTACTGCTGCATTTGCACGTAGCAACGCCCCTTTTCGTACAGCGCGTTATCAACGTAGGGCGAGGCGGGGCGGGCGTTAATCACCACATCCATTTGCTCCACCTTTTTATGCTGATCGCCCAGCAGGCCGTAGCATATACCGCTCTGAAACGCGGCGTAGTCGGCATCCACAATGTTGTAGGCCATCACCTTTTTGTAGCTTTCAATGGCCTCGTTGTAGCCGTGCTGCATAAAGTTGCAATCGCCTACGCGGTTGTAGGCATCGCACAGTATGGCTGTGGGCGTAGCGCCCGCAAGGCTTATGTACTTGCGGAACCAGCCCGCAGCGGCGGCGTACTGGTGCTGCTGAAACAGGCTGTAGCCAAGGCTGTAGTGCGCCATCTTGTACTCATCGGTTTGCGAAATGCCGGCCGACAGCACAAAGTCGTTGAACAGGTTTTGTGCCTGCGCGTAGCTGCCCAAACGGTAAGACGCCTCGCCCTTCCAGTAGGTGGCATAGGCCGCTGTGGTGGGGTTGTAGGCAGCGTACTTGAGCGAGAGGTCGAACATTTTTATAGCCTCGGCGTAGCTTTGGTTTTGGAACAGCTCCACGCCGCGGTAGTAGGCCACCTTTTGCATGGCGGCCAGCACATCGGCATCGGGCTTACCTATGGCCTGCAGCGAGGCCAGCGCAGCTTTGTAGTTTTTGGAGTAAACGTAGGCCTGCATCAGGCACTTGTTTATTTCATCGGTGCGGCGCGAGTTGGGGTACGCTGCAAGGTACATGTTGAGCGCGTCGATGGCATCGTTGAAGGGGCCGCTGTTCATTTCGAACATCAGCTTGGCGTAGCTGAACAGGGCGTCCTCCTTTATTTCGGGAAAGAAATCCATTTTTGAGGCTTGCAGAAAAGCGCGCCCCGCATTTTGCTTATCGCCCTGCTGCAGGTAGGCATCGGCCAGGTAGTAGTAGGCGCTTTGCGCCAGCGAATCGCGCCCCACGGTTATCTGGTCAAAGGTGGCTATGGCCTTGTCGTACTTCTTATTCTGGTAGTATACGTAGCCCAGCAAATACTTATCGTTGCGCGTGAGCGCCAAGGTTGTTTCGGCGTACTTTTCGATGTAGGGAAGCGCTTCGGCGTACTGCTTTTTGTAGTAGTAGGCCTCGCCTATCAGGCGCGCCACCTCGGGCAGGCGCTTACCCGTAACGTGGTCCATGAGCGCCACGCCCTCCTCCACTACCTTGTCGTAATTTTTTTGGTAGTGGTATATGTGAAGGATGTAGTAGGGCACCAGCTTGGCAAAGGTTTCGTCGCCGCGCAGGCTTTCAAAGCCCTTCAGGGCAACCGAAAACCGCTGCTGCTCGTAGGCTATGTGCGAGTAGTAGTAGGTGGCGGCGGGGGCGTACTTGCTGCTGCCGTCCTTTACCAGCGAGAACAGCGGCGAGGCTTTATCGTAGTCGTGCAGCACAAACAGGCTGTACGCCTTTTTGAACATGTGCTCCTGAAAATCGCTGCCGGCAAGCGTGCGCGTCTCAACTTTATCAAATGCCGCCGCCGCCTTGGCGTAGCTGCCCTCGCGGTAGTACAGCCTCCCGAGCAGGCTATACGCATCGTTTACCCGTGCGCTCTGCAGATGCTTTTCAATAAACGCAAGTATGAACCCCTCGGTGCTGGGGTTCCACTGCTCGTAGGCGCACTCCAAAATGTAGTACTCGGCGCCAATGCAAAAATCATCGCTGAGAGGATGTGCACTTTTATCAATGGCGCGCTCAAACTCAACTTGAGCCAACCCGTACATTTTTTTTTGGTAAAGCTCCATTGCTCTGCGGTAGGTTTCGGAGGCCTCGTTCATGTCGCGCACAGTCTGGGCTGCAAGCGATGTGGAGAGCGTTAGCAAAAGCGCCATGAGGGCAACTTTCGGGCGAGAAAATAGTAGCTGCATATCGTTATATTAACTTGCTTTATTTTAACTTGTAAAGGTAGCGGCTATTCTTTTTACTCAAACTTAAATACAAGTTTGGCATGGTTAAAAATTCATAAGTTAGCAGGCATCGAAGCTGGTATTAGATATTTACGTATTTTTGTACTTCAAAAAAAATAAAAATCATGTCCTCACTCGACACCCTTATCGAGGTCAAGAAAGCCAGCATTTTCCAAGGCCCGCACCTCATTCTGTCCGATGTTACGTTCAGCGTAGAGCGGGGCGAATTTATTTACCTTGTAGGAAAAGTTGGCAGCGGGAAGTCGAGCCTGATACGAACGCTCAACGCCGAGCTGAAGCTAAAGCAGGGCGAGGCCTGGGTGGCAGGATACAAGCTGCACAACATTAAGGAGTCACACATCCCCTTTCTGCGGCGGAAAATAGGCATGGTGTTTCAGGATTTTCAGCTGCTGATCGACCGCAGCGTGAACGACAACCTGCTGTTTGTGCTCAAGGCCACCGGCTGGACGGATAAGGCCGAGGTGGAAAAGCGCATTCACGACGTGCTTACCAAGGTGCACATGGAGTACAAGGGGCACAAAATGCCGCACCAGCTCTCGGGCGGCGAGCAGCAGCGAGTGTCCATAGCCCGCGCCCTGCTCAACGACCCCGAGCTCATTCTGGCCGACGAGCCGACCCGAAACCTCGACCCCGAAACCTCGGAGGAGATTATGGCCATGCTCAGCGAAATAAGCAGCAGCGGGCGCTCGGTCATTATGGCCACGCACAACTACAGCCTGCTGCAGCGCTTCCCCAGGCGCACCATCAAGTGCGAGGACGGCCGCGTTGCCGAGCTCAGCGGGTCCAACGAGCTCGACATATCGCAGCTGGAGTAGCCCATGTTTACCACCTTTGCCGACAGTCCTGCACGCTTGATTTTGGGATAAAGTTGTCCGCTTTACAGGGGCAAATTCGCCTCATTGCCATCAATTGCAATCAACTGAAAATAAAAACGATAGCACAATAAGATTGAGGCTCTTCCGGAATTTATAGCAAAAAGAAAGAATTACAATGTCCGAATCCAACATCATACTCTACACCACACCCAACGGTCAGGTAAGCATTCAGGTGCAGTACGAAGACGGTAGCTTTTGGCTAACCCAAAAACGAATGCGTGAATTGTTTGGCGTAGATATTCGTACCATAAACGAACATTTGAAAAATATCTACCAGAGCAGTGAACTGCAAAATGAAGCAACTATCCGGAAAATCCGGATAGTTCAAAAAGAAGGCAACCGGGAAGTCTCGCGCGAATTGGATTTCTATAATCTGGATGCCATTATTGCAGTGGGATACCGTGTAAACAGCTATCAGGCGACACAATTCCGTATTTGGGCAACCAATACACTCAAAGAGTTTATTATCAAAGGTTTCGTAATGGACGACGAACGCCTGAAACAGGGAAAGAGCTTTGGTAAAGATTATTTTGACGAGCTGCTGGAACGTATTCGCGAAATCCGCGCCAGCGAAAGGCGATTTTACCAAAAAATCACAGACATCTATGCGCTTTCGGCAGACTACGATAAAAATTCACCTGTTACAAAAGATTTTTTTGCTGCCGTGCAGAACAAGTTGCATTGGGCTATTACAGGAAAAACTGCCGCCGAAATCATTTATACTTCGGCCAATGCCACAAAGTTGTACATGGGATTGACAAATTGGAAGCAAGCACCCGATGGAAAAATACTTAAATCGGATGTCGTTGTTTCCAAGAATTATCTGAACGAAGCACATATCAAGGAATTGAACCGTATCGTCTCGGTTTATTTGGATTTAGCAGAAAACAGAGCTACGCGAGGTATTGTAACCAATATGCAGGAATGGATGCAGTTTTTGAATCAGTTTTTGGAACTTTCTCAGTATCCTATATTACAAGATAAAGGTAGGGTAAGTGCATTGGAAGCCAAGCTAAGAGCGGAACAGGAATATGAAGTTTTCAGGAAAATTCAGGACGAGAATTACATTTCTGATTTCGATAAAGAAATAAAACGCATACAAGGCAAGCAAGAATAATGATGCCCAATTCAACCAGCAGCTGGAGTAGCCCATGTTTACCATCTTTGACATTTTTGAAAAATACCGCGCCGAGCTGCTCCACTTTTCGTCCACGCGGTGCGGCGGCGTGAGCGCGGGCGACAACAGCTCGCTCAACCTCGGCTTTCACGATAACGATGCCGACGAAAATGTGGTGGAAAACCGCCGGCTGCTGGCGCAGGCCGTAGGCTTTGCGCCAGCAGCCCTCACCGTGGCCGACCAAACGCACAGCTGCAACATCACCGTGGTTACTCCGCCCCTGCGGGGCGCCGGCGCGGCGCAAAAAGCCGGCACCATACCCCACTCCGACGCGCTCATCTGCGCGCTGCCCAACACCTGCATCGCCGTAAAAACCGCCGACTGCACCCCCATTCTACTCTACGCCCCCGACAAAAAGGTGGTGGCCGCCATTCACGCCGGATGGCGGGGCACCGTACAGCAAATTGCCCGCCTTACGGCAAAAAAAATGCAGGATGAATTTGGCTGCAGCCCGCAGCACATGGTGGCCGCCATAGGCAACCGCATTGGCGCCTGCTGCTACGAGGTGGGCGACGAGGTGGTGGACAGCGTACAGGGCAGCTTTGGAAGCACCGAAAAATTTATTCATCGGGCGGCAAACGGAAAGCCCCGCTTTGATATGCAGTACGCCAGCCTTCACCAGCTGCTCGGCCTTGGGCTAAAGCCCGAAAACATTGGCCTGGAGGGCCGCTGCACGCGCTGCAACAACCACCTCCTATTCTCGCACCGTTGCGGCGATAGCGGCCGGATGATGACGGGCATTATGATGCTTGCCTGATTTCGGGTTTACAAAGCGTGCGCTTGCGAGGAGAGGTCTCTCCGCACAACGCCGTCCGCAATGCCCCCGAGGATTTATCGGCACTCAGGATGGAGATGTCTCTCTTCGTTCGACATGACGGTGCCAAGGATAAAAAAGTAGGCGTGTTTACTCCCAAAAATGCCATTGGGTTTTACCACGACAAACTAAAACCTTACCGCAAACATCAGCCCTGCATTTTCCCCGTCGTAGTAGGGTGCCAGCGATGTTTTACCGGACTTGGAGAAGGGTTGCCAACTTTTGAGCGGCTCGAAGTAGTACACCAGGTTGGTGGTTAAAATGCCGATGCCCGCGCCGGCCAGCACATCCGAGAGCCAGTGCCGCTCGTTGGTCATGCGCAGCACGCCCACCGTTGCGGCCACGGCAAACCCGCTGTAGGCAATCCACCGGTTGCTTTCCTTAAACTCGTGGTAAAGCGCCGTGGCGCCCACAAAGGCCACGCTGGTATGCCCCGAGGGGAAGGAGTTGTGCGCCCCATTGTTGGGCCGCTGCTCCCCCACGGTGTACTTGAGCGTTTGCACCACCACGCCGCACAGCAGCTGCGACATAGCCAAATACTTGGTTTGATCCCATGCGCTGTTTTTGGACTTCACCCCGGCTATATCCGCAACGTACATCCCCGCCATGGGGACAAGCTGCAGGTAGTCGTCAACGCTTGTGCGGGTGTTGGGCAGCCACGAGTTGAAGCGTTGGTTAACCGTTTTTTCGGCCGCTAACACGGAGCCCGTGGCAATAAGCGCTACGGGAATAATTTGCTGCACGTAGGGAAAAGGCTCACGTTCGTGCCGCACGGAATCCTGCGCGCGAAGCGGCACAGCCAACAAAAAAAGCAGCACGAACATAGTGGTATGTTTGCTGCTTTTCATACAAATAAGTTGATGTTTTAGTATTGCTACTTTGTTTCAGGTGTGCGACTTATAGAACTCAATAGTCTTATCATTAAGGCTTACGCAATAGCGCATGCTGCCTACTTATTTATGCCGTTTTTCGAGTACGCCTACCACATCGCCGAGCGTGTAGCCCTTTTGCGTAAGCAGCACCAGGAAGTGGAACATGAGGTCGGCGGCTTCGCCCAGAAACAACTCCTCGTTGCTATCCTTGGCCTCAATGACCAGCTCCACGGCCTCCTCGCCCACCTTCTGCGCAATTTTATTGACGCCTTTTTGAAAAAGCTTGGTGGTGTACGAGCCCTCGGGCATTTCCTTTTTGCGCGTGGCAATGAGGTTTTGCAGGTAGTCGAGAAATAAAATTCCGCTCTCATTTTTTTCGCCAAAGCAGGTGTCGGCGCCGGTGTGGCACACCACGCCGCGGGGCTTGGCTTTTACCAACAGCGTATCGTGGTCGCAGTCCTCGGTAAGGCTCAGCAGATCAAGGAAATTTCCGCTCTCCTCGCCCTTGGTCCACAGGCGCTGCTTGGTGCGGCTGTAGAAGGTTACCAGCTTTGTTTCGAGCGTTTTCCGGTACGCCTCCTCGTTCATAAACGCCACCATAAGCACCTTGCCCGTAGCGCTATCCTGCACCACCGCGGGCACCAGGCCATCCATTTTTGCAAAATCAACCATAAGCTTCGCTATTCAAAATTCAAAATTCAAAATTCAAAGATTCAAAGTTTAAAGGTTTACCCACCCCATTGCCTATTGCCTACTTGTCTTCACTGCCTACTGCCTACTGCCATTTTCCCCAGCTCCTCCATCGAAATCCGTCCCTCGTAAATGGCCTTGCCCACGATGACCGAGCGCAGGCCGTTCTTGTCCAGCGCCTCAATGTCGGCCATGGCCGACACTCCCCCGCTTGCTACTAAATGCAAGTCCGGAAATGCCTCCGCTATTTTTTTGTACAGCGCAATGTTGGGGCCTTGCAGCATGCCGTCCCTGCCTATATCGGTGCAGATTACCTGCGTAATGCCCTTTGCCGCGTACGATTTTATGAAGGGAAGAAGGTCTAAATCGGTGCCCTCCTGCCAGCCGCTTACGGCAATTTTTTCCCCGCTCACATCGGCGCCGAGAATAATTTTTTCGCCTCCGAATTTTTCAATCCAGCCGGTAAACTCACCGGGGTTTTTAACCGCAATGCTGCCGCCCGTAACCATGCGCGCGCCGCACTCAAAGGCTATGCGCAGGTCGTCCGAGCTTTTCAGCCCTCCGCCGAAATCGACTACCAGAGCGGTTTTGGCGGCAATTTTTTCGAGCACCTTGTGGTTTACAATGTGCTGCGCCTTGGCGCCGTCCAGATCCACCACGTGCAGGCGCCGCAGCCCAACCCCCTCAAAGGATTTCGCCACCTCCAGCGGGTCTTCGTTGTACACCTTTTTCTGCGCGTAGTCGCCCTTGGTAAGGCGCACGCACTTGCCGTCGATGATGTCTATGGCGGGAACTACTTCAATCATAACATCCCAGCCTACTTCTTAAACACCCTCAGCTCGACGCCCTCCGGGGCCAGCTCCTTTTTTATGGCATCAATGTTGTCCAGCTCAAAGTAGTGGTACACATACAGCACCTTGGGCTTAAAGGATTTGGCGGCCGCAACAAACATTTCGTCCGTCATGGTGTAGGGCAAATTTTTGGGCAGGAACGCCACATCGATATCCTTCAGCGCGCCCATTTCCTCAATATTTTCGGTATCGGCGGCGAGGTACAACTTGAAGTTGCCGAAGGAGAGTACGTAGCCATTGCCCACACCTTTGGGATGAAACGGCTGCCCGTCGGGGCGCATGTGCGCTACGTTGTAGGCCGGCACAGCCTCAATGGCAATGCCGCTCCACGCCGTTTTTTCACCGTTGGCCAGCACGGTCGCATCAGGCAGAATTTGCGCCACCGTTGGGGTGGTAATAATTTGCGCTCCCTCCTTTCTGGTTTTGGCCAGGGCGGCGCTGTCCAGGTGGTCGGAGTGCTCGTGCGTTATGAGCACCAGGTCGGCCTTGGGAAGCGTGTCGTAGTCGGCCTGCGCGGAGTACGGGTCAACCTGAATAACCTTGTCGCCCAGCGTAAGCATTACCGAGCCGTGCCCCACGTGGTACACGTACAAATCGCCCATGGAGGTTTTGAACGCATCGCCTTGGGGAATATTTTTTTCAGTGCATGACATAAGACCTGCAATTAGGGTTAGGGCCAAAAAGAGTTTTTTCATTTACAATTTTAGAATTTACGATTTTTTATACCCCCATATTATGCTACCATGTGGCCACCACCGTAATAGGGTTGCGGGAGGGATAGCCTTCGCTCATTGCCCCTTACCAGGCGTACAGCGGCAAATCCTTCATCATCCTATTTACCTCGGTGCGCACCTCCTTTATCACGCTCTCCTTGTCCACGTTGCACAGCACCTTGTCGATAAGCGAGGCGATGAGGGGCATATCCTTTTCCTTCAAGCCGCGGGTGGTAACGGCGGGCGTTCCCACGCGGAAGCCTGAGGTTTGGAAGGGCGATCGGGTGTCGAAGGGCACCATATTTTTGTTGACCGTAATGTCGGCCTGCACCAGCGTATTTTCGGCCTGCTTACCGTTGAGCTCGGCAAACTTGGAGCGGAGGTCGATCAGCATGAGGTGGTTGTCGGTACCGCCCGAGAAAATTTTGTAGCCCATAGCCACAAAGGCTTTGGCCATAGCCGCGGCGTTGGCCTTTACCTGCTGCTGGTACTGCTTGAACTCGGGCTGCAGCGCCTCGTAGAACGCCACCGCTTTGGCAGCAATAATGTGCTCCAGCGGGCCGCCCTGAATGCCGGGGAATACGGCGGAGTTGAGCAGCTGCGACATCTTTTTGGTTTCGCCCTTGGGCGTTTTCAGGCCCCAGGTATTTTCAAAATCCTTGCCCACCAGGATAACGCCGCCGCGAGGCCCGCGCAGGGTTTTGTGCGTGGTGGAGGTTACAATGTGCGCGTACCGGCAGGGGTTGTTGAGCAGCCCGGCGGCAATCAGCCCGGCGGGGTGCGCCATGTCCACCCACAGTATGGCGCCGATTTTGTCGGCAATTTCGCGCATGCGCTTGTAGTCCCACTCGCGCGAGTAGGCCGAGGCTCCGCCCACAATCATTTTGGGCTTGTGCTCCAGGGCGCGCTGCTCCATCTGGTCGTAGTCCACCAAACCCGTATCCTGCCTTACCTCGTACGACACGGCGTGAAACCACTGCCCCGAAATGTTGACGGGAGATCCGTGCGTAAGGTGGCCACCATGCGCCAAATCCAGGCCCATGAAGGTATCGCCGGGCTTGAGCACGGCCATAAACACGGCGGTGTTGGCCTGCGCGCCCGAGTGCGGCTGCACGTTGGCGTACTCGGCGTCAAACAGCTGGCAAAGACGATCGATGGCCAGCTGCTCTGACTGATCAACTATCTGACAACCACCATAGTAACGAGCATTCGGGTAGCCCTCGGCGTACTTGTTGGTCAGCACCGAGCCGGCAGCCTCAAGCACCTGCGGGCTGACAAAGTTTTCGGAGGCAATGAGCTCGATGCCGTGCGTCTGGCGCGCGCGCTCCTGCTCAATCAGGTCAAAAATTTTATCGTCTCTTTTCATTTTCTTGTGGTTTATTTTAATGTTGATGTACCGAAAAATAGGCGACAAATATACGATTTTTGCGGGATATGATGAAATAAAATGCTAATTTTGGGGCGCAAAATACGCCGCGCAGAGCGCATAGGAAAACGCAGCGCTGCACAGAGATAAGCGTTAAGGCAGGATTCGCAAGATTAACAGGAAGATTGCGCCGAGGGCAGCATCAAAAAATATGTAAGAAACTGTCTAAAAAAACACAGCTATTTTATGGAAATAAATTTGAAGGAAGGGCTACAGCACACCTCCGTAAAAACGGTTACCAAAGACGATACGGCCTCCAAGTACGGCTCGGGCTTAGTGGAGGTTTTTGCCACGCCGGCGCTGGTGGGGCTGATGGAAAACGCGGCGCTAAGCGCCGTGCTGCCCCACCTGCCGCAGGGCTGCGGAACGGTGGGCACGCAGATTTGCACCACGCACAGCAAGGCCACGCCCGTGGGCATGCAGGTGGAGGCCACCGCCAGGCTGGTAAAGGTTGACGGCAAGCGCCTTTGCTTTGAAATTACGGCGCGCGATGAGCAGGGCGAAATCGGCCGCGGCACGCACGAGCGGTATATAATTGATGCGGAGAAATTTACAAATAAGGTTTACCAAAAGTAGAAGGAATAACTGAGCAAAATAATGAAACGACTTCGTGAGCTATACCAGCAGGCATTCCAGTTTGTTACCGTTGACATTTGGGACTTGAAGCACACGCGGGTAAAATCGCGCGACCTGTGGCTGATTAAGCTGCTCAAGGTAATTTTTATTTCCATCCGCGGCTTTTTTATCGACAAGGTATCGCTGCGCGCCTCGGCGCTTACCTACTACACGCTCATTGCAGTGGTGCCCGTGGTGGCTATGTTTATCGGCATCGCCAAGGGCTTTGGCCTGCACCAGTACCTTGTCGATACGCTCCACAGTAGCTTTCAGGAGCAGGAGCAGGTGCTCGATTTTTTGCTCGGCTTTGCCGACTCCATGCTCAACAAGGCCAGCGGCGGCGTGGTAACGGGCGTCAGCGCGCTGTTTCTGCTGTGGGCCATTATCAGCCTGCTCAACAACATCGAAATTTCGTTCAACCACATCTGGCAGGTTAAGCGCAACCGCCCGTGGGGACGCAAAATTACCGACTACCTCTCGGTAATGCTGATTGCGCCGCTGTTTCTCATCGTGTCCAGCTCCATTACGGTAGCGCTGCACGCCCGCGTTACGGCTGCCTTCACCGACTGGGGCGTGTACTCGTACGTGGCCCCGCTGGTGAAGATGGGCTTCAAGTTCCTCAGCTACGTGCTGCTTTGGCTGCTTTTTACCTTTGTCTATGTGGCCATGCCCAACACCAAGGTAAAGTTCATGCCGGCGCTGGTGGCCGGCATCATCGCCGGAACGCTTTTTCATCTTACCCAGAATTTTTACATCTACTCGCAGGTAATGATGAGCAAGTACAACGCCATTTACGGCAGCTTTGCCGCCCTGCCGCTATTCCTGCTGTGGGCGCAGGTCAGCTGGCTCATACTGCTGTTTGGGGCCGAACTGTCGTTTGCGGCGCAAAATGTGCAGCACTACGAGCTGGGCGCCGACACGCAAAACCTCAGCATGCGCAACCGCAAGCAGCTGGCGCTGCTGGTGGCGCACGTGGTGGTCAAAAATTTTGCGCAGAACAGGCAGCCCCTGAGCTCCTCCGAAATTGCGCAGGCGCTGGGAACGCCCGTGCGCTTAGTGCGCGAAACCATGTACGAGCTGACCAAGTGCCGCATTACGGTTGAAACCGTAACCAACGACCCCAAAGAAAACGCCTACGTACCCGCCACCGACATTCACCTCATTACGGTAAGCTACGTGCTTGAGCGCCTGGAAAACCTCGGCACGCTGGCGCTCGAAAGCGATGACGGCAAGACGCTTACCCGATTTTCCGATGTGCTCGACCAAATGGCACAGTGCGCCGGCGAGAACGGCGGGCAGGTAAAGCTGATGGAGGTGTAGGGGCAGCACGCTCAATATTGTTTAATGGCCATGCCGTTTGTTGAGAGCAACAACATCAAACCATTTCAAACAACCTGAAACAACTTTAAACAGTTTCTAAGCCATTTAAACCCTATACAAGCTATGCCATTCTCCGCTCCGTTTTACTATACCGACAAGTACAAAGTTTACTCCTACCATACCGACTTTAAGCAACGCCTACAGCTGACATCGCTGCTACACTTTTTGCAGGAAACGGCGGGCAACCACGCCTCCGCCAACGGCTTTGGCTTCGATGCGCTCGGCGCCGCCGGGCACTTCTGGGTGCTCTCGCGCCTGAAGCTCGAGGTGCTGCGCTACCCCAAGTGGAAGGAGGAGCTCGCGCTGCGCACCTGGTCCAAGGCGCCCGAAGCGCTCATGGGCATCCGCGATTTTGAGCTGATTGACGGGCAGGGTGCGGTGGTGGCCATAGCCAGCACCGCCTGGCTCATGGTGGATATCAACACGCGGCGGCCGCTGCGCCTGGAGGCCTTTGCCTCGCAGTTTCCGCACGTGAACGACAGGCACGCCTTTGCCCAGGCCCCCGAAAAGTTGGAGGCTACCCCGCTGGATAAGCCCCTACCCGCGCTCGAAATCCGGTGCAGCGACGTGGACATGAACGGGCACGTAAACAACGCCTGCTACGTGCGCTGGGTGCTCGATAGCCTGCCCGACCTTGTGCAAGAGTGCAAGGAAATCAAAACGCTTGAGGTAAATTTTTTGCACGAATCGCGCGCGAAGCAGCACTACTCGGTATGCCTGCAGCAGGTCAACGAGAGCTGCTACACCGCCGGCGTGCTGCGCACCGAGGATGCCAAGGAGCTGGCAAGGTTACGGATTACGCTTTAAAATTTGCAGGCTCAGAATGAAGAGGCGCTGCCTACCGGCCTTTAAAGAGCGACCTTATGGCAATGACAAAAAACGCAATTGAGCCAAAAAATAGTATCCAGGCAAAGAACGGGTAGTCGAACATGCGGTGCGTGTTGACCAGGCCGTAGTACTTGCCGTTGATGGCAAAAATAAGCCCGTCGCCCTGCAGGCCCACCCTGTTGACGTAGTTAAAAACGATGTCGCTTGCTCCCCAGGCAATTTTCCATCCTCCAAAAAAGAAGGTAAGAACGCCCAAAATAATTCCTCCAAAAACAGACGTGAACTTCATAACATAAAGTTTTTAGTGAAACAATAATTTTGAGAAAAAGCGACGCGATTAAAACGCAGTTTAGCCTACAAATTTTTCCAGCTCCACATATAATTTTTGCATCGGCAAGCCCATTACGTTATAGTATGAGCCCTCAATGCGCTCAATGGCGGCGTAGCCAATCCACTCCTGGATGCCGTAGGCACCGGCCTTGTCCATGGGCTTATACTTACCTATGTAGTAGCACATTTCATCCTGCGTAAGCGAGCGAAAATAAACAAGCGTAGAGGCCAAAAACGTAACGGTTTTGTGCGCGCTGCGCAGGCACACGCCGGTAAGCACCTCGTGCACGCTCCCCGACATGAGCCACAGCATGCGGCAGGCGTCCTCATTGCTTTTGGGCTTGCCCAGGAATTCATTTTTGCACCACACCAGCGTGTCGGCCGTTATCAAAATTTCGTCGTCGGCCAGCGGCTGCGGGTAGCGCTCCGACTTGAGCTTAGCCAAATACACGGGAACCTCATCCTTGGGCATACCGGGCGGAAACACCTCGTCAACCTCGTAGCGCGGCGCAAGCGCAAAGGCCACATCAAGCCCCCCCAGCAGCTCCTGCCTGCGCGGCGACTGCGATGCAAGTATGAGCTTTTTGTTTTTTAGTTTTTCGTGTAGCATAGAAGAAAAAAAGAGCCACAAATGCACGAATAAATTTTCTTTAACGTACTTACAGACAAATGTTTATATTGAACTAACCCCATTCTGCAAGTTCCACTTACCTTGCAGGCGCAGCGCTTGCTCTATCACATCGCGCACGCAGCCCATGCCGCCGTCCCGGTCCGAAATGTAGTGGCAGGCCTCCTTCACCTCGTGCACCGCATCGGCGGGACAGGTGGCCACGCCGCACATGGTCAGCACCTCCATATCGGGAATATCGTCGCCCATAAACAGCACCTCCTCGGGCTTGAGATCGTACTTAAAGCAGAAGTCGCGAAAATCATCGCGCTTGCAGCCCGATGCGAGGTACACATCGGTTACCCCCAGCATCTTAAAGCGCTCGCGAATGCTCTCGCTGGCGCCGCCCGTAATAATACCTATGGGGTAACCCTGCTTGGTTGCGTAGCTCACCGCGTAGCCATCCTTGGTGTTGTGCATGCGCAAAAAATCGCCGCCGGGAATGGCCAGCACAAGGCTGTTGGTAAACACGCCATCAACATCAAATACAAAGGCTTTTATGTGGTGCAGCTTGGTTTTGTAGTTCACGATTGCGATTTATGATTTATGATTTATGATTTATGATTTGCGATTTGCGACCGATAAAAGATGCTTGATAACATTCATTCTCCATTCTCCATTCTCCATTCTCCATTCTCCATTCTCCATTCTCCATTCTCCATTCTCCATTCTCCATTCTCCATTCTCCATTCTCAATTCTCCATTCTCAATTCTCCATTCTCAATTCTCAATTCTCCATTATACTCTCCGACACCAGCTTATAAATTTGCTGCAGCTCGGGCCAGCTTGCCAGGGCGTCGAGGTGCTTTTGCACGGTAAGCATGTCGCCGCGTACCGCCGGGCCGGTTTGCACCTGAGCAGGGTCGTCGGCCGCCATGGCCTTTTCAAATGTTTCCTGAATCAACGGTTTTAGCGAGGCAAAATTCAGCCCCGCCTCTCTGGTTAGCTGCGATGATATGGCCAGCATTTGGTTAGTAAAATTGCAGGCAAAAACCGCCGCAATGTGCAGCATCATGCGCTTTTCCGAGTCGGCCTGCGACACATCGACCGAGAGCTTGCGCGCCATGAACATTAGCTCTACGGTATCGCTGCTGCTTCCCGCCTCGACGTAGAGCGGCACGCGGGCAAAGTTTACGCCCCGCTGGCGGCTAAACGTTTGCAGCGGATACAGCACGCCGCAGCGCCCGATGTTGTACTTTCGAAAAACATCAATAGAGGTGGAACCCGAGGTGTGCACCACCATGCCGTTGCCAAATTTGGCGTCGCGCAGCACGTTTTCAATTTCGCCGTCGGGCACGGTAATAATGTACACATCGGCGTTGGCATCAAGCTCGGCCAAGCTACCCGCCGCCGACGCCCCCACCACTTTAGCCAACGCCTGAGCGCTGAGCAGGTTACGCGAAAACACCTGCGAAATTTTGTAGCCTGCACCGTACAGCGCCGGCAGCAGCGATGAGGCCACGCCGCCGCTGCCTATGCAGGCTATTCTTTTTACCGATTCTGCGCTATCCATTTAGTTTACTATAATTTACTTACCGAATGCCGGCAGCTGCCAACGCTATTTGCCAGTCAAAAACAATCAGTATATTTGCAAAAACAAATTTAAACATTTTCGTTATGATAATCGACAACTTAAGCAACGCGAAAAAATATTTTTCGCTCAACCCCCGCTTCGAAAAAGCGTTCAACTTCATACAAAGCAATGACTTATCGCAACTCGAGGAGAAGAAGTACGAGGTGGACGGCAAGGAGGTTTACGCTACCTACATGGTGCGCCAGGGCCTTGCCCCCGAGGCAGCCAAGCACGAGGCGCACGATAGCTACATTGACATTCAGCTGTGCGTTGCCGGCAAGGAGAGCTTTGGCTGGAGCTACCGCCCCGACTGCAAAAGCGTGAAGGATGCCTACAACCCCGAGAAGGACATCATTTTTTACGCCGACAAGCCCGATACCTTCGTGGAAATCAAGCCCGGACAATTCGTTATTTTATTCCCCGAGGATGTGCACATGCCCCTGGTTGGCAGCGGTGAAATAAAGAAGCTGGTGGTAAAGGTGAAGGTGTAAAAAGAAGCTGGCAGTAGCAGCTGGCAGTATGCACAAAAGAAGCGGCGGCATTTACAGTGTCGCCGCTTCTTTTTCGCAAGGACAGAGGCAGGGGGTTAATTTTTTTCGGGCAGAAATTTCCAAAAACGCTTTGGCAAGTTCTGCCGGTGCAGCTTCGGATTTACGCGCTCCTTTATGGCAATGGCCTTGAAGTAGCCCTTCCACAGCTGCTGAAACATTTTTTCGTCCGCCGCCGCCTGCTCGTCGTTCAGTTTGCCGGTGGTAAAATCAAAATCAAGCTTGTCGAAATTTACCTCAACCGTTTTCTGCAAATCGTAGTACAAGCCGTAGCGGCGCTTGACATCGTAAATGATGAAGGGCTGGTCGGCGAAGCGCTCCTCGAAGAAGTCGGCCACCAGCGGAAGCACGTTGTACTTGGGCTCAAAGGGCGCGAAGAATATGCCGTCGGCCGTTTTTTGAAAGCGAACGAACATGCGCACGCGCTCCGCCTCGCGGCTTACCTTCCGGTAAATTTTTCCCAGCTGCAGCACGTCGTCATCGCCAAAGTTAACCTCAATGGACTGCTTGCCGGCAAAGGCCTTGCAGATGTAGCGGAGTATCAGCATATCCGCCTCGGGCAGCTCGCTCATATAGGCCACCGGCAGCTGGCGAATGGCCTCCGCTGAAATCTTCTTCTTCAACCCGGCCCACACCCGCCGCGATTTCTCCTCGTTGGTTTTTACGCGAAAAACAGCATCGGAAAAGAAGGGCAGCACCTCCTGCTCCGATAGTATTTTATCGGGAAAAACTTTGCTGTCGTAGGCATCAAATACCAACGACAGCAAGCCCTCAAAGGTTTTATCGTAGATGAAGTAATTCAAAAGAGTTGAACTGTTGAATTGTTGAATTGTTGAATTGAGGGGCGTCATTGCGAGTCACGCCGTGGCGTGGCAAAGCAATCTCTCATCTCTTTCTGTCATCCCGAACTTGATTCGGGATCTCCTAATCGAGGGGATTGCGGATCAAGCCCGCAATGACAGGACAGAGGCTTGAGATTCCTCGTTCCTCGTCCTCGCAATGACGTGGACTTGAACAAATTGCACCAACTTGAGATCCTTCGTTTCACTCAGGATGACAATGCCCCATATTGCCTACTGCAAACTGCTACTGCGTATTGCCCACTGCAAACTGCCCACTTACATTTCACTCCCACTGCAGCTGCAGCTGCCCCTCCAGCTTCTTTTCCTTTGCCGATTTTGGAGGCAGAAACAGCTTGCGCAGGAACTCGGGACGCACCTCCTTTACGGAGTACGGCGCCAGCTCGCCGCAGGTAATAAAATACTGCGCCCGCTTAATTACCACGCCCATTTTGCGCAGCTGCTCGCTGTTCAGCCTGCCGTAACGCCGCGAGGCTACTATCAGCTTGGCGGACTTAACGCCAATGCCCGGTACGCGCAAAATGGTTTCGTAGTCGGCGCGGTTGATGTCCACCGGAAACATTTCGGGGTGGCGCAGGGCGTACGTCAGCTTGGGGTCGAGCTCCAGGTCGAGGTTGGGGTTGCGGTCGTCCACAATTTCGTCGGCGCGGAAGCTGTAGAAGCGCATGAGCCAGTCGGCCTGGTAGAGTCTGTGCTCGCGCACCAGCGGCGGCGTGGTCAGGGCCGGCAGGCGGCTATCGTTAGCGTTAACGGGAATGTAGCCCGAGTAGTACACGCGCTTGAGCGTTGGCCGTTGGTAAAGCGAGGTGCTTAGCTGCAAAATTTGTTTATCTGTTTCAGGCGTAGCGCCAACTATGAGCTGCGTACTTTGTCCGGCAGGCGCAAAGCGTGGGGCATGGCGGTATTTACGACGCTCCTCGGCGCTTTCCAATGCTCCCTGCGAGATGAACGACATGGGCTGAAACACGCTCTGAAAATCCTTTTCGGGCGCCAGCAGCTTCAAATTTTCTTCGGTAGGAATTTCAATATTCACGCTCAGGCGGTCGGCGTACAGGCCCGCCTGGGTAACGAGCTCGCGGCTCGCTCCAGGAATACTCTTGAGGTGAATGTAGCCGTTGTATCGATGAACCTCGCGCAAATCTTTTGCCACGCGCACCATGCGCTCCATGGTGTAGTCGGGGTTGCGCACTACGCCCGAGCTCAGGAACAAGCCCTCGATGTAGTTGCGGCGGTAAAACTCCATGGTGAGCTCCACCAGCTCCGTAACCGAAAAGGTGGTGCGCTTAACATCGTTGCTGCGGCGGTTTACGCAGTAGGCGCAGTCGTAAATGCAGTTGTTGGTAAGCATGATCTTGAGCAGCGACACGCAGCGCCCGTCCTCGGCAAAGCTGTGGCAAATGCCCCAGCCATGCGCCGTGCCCAGGCCCTTGTCCTTGTTGCCGCGCGAGTGCCCGCTCGATGCGCAGGACACATCGTACTTGGCCGCCTCAGCAAGAATTTTGAGCTTATCTAAAACCGCCTCCGTCATGGACTAATTGAGAATGGAGAATGGAGAATGAAATACAAAACAACAAATACCTAACAGTCATGTTGTTACAAATAATTACTGCAACTATCAAAGGTAGTAAAGATTTGGGGGGTTGGTGCCGAAAGATTTCAACAAAAAAAACTCCCCAAGCACCATAATTAATGCTCAGGGAGTTTTTGTAAAAAAGGACTTTCTTACTTCACCGGAGCATTCTTCAGCGTTTCGAGTAAATACTTCCACCACTTTTCTACGGTTGGAACGTTTACGCGCTCGTCGGGTGAGTGGGGGTTGAGAATAGTGGGGCCGAATGAAATCATATCCATGTTGGGGTAACCGCCGCCCAAAAGGCCGCACTCCAAGCCCGCGTGAATGGCACGCACGTGAGGTTTGGTGCCGAACATTTTCTCGTACAGCGCCTCCATCTCCTTCAAAATAGGCGAATCGGGGTTGGGCTTCCAGCCCGGATAGCCGCCGGTAAACGCGCTCTTTGCTCCGGCCAGCGTAAACACCGACTCCATGCACTCCGACAAATATTCCTTGGCGCTATCAACCGAGCTGCGCAGCAGGCACGACGCGCTCATTTGCCCTCCGCCGATTTTTACAATGGCAAGGTTGGTCGATGTTTCCACCAGGCCGGGAATGGCATCGCTCATGCGCACCACGCCGTTGGGGCAGGCGCACACGGCGTTGAGCAAGGCCAGCTGCGATTGTGGATTCATTACCTTCTGCGGAGCTTCGGCAGCAGCAAGCGCCACCTTCAAGTTCTCATCTACGGCCGACAGCTCGGCGTTGATGAGCTGCGTAAGCGCATCCAGCTCCTGCCTTGCGACCTGCTCCCTATCTTTTTCTATCACAATGGTAGCAAAGGCCTCGCGCGGTATGGCGTTGCGCAGGTTTCCCCCCTCGAGCTGCGCCAGCTGCACGCCGCACTTTTCGGTCAGGCGCTTTAGAATACGGGCAATAATTTTGTTGGCGTTGCCGCGTCCAAGCGCAATGTCCACGCCGGAGTGGCCGCCCTTAAGCCCCGTTACGCTTAGCGTATAGGCAGCCCCGGCAGCTGCGCTTTGCTCCTCATAGGTGGCGCTGAACGATCCGTCCAGGCCGCCGGCGCACCCCACGCAGAGCTCGCCCTCATCCTCAGAGTCGAGGTTCATTAGGATATCGCCCTGCATCCAGCCGGGCTTAACGTTGAAGGCGCCGGTCATGCCCGTTTCCTCATCAACGGTAAAAAGGGCTTCCAGCGCAGGGTGCTCAACATCCGTTGCCTCCAAAATAGCCATGGCGGCTGCAGCGCCAATGCCGTTGTCGGCCCCCAGCGTAGTACCACGCGCTCTTACCCACTCACCATCGATGTATGCATCAATCGGATCTTTTTCAAAATCATGCTTTGTATCGCTATTTTTTTGCGGCACCATATCCAGGTGCCCTTGCAGGATGACGCCCTTGCGGCCCTCCATGCCTTTGGTGGCAGGCTTGCGTATAAGCACGTTACCCACGCTATCGACCTCGGTAAACAGCCCTAGTTTTTTGCCGAACTCGGCCACATGCTCCACCGCCTTGCGCTCCTTTTTAGAGGGGCGTGGAATTTGTGTCAAATCGTAAAAATGCTGCCACAGGCGGGCCGGCTGAAGAGATAAAATTTCTTTGCTCATGGATTTTATGTTTAAATGTCGTTAGAAAATTTTTCGAAAAACAGACAGCCTAAAGATAGCTAAATAAGAAATACGCGCAACCCAATTTAACAAAGTATATTACTACCTGCATGGGCAACAGGCAGCTTTGAGCGTACTTTTGCATGAACAACAGCAAAAAGGAGCACTATATCTTGATGAAAAAAATTATTGCATCGCTACTACTGGTGAGCATTGGCGCTGCAGCACTAGCTCAAAGCATTAAGTGGTATGACTTTGAGGAGGCGGTGGAGTTGTGCAAAAAGCAACCGAAAAAGATTTTTATTGATGTGTACACCGACTGGTGCGGCTGGTGCAAGGTGTACGACCGCAACACCTTCGGCGACCCCGAAATTGCCGCGTACATGAACAGGTACTACTACCCTGTGAAGCTGAACGCTGAAACCATGGACACCATTCGCTTTCAAGGTCATGTATTTACCAATCCCGGGCAGGGCCGCAGGTCAACCCACATGCTGGCGGCATCGCTGCTGCAGGGTAAGATGAGCTACCCCTCGGTGGTATTTATGGATGAAAAGTTCCAGCTGCTGCACGTGCAGAGCGGCTACCTTGCCCCCGAGCAATTTGCCCCGTTCATGGTATATATGGGCGAAGGAATTTACAGCACCAAAACCACGTGGGAGGAATTCAACAAAACGTTTAAATGGCCAGGGGAGAAGAGGTAGGGAAAGGGAAAAGGGGCTATCCAAGAGTTGGATAGCCCCTTTTTTTTGCATTTGCATTCATGTAGAATATTTTGCTACTTTGTACTTTATTCAACAAAATAATCTACCATGCAGTATTTTTCCACCAAAGGCCTAACCTTATTTTTTGCCGCGTTTTGTTCGTTTTCGCTTTACGCGCAGCAACCCGAGTATAACCTGACGCTGGATGTAAAAAACGTGGGTGCAAAAATTCAGCCCACCATGTACGGATTATTTTTCGAAGACATCAACTTTGGTGCCGATGGCGGGCTATATGCGGAGCTCGTAAAAAACCGCTCGTTTGAATTTCCTCAAGCATTTATGGGTTGGAATACTTTCGGCAAGGTAGAAATCCGCACCGACAGCGCTCCGTTTGAGCGTAATCCACACTACATACGGCTCAGCAATGCAGAGCATTCGCACAAGCATACAGGCATTGAGAATGAAGGGTTCAGAGGTATTGGCGTGCATAAAAACGCGGAGTATCGTTTTTCTGTTTGGGCAAAAATCAGCAGCAACAGCGCCACCCAGAAAATAAGGGTAGAGCTGGTGGATAGCGACAATAACCCTTTTGAAAAAAGGGAGCTAACCGTTGACTCTAAAGAGTGGAAAAGATACGAGCTGATGCTAACTTCAAAAAAAGAGGAAGCGCGCGCGAACCTCCGTATCTTCTTGACTTCTACTGGCTCTATAGATTTGGAGCACATATCGCTATTCCCGGCAGATACGTGGAGAGAGCGCGAAAACGGCTTGCGCAAGGATTTAGCACAAGCGCTAGCCGAACTTAAGCCGGGCGTATTTCGCTTTCCCGGCGGATGCATTGTAGAGGGCACCGATTTAGAAACACGCTACGATTGGAAGAAATCAGTAGGCCCTGTAGAAAATCGTCCGTTGAATGAGAACCGCTGGCACTACACCTTTCCGCACCGCTTTTACCCCGACTATTTTCAATCGTACGGATTAGGATTCTACGAATTCTTTCTGCTCTCCGAGGATTTGGGAGCCGAACCGCTGCCCGTGCTCAACTGCGGTTTAGCCTGCCAGTACCAGAACAAAAATCAGGAGGCGCATGTACACACCGACAGCCTGGAATGCTACATTCAAGACGCGCTCGACCTCATTGAATTTGCCAATGGCAGCGCAACAAGCACATGGGGCAAGCTGCGCGCCGACATGGGACACCCGGAGCCTTTCAACCTTAAATTTATTGGCATAGGCAACGAGCAGTGGGGCCAAGAGTACCCCGAAAGGCTGGAGCAATTTATAAAGGCCATTCGCAAGGCGTATCCGCAAATAAAAATCATTGGCAGCTCCGGGCCGCAGGCCGAGGGCAAAGACTTTGACTACCTATGGCCGGAGATGAAGCGGCTAAAGGTGGACTTGGTTGACGAGCACTACTACCGCTCTCCCGAGTGGTTTTTGAAGGAAGCTACGCGCTACGACAGCTACGACCGCAAAGGACCAAAAGTTTTTGCCGGAGAATACGCCTGCCATCCAAAAAGCAAAAAGAATACTTATGAAGCCGCGTTGTGCGAATCGGCGTTTATGACAGGACTTGAGCGCAATGCCGATGTGGTACACATGTGCACCTACGCTCCCCTGTTTGCCCACGTTGATGCTTGGCAGTGGCGTCCCGACCTCATTTGGTTTGACAACCTGCGCTGCGTGCGCACGCCAAGCTACTATGTTCAACAGCTGTACGCTACGTATAAAGGTACAAATGTACTATCCCTCACCCACAATAATCAGGCTGCTACCGGACAGGATGGTCTCTATGCAAGCGCAACTATTGATACCCAGAAAAAGGAATTCATTATTAAGTTGGTCAATACTTCTGCCGAACAAAAAAGCATTAACATAAAACTGGAAGGAGTAAACAAAAAGATGGTAATACAACCCCAAGTCGAAGTCATTACTTTGCATGGAAAACCGGATCAGGAAAACACGCTGGACAGCCCCAATAGTATTACACCTCAAAATAGCAGCACGGTATTAAATAGCAATACGTTAAATATAAAATCAGAGCCTAATTCTTTTAACCTATATCGAATTAAATTCTAGTTAAAGCCTGGCTCTGAACAAAATTCCATTCTTTCGGGACGCTTTTACATCTTAGCATAAGGCTAAAAGAATTTCTTTGCATAAAAATAACCAACACCTATTTTTATGCAAAGATTTTTTCTGACCATTACCCTATGCTGCTGTGCAAATTTCCTATCTGCCCAAAGCAAAGAAGTCAGCATTCGCATCTACCCCGAACAGGGTAAGCAAATCATTAGCAAGCATATTTACGGACAATTTGCCGAGCATCTTGGCTCGTGCATATACGGCGGCATTTGGGTTGGCGAGAATTCATCCATTCCTAATACCAACGGCTACCGCAACGATGTGCTAACAGCGCTCAAAGCACTTAAAATTCCCAACCTGCGCTGGCCCGGCGGGTGCTTTGCTGACGAATATCACTGGATGGACGGCATTGGACCTCGCGAGAATCGCCCTAAAATGGTAAACAACAACTGGGGAGGAGTAGTAGAGGACAACAGCTTTGGCACCCATGAATTTCTTAACCTCTGCGAGCTGCTGGAATGCGAACCATATGTGAGCGCCAATGTGGGCAGCGGCACCGTGGAGGAAATGGCCAAGTGGGTAGAGTACATGACTTCCGACGGCGATAGCCCCATGGCCAACCTGCGCCGCCGGAACGGACGCGAAAAACCATGGAAGGTAAAATATCTCGGCGTGGGCAACGAGAGCTGGGGCTGTGGCGGCAGCATGCGCCCCGAGTACTACGCCGACCTGTACCGCCGCTACTCCACCTACTGCCGTAACTTCGACGAAAATAAGCTCTTCAAAATAGCCAGCGGCGCCAGCGACTACGACTACAATTGGACTGAAACGCTGATGAAAAATGCAGGCACCCGAATGCATGGACTATCGCTTCATTACTATACTGTTACCGGATGGAAAGGGAGTAAAGGATCTGCCACACAATTTGACAAAGAGGCCTACTTTTGGACTATTGGCAAATGCCTGGAGATAGAAGATGTTGTGAAAAAACACATCGAAATCATGGATAAGTACGATAAGGCAAAAAAAGTAGGCTTAATGGTGGATGAGTGGGGAACCTGGTGGGATGTAGAACCCGGTACAAACCCAGGATTCCTATACCAGCAAAACACTATGCGCGATGCGTTTGTGGCTGCTTTAAGCCTCAACGTATTTCATAAATACACCGACCGCGTGCAAATGACCAACATAGCGCAAATAGTTAATGTGCTGCAATCGATGATACTAACCAAAGACGACAAAATGGTGCTTACGCCTACCTATCACGTATTTAACATGTACCAGGTGCACCAGGATGCTACCCACCTGCCGCTCGACATCATGTGCGACACCAAGGTTGTTCGGGAGAAAAATGTTCCCATGGTTAGCGCCTCAGCCTCTAAAGATAAAAACGGCGTAGTGCACATATCGCTCGCCAACGTTGACCCCGATGGCGATAGGGTGATCAACATTGACCTGGGCGACACTAAATTCAAAAGCGCAAGTGGCTTAATTCTTACTGCCAAAAACATTACCGATCACAACACGTTCGAAAATTCCAACATAGTGGCACCCGCCAGCTTTAGCTCAACTAAAATCAGCAAGGGAAAGCTGCTACTCACGCTTCCGGCAAAGTCAATAGTGGTATTATCTGTTCAATAAATCTCAATCAAAAACTAAATTTTATGGTACGTAAAGGATTTAAAATGATACTCAAGCCCGGCATGGAGGCTGAGTATGAGAAACGACACAACGCTATTTGGCCGGAGTTGGCCGCCCTTATCAAATCAACAGGGGTAAGCGACTACTCCATCTTTTGGGACAAAGACACCAACATTCTTTTTGCTACGCAAAAGGTATCTGGTGATGCCTCATCTCAAGACTTGGGCGGCAATCCGATTGTAAAAAAATGGTGGGACTACATGGCCGACATTATGGAAGTAAACCCCGATAATTCACCTATCAGTATTGATATAAAAGAGGTGTTTTACTTAGCGTGAAAAAAGGGCTGCCATCTTATTGCGATGGCAGCCCTTTTTGCGTGATCCCAGCAGGATTCGAACCTGCGGCCGACAGATTAGAAATCTGTTGCTCTATCCAGCTGAGCTATGGGACCAAAAGGATTGCAAAGATAGAAAAATTGCAGTAAGTATAAAACTCCTGCCCTACCCCTTGCTTTTTACATCTCTTACACATTTATAACTTCCTGAATTAAAAATATTTACAAAAAACTCTTCCTTTTCATTATCCGGCAGCAGGCGCTCATAGTAGCGAGCATTACTCTTTTCATCTAACAAAAATTTCTGCGGAGGCAGCGCTCCCACCTCTTCAAACCCCAGCATTTTGTAGCCTTTTCCGTTGCCCCAATCGCAATCCACGTAGGTCATAATATCATCGGGGTGCTGCTCTTTGATAAAGTGCGAAAGCAACTTGCCCAGGCCGCCCGCCACCACACAGCCCGTTTTATTGGCAAAGCGAAGCAGCTCGTGCGAGCGGTACTCCACCCCGCTCCGCACCATGGGGCGCACAGCGCTGAACGATGCCACCGCCAGCAGCTCGTCCTTGTAAAAAAGCCCGTACTTGTACCGCCCGCCAAGGGGAACCTGCAGGTGGTGCTGAGCCAAAAAACCCACCAGCACCGGGTTGGTAATTTTTTTTACCGTGGTAAGCCGTGCGTGGTAGCGCGTAAACCGGCCCATCAAGGCCTCAATGCGCGCCTCTACCTGAGCGGTTTGTCGACGCCAAACATCCTCCCAGACGTGAATGAGCTGAACGCCCTGCCGCTCGTATCGCTTTGACAAATCCCTAAAGAAAAGCTCGCAGCTGCGGTGGGCAGCGAGCAGCTTATAGGTGTCCAGGTCCACCAAATGAAAGGCTATGTTTTTTTCGGGAACGTGTAGCAAGGCAAAAGGCGTGCCCATATCCTGCAGCTCGCAGGCCGCCGCAATGCGGGCTATCCGAACCGATAGGGAGGCGGCAAAATCAACCATGGCTACAGCGTTTGGCTAAAATCGGTTATGGCTTTGGCCAGCGCCTCCCACGAGAGTTCTTTTTTCAGCTGCGCAATGGCGCCCGCAAACTTTTCCCGGTTGTCCCCGGCAAAAAAGCGGTTAACGCCGCCCACAATATCATCAACGCGGGGAGCAACCACCACGCCGTTTTCGCCATCGCGGACGCTCTCCTGCAGCCCGCCTACGTTGGTAGCAATCATGGGCAGGTTGAAGTGGTACGCTATGGAGGTAATACCGCTCTGCGTGGCCGAGCGGTACGGCAAAATGCACACATCAGCGGCAGAGAAAAACAGCGGCACCTCATCGTCCTTAATGTAGCGCGCCTCGTAGTGTACATCCTGCGCGTTGGGCAGGGCGGCAATTTGCTTGGCGTATTTTTCAAAATCGCCGTACGGCTCGCCGGCTATCAGCAGCTGGTAGTCCGACGGCAGCTTGCCAAACGCCTCAATGAGTAAATCCAGGCCTTTGTAGTCGCGTATCAGGCCAAAAAAAAGCAGCGTTTTTTTGTTCGGATTTAAGCCCAGGCGGTACTGCGCCTGTAGCCTCTCCATAGCGCTACCAAAATGGTTGTAAAGCGGATGCGGAGAGTACAAATATTTAGCAGCAGGGTTCAACGTAAGCAAATCCGACTTCACGGCATTACTTAAAACAAGCGATGCGGAGGCTCTTTTTATAAAGAATTTTGTCAAAAACCTATCGAGCTTGCGAGGTTCGTGCGAGATTACATTATGAAAAAGCGTAATGGTTTTAGCTTTGCGCCCAAGTAAAAACAGCACAGCTGAGTAGGCGGGAATAAAAAACGTCATCCAGTAGGAAACTATTACCACATCCGGCTTAAACTTCCTAATTTGTCGGGCAGTTTTAACATAGGAAAACGGATTTATGCTATCCAGAATTCTTTCCGCCTTCAGCTGCTCGAAGCCCGAAACCCCCTCCACGTATTGGGTTTTTCCGGGGAATAAAAAATCAGGGTACATGCGCGTAAACGTTACCGCCTGCACCTCATGCCCCTGCTCGCGCAGGGCGCCGTACAGCATATTGCTGAATTCGGCAATGCCACCTCTATATGGATAGAATGGAGATAAAATAGCTATTCTCATGGTCAACTTTTATTTACGGCACCTCCATAAACTTGTGCGCCTGAATGGAAATATTCCAGCGCGGGTGCTGCTTGGCGTACTCCACTATGGTGGGCATAATCGCCTTATGCCTACTCCACTCCGGCTGCAAAAACAGCAGGCACGCGCTCGAAACCTTGGCGGCGCACTCCTCGGCCCAGCGCAAATCCTTTTCCTCCTCCACAATGACCTTCAGCTCGCTGGCCTTGGTAAAAATTTCGGGCAGCGGCGCTTGCTTTTGCTTCGGCGAAAGGCAAATCCAATCCCACAAGCCCGACAAAGGCTGCGAGCCCGAGGTTTCCAAAAAAGTTTGCACCCCGCTATCTTTCAAGGTATTGCAAAGATATTCAAGGTTGTAGTTCAGCGGCTCGCCGCCGGTTACCACCACCGCCTGCGCGGGGTACGAAAGCGCCCGCTTCACAATTTCATCGGTCAAAACGGGCGGAAAAACCTTCGCATTCCACGTTTGCTTGGCGTCGCACCAGCGGCAACCCACATCGCAGCCGCCAAGGCGAATGAAGTACGCGGGCTTGCCCGTATGAAACCCCTCGCCCTGTATGGTGTAGAAGTCCTCCACCAGGGGCAGCATTTTTCCTTCTGTCAAAAGCTCTTGTTCTGTCATCAATTCAATATTCACACAAAACCATAAGATAAGAAAGTCCTTGAAGCGCACACACATCAGGAGATTGCGGGTCAAACCCGCAATGACACCCCGAACAGGGTCTCAAAGCCTAGTGAGGCTCAGCTACCTTGCGTACTTCCTTTTTCTCCAATATACAAACAGCAGCCCTCCGGCGGCCAGCACCACAATGGGCGCTACGGTGTTTAGCGCAATCCACAGGTTGCGCTCGCGCACCACCCGCACCCGGTCAAGCAGGCGCAGGGTTACCACCTTGCCACGCAAGGACATAAGGCCGCTATCGTCGCACAAAAAGTTGACCACATTCTTCACAAAATCCTTGTTGCCGTACAAAATTTGCTTGGTGTAGCGGTCGTAGCCCAGGGGCAAAATCGTCCCGTTGGCCATTACATCGTTGCGAATCACATCGCCGTCGGCCACCACCACCTGCGAGGTAAACTTACTTTGGGGCATGAAATCAAAGGGGCGTCCGTTGTTGTACGGGCTCAGCACGCGGTGCCGGAAAATAGAGGCAAACTCTCCCTGCAAAAGCACCGCCACGGGCAACGACTTTTTGTTGTACAGCCTCGGGTCAATATCGTCCGTTACCTGCTCCAGGCCCACGTAGAACGGCGCTCCCTTTACCAGCGAGTGCTGCGAGGTGGCCAGCAGAATTTCCTTGGCAACGCCCGGCACCGCCAGGGTATCGATGGTGCCCGGAAACTCGGTTTTCACCACATTCAGGTTGCGCGAAATAGGGTTACCGGACGAGGCGGAAAGCAGCGGATAGTACGTCCACGGCAGCGGCGCAAACTTAGCGGGCATGCCGGCCGGAGATACGTTTACCGGAATCATGGCGCACTGCAAATCCTGCACCACATCGGCGTTTACGCGCGCCCCGTAGCAAAAAAACATATCGTTCAGGTTGAGGTCGTCGGCTAGGCCAAAGGTCATGTGGCCGTTGGCCAGGCTATCCTCATGCACGTGTACGGGGTCAACAAACCAGGCCACCTTTCCGCCGCGCATGACCAGCTGGTCGAGCACCAACTTATCGGCTTCACTCCAGGGCTTGGTGGGCTTGGCCACTATCGCCAGGTCGCAGCCGTTGAGCGAGGCCACATCGCCGCCCGGCGTTACGCGGCTTACCCGGTAGTAAGGCGAAAGCTCGCGCGCAATATCGCCTACCTGCGCCGCGCTCAGCTCCCCGTGCCCATCGATAAACGCAATGTGCTTTTGCTCCCTGCGCGCCAAGGCTTCAACGGCGCTGATAAAAGCGTACTCCAGGTTTTGTATGGCGTTGTTAACGTTCTCCTCAGTAGAAACTTGCCGGTTGCTTTGCAAAAAATTTACCGCCTGCAGCCTGCCCCCCAGCGCCACCACGGCGCCCGGAAACAAGTCCATCTGCGTAACGCCTCCCTCGGCATTTTTTTCCTGCACGGTAAACGGCTGCAAGCCCTTCTGCATAAGGTCGCGGTATAGAGCCTCCCTATTTTTTTTACTTTCAGCAGAAGGGTTGATGTACTCCACCAGCAAATCGCCTCCGGCGTACGACTTCATGTCCTCCAGCATATCGCGCACGGCGCGCTGCAGGGGGCGCATGCCCACCGGCATTTCGCCATCCAAATAGACCTTGATGTACAGCGGCTCACGCTGATCGCGCAGCATTTTCCGCGTAGGCTCCGACAGCGTGTAGCGCTTGTCGGCCGTGAGGTCGAGGCGCAGGCCGAGCGCACCGGCCAACAGGCAAACCAGCACCACCACCGCGATGATGGCCATGAAGGACAGGATGTCTTTTTGCTTGGGTTTCATTAGGCCTTTCACTCTATAATTTTGCAATGAAATCACGCATGTAACCTCCTGTCATTCTGAGCGAAGCGAAGAGTCTCAAACGCGCGCATTTGGGCTAAAGTATTTCAGCCTGAGATTCTTCGCTTCGCTCAGAGTGACGCTCTATGACAAAGCGCAATTCTTTTAGAGTATTTTTTTTACAGAGCTAACAAAGATACGAAATTTTCAAGCTTTTGAGTAACTTTGTCCTGCTATGCAAAATATTTTGGACACCGAAATAAAATTCCTGCCGGGCATTGGGCCTAAGCGCGCCGAGCTGCTGCTCAAGGAGCTCAACATAGCTACCTTCGGCGATTTTTTGCGCACCTTTCCGTTTCGCTACATCGACAAAACCAAGATTTACACCATTGCCGAAATCAGCGATGAGCTGTCCTACATTCAGCTCAAGGGAAAAATTACGGGCTTCCGCGAGGTATCGGCAAAGCAAAAAAGGCTTACCGCCGTCTTTACCGACGGCACCGGATACATAGAGCTGGTGTGGTTTAAGGGCATTTCGTACGTGGAAAAAAATCTGCGCGTGGAGGAGCCCTACACCATCTTCGGTAAGCCCACGGCCTTCAACGGGAAATTCAACATTGTTCACCCCGAGGTGGAGAGCTCGCTCAAGGAGGAGGGAAAAATCACATCGAACATTCAGGCGGTGTACAGCAGCACCGAGCGGCTGCGCGACAACGGCCTCGGGCCCCGCGCCTTCAACCGCTACCAAAGCGCGCTGCTGGGCATGGCCCTGCCCAAAGTTGAGGAAACGCTGCCCGAGTACATTCGCACGGCGAGCAAGCTCATTCCGCTCAGGGATGCGCTGCTCAACATTCACTTTCCGCAAACGCCCGAGCTGCTGAAGAAGGCGCAGGACAGGCTCAAGTTCGAGGAGCTGTTTTACGTTGAGCTGAGCCTGCTCAGGCAGCGCTCCACCCGCCGCAAGGCCAACAACGGCTTTCACTTTTCGAAGGTCGGCGATTTATTCAACTCATTTTACCACAATAATTTACCATTTGAGCTAACCAAGGCCCAAAAGCGCGTTATCAAGGAAATACGCACCGACACCGGTTCGGGAAAACAGATGAACCGCCTGCTGCAGGGCGATGTGGGCAGCGGCAAAACCATGGTGGCGCTCATGTGCGCGTTGATTGCCGCCGACAACGGGTTTCAGTCGTGCATCATGGCGCCTACCGAAATTCTGGCCACACAGCACTTCAAAAGCATTACCGAAATGCTGCACGGCATTCCCGTAAACGTGGCGCTGCTCACCGGATCCACCAAAAAATCGGAGCGCGCGGCGCTGTTCGAGAAACTGCTCAGCGGCGAAATTCACATCCTCATCGGAACGCATGCGCTCATTGAGGACACGGTGCAGTTCAAGAACTTAGGATTGGTGATCATTGACGAGCAGCACCGCTTCGGCGTGGCGCAGCGCGGCAAAATGTGGGAAAAGAGCGACCACCCGCCGCACATCCTGGTGATGACCGCCACGCCCATTCCGCGCACGCTGGCCATGACGCTCTACGGCGACCTCGACGTGTCGGTAATCGACGAGCTGCCGCCGGGGCGCAAGCCCATAAAAACCGTGCACTACTTCGACAGCAAGCGCGGCCAGGTATTCGACTTTCTGCGCGAGCAAATAAAAGCCGGACGGCAGGTGTACGTTGTTTACCCGCTCATTAAGGAGTCCGAAAAGATGGACTACAAAAACCTAGAGGAGGGCTGGGAAATGATTACGTACAACTTTCCCGCGCCTAACTATAAGGTGTGCATGGTGCACGGCAAGCTCAAAAACGATGAAAAGGACAGGGCCATGCAGGAGTTTGTGCGCGGCGAGGCCAGCATTATGGTGGCCACCTCGGTCATTGAGGTGGGCGTGAACGTGCCCAACGCCAGCGTAATGGTAATCGAAAGCGCCGAGCGCTTTGGCCTGGCCCAGCTGCACCAGCTGCGCGGGCGCGTGGGGCGCGGCGCCGAACAATCGTTTTGCATACTGATGAGCGATGTGAAGCTGAGCAGCGACAGCCGCTACCGCCTCAGCATGATGTGCAGCACCAACGACGGCTTTGAAATTGCCGAGGCCGACCTCCAGCTGCGCGGGCCCGGCGACCTGGAGGGCACCATGCAAAGCGGCATGGCGTTCGACTTACGCATTGCAAACCTTGGGAAGGACGGAAAAATTTTGGAGTACGCGCGCAAGGTGGCCGAACAAATACTGGAGGACGACCCGCTGCTGAGCGACAGCAAGAATGCGCTGCTGCTGCAAACGCTCAGCAAAAATAAGCAAAGCGCAAGAGATTACAGCGTAATAAGTTAGAAAATATCGTTTTACAATTTTGACATTGAAGTAGTGCTTAACCCTTCCCTATTTTACCCCCAACCCCGCCACCGGCCGGGCTATAATAATTGTGGACTTGTACAATGCTTACCTCGTAGCGTCATTGCGAGGAGGAACGACGAAGCAATCTCTCCGGTTGCGCCAACGGCGCAAAGCAAAAGCTTGCCGCGCTTCGCTCGCAATGATGCCGCGGGCAAGCGCAGCATCGTTAGCGCCCCCTTTAGGAGGGTAGCTAAATATGCTGCCCGTAAAGCGCTTTTTTGTTTCGCCCTTTTTATTCTCACCACCAGCACCTTTGCCCAAGGCGAGTGCCTGCTGTTCGACATGAGCAAGCGCGAGCCCGTTTTCCGGTCGGGCGAAAAGGTTACCTACACCATCAGCTACACGTGGGGCGTGTGGATCAACGTAGGCGAGGTGGAATTCCTGACCTCGCTGAAGGAGGAAAAGAAAAAGCCGTTTTACCACATTGAGGTCAACGGGAAAACTCAGGCTTTCTTCGATAATTTTTTTACCGTGCGCGACTACTTCTCCACCAAAATTGATGCAAAAACCTTGCAGCCGTTTTACATGCAGCGCAACATCGATGAGGGTGGCTACCGCCGCAACAGCTTCGGGCACTACAGCTGGAAGGATACCCTGCTCTACTCCTCCACCCAGCGCCTGGATAAGCCGCAGCCGGCCGAGCTGGATACGCTGCGCCTCACGCCCTGCACCTTCGATGTGGTATCGCTGTTTTACTACTACCGCTGCTGCGATTTTTCGAGAATGAAAGTAGGCAACACCTACACTGTGCAACTGGCCATGGACAACAAAGTTTACAACATCAACTACAAGCTGTACGGAGCCGAGGAGGTAAAGGTAAAGGGGGTGGGCAAATTCAGGACGCTGAAGTTCTCGGGAAGCCTCATCGCGGGCAGCGTTTTTACCGGCAAGGAGCAGGTGTTTTTTTGGGTAACCGATGACGAAAATCGGGTGCCGGTGTACGTCGAAGCGCCCATTAAGGTGGGCAGCATCCGCGCGCGCATCAAGAGCTGGGAGAATCTGAAGTACCCCATGAAAAGCAAGCTGTAGCAAGAGGCAGCCGCAACGCTTTGCAACGGCTTACGCCTCATAGTAGCCACAACTTTACATTGCACCCACTTGCCAAAGCGTTTTTAATGCTTACCTTTGCGTGGATTTACGCATTTTGATTTAAATATGTCCAACAAAATTTCACACCCCGGCGTCGTTGAGCAGATTGATGAGCACGGCGTGCTGGTGCGCATTGAGAGCGTATCGGCCTGCGGCACGTGCCACGCCAAAGGCGCCTGCTCCATGGCCGATGTGCAGGATAAGATGATACAGGTAATGCCCGGGCTACAGCAGTTTGAGGTGGGCGAACCGGTCAATGTGGTCATGAATCAATCGCTCGGGCGCAGGGCCGTAATGCTGGCCTACGTGCTCCCGCTGGTGGTGCTGGTGGCAAGCCTCCTCATCCTTTTTTCGGCAGGGTTGCCCGAGGGTGCAGCAGGCCTGATTTCTTTAGGAATACTGGCTTTGTACTACATTGCGCTGTACTTTTTCCGCAACCGGCTGGATAAAGAATTCAACTTTACGCTCGAAAAATATCCGGCGATTTAAACTTTCCCTAACATTAACGTTCATGAGCTCCTCCATTATTATTACAATTGCAACGCTTACCATTCTCGGCATCCTGCTTGCGGTTGTTTTGTATTTAGTTGCCCAAAAATTTAAGGTTTTTGAGGATCCGCGCATTGACGATGTCGAGGCGGCCCTGCCGGGCGCCAACTGCGGCGGATGCGGCTACGCCGGCTGCCGCGCCTTTGCCACGGCGGCCGTAAGCGCCGACGATTTATCGCTGCTGTACTGCCCCGTGGGCGGCAACAGCTGCATGGCCAACGTAGCCAAAATTTTAGGCAAGGCTGCCGCCGAAAAGGAGCCCCAGGTTGCGGTGGTGCGCTGCAACGGCAGCTACGCGCACCGTCCGCGCACGAACCTGTACGAGGGCGCCTCGTCGTGCGCCATTGCCGCCTCGCTCTACAGCGGCGATACCGGCTGCTCGTACGGCTGCTTGGGCAAGGGCGACTGCGCCCTATCGTGCAAGTTCGACGCCCTGCACATGGACGAGGCCACGGGGCTTCCCGTGGTGGACGAGGAGAAGTGCACCGCCTGTGGCGCCTGCGTCAAGGCCTGCCCCAAGCTCATTATTGAGCTGCGCAGAAAAGGCCCCAAGGGCAAGCGCATCTTCGTTTCGTGCATCAACAAGGATAAGGGCGGCGTGGCCAAAAAGGCCTGCACCGTGGCCTGCACCGGCTGCACCAAGTGCCACAAGGTGTGCGCCTACGAGGCCATTACCATGAGCAACAACCTGGCCTACATCGACCCGCAAAAGTGCAAGCTGTGCCGCAAGTGCCCCGGCGAATGCCCCACCAACGCCATTTGGGAGGTAGCCTTTCCGCCAAGAGCCGCTGCCGCTCAAAAGGAAAACGCAACAAGCGAAGCCTAACCTTAAACTTTGGCATTGTTAATCAAATATAGCATTGACTAATGATGGCGAATAGATTATTAAGCCAATTCATAAAAATCTAAGGATTGGTATTTTTATTTAATTTTGATTATTAGCGTATTACAATAAATTTATTTTAGACAGGATTAACATGATTGACATGAAAAATCCTGCAAATCATGTTAACCGTTAGCTCGGCGAAGCCAATCCTGTCTAAAACTATATTTTGTTAACAATGCCTAAACTTTAAACCTTAAATTTTAAACCCATAAGCGATGTCAACCGAAGGAAAAGAACGCATCATTACCACGCAGCGCCTGATGGAAAAAAAGCAGCGCAGCGAAAAAATAGCCATGCTCACCACCTACGACTACACCATGGGGCGCATTGTCGATTCGGTGGGCATGGATGTGGTGCTGGTGGGCGACTCGGCCGCCAACGTAATGGCCGGGCACGACACCACGCTGCCCATTACGCTCGACCAAATGATTTACCACGCGCAGTCGGTGGTGCGCGCCGTCAAAAAAGCCATGGTAGTGGTCGATTTACCCTTTGGCTCCTACCAGGGTAACTCTAAGGAGGCGCTACACTCCGCCATTCGCATTATGAAGGAAAGCGGTGCCGACGCCGTAAAAATGGAGGGTGGCGAAGAAATTCTGGAGTCGATAGAGCGCGTGCTCTGCGCCGGCATTCCGGTAATGGGGCACCTCGGGTTAACACCGCAGGCCATCAATAAGTTCGGCACCTACACCGTGCGCGCCAAGGAGGCCGCCGAGGCGGAAAAGCTAGTAAAGGACGCGCACCTGCTTGAGGAGGCCGGATGCTTTGCCATAGTGCTTGAGAAAATCCCGGCCGTGCTGGGTACACGCGTGGCAAGTGAGCTCAAAATACCCATTATAGGCATTGGCGCGGGCAGCGGCGTAGATGGGCAGGTGCTGGTTATGCACGACATGCTGGGGCTTTCGAAGGATTTCTCGCCCCGCTTTCTCCGCCGGTACGCCAGCCTGTACGATGTGGCCAAAAGCGCCTTTGAGCAGTACGTAGCCGATGTAAAGAGCGGTGATTTTCCGAACGAAAAGGAGCAGTACTAGAAGATTTCTATATTTTAGTGTAAAAACATTTCCTTTTTATACAAATCCTGCAGCTTGCTTTCCTCCTCGGGCGACAGCTTATGCAAATCGCGATAGGTACTCAGCAAATCTCCTATAAGTCGCTGCAAATCGGCCAAGTCAAGTCCAACAACCGCTGTTCCGCTTTGCGGCAGCGTACGCAACACCCCGTAAAACTCCAGCTGCTTAATAGCGTCGCGCACGTAGGTGCGCCCCACCCCAAAACGCTCGGAGAGCTTGCGCTCCGAAGGCAACCTATCACCCGCCTTAAGCTGACCTTCTGCAATCAGGCTTTTGATTTGGCGAATAATAACATCTGCTGGTTTTTCCACAACCACTTCCTGTAAGCTGTTAAGAATACTATCCATGATTAATTAACGTTCAAGCGGCTATTTCGACATTACTTTTACACAAGAAAACTTATCATTTATGATAAGCGACTAGCAAAGATAATAAAAAACCTTTGTTATCAACTACGATAACAAAAGGAGGATTTATGATTAGCGCTGAAAGGTTGCTGATAAAAATCGGAGAGCAAATAAGATACCTAAGGAGGGAGCGGGGCGTAAGCGCTCAGGATTTGGCAGCCGCATGTAACTTTGAGACCTCGAATATGTCGCGCATTGAGGCCGGCAAAACGAATCTTACCGTAAAAACGCTCTACAAAATAGCCTACGCGCTGGACGTAAGCGTAGCTGACCTGGTGAATGTGGAGTAAGGAGGGACAGTGGGCAATGAAAAGCGCGCGGAGCAAGTGTTTTCCTAAGATTAACACTTGTTCTCCGCGCGCAAAATTCCATGGGCTTACCAACCGTCAGCTAAAGCAGGCGGCAATGAATCCTTGCGCTAAATTTGGTTAGCGCTACCCAGCACGTTTACAATCTTGTGCATGTAGAGCTGCTTGAGGTTGTCGCGGGCCGGACCCAGGTACTTGCGCGGGTCGAACTCGGCGGGCTTGGTGGCAAACACCTCGCGCACCGAAGCCGTCATGGCCAGGCGTGCATCGCTGTCGATGTTGATTTTGCACACAGCCGAAGTTGCGGCGCGGCGCAGCTGCTCCTCGGGAATGCCCACGGCGTCCTTGAGCGCTCCGCCATACTTGTTGATAATGGCCACCTGGTCCTGGGGCACGCTCGAAGCGCCGTGCAGCACAATGGGGAAGCCGGGAATGCGCTTTTCGATTTCCTCCAAAATATCGAAGCGCAGGGGGGGCGGAATCAGAATGCCCTCGGCGTTGCGGGTGCACTGCTCGGGCTTAAACTTGTTGGCGCCGTGCGAGGTTCCGATGGAGATAGCCAGCGAGTCAACGCCGGTTTTTTTCAAAAAGTCTTCCACCTCTTCGGGCTGCGTGTAGGTGTGGTGCTCGGCCGAAACCTCATCCTCAACACCTGCCAGCACGCCCAGCTCGCCCTCAACGGTTACATCGTACTTGTGGGCGTACTCCACCACCTTGGCGGTCAGCTCCACGTTCTCGTTGTACGAGTGGTGCGAGCCGTCGATCATCACGCTCGAAAAGCCGTATTCAATGCAGCTCTTGCACAGCTCAAACGTATCGCCGTGGTCGAGGTGGAGCACTATGGGTACGTTTACGCCCAGCTCCTTGGCGTACTCCACAGCGCCCTGCGCCATGTAGCGCAGCATGGTTTGGTTGGCGTACTTGCGCGCGCCGCTCGATACCTGCAAAATAACGGGAGACTTTGTCTCGGCGCAAGCTTGCACAATGGCCTGCAGCTGCTCCATATTGTTGAAGTTAAACGCGGGAATGGCATACTTTCCCGCCATGGCCTTTTTGAAAAGCTCCCTTGAGTTTACAAGGCCCAAATCTTTGTACGAAATCATAAGTAAATAATTAAAGATGAATAAATAATAATTCTACTTTTTCTTCTTTTTTGGATAAAAGAGGTACAAAGTTAACAAAATATCGGGAGGTTACACCTCTGTTTACTTGTAAAAAACGTTTGCACGCACGCAAAACCTACTCACAAAAGAGGCTGTTCAAAAAAGGTGGAAAGTCCATGTAGCCGGACTTCCAATTTTGCTGAATCTTTTCTTGTTTTTGTGAATAATTTCAATGAATTTTAAGGCAAGACTCTTATCCGTAAGCCGCTACTTCACATAAGGCTTCAGCTTCTCGGCCTTGTCGGCGGTAAGGATATTGTTTTGCACCAGCTCGTCGAGGGTGGCGGGGCCGCCCTTGCGCTTGGCAAGCTGGGCTATGCCGCGGGCAGCGTAGGCGCCGATGTACGGGTGGCGACGCATGAGGTCGAGGTTCTCGGGGATCAGCTCGAGCTGCCTTAGCTGCTGCGTATCGAGGGTTAGGCGCGGGGCAAGACGCTGCAGCTTTTCGGCATCGAAGTAGCGAATCTCAAGCAGCTGCTCCAGCGACGCGTATCCGCCCAGCTGCTCGCGGTACTCCACTATGCGCTGCGAGAGGTAAGCACCAATGCCCGGCAAGGCGTTGAGCATGGCGGTGTCGGCCGAGTTGAGCTCCACCGGCGGCCTGGGCGTGTAGGTTTTTCGGGCCAAGGTGTCGCGCACAAAGCTTTTAGCATCCGCACGCGGGGCCACCAGAGCGTAGGCTTGCAGGCGCTCGCGCTGCCTGTCGGTTATTACGCCCAGCTTAAAGAAATCGGCTGCGGAGCGAAAGCCCGAACCCCGCCCGCGGTACTTTAAAATGGCATCGGTTTGCTTGGGCGAAAAGCCAAGCAGCAGGAGCGAATCGCGCCCTATGGTGTTGGGATCGAAGGTAAAGGCAGGCTGCTCCGCCTTCTTGCGTCCGCCGCCATACGTTTTTGTATCGGCCAGCTGGTCGTACTGCGGTGGCGCGGCCTCGCCCAGGCGGTTGGCCAATTGGCGCAAGCGCTCCACCTCGGAGGGTGCTTTTTGCGTAGCACAATGCCTTATAACAAGCGGCAGCGCAATAAGCACCAGCAGCAGCGCAGCAAGCACCATAATGCTCTGCTGTTCGCCCCTCGTAAACGAAAAAAAGTCTTTGAGAAAACGTTTTTTCATAGAAAAAAACATTGCTACTAATTAGACAGGATTGGCTTCGCCGAGCTAACGGTTAACAGGGTTTGCAGGACCTTTTTCATGTTAGCTGAAGCTCGGCGAAGCTAATCCTGTAAATTCTGTCTAAGAGGCTGTTTTGAATTTATATGCTTGCATAATAATCAGCATTATATCTACATGTGTGGTTTTAGCCCTGCAGGGGTTAAACTTGAATGTACCGTGGGTTTGCTTGGCCCGCCTGCTTCGCCAGCGGGCAAGCGACACCCACGGTTAATAAAATATACTCCCTGCGGGAGTAAAATTTCTTTTTATAAAATTCAAAACAGTTTCTAACATTTACAAAACCCTAAGAAACTACAGCGCAAACGGGTAGCCCAGGGCTATGAACAGGGAGTTGAAGCCATTGGAGAACCAGTTTTTGGGCTGTACAAAGTAAGCGCCCTGCACGGCGGGGTCGTGCACCCGCATGCCGTAATCCAGGCGAATGATGAGTACGCTCAGGTTGAGCCTTAAGCCCAGCCCCCAGTCAACGGCTATTTGCTGCGGCAAATCCTGCAGCCTGAAAAGCGCGCCCTCCCGCGAGTCGGCGCGGCGGATGGCCCACACGTTGCCCACATCGGCAAACAGCGCCCCCTCGAGCTTCCAAAAGAGCTTAAAGCGGTACTCGGCATTGAACTCCAACCGCATATCAGCCAGGTGGTTCATCATATTGCTGCTATCGGGGCTGTAGGAGCCGGGGCCTACAGTTCGAATTTGCCACCCGCGCAAGCTGTTGGCTCCTCCGGCGTAGTACATTTTATCAAAGGGCAGCGAGTAGGAGTTGCCGTAGGGAATACCCACGCCGCCAAGCGCCCGTATGGCCACGGCGTTGGCAGGGCTAAAGGTGTAAAGCCCGGTAAACGAGAGGTCGAACTTGGCAAACTGCGCAAAGCTCGTGCCCCACACCTCGTAGTGGTCGTGAACGGTATCGGGCTGAGGCGTAACGCCAAAGGCTTTGTAAGCTGCCCACAGCAGATTTCCCTTCAGCTCCACGTCGCCGCGAATGTGGTACTGCCTGCGGAGGTTTGCGCCGCGCTGGATGTAAATGGCCGAGGTGGTGGAGCCCAGCAGGAAGGCATTCTGGTAGGAGCTGAGCATGTAGGGGTTGTCCTCAATGCTGGCCTTAAACGCGTCGGTTATCTTGAGCACGTTGATAATGTCCATATCCACCGGGTTGAATATGTAGGTCATGCGCTTCCGGTTGCGCCAGGAGTAGCCAAAGGTAAACGAGCCGAGGGCCCGGGTGTAGTCGGGGCGCTGCTGAAAGTCGCCCGACACGGCTATCTGCGTACGCGGGCTGTACACGCTGCGGTAGAACGCCATATTAATCGGCACCAGGAACCTGGGAATATTGAGCGACACCGAGGCGCCCAGCTCGTACGAGTTTTCGGGCGCCGAGTCGGCGTACACCTGCACCTTTTGAAAGGCTCCGGTAAGGCTCACGTCCAAAATCTCGGCCCCCCGAAATAAATTTTTGTGCTGGTAGCTGCCCGTAAGCGAGCAGCCGAAGAGCCCGCTTCCGCTGAGCGAAACCTCGCCACCCCAGGTGTAGCTTTGCTGCTTCATGGGCGACAGGATAAGGCTACCCCGCATGGGAATGGGCCCGCTATCGGGGAGCAGAAGGCCGGCGGGCGGATCGTCAAAGCGGATGATGACCGACTTAAACTGGCGCAGGTTGTTCATATTGGCGCGGGTGTAGCTGACATCCTGCTCGTTGTACAGCTGCCCTACCTTAATGAGGTTGTTGATGGCCAGCACGCTTGGCTTTAGCCTCGGCTTTTCCTTGAGGCTATCGCAGCGATGGCACAGCACCTCCACCCCGTGCTCGCGAATGGTATCCCAGCCCACCATATAGGCCGGGTCGCTCAGGGCCTCTTCGGGGTTGTAGTCGGGGTTAATTACCAACTTATCCACGTAAAACAGCCGGTGGTTGCGCGGCGGATTGCCGGCTTCGGCAGGTTCCTTGAGCAGCAGCAGCTTAAGGTTTACACCGCGCCCGCCAACGCTGGTGTCGGCCTGGTACCTTATGTAGGCGTCGTAAAACTGGTAGTAGCCGCGCTTGCGCATTTCGGCCGCTATGCGCTCGCCCTCGGCCTTGAGCACATCGCTGTCAAAAATGCCGCCCACCTTTATCAGGCGCTTTTGGGGGTCAACAATGAAGGAGGTATCCGCCAGCTGCCTATCCATAATGTTGTAGCTGATGCTGCTGATGCGGTAGGGCTCCGACAGCTTCACGTTGTAGTACACATCGGACTTGCGCTTGTGGTATATAATGGTGTCGGAGACCTGCGAGTTGTAAAATCCGCGGTAACCGGCGTACTGCTGCATGCGCACCGCCGTTGAGGGCACCTGCAGGCTGTCGAGCAAAACGGGGGGCTCGCCCATGTTGCGCAGCAGGCGGTTGAACCAATTGTCCTTTTCGGAGCTGAGGTTGTACAGCCCAAGGTTAAGCCGAAAGTAGCCAAGTATAGCCTTGTTGGGCTGCTGCCTAATGAGCGGCTCCAGCGCGCTCTTGTCCAAGCCCTTTCCCTCCACCTTCAGGTGCTGGCTGTTGAGCAAGTGCTCGCCCTGGGGCACGTGCTTGGTGGCGCTACACGAAGCCAACAAAAACCCCAACACACTCGCTATTAGGATTTTAAAAAAAACATTATGCCTACATAACAGGGCTGCCAAGCGCAAGGTATTTACACAGATTAGTAGCAGACAAAGATAAAATACATATTTTAAATTCCCTTTTTATTACGTAAAATTTAATGCTAAGCGGGTTTTGGTGGTTGATTGCTACGATGTTTGTCATGCCGGGCGAAGCAGGCGGGCCAAGCAAACCCACGGCACATGCGCCAATACTGCATGGCGCGCGGAGCAGGCGTTGCACAAGCGCTAAGCTGCTGCTCCGCGCGCAACAAGCCGGTGCCGCCATCCCGTCCGTAGGTTCTGCTTCGCGACACCTACGGTTATTCAAGTTGAGCCCCTGCAGGGCTAAAACCACACATGTAGAT
>JAVBPG010000005.1:0-145904 GCA_031549685.1 Bacteroidales bacterium | reverse complement strand
CAAATTCATTTTTATGAATCACTACGAAACCGTTTTCATTTTAACTCCCGTTTTATCTGATGCTCAGGTAAAGGAAGCGGTTGACAAGTTCCGTGGTATTATTACCAACGGCGGTGGACAAATTGTTCACGAGGAGGATTGGGGCTTAAAGAAATTGGCCTACCCCATCCAAAAAAAGTCAACTGCGTTTTACACCATGATGGAGTTTAAGGCCGAAGGTCAAGTTATCGAAAAGCTGGAGACCGAGTTCCGCCGCGACGAGCGCGTTATTCGCTTCCTCACCTTTAAGCTCGATAAGGACGCAGCAGAGTACGCCATCAGGCGCAAGAATAACCAAAACAGTAAGAAGGAGGCACAATAATGGCATACAACAACAACGCAAACAACGAAGTTCGCTACCTCAATCCTGTTGCGGTTGAAGTAAAGAAGAAAAAATACTGCCGCTTCAAAAAGGCCGGTATCAAGTACATTGACTACAAAGATCCCGAGTTCCTGAAGCGCTTTTTGAACGAGCAGGGCAAGATTCTGCCCCGCCGTCTTACCGGTACTTCACTCAAGTTCCAGCGCAAGGTATCGCAAGCTGTAAAGCGCGCGCGCCACTTGGCCCTGCTGCCCTACGTATCCGATTTGATGAAGTAACATTTTACACAGGAGGAAAAACACAATGGAAGTAATCTTGAAGCAAGATGTTGCTAACTTAGGCAGCAAGGACGATATCGTAAAGGTAAAAATCGGCTACGCCAACAACTACCTGGTGCCCCAAGGGCTGGCAACCATTGCCACCGAAAGCGCCAGGAAGGTACACGCCGAAAACCAACGCCAGCGCGCCCACAAGCTCGCTAAAATCAAGGCCGACGCCGAAGCGTTAGCCGCTAAAATGCAGGGCTTGAGCCTTACCGTTGGCGCCAAGGCCAGCAGCACCGGTAAAATCTTCGGTTCGGTTAACACCATTCAAATTGCCGAGGCGCTTACCGCCAAAGGCTTTGAGGTGGAGCGCAAGCAAATTACCATTGCCGACGAACAAATTAAGGAGTTGGGCAAGTACAGTGCCGAGGTTAAGCTGCACCGCGATATAAAGGTAAAGATTGATTTTGAAGTGGTAGAGGAATAAGCATCTACCCTACTGAGATAGAAGGAAATCCCCGCGGTGCATGCTGCGGGGATTTTTGTTTTACTTATACAACTTGTCATTGCAGGCGTGACCCGCAACGACAATAACAGCTAAACAACATAGCCATGGGTAAAAAAATATTCAGGGATACCGTGAGCGGCATGACCCACCTTGCAGCGGCGGTAATGGCCATAGTGGGAACCGTATTTTTAGTAAGCTCCGCGCAGGGCGGCGCGCCGGAGGTGGTACCAAAGCTGATTTTCGGCATCAGCATGGTGCTGCTCTTTGCCGCCAGCGCCACCTACCACCTGGTACGCGGCCCCGAAACGCTGATTATGACGCTGAAGAAGGTAGACCACAGCATGATTTACGTGCTCATAGCGGGCACCTACACGCCGGTGGTTAGCCTTTGCTTTACGGGCGCGCTGCAAATCGGCTACATTGTGGGAGTGTGGGTTTTGGCCCTGCTGGGCGTTATATTCAAGGTGTTTTACGCCGGCCGGTTTAGGATATTCTCCACCCTGCTGTACGTCATCATGGGCTGGGGCATTATTTTTGCCATCGTGCCCCTGGCCCGGGCGGTAGGCGCCGGAGGCCTGGCGCTGCTCTTCTTGGGCGGAGCGCTGTACTCGCTTGGCGCCGTTTTTTACATGATAAAAAAGCCCAACCTATCCAAAAACTTCGGCTTCCACGAGCTGTTTCACGTGCTGATAATGCTGGCCGCGGGAGCTTTCTACGCCTTTATTCTGGTTTACGTAAAGTAGCAGACAAATCTTACTCCAGCTTCTTCACGTAGCAGCGGCGCCTTGCGTACAGCTCCTTTTCGTAGTTGCTCCACACGCCAATGGCGTTGAGGTTGGTTTCGAGCTGCGGGTTGGTTATGGCGTAGCGAATTTTGCGGCGAATAAACATTTTATTCAGCTCATCGTGCAGCAAGGCATGAACGCCCTTGCGCTGCCAATCGGGGTGAACGCCTATCATGGTAAGCTCAATATCTTTGAAAAAATATTTTGCCCAAAGCATCCGCAAAACACCAAAAGGAATGAGCTTTCCGTGTGAACGTTGAAATGCCTTGGTTTGTGAGGGAAGCACCACGGCAAAGGCTACCATATTTTTTTGCTCATCGAACAAAAAGCACGACATGTTTGGGCGTGCCACAAATAACATGTTGCTTATAAAAAACGCCTGCTCTTTTTCGGTGTACTCCACAAATCCGTAAAGGTGTGCAAATGAAACGTTTACCAACTTAAGCACTTGCTTCATGCAGCGCTTCATTTGCCATTGTGATTTTGGGAAAACCACCCGCAAGTTGTACTGCGATTCAACTTTTTTGCGTACTACTTCCACGCTGCGTGGTACAGGCTGCGAGGCCGGCAATTTGTATTGCAGCCAATCATCGGCCTTGGTGTAACCCAGCTTTTCGAGGTGAGCCGGATAGTATGAGTGGTTGTAAATAACTGTAATGCCGCCGGGGTTTTCAAAGCCTTCAATCAGCATTCCCTCATAGTCAAAATCGGTAAAACCAAAAGGGCCATGAACTCCTGTAAGGCTTTTTTCACGCGCCCAATTCTCAACAGCAGCAAGCAATGCTGCCGATACTTCGTTGTCATCAACAAAATCAATCCAACCAAAGCGCGCAAAATCTTCTCCGCTTTTTGCGTTAGCGCGATAGTTAACCAAAGCAGCTACACGTCCCGCCAACTCTCCGTTTTTATAGGCTAAAAAATAGTCGGCATCGCCATGCTCAAAAGAAGGATTTTTTTTACGGCTCAAAATCCATTTTTCACTCAAGTTCATGGGCGGAACCCAACAAGTCGAATTACCGTACAGCTTATGCGGAAAGCGGATAAACGCTTTTAAATCCTTTGCTGTTTTTACCTTGCGTACCTCAATGCTCATGGCGCTAAAAAATTGAGGTAAAGGTAGCAAATTGTTCGTTATCTTTTACTTCCCGTTCATTATTTCGGTTTGCAGGTTGATGGATTCTTCGTGAATGAGCTCCAGCAGCTTTTTCGAGAAGTCCTCACTCAGCCCCATGGCCTGCCCAAACTTTACGCGCTTTTGCAGGATTTCCTCCCAGCGGTTGAGCTGGAGCACCATTACGTTGTTGTCCTTTTTGTACTGCCCAATTTTTTTCGACATTTCCATGCGCTTGCCCAGCGTTTGAAAAATGGCATCATCGAGCATATCAATTTGGCGGCGGTACTCGTCCAGCTCCGTGCGCAGCTCGGGCTTGGCGGGGTTGATTTCGCGCAGCTGGAGGGCATGAATCATCTGCGTAAAGTCCTTGGGCACGAGCTGCTGCTCGGCGTCGCTCCTGGCCACGCAGGGGTTGTTGTGCACCTCCACCATTAGCCCGTCCATGTTGAGGTCGAGCGCCTTCTGCGCCACCAGCGGCACCAGCTCGCGCCTACCCGAAATGTGGCTCGGGTCGCAAATTATGGGCAGCTGCGGGCACATGGTCTTGAGTTCAATGGCAATATTCCACATGGGCTCGTTGCGGTACACCGTTTTTTCGTGCGAAGAGAATCCGCGGTGAATGGCCGCCAGCTTGGTTATTCCCGCGCGGTTGATGCGCTCCAAAGCGCCAATCCACAGCTGCAAGTCGGGGTTCACGGGATTTTTTACCAAAACAGCCACGTCGCTTCCCTTCACGCTATCGGCGATATCCTGCACCGAGAAAGGGTTTGCGGAGGTGCGCGCGCCCACCCACAGCATGTCCACGTTGTACTTCAGGGCCAGCTCCACGTGCTCGGCGGTGGCCACCTCGCAGGCGGTGGGCAAACCGGTTTCGCGCTTTACCGCATCAAGCCACTTGAGCGCCACCACGCCCATGCCCTCAAAGGCACCGGGGCGCGTGCGGGGCTTCCACACGCCGGCGCGGAAGTAGCTCACGCGATTCGACTCCTTGAGCTGCCGCGCCGTATCCAGCATTTGCTCTTCGCTTTCGGCGCTGCACGGTCCGGCTACAAGCAAGGGCCAGCGTGGGTTTTCCAAATGGTTTTCAATGGGGGTAATGTTTAAATCGAGCTTCATATTGTTTGTTGAATTGTTGAATTGTTGAATCGTTTGATGCGCTTCGCGCGCCTGAGTTTGACTACGCCAGGATACCTGCAAGTTTGAAATTGACTTCGTTGGACTTTGTTTCTTCGGCTTCACTCCGTTCCGCTTAGCATGGCAAGCCACCCCGACCCACGCTGCCTATTGCCTACTGCACACTACCTACTTTATAATCTTTCCTATCTCATTCGCCTCGGCCATGAGCCTGCCCAGGCCCTCCACATCCTTTGCATCTATCTTACTTTTAAACAGCTGTAAGTTTTCAATGTACTTTTCCAGGGCGTGTGAAATACTTGCCGCATTTTGTATAAAAATGGGTGTCCACGTTTCGGGCGAACTTTTTGCCAGACGCACGGTGGAGGCAAAGCCCGTTCCCGCAAGGTCGAGAATGTGGCTCTCGCTTTTTTCGACCTCCAAAACAGTAAGCCCAAGCATAAACGAGCTCACGTGCGAAATGTGCGAAACGTAGGCCACATGCCTGTCGTGGTCGTCGGGGTTGGTGTAAAAAAGCACGTCCATGTTGAGCGCTCGGTACATGGCCAGCACGCGGTTGAGCGCTAAATCGGAGCTGAGCGTATGCTCGCACACAATGGCTTTTTTGCCATCGAAAAGATTATCGACCGCAGCGGTGGGGCCCGAGTACTCGGTGCCCGCCATGGGGTGCGAAGCCACGTACCGGCTGCGGTTGGGGTGCGTGCGCGCCACAGCGCAAATACCGCCTTTGGTCGAACCCATGTCCACCAGCACGGCATCTTTTTTGAGCAGGTCGAGCAGGCGCGGAAGCAGCTCACGCGCGGCGTTGACGGGAATGGCCAGCACCACCAAATCGGCCTGGGCAACCGCCTGGTCAAGCAGAAGAACCTCGTTTACCAAGCCCAGCTCCAGCGCCTGCCCGGCGTGCTCGGCGCTGGCATCAACACCGATGAGGCGCGTGGCAAACCCCCGCTTGCGCAGCGATATGGCCACCGATCCGCCAATAAGGCCAAGGCCTATGAATGTAACAACCATTTTTTATAATTGAGAATTAAAATTTACGAATTAGGGGAGAGGCTTTTTTTCGTACTCTCCGAGTATGGTGTAGCCGGTAACTTTTTCGGCAAAACGTTTTATCACGCTTTTGTAAAGCGCCTCGTCGTCCCACTCCAAATCAATAAAAAAGCTGTACTGGTAAGGCTTTCCGAGGATTGGAACCGACTGAATTTTTGTCAAATTTAATCCATTTATGGCAAATAGCATGAGCACCTCGGCCAGCGAGCCGCTGCGGTGCTCAAGCTCAAAGCAGAGCGATGTTTTATTAGCGTTGGGCACGGGTTGCGCCTCGCGCGCCAGCACAAAAAAACGGGTAAAGTTCTGCTTGTTGGTATGAATGTTCGGAGCAATAATTTGCAGCCCGTAGAGCCCTGCCGCCTGCGCTCCGGCAATCGCCGCCGTATTCATAAGTTTTTTATTTACAATCTCCTGCGCCGACTCGGCAGTGTCATTTTTTTCAACCACCGTAACGCTCTGCGGCAGGGTATCGAGGTACTCGCGGCACTGCGCAATAGCTATGGGGTGCGAGTGAACGTATTGGATTTGCTCAAGCGCCACGCCGGGCAGGGCCATGAGCTGCATTTGAATGTGCAGGAAAACTTCGCCCACAATTTTCAGCCCGAACTCATTTATGAGCGAGTAGTTGGGCATCAGCGTTCCCGCAATGGTGTTTTCAATGGCCATGAGGGCAAAATCCACCTCGCCCCGGTGCAGCTTGCGGCTGAGAATGCGAAAGGTGTCGCACTCCACCACCGTGATGTTCTTTCCGAAATGCTGCCACGCGGCCACCTCGTGAAAAGCGCCGGCCACGCCTTGTATGGCTATTTTTTTTAGTTCGCTCATTTTATTTACAAATAAAAAATCCCGCAGCGCTGTGCGGGATTTACGATATACATCTGTTCAATTTAGACAATAGAATTCGTGCAACCCCGCGTAGCGTGTTGATAAAAGTAGAAACTATAAAATCGTTGAAGCGACATTTTTTTGCACGTATTATGAATACAAATGTAATACTTTTTTAGCAAAAATCGAAATAAACACTCGACACATTATACGTTTTACATCTTAAATGCAACGTAAATAATTATAAAACAACGCTTTATAATTATTAAAAAATTCACAAATACAGGTTACAAATTGTAAGGGTAAATATCTATCACAAAAATTCCTACTTTTGCAATATGAAAGAAATCACACTTCACGGCTCGCGCGTTTTAGTGGGCGAATCGGTTGAAAACGCTACAAAATATTTACCTAAATCGCAGGTTGTAATCATTACCGACAGCAACGCGCGCAAGCATTTTAGCGCTTTGTGCGCTACTTTTCCTTGCATAGAAATTGAAAGCGGCGAGGCGCACAAAACGCTTAAAACGGTTGACTACATTACCTCGCAGCTTATTGCTTTAGGCGCCGACCGCAGCACCTTTTTGCTGGGCGTGGGCGGCGGCATTGTGTGCGACATCACGGGCTTTGTGGCCTCCGTTTACATGCGCGGCTGCCCATTCGGCTTTGTGTCCACCACGCTGCTCTCGCAGGTCGATGCCAGCGTGGGCGGCAAAAACGGCGTAAACTACGAGGGCTACAAAAACATGCTGGGCGTGTTTGCGCAACCCGGATTTGTAATCTGCGACCCCAACAGCTTCGGTACGCTTCCGCAAAAAGAGTTTGTCGCCGGATTTTCGGAAATCGTTAAGGCGGCTATGATTGCCAAAGCTCCGCTTTTTGATTTCATCGAAAAAAACGCCGCAAAGGCCCTGCGAAAAGACCCCGAGGTTTTAGAGCATTTGGTGTACGAATCGGTAAAAATTAAGGCCGACATAGTGGCCGTGGACGAGCGCGAAAAGGGCGAACGGCGCAAGCTCAACCTTGGGCACACCTTTGCGCACGCCATCGAAAAAAACTCCATGCTGATGCACGGCGAAGCGGTAAGCGTTGGGCTTTGCTTAGCCTCGCAGGTCGCGGTAAGCCTGGGATTGATGACAAGCGCCGAGCTGGAGCGGGTCAAGAACCTGCTTGCGCAGCTGCAGCTGCCGACAGCAACCGGAATTCCGTCCGCCACCCTACTCTCCGCCATGCGCAAGGATAAGAAAAAAAGCGGCGACTCGCTGCACCTGATTCTGCCCGTAGGCATTGGAGGTTGCGAAGTGCGTGAGGTAAAGTTGACGGAGCTGGAGAAGCTTGTAACAATGATAAATGGTTAATGATTAATGATAAATGGTTAATGATAAATGGTTAACGAAAGAATCTGCACCAGCATAACGGCTACCGATTTTTCGGAGTGCAGGCGGCTCATGCGCGACAGCCGGATGGCCGAGCTGCGCCTTGACCTCATGCAGCTGCAACCCGAGCAAATACAGCTCTTGCTGCAAAATAAAATTCCGACGGTGGTAACCTGCCGCGAGGGAAAGTATGCGCAAGGCGAACGAATGGAGCTACTGAAATTCGCCATTGAGCACGGTGCAAGTTACGTAGATATTGAGGTAGAGTCGAAGGATGGCTACCGCAAAGCGCTGGTGGAATTTGCAAGGAAGCACGGCTGCAAGGTCATTATTTCCTACCACAACTTTGAAAAAACGCCAAGTTTTTCGGAACTAAAACAAATACTTGCCGAATGTCGCGATATGGGTGCAGATGTAGTGAAGTTGATTACTACGGCTTGCTCCGAACAGGATAGCGCGAGGGTTTTATCGCTTTACGAAAGCGAGGAAAATTTGGTAGCATTTGCCATGGGCGAACTTGGAAAAATTACCCGCTTGGCCTGCCTGTACCTTGGCTCGCCATTCACCTACGCCTCGTCGGGGCCCGGTAGCGAAGCGGCTCTGGGGCAAATAGCGGCGGAGGATATGAGGGAAGTAATGGGGAGGATGAATTGAGAATTGAGAATTGAGAATTGAGAATTGAGAATTGAGAGTGAAGAGTGAAGAATTGGGAATGGAGAATTGAGAATTGAGAGTGGAGGGTGGAGAATGAAGAGCGGAAAGTGGGGTTAAAAACGAAAAACCCTCACAAAACGAATTGGCCGCGTAGCGGCCTTAGCTTGTAGCCGGTAGCCTAAGGCTACCGGACAAAATAGCAAACACAGATTCTCTTGCCTGCGTAGCAGGCAAACTAAACCACAAAACTCGCCCAAAATATGGCTAATACTTACACTCAACTGTACGTGCATGCGGTCTTTGCCGCAAAAAATATGCGTATAGTATCCATTCCCGAGATCAACCGTGAGCGAGTTGAAAAATACATTTGCGGTATTGCCAAGAATGTAAAATGTTCCCCAATTGAAATTTACTGCAACCCCGATCATTTGCACTTTTTATTCGGCATACATCCCGCCATAGCGGTTTCAGACGCCATGCGCGACATTAAATCATTCTCCAGCCGATTTATCAACGAAAACAACTTAGCGCAAGGTGGACATCTTGAATGGCAAACGGGATTCGGCGCGTTCAGCTACGGCCAGTCGCAAATAGACAACGTGCGCGAGTATATCCGGAATCAAGCCGAGCACCATAAAAAGAAAACCTTTCGGGAGGAATACCTGGCGCTTCTCAAAGCGTTTGAGGTAGAATTTGACGAAAAATACTTGTTCGAGTTTTAAGTCGGCCTGCTACGCAGGCAATAAAAATATCGGTGGGTAATTATACACCAGTAGCCAAAAGGCTACTGGCTACAAGCTAAGGCCGCTACGCGGCCATGCACCATTCTATCAACAAAATTCCAAAGAGGTAAATAGAAAAACCTCACAAGATTTAGAATCTTTGCGAGGGTTAAATTGGAATCCGAACTCATTTCATCTCCTTCAACTTCGCCTCGAAAAACTCCTTTGAGGTAATTTGTTTACCACCCTTAAACCTAATGTAGTAGGGCTTTCCGTTGAGGTACGATCCGGAGGCAATGCCGTCAATAAAATCCTGCGCTGTTTTTACTTTATCACCTGCTTTTTTCAACTTCATGCGCAAGTGCGACGCTGCTTTTTCGGCGCTATAGGCCGTTCCGCCGCGAATAAATTCGGCATCCTTGAGTTGCTCAACGGCAAGTATCAGCTGCTCTATTTTCTCTTTTTCCGTTAACCTTTTTGATGAAGTTTGCGCAACCGAAATGCCGCTTAGCAGCATGCATAGCGAGAAAATTATCAAAATTATTTTTGCCATAGACTTCAATTTTTCCACCACTGCTTAAACGCAAAGGTAGTATCTTGCAGCGAAACCCGCTCGCCAATTGTGGGCGTTATCAGCTTAAAGCTGCTGCCGTCATACGCTTGGGTGATACGGTTGAGCGGCTCCCGCCAGGGGTGCGTACTTAGCGCAAACTTTGAGTTGTGCACCGGCAGCACCACCTTTGCCTTCAAGTCTTTTCCGGCCTGCACCACCTGCTCCGGCATCATGTGTATGTACTTCCAGCCCTCGCCGTACTGCCCGTCCTCAAGCACGGCCAGGTCAATGGGGCCAAAGCGATTGCCAATGTCAGCAAAGTGCGTATCGTAGCCGCCGTCGCCGCCGATAAAAATTTTGAGCGTCGGCGTTTTTATCAAAAACGAGGCCCAGAGCGACTGGTTGGGCGAAACGCCGCGCCCCGAGAAATGGCGGGCCGGCAGGCAAGCTATTTCAATACCCGAATCGAGCTTAGCCGAGTCGTTCCAGTCCATCTCCAGCAGGCGCTTCATATCAAACTCCCAGCGCTCAAAATGCTCGCCCACCCCAAGCGGACAAACGATTTTTGCCACCCTGGGCTGCAAGGCCTTTACCGTTTCGTAGTCGAGGTGATCCCAGTGGTCGTGCGAAATAATGAGGTAGTCAATATCGGGCATATCGTCGGCGGTGTAGATGTTGGTGCCCTTGAACGGCTTGTTGAAAAACGATACGGGCGAGGCCGCCTTGCTAAAAACCGGATCGACCAGCACCCGCTTACCGCCCACCTGCAGGTAGCACGATGAGTGCCCGAACCAAATCAGCAAATCCTCGTTGGGGTTGAGCTTGTGCAAATCGACCTTAACGGCGGGAATGGCGCTATCGGGGCGTAAGCCTTCATGCTTGGCGAACAAAAAATCGAACATGAGGGATGGCATTCCCTTATCGCTCGTAATCTGTGGCGTAGGATTCAGGTTTTGGAATTTTCCATCGCGGTAGTTGGGCGATTTCAGGATGCGCTCTTTGCGAGTGCCATTAGGGGTATCTCCAAACTTTTTGGGGGTAATGGCAAGCGTAACAAATGACATAAGTAAAAGCGGATAGAGTATGTATTTCATAAGTTTTTTCATCTCTGAAAATCGAGGACACAAAAGTAAGTTTTTATTTAATGCCACATTACAAGATTCTTTTAAACACCTGCTTTGTTCGATGAAATACCGAAAAATTACGACAAAGAATCAGAGATATAATTTGTATATTTGTTATTTTGTACTGAACAAATTATTCTTATGAAGAAAACATCACTTTACGCAGCAGCAGTGCTAATTGCTACATTCTTCTCCTGCAACTCTGATGAAAGTAAGAAAGAAACGCAGCAAGAACCTGATGTATTTGTTGCAGGTGCGCACACAAATGAAAATGGCAAAAGCATTGCCACGCTCTGGAAAAACGGCGTAGCGCAATATCTCACTGACGGAACTAGCGATGCTGAAGCCTTGTCTGTTTTTGTTTCTGACAACAATGTATATGTGGCAGGAATTGAAAATAATGTCGCTAAGTTATGGATAAATGGTATAACACATGAACTTGCTGGTGGCAATCTAGCTTCTTCTGTTTACATAGCAAGTAGCGGCGATGTGTATGTGGTGGGGAACAAATCAGTCCCTTCGACTTTGGGGGTAGGAGGTTCCGTAGCCATGCTATGGGTAAATGGCATACCACAAGAACTTAGTGATGGATATTATGCTTCTTCTGTTTTTGTTTCAGATACTAATGTTTATGTGGCAGGATATGGATATGGATATGAATATGATTTTTACTTTCGTCAAAGTGAAGTCGCCCAGCTGTGGATAAATGGTGTAGCGCAAAGGCTTGTGAGTAGTAGCGAAGCTTCGGCCGTCTTTGTTGTTGATAGCAATGTCTATGTGGCAGGACGTAAAAGATCCGATTTTCGCACTTTTGGAGGAGGGGATGTTAGCACAGCAAAACTGTGGAAAAATGGTGTAGCACACACACTCACAGATAGCGCCGAACATGTCATTGCTAATGCTAATGCCGTTCATATTTCTGGCAACGATGTATATGTAGCAGGAGTAGATGGGATAGTGGCTAAGTTGTGGAAAAATAATGTAGCAGAAAAGCTTACAGATGGCACGAATAGGGCTGCAGCGTATTCTGTTTACACATTCGAGAATGATGTATATGTGGCAGGATATAACGGGAAAGTAGCTACACTATGGAAAAATGGCGTAGCGCAAAATCTCACAGACAGTACAACTAATGCTTATGCTCACTCTGTTTTTGTAAAGTAGCCTTTACTTAATACAAAACTCTCTAAGTTGCGAAAACTTGGGGAGTTTTTATTTTCACTTTTTTCAAGCAGCATTTTTTAGCAATACCGTATGCGGCACTATTCATTTTTCCGTAAACTCGCAGATTAAAATTGAGGAGCATGAAATTATTCGCCATTACCGGGCATCCCGTTTTGCACAGCAAAAGCCCAATTCTGTTTGGCTGCGCCTACCCCACACATAGCGATGAATTTGCCTACTTCCGCCTGGCGGCAGCGACCGCCGAAGAGGCAATGCAACTTTTCCGCGAGCTGGGAATTACGGGCATGAACGTTACCGCACCGTTCAAAAACGAGGTGGCCCGCCTGGCCGATGCGCGCGGCCCCGAGGTGCAGGCTTTGGGTGCAAGCAACACCGTTGTTTTGGAGAATGAAAAAACTTGCGCTTACAATACCGACTTTTTTGGCGTAAGCGGCAGCATCGAAAACGGCGGCGTGAGCATTGCCGGCAAGCGCTGCTTAGTGCTGGGCGCCGGCGGCGCCGGGAGCGCGGCGGCCTACGCCCTACATAGCAACGGCGGCATTGTAACCATTGCCAACCGCACCGTAGAAAAGGCAAAAGCGCTTGCCGAGCGCATTGGCTGCAGCCACTGCGCTCTTAACGAAGTAGAGAAAGTTGTGCCGCAGGTGGACATGATTCTCAACACGCTTTACGAAGATGTGGACGTGCTCAACGAAGCGTGGCTCACGCCACAGCACATCCTCTTCGATGCCATTTACCACAACTCAAAGCTGGAACAAAAAGCCAAAAACGTAGGTTGCAAATTTATTGACGGCGCCTACTGGCTGCTCTTTCAAGGGCCTCCTGCCTACCGCAGGTTTACAGGCCTTGAGCCCGATTTGGAGAATATGAAAAAGGCCTTGCTTCCGCAGAAAAAAGCGCCAAAGCATATTGCCCTAATCGGATTTATGGGGGCAGGAAAAAGCACCGTTGCTCCCCTGCTCGCTACACAACTCGCCATGCCTGTAGTAGAGGCTGACGCTGTGCTGGAACAAAAATGCGGCGCAAGCATTCCTCAAATTATAAATGAAAAGGGGGAAGCGTTTTTCAGAGAAAAAGAGCGTGAGGTGCTGCAGGAAATCCTGGCAAGCCCCACCCCATCCGTCATTTCGTGCGGAGGCGGCGCAATTACCCAACCCGAATTAAGTAAATTGCTCAAAGAAAATAGCATTGTGGTGTGGATATACGCCTCGCCCGAAAAGTGTTTGAGCCGCATACACGTACCATCGCGCCCCATACTCGCTCAGCACGCCGACCCGAAGAAGGCGGCTGTGGAAATTTTTGAAAAGCGGAAATTTCTTTACGCTAAAACCTCGTGGATGCTCGTAAGTAGCAACACCCGAACACCCAATCAGGTAGCAGAATTTATTTATGAAGAAGTCAGTAAAGTACTCCACGGTTAACGGAAGCATAGTTGCTCCCGCCTCCAAAAGCGTTGCGCAGCGCGCTGTAATTGCAGCTTTGCTGGCGCAAGGCACAAGCAGGCTGCGCAACCTCAGCCTGTGCAGCGACACGAGCGCCGCGCTGGAGGTGGCGCGTGCACTTGGCGCAACGGTAGAGAAAAGCGGAAATGATTATATTATTACCTCCGACTTTTTTGCAAAAAACGCTATTCCAACCCGTCATCCTGAGCTTGACGCGGGATCTCCTAATCGGGAGATTGGCTTCGCCGAACTCGCAAACTCGGTTGCGGATCAAGTCCGCAATGACAAGCATCTCGCATTATTTTGCGGCGAATCGGGCTTGCTTACGCGCATGGTAACGCCCGTAGCAGCCTTGCTTTCACATGAGGTAGAAATTACAGGGCATGGCTCACTCACCAAGCGACCCATTGATATGGTAGAGGTGCCGCTGCGCGATTTAGGCGCAAGCATATCCACCAACAAGGGCTACCTGCCAATCAACGTAAAAGGCCCGCTAAAAGGAGGTTACACGCAAATAGACGGAGGCCTCAGCTCGCAGCTGCTCACGGGTTTACTCATGGCTTTGCCGCTGGCGGAGAATGATTCGGAGGTTCGCGTTACCAAGCTCAAAAGCAGGCCCTACGTGGATATTACCATTGATTTACTCAAATCATTTGGTGTAGAAATAGCGAATGAGAACTACGAAATTTTTCGCATACGCGGCAAACAAAAATACAGGCCTTGCACCTACAACGTAGAGGGTGACTGGAGCGGAGCCTCGTGCCCGCTGGTGGCGGGCGCCATTGCCGGCAGCGTTACGGTCAACAATTTGAACGTTGACTCCACGCAGGCAGACAAGGAAATCATTGCTGTGCTTGAGCGCGCCGGAGCAAAAATAAGCATTGAAGGAACAATGCAAACCGATGCTTTAAGCGCCGTTACCGTTTCGCAAGCGCCGCTCAAAGCCTTTACCTTCGACGCTACGGACTGCCCCGATTTATTTCCCGCCATAGTAGCGCTGGCCTCGTGCTGCCAAGGCACCAGCAGAGTCAGCGGCGCGCTGCGGCTCACGCACAAGGAGAGCAACCGCGCGCTGACGCTGCAGGAGGAATTCGGGAAGCTGGGCATAAAAGTTGAGCTGCAAAACGATGACATGCTCATTACCGGCGGCAAGGTAAGCGGCGGCGAGGTAAGCGCACACAACGACCACCGCATTGCCATGGCGCTGGCCACCGCAGCGCTCCGCGCAAGCGGCGAAGCAGTGATTGACCAGGCGGAGAGCGTGGATAAATCGTACCCTGGGTTTTGGGAGGGTTTGCGCAACATTGGGGCTAATAGCTAAACCTCTCCGGCATACAAAAAGCGAGCGGGAAGATGCTTCCCGCTCGCTTTTTTTACTTTGATAAAGCCAGGCCTTAGAACGTAAAGTCCAGGCCCAGGGCAAAGCCCAAGGTGTGGCGGCCGTAGGTGGTGTTGTACGATGCGGGAGGCATTGCAGTAGTTTGCGGAACGGTACGGTCTTCGTTCTTGGTGTACAGGAAGCCGAGGTTGAGCTTAATCATATCGTTGAACTTATACGCACCGCCAAATCCAACGGTGTTGCTTGTAAGCGCCTGGCTAATATCGGTTTCGTAGGCATCCTCCACGCTGTACTGCGTGCGCTGGTAGCCTGCGCTTACCAGCAACTTGGGCATAATGGCATACTCTGCGCCAAAGCCTGCCTCCCAGGTATCGTCCACGTATGCTTCGCGGCCGTTGAGGTTGGCCTTGCTGTCGAAAAAGTAACCGAACGAGCCCGATAGGCGCAGCTTATCCTGGAACAAAGTATACTCGGCACCGGCCGTTAGCACCGACGACAGGTCGCTACGCGTTTTTTGTCCATCGGGGAACATGTTGTTCACATCGCTTTTGGTATCGTTGGTCAGCTCTATCTTGGTACGGAACTCGTACTTCAAACCAACATTCAACTTTTCGTGGTGAAAGTTTACACCTAAAATAGGCGTATAGCCCACGCCGTGCTGCTTGGTTGCAAGCTGCTTGTCGGCCATCGCGCCTGCCACCATTCCGGTTTGTGCCGAAACTGTGGCATACGCTCCCTGAATTTGCTGCATGGTCATAGCAGGATTGTAGGTTACACCCGCTGCAACCAAGCCTCCGCTAATCATATCGGCCTGCGCTTGCGTCATTTGCCCCATTGTTACCATTTGATCCAAAGTAGCACCGGCAGCTGGCGTTCCCAATATGGGTTGCAGCTGCGTAGCCACTGCGCCCGTTTGCGCTGAAGCATTTGCATAATAAGAGCTCCCCAGCATACTACCACCTACGTTAAACTGAATATTTTTCAAATGTCCGTCATACGAGTTGCGGGCGTCAACAATGCGTACACCAACTGCCACCGAAAACATCTCGTTGATTTTATAGGCCGCGCCAATTTGGTAGCCGTAGTAAATGGACGAACCCTCCATCATCATATCCATGGAGTAGGCCGATGCACCCGCCATTTGCGCTACCGTTGCAATAGGCACCTCCAACATGGGCAGGCCCTTGCTAAAGGTCGATGCGCCGCCACCGCCAATAGGGTTGAAGCCGAAGGAAAAAGTCAAATTCTTTAGCTTGTACGCGGCGTAAACCCCGGGAAACAGCGGTGCGGTTACATCGCCCTCGTAGCTGCCCTTGTTGGCGCCGTTTTGCAGGAGCGGGTAGTCGCAGTCAATGGTGCGGGTTTGAAATACCGACTGGTTGTTAAGCGAAATGGTAAAGCCCTCGTTGAACAGGGCCGTACCTGCCAGGTTGTAAAACACGGCGTCGCCGCTGGTGGAGCCGTTGCGCGACATCATGCGCACGTACTCGGCGCTCTGGTTGCTGTTGTGCTGCAAGCCTCCGGCAAAGGAGGAGAATGCCAACGAGGCACATGCAAACGAAAGGAAAATCTTTTTCATGTAAATAAAATTTGGTTTTGTTTGTTTAAAAAAAATAAAATATCGACCACGAGCGCGCGCAGCAGAAGCCGTAGCAATGGGCGCCGCGCGTAACAGTAGGTATAGGAAGGGGGACGGAGTCAAATGCGGAGGTTGCGCGTTTGCGTACCCCTACTTTTGGTCATGGCCTGCGAGGCGCGGGGCGAAAGCGCCACCACCGGAGGAAGCGCAAGCGGAGCCGCCTTGGGGAGCACAAGCGAGAAAATCACATCCTTGAGGGTGTGAAAAAGTTCGGTGATTTTTTTGCGAAACCGAGCCTTTAAAAATACGTTGTAGGCCACTATGGCCAGCAGTATTCTACCTCGCCTTTTTTTCATGGCCGCAAAGATACGCAGAATTTACGTTGCCCGAATATTCTACCCAAAAATCGTTAAATATAAAATCATAACTACCTTACAGTAAGAAAATTAAATAAATAACGAAAAGGAAAATTTCTGTCGGTTGACAAAAAATCGTACCTTTATTTTCATTTTATTTTTTCCTGCACACTCAACTATTTATACACCTGAAAGGCATGAACACCACACTGATTCTTGGTCTGATTGGCAACCTCGGCACCGGCGAAATTATACTTTTAGCGCTGGCCATACTTCTCATTTTCGGCGGAAAAAAAATTCCCGAGCTTATGCGCGGCATCGGCAAGGGCGTGCGCAACTTCAAGGAGGGCGTAAAAGGCGTGGAGGATGAGGTAAAAAAAACGGTGGACGACGAAAAGAAGGCTGACGAAAAGTAAAAGCGCATGGAGGAAAAGGCTCACAACAACGGGCAAGGCGAGCAAAGCTTTTGGGAGCATCTTGAGGCCTTGCGCTGGGTAATTCTACGCTCGCTCATTGTGGTAGTGCTGTGCATGCTGCTGGTATTTGCCTGTAAGGATTTGCTGACCCGCCTTATTTTTGCCCCGCAAAACTCCGAATTTATTATTTATCGAGGCCTGTGCCGGCTGGCCGACATCGTACAATTTCCCGAAATTTGCCCCGATCCGTTTTCGGTTGAGCTGCTCAACACGCGGCTTGCCGCGCCATTCTTTACCCACATGACATCGGCGCTGTACGTTGGGCTAATACTCTCGCTCCCCATAGTGCTCATCATGCTGTGGCGGTTTGTGGCGCCCGCGCTGTACCCGCGCGAGCGCAGGCAGGGCGTGCTGCTGCTCACGGCGTGCATTGGGCTATTTGCCATGGGAGTGGCGCTCGGCTACTTTCTCGTCTTTCCGCTTGCCTTTCGGTTTTTGGGCACCTACCAGTTTGGCGAAGCTGTGGTCAACCGCATTGACCTGAGCTCGTACATGAGCATTTTTTACACCACCCTGCTCTCCATGGGGCTGGTGTTCGAAATGCCCATGCTGGCCTACGCGCTATCGCGCCTTGGGCTGATCTCCAAGGAGTGGCTCAAGCAGTACCGCAAGTACGCCATAGTGGTCATACTCTTTGTTGGGGCCATTATTACGCCCACCTCCGACCCTTTTACGCTGCTGCTGGTAAGCGTGCCCATGTACCTGCTGTACATGCTCAGCATCAGGGTTTCAAAATCAAGGAAAAATTAAGCGGTTGTTGAAAAAATCACGCGCTTACTCCAGGAAGCGGGGCGACCTTGCAGGGTAGGGTTGAACTCCGCCAAAGCGCCAGTTGATCATGATCTCGTACGATCCGTTTTTCACGTTGCCGGGGCCTGCAATGTTAACATCGTACGAGTAGCCAAAGCGAAGGGATTTGAGAATGTAGATGCCCGCCAGGAAGGAAATGGAGTTAGGCTTAGCTTGCTTATCAACGCGCAGCGAGGCTCCGCCCCAGGCCACCTCCCTGAACGTGGCCACAAATATGCCGTCAATGTTGAAATCATTTTGGCTGTTAATCATAATCAGCGCGGGCGACAGCTTCCAGTTTCCCGCCTGGCCGAAGTACTGCGTATAGGCGTACATCTGCCGCGACGACACCAGGCCATCGCCGGCCGATAGGCTTGGCTTGGTGGTAGGCGTGTTGGGAATGTGCGTAACCGAGGCGCCAAACAGCCACTTCTTGTACGCGTACTCGGCGCCAATATCAAAGTCGCCGGTCAGCTTGCTTTCGGCGGCATAGTTGTTGCTCGGAGAATCTTCCTCGTATATTTTTTCGGCGCTAACGCTACGGTTTAGAATACCCACCGACAAGCCCAGCGACACGTAGCTCTCCTCCGACAGCCGAACGTGGTACGAATAGTTGAGCTTTATGTTCAGCACATCCTCCAGCCCCACCTTATCGTGCACCAGGGTGCCGCCCATTCCCGAGCTAAAGGTGGGTATGTACTTGTGCAGGTCGAAGTATTGCGTTTTTGGCGCCCCGTCTATCCCTGCCCACTGCACACGGTTTAAGAAAAACACGTTGGTGTAGTTGGATGCACCGGTGGCCGCCGGGTTAAAATTCATGCGGCTAAAAATCTGCTGCGTAAGCAGCACGTCGGACTGACCCTGGGCAATAAGCGAGCTGGTAAGGCACAAAAGTATGGCTAATAATTTTCTCATTCGACTTTTTAAAACGTTCTCCTCTGGTAGGTGTCGAACCCTTTTCCTTTCATCTTTTTATCCGCCTCTAGCAGCTCTCTACCGGAACTAAATTCAAAGTAGTATTTTATCTGATCGCCATCCCTGAGCCAGCGCAGCGGCTTACCCACCAGCTTTTCGACATTCTGTACGTAATCCTTATCTATTTTTTGGTTCACCGAAACTACGCAGACCTGAAGGATGTGCTTTGGCCCCTGCTTTGCCTTACCCACGGCGTCGCGACAGAATCCGGCGAAATCTTTTTCCGAGTAGGGAATGCTCTTAACCCTCACGCGGCCATTTCCGTCCACAATAATAAATTCGGTACGGCGGTTGAGCCAGTGCGCCTCCTCGCTTTGCGCCTGCTCAATGTAGGGCTTCGACTCACCATATCCTTTATACGATATTCGCTTACCGCTCACTCCCTTTGATTTCAGGTAGTTTACCACATAGTTGGCGCGCTGCTTGGAGAGCGCAAGGTTGTACTTGTCGCTGCCATACGTATCGGTGTGCGATGCTACGAATAGCGTAGAGTGCGGATTGCTTTTCAAGAATGCCACCAGCTTATTCAAATCGCCCATCGACTCGGGGCAAATGGATGACTTATCAAATCCGTAGTACACGTTGCGCAGCTCGTGCGTAGTATCAATAGGTGGAGCCACCGTTGCCACAAGGGTGCTATGCGCCGATGGGGACTCTGCCGCCGATTGCAGCGCAATGTCCAAAAGCGAAAGGTAGTTGCTCGAATCGCGCAGGTCAACGTCGCGCAGCTGCTCCAGCGTTAGCTCCCTGCCCGCGCTGATGTAGCTGCCGTGCGTGGCTATTACCATTACATCCTGAGGCTTATCGGCCATCAGTACGTAGGCGCCTGCGCTATCGGTTACAAGGCTTGCTACCGTTACGCCATTCTGCACCACCTGCACCTTGGCGCCGGCAATCGGGAGGTTGTTTTTAGCGTTGCGCACATAGCCGTGAGGCGGAAGCGTTTGGAGCTCCATGTGCACAAGCGGCATGTTGGACATGCTTATCAAATCCTCCTGCTGCGGCACGTTGAGCAGCTGGGCCGCCGGAGCGTAGGGCAGCTTAGCTGCCTCAAACGCGGTTTGCTGCCCGGGGGTAAGGTTTACCAAAAAATTCCCCTCCTTGTCGGTAAGCACGTTGTATGCATCCTCGCCCTGCGAGACCACGCGAACAACGACGCCCGCTATGGGCCTTTGCTCAACATCGACCACGCGCCCCATGACCTGCGCACAGTACGACAGGGTAAATTTGGTAAAGGTGTAAATATCGTCGTAGGTGCCGCCTGCGGCATCGCTCACAAAGTAGTGGGCGCCCAACTTCTTGCTCATCAGCAGGCTCATGTCGTCCTTGCCGCTGTTGATATTCCTTCCCAGGTTTTGCGCCTTGCCAAAGTGCGTACCCGACACGTCGAGCACGGAGGCAAACAGGTCGAACCCGCCAAAGCCCAGGTGGCCCGAGGAGGAAAAGTACAGCACGTTATCGTAGTACGTGGGGAAAGCCTCGCTGCCGGCCGTATTCACGCTGGGACCTGCGTTAATGGGCCTGCTCCAGCTGCTATCGGGTTGGCGGTTAACGTACCAGATATCGGTGCCGCCGTGGCCTTTGGGCAAAATGCCCGCAAAGTACATGCGCTGCCCATCCTCGGTTATAAAGGGGTGGCCGGTTACGCGCCCCTCAACCTTGAACAGCTTGGCCTCCACGCGCCGGTTGGGCAGGCTCCAGGTATCGTACTTTTGGCTGTAGCTGTAGCCCACCACCTGCGTGTAGGGGGGCAAATCCGACGAGCGCGTGGTGTAGCCCACCTGCATTATGGGGTCGAAAGTAAAACCGCCCTCGCTGGCGTAGCGCTCGTGCAGGCCAAACATGGCCTTGGGCGTTGCGCCTACCGAATCGACAATGTAGAGCTGCGTATACTCGGCGGCAATGCGTGATGTTGACTTGCGCTTGGTGCTCAGCTCGCCGTAGGAGTATATCAGCCGCCCCTGAAATTCGGCTATGCCAAACTCGTAGCCAACCGTGTTGAGCTCTTTTACCTGCTCCACCTGCACGGGGTTGCTGTTCTTGTAGTTTTTGGCAAACTGGCACGACTCCAGCTTCAACTTGGCGTACTCGTTATCGGGGTTTTTGTCTATGTACTCGCGCAGCAGCTTGTTGGCCTGGTCGTAGTGGCCCTCGCACAGCAAGCTCTCGCCGTAGTGCAGGTACAGGTCGGCATCGGTAGCCTTGTACACCATGGCGCTATCGTACCAGCGCAGCGCGTCGGCCGTAAGGTTCAGGCGGCGGTAGCACTCGGCCACCTTGTACGCGTACTTACCCTTTATTTTTTGCGCGTAAAACAGCTGCTCAAAAATGGGCAACGCGCTGTGGTACATGCTTTGGGAGTATAGCTCGTTGGCCATATCCTGCTTTTGCCGTTGCTTTTCCTTTTGCCCCCGGGCCATGACGGCCGAAAGCAGCAGCAGTAGTAGTATGGTAAATCGTAGTAGCTTCATTGTTATTCAGAAATGAAATATTATCTCTCCAACCTCACACTACCCGACATAACTTCCGTTTTATTATCATCCACCTTAAGCTTCACTTCGTAGAAGTAGGTGCCCGTGGGCATATCGTTCGCGCTGTACTTTCCATTCCAGCCGTCAAAGCCTCTGTAAAGCACGTGTCCGTAGCGGTTAAATATTTTCAAATCAAATCCTTTGAGGAAAACATCGTTAACCCCATCGCCATCGGGGCTGAACGCGTTTGGCATTATAACCTTAACGGTAAAATGAGCCGAATCGGCATTCCGGCATCCCGTAGCATCGGTAACCTCCACCCGGGCGTAGTTGTCGCGGCCTCCGTAGTTCACGCCGTTTTGCGTAACCACCTCGGCGTTGCGCCCCTGGTATACGGTTATTTCGTTAATCACAAACTTGTAGTCATCGTAGTACGATGGCGTAGCCGTAAGCGTTACGGGCGATAGCACCAGCACATCTTGGAAGCTGGGGCTTGAGTAGCTAAGCGTTACCTCGGGCGTGGCTATTACGGTAGCGTAAAGCACGTAGAGGCTGTCGCAGTCACCACTGTTGTGCACGGTGTGGTAGAACGTATCTACCCCCGGCACATCGGTGGGAATGACCTGCCCGTGCCAGGTGTAGCCTGCGTGCTGACAAAGCGTTTGCTCGTCAACATGGTTATACACATGACCCATAGGCGCAATGTTAATAGTAGTGCTGTTGCTGCAACCCTTGGCATCGGTGTACGTAACGGTGAGCGTGCCTGCGCCTGCCCACAATACCGATACCTGCTGCTCATCGCCGGCCCCCAGAATGGTACCTCCCTGAGCGCTCCAGCTGTACGATGCCATGGCCTTGGCGGCGCTGTACTGCGCCACGTTGCCCACGCACACGGATTGCGTACCAACGATGGTAGTCGTCGGGAGAGGGTTAATTCGTATGGAAACTGAAGTATTACCCGACAAGCCGTTGGCCCGCGGCAAGGCATGCCCGGACTGCAGCGTGGAGCTGCCGCCGCGCGCCTTGGCCTGCGCCAAAAGCGTTGCTTGGTTATATTTCGGGTGCCCGCCCTGCGCCAGCGCCACCTCACTCCACGCTATGGTGAGCGTGAGCAGCAGCAACTTTACAAAGCTAAGCGACTTGCGTTGTTTCATACTATATGCTTAGCCACGCATTTGCCGTGGCATGCAACATACACTTTAGCAATTCGGGTATTACCCCAAAAATGCTTGGTTTATTTTTTTGAAAACTGTATTACCCCGTGCTTTCGCGGCGCTACACCACGAAAGCACTGAGGGGAAACAGCGTTGGGACAGCTCTGCCGGCAGCAATGCTACCGGCGGAGGGGGTGTTCAGCAACTACCAAGAACTCCTTGAACAGTTGCAAGAAGGTGCAGCACCATCCTGAGTAACAGTATTTACATCAACCGTGTAATCAGTACCATCAACAGGAACAGTAACCACAAAGTTCACGCTTGAGTTAGCCTTCGCAGTAGGAATGGTTAACGTTGTGCCAGCTACAGAAACATCCGCGTTACCAGCAACTGTTACATTCGTAGCATCCAGCGTTACTACGTAGTTGCTTGCCGTCGGGCAGCCTCCTGTAATCTTAATATTCAAGGCCACGCCCTGAGTTGCGGCTCCGTCAACAGCAGCACACTCGTTGGCTAAGGTTGTTGAAACGCTATCTGTAGCCAGAGCCAGCGTAACTTGTATTTGCGGGTAAACCGTCAACCTGAATGAATCAACCGAAGTACATGAACCAATTGCAGCCTTCACGTATATCATGGTGTCAACACCCGTAGCTGCAACTGCGTAGCTATTTGAATCTGTTATCACAGTTTGCATAGCCCTGTCGGAGTAGTAGGTGTAAGTCGGGCTAACACCATTGGTAACTGAAACTTGACCTGTCAGATCAACGTTAGCCATATAGCAAGAGGTTAAAGCAGTTGTGCTAGTATTCGGCCTTAGGCTAAGGATCAGCTCCTGCTGAACAGTATAAGAGCAACCTCCCGTTGTGTAGGTCAAGCTTAGGGTATCGGTAATGGCACTTGCCGTAGTGTTATCATTAAACTTTATACCCGGTGATGCAGAAGTTGCATTGGCCAAAGTACCAACCGCTCCGGTTTTAAGAGACCAAGCGTAGGTAGTCCCTGAGGGAATAGTACCGTTAGGCGCAAGCACAAATGAGTCGCGAGAGCATGCCGTAAAACCTCCTGAGCTGGTAATTCCTAAGGCAGGGAATGCGTGAACATTCAACTCAACTTTACCAACAAAATTTGAAAAACAGCTGGCAAATTGGTAGGCCCGTACAAAAATAGAGTCCCACGTTTCGGTGCTTGCCGCATCAATTTTGTATGCCCTAACCGCAGCTGTGGTTAAAGTATCTCTAAAATCTCTGTATTTACTGTACTCCGTAACCAACGTTCCGGCCGTACCGGTTTTGCTGACAGCAATACCGGCTTCGGTAGGAATATCAAACACATAGTTAGGTGTAATGCTTGCCCCATTGTAGTACACAATGCTCTTGTTGGGACACTGACTAAGGGTATCCGTTCCAACAGTCAAGGTTGGCTTTGGGTTTACCGTAATTCTAACCGATGGAGCGGCAGCCGTAGCGTTGCTTGCCAGCATCCCTGTCAGCGCTACCACAAGGGCAGCCCTGCGTGCTCTTTTTACGAAGCTCGTTTTCATTTTTTGAGAGTTTTTGGAATTAAACATAATTTTGATTTTTTATTATTTTTATATTTATATAATTATCAATTATTTACAATGATTTTGCGCAGCAGCTTCGCCTGCGTAAAACGGGAAGTAGAAGTGTGGTTGACGGAAAAGAAACGCGGAGAGAGTACCTGTGGTGCAAGGCTTTGCGGAGCGTAAATGGCAAATTGCGCGCATAGCAAACGTACGTACGGAACGCTTGAATGCGGCGCATTGAACTAATTTACAATAAAATAACCTAAAAAAACTAGGTGATAAATCTTTACCCATCCTTCTATACTACGGTAAAATTTTCCAATTCGAAACAGTTAATTAACTAATAATCAACTACTTAAAATATTTACAATAAGCCTGTAAAGGTATGCACAAAAATGCTTGATTGAACCCCCCGTGTAAGGAATCAAGGCTTTCAGCCGGTAAATTTTGCGTTATTTATAACTTTCATGTTCGTCAATTACTTGTATATCAAAGTATTAACTTTTTCGTAAAACCATGTTATAAATGGTTAATACTAAGGATATAAGGGCTTATGTGCGGGAGCTTTCAGCAGGCTGCCGCAACCGCCCCTCAGAGCTTAATCCGTTTTATGTTCAGCTTATCAATCTCGGTAGTTCCCACCTTCAGGCTCTGCGCGCCCTCGAGGTAGCCCACCTCGCTCATGGGCAGCGATACCACCTGGTTGAAGAACTTCAGCGCGGCCGTGTCCACCGCCACCATATCGGGCGAGGCTATCAGCGTTTTGAGCGTTACCACATCGCCCTCGTTTTTGCCCTGCGGGCCGTTGGTTTTCATGGCGCGGTAGGCATCCACAATGTTGAGCACGGGCTTTTTGTCGAGCGTACACACGTCGGCAATGCACTGCGCAAGGTCGTTACGGTGGAAGAACCGTCTGTCCCACACCACGCCCATCAGGTTTTTCATGGCGCAGGAAAGCTTGGCACCGCCATGATTTTTGAGCACCGGCACGTTAATCCACACATCGCAGCCAATGAGCGCCTCGTGCAGCTTGGTGGACTTGAGCTGCACGCCCTGCGGCAAGGCCACCTCCTTGTAGTAGGCCTCGTCGTTGCCGGGCAGCATTTTGCCTCCGGCTTTTTTCACGGCCTCCTCAATGCCGCTATTTTTGTAGCAGGCGTTCCACTGCTGGCAGGTATGGTCAAACACCTGCACCTCCTTGGCGCCGGCGTCGTAGCACATTTTTATGAGCGTTTCCACCAGCAGCGGGTTGGTGTTGGCCGCCAGCTCGGGCGTTTTGTCCCAGCCAATGTTGGGTTTAACCAGCACGGTCTGCCCCTTTTTTACAAATTTTCCGATACCGCCCATCGCCTCCAGCGCCTTTTTAAGCATGGCATCGGGCTCGCCGCCCATAACGGCTACCAGGTCGGGGCCACCCTCAACGGCTACCGTTTTTTTGGCCAGCGCCTGCGCCCACGCATCGAAGCTGAGCATGGAGCCAACCGCCGCAAGGGCTGCACTTTTTATGAATTCGCGACGTTCCATTGAATTACAAATTACGAATTACGAAGTTGATTTAGTACCCCTAATCCCCTAAAGGGGTGTTAAGTTATTCACTTCAGACCTCTCCCCTGCCCCCTCTCCGCAGGGAGAGCAAGGCTGTCCAAAAAGCAATTTTTAGTTTTCTCATCTTACAAATTGTAAGGTTGCCCCCTCTTCTTCATTGCCGTCAGCTAAAGCTGACGGCAATGAAATCAGTAGCAAAATTGAAAGTTGTAAGCCTGCCCGTCTCGTCAGGCGGGTTCGGCTACATGGGCTTTCCCTTTTTTGAAGAACCTCTTAGGAAAGGGTATGTAGCAAAACCTTCAAAATCAAACAATTTATTAATAATCTATCATTAACAACGGCCCGTCAAGCTACCGTCCAGGGGAACCTGAAGCAGGCCTCGTTGTACAAGCTGTAGTCGGCCTTACCGTTTACCGCAAAAGTCTTTACCTGCTTGGCTCCGCCCAGCAGTTGCCTGGCTTTTTCGAGCGTGGCGCCGGTTTTTACCCTGTCCTCCACGAGCAGGATGCTGCGCCCCCCGGGGTCAAAGCTCAGCGGCTCAAGCAGGCGCGGCTCGCCGTACATGGGCTGCTGCTGCGCATCGCGCAGGCTCATTTTTATCAAAAAAAAGTCGCACCCCAAGCGCTGGTTCAGCAGCGCTGCCGGAATAATTCCGCCGTTGGCCACAGCCACCACAGTGTCGAATTTTTCGGCAAAGGTCATGCCACACATCCTTTGCAGCACCTCGTCAAGTGGCTTAACCATCATTGCTTGGCCAGGGCTTTAAGGAGTAAATACCCGCCCATCACCTGAATGAGCATGCCGGGAATACCCAGGCGGAAATCCACCAATCCGGCCTGCACATCCCACAGGATGAGCGCCTCGAGCGCCGAACCTACCAGCTGGTAGGCCAGCACCACCGCCAGCAGGTGCAGCAGCGACAGCCGCCCGGATTTACCCGCCACCAGGGCTGCAAACGTGGCCAGCAGTATGGATTTAATCAAAATAAACGGAAGCACCGCCACCGGCGGCATGCCGAAGATGGCGCTGTTGGCCAGCGGCGAGAGTACCGCCGTGGCAAGCCCCACGCGCCAGCCAAACTTGTAGGCGGCAATGAGCGTGAAAAAGTAGATGGGCAGCAAAATGTTTCCGCCGTAGGGCGTAAGGTGGCACAGCTGCGGCAGCAGCAGGTTGCCGGCAATAAAAGCCAGGCTAAGCCAGTACGCTCTCTGTTCCGAAAAGCGGAGGCTCCAGGCGTTAAATGCTGTTGTCATAAATCTTTTTAATTTAAGATAAACAAGGTTAACCACACAAAGTAAGGCATTTTTTTGATATAAAGTACAAAATCATTGGCCATGGCGCATTTTTTTTGCTTTGAATTATTTCGCTACCTTTACATGCCATGCAAAAAATCTGCCTCGTTCTGCTAACCCTGCTCGCAGCGCTGAGCCTTTCCGCCCAGTCGCCGCTGCGCAAGGGCGCCGACGCCTGCTTCGACAAGCACATCAAAACCATACAGCTGCGCAAGCTGGGCAGCGAAATGACCGACCCTGTGATAGCGCTGGGCTCCGGCGAGCTGCTGCAGCTCTCGTTCGACGACCTGTCGGGCGAGGGGCGCAGCTTCAGCTACAAAGTAGTGCTGTGCGACGCCGACTGGAAGGAGAGCGACCTCTTCTTCTCCGACTACATCAACGGCTTTGCCGACGACTACATCAGCAACCGCGAGCAATCGTTCAATACGCTGATAGGATACACCCACTACCGCCTTGAGATACCCAACGAGCAAATGCAAATCAAGCTATCGGGCAACTATTTGGTTAAGGTGTACGATAGCAGCAATATGCAGGAACCCGTGTTTCAAAAAAGTTTTTCGGTGGTTGAGCGCACGAGCATCAACGTTGCCGCCGGAGTGCGCCACACGCCGCAAGCCGGCAGCGAGCCCTGCGCGCAGCAGCTTGAGTTTACGGTAGAGCACCCCTCATTTGCCATACGGCTACCCTACACCGAGCTCAAGCTGCGCGTAGAGCAAAACGGCTACCGCAACCTGCTGCTGCAGCTCCCCTCGCCCACCTTCATTCGCAGCAGCTCCATCGACTTTTCGCAGTACAACAAAAACCGCTACCCAGGCGGAAGCGAGTACCGCCACTTCGACATCTCAAGCCTGGAGTACAAAACCATGCGCGTACGCGCCATTGAAAAAATGGGGAATGAGCTGCGCGTAAAGGTGGAGGAGGACGCCCCGCAAAAGCAGTACCTCTTTAACAACGACATCAACGGGCGCTACGTGATACGCAACGAGCGCTACCGCGACGAGTGCAACACGCGGAGCGAGTACGCCAACGTGTACCTCACGCTGCACGCGCCGCAGCCGCTAAGCGGAAAGGTTTACGTTTTCGGAGAGTTGACCGGATGGGAGCTCAGCAACGACAACGTAATGCTGTACAACGCGCAGCGCCAGGCCTACGAGCTGACGCTGCTGGCCAAGCAGGGCTACTACAACTACAAGTATGTGTACGTGGATGAAGGAGGAACGCCGGACATGGGATTGCTTGACAGCTGCTCGCCCAACGCCGAAAATACCTACGGCATTTACGTGTACTTCCGTGGCACCACCGACCGCCACGACCGGCTGGTAAATGTAACGTGGATAAACTCGCTGAAAAATATTGAGAAGAACTAAGAGTTAGCAGCCCTAACCTTCTCGGCAGCCCGCTACGGCTTGCATGAGCGCTATCCCCCGCCAGCGCAGGGCTGTTAAGTTCTGAGTAGTATATAAATAAGTTCTTTGACATTTTTATTTGCAAGATATTCCGTTGCGTACTTGATAGAGTTGTCGTAAGTTTTTAAGATATTGAAAACGACATCTCTGAATATAGCCAAGTTAGAAGCCGCTTTTTTATCTTTGGTGGAAGTCTTATCTTCCCTCATTGATACATCTTTGGTATAATGTAACTTATTTTCGATATACCAATGACCTCTTATTCCTTCGGCTATATATTTGGCATCATCAGCTTTCAAATCAGTAATATAATAGCTATCTGTTTTATGATGCTTGCCTTTTGAGGTAAACTCTCTTTGAACAAAAACTATCCTGTTCAGCGTTGGCCAGCCATCAGGTAGGTTATTTAACGGCATAAAGATAGAAGTTGTACGGGTTTCCTCCCGTCCTCTGTTTTTTTCCTTCTTTATATGACGTTGTGTGGCAATCGTATTTTCCACTGTTTCCTTTACCGCTTTGAGCAGCTTGGGTTGGTTGGCTTTCACTTTGACGACATAATGATTTTCACTTTCGACGATTTTTTGTAGCGTTTTTTTTACAATGTAAGGCATCAAAAGTGAAGATTACACCCTGTAAATCGAGCCTGGAAAGTAATTCCTCCACCACTTTGGCTTCGTTGGACTTCTTATTTTCCAACCTCTCGACGTGCAAAACCTGTTGCCGTTTTTGAGAAAATAGGCTGACCAATGAAACAAAGTTCTGGTAAGAAGTAGAGTAGTCGCTTACCGTTGAGCTGATGGCTTTCCCATCGCCGCAAATCCAATCCCCTTCTTCAAGCTGGACATAATTTTTTGTCCATTGATGAAAGGATTTTTGCAGGGATTCAAAGTCCAACGCTTTAATCAAACCTCGAATAGTCACATGCGAAGGCATTTTTTTGGTTTTTATACCAAAACGTTTACGCAGGTACTTTTCATTATTTCTACAAAATCTGGCTATCTCTCTGTACTGGTATTTGCCGCAGAGCATAGACATCAGAATGAAGATTAGTAAGGTGTTCAACTTAAACCGTTGCCCTTGTTTGCGACGCGGGTCTGTTACCTGACCCAGGTAATCAAGTAGATTCATATATGAATTTTTCTTGCAAATTTAATGATTTCAAAGAACTTAATATAGAGAACTTAACAGCCCTGCCCGCCAGCGGGGGATACTCCACCCACAATCACCCCGCCCTAATACTTACTCGAGGGCATGTGCTTGCGGCAGTACTTGCCGTCCTTTACCGCCTTGCCGGTGCAGCGCTCCCCGCTCTTTTCTACGTACACGCAGCGGTGCCGGATAGCCTCCAAATCCTTATAGTTAACATCTCCGGGCGGCACCTCGCCCGGGCCGACAAGCGTTTCGCCGGGCTTTTTATTCTGCTGCCGCTGTACGTTCTGCTTCGAGTATTTTTTGCTCTGACGTATCTGCTTCGACTGCGCGCTACAGCCGGCCAGCACAACTGCTATGGCTAACAACAGGGGGGCATATCGGTGGTAAGAAATCCGCATTGTGTTAAGAATTAAGAAACACCGACAAAGATATTAAAATTCAAGCATGCGCGTGTGCTCCGCTATATTTTCTTTCAAAAAAATAGACTTACATTTGCCTTTCTCAAAACTCACCGCTGTGAACCCAACCAACCCGCAACAAAAGCTATACCGGGGCAAGCCCATGGTGCGCATGCACGCCATGATTAAGGCCACCGGCCCCATCTGCAACCTCGGTTGCGACTACTGCTACTACCTCAGCAAGGAGCAGCTGCTCACCACCGATAGCAGGTGGCGCATTTCGGACGAAACGCTCGAAAACTTCATCCGGCAGTACATTGAGCAGCAAAATGCGCACGAAGTGGTTTTTTCGTGGCAGGGCGGCGAGCCCTCGCTGCTGGGGTTAGATTTTTTTAAAAAGGTGGTGGCGCTGCAAAAAAAGTACGCACCATCGCACGTGCGCTGCGAAAACGACCTGCAAACCAACGGTACGCTGCTCAACGACGAGTGGTGCGAGTTTTTGCGCGAAAATAATTTTCTTGTCGGCCTCAGCATCGACGGGCCCAAGCCCCTGCACGATACCTACCGCAAGTATGCCCACGGCGGCGGCTCGTTCGACAAGGTTTTTGCCACCGGCAAGCTGCTGCGCAAGCACGGCGTACGCTTTGCCACGCTCACGGTAATCAACAACGTGAACGTAGAAAAACCGCTGGAGGTTTACCGCTTTCTGCGCGATGAGGTGGGCAGCAAGCAGCTGCAATTTATACCTATTGTAGAGCCCAAAACCTTTGCCACCACCGCGCCGCAGTGTTGGAGCGTAAGCGATTTACCCGAGGAAAATTCGCCGCGCGTAAGCCCCCTGCACCCCGATTCGTTTGTGGCCCCCTGGTGCGTTGACCCCAACAAGTACGGCGATTTTTTGATCACATGCTTCGACGAGTGGTATAAGTACGACCTGGGAAATATTGTCGTCCCGTTTTTCGATAGCGCGGTGGAGCAGTGGATGGGCAAGCCCTCGCAGCTGTGCATATTCGCGCCCATCTGCGGCAAGGGCCTGGCCATGGAGCACAACGGCGACGTGTACGCCTGCGACCACTACGTGTACCCCGAGTACAAGTTGGGTAATGTTAACCAAACCAAGCTGCGCGACATGGCCTTTGACAAAAATCAGGAGCATTTCGGCTACGCCAAGGATTTTACGCTACCCGTAAAGTGCCGCCAGTGCCGCTACCTGTTCGCCTGCTCGGGCGAGTGCCCCAAAAATCGTCTGCTCAAAACGGCGCAGGGCGAGGCGGGGCTGAGCTACCTGTGCCACGGGCTGTACAAGTACTTTTTGCACATCGACCCCTACGTTCGAAAAATTGTGCACAGCTTAGGCTACGAGGTGGCGGGCGATGTGCCGCCGCTGAGAGAGTAGCAGTACCCCGCGAGCTGTCATCCCGTGCTCGACACGGTATCTCCAGACAAAGACACTACAACAAGGAGATTGCGGGTCAAGCCCGCAATGACAAGCACTTTAAACGCGAAGCATCAAACCACTTCAACCCATTTTAAACGCGCGATAGCGCTTTAAACAAAAATTACTATGCAAACCGAAATAAAAACCATAGCCGAGCTCGAAAAAGAGCTGCACATTGCGCTCGAGTGGAGCGAGGTAAGCGAGGACTACAGCGACCTGCTGGCGCGCTACGCCAAGGTACCGCTCAAAGGATTCAGGGCGGGAAAAGTGCCCGCGGGTCTCATTGAATCCACCTACAAAAATGAGCTGACGAACGATTTGGCTTCGATGTGCGCGCCCCGCTTCTGCCGCAAGGCAATGGACGAAAACGGGCTGCAGGCAGCCTCGCCGCTGGAGCTGACAAGCGTGGCGCTGGATAAGGGAAAAAGCCTGGCGTTTACCGCGCGGTTTATTGAGGTGCCCGAGTTTGACCTGCCCGACTACAAGCATTTGAGCTTAACGAGCCAAAACAACGAAGAAAAGCTGGACGAAGTTTCGCTAAAGCTGCTGGAGAAAGCTCAAATAAAACTTCACAAAACACTAATTGAAAACGAATTACTAAATTCAGAACTTAGCCCTGAGGAAGCCTCGGAGGACGATAGGCTGGCCGCCGGAAACCGCGTGAAGCTGATGCTGATTTTGAAAAAAATAGCCCGGCAGGACAGCGTAGAGGTGGACGAAAAAGATGTGGCGCTGCGCATTGAGCAGGTAGCGCGCGAGAACGATGTTACCCCCGAACAACTGCGCGAATACCTAATGGGAAATGGCGGCCTGGAGCCCCTCAAAGATGCGCTGCTGGCCGAGCAAGCGCTACAATACATTATTGATATACAGCAGTAGCACACACCCAAGCAGCCGTGCGTTAAACCCTAACAGGGCCTCAAGGCCCTGTTAGGGTCGTGCTCAAGAGTCAGTATAGCCCAGCCTACTCCCCTACTACACACCCTCAACCCGTTAGCGTATGCTAACAAACATTTTCCACCCTAAAAAAAAGGCGTTGGCAAGCACCCAAACCCAACAAGCGTTATAAAGTGTGTATTTTACCTTTTTTTATATACCATTCACATTAAATAGGATACGCCCTTGTAGCTGCATATGAAATCCTTCTACCTTTGCTTTTGCATTTTAGGATATTAAGTTTCTACCTTACTAAACTTTCCGTAACATGGAATTACAATCAAAGCTCAAAAAGTGTGGCAAATGGGCAGCCGTGGGCGCCGTGCTTGCTGCAGGAGTTGTGGCTACCTCTCAGGAAGCTCAAGCTCAAAAGAAGGCCGAATCGAAAAAGCAGCCGAATATTCTTGTAATATTTGGCGATGACATTGGCCAGTCGAACATCAGCGCATACAGCCGCGGCCTGATGGGATTTACCACACCCAACATTGACCGCATCGGCAACGAGGGCGGCGTGTTTGTGCAGTACTACGGGCAGCAGTCGTGCACCGCAGGCCGCGCAGCCTTTATTACCGGCCAGTGCCCGTTCCGCACGGGGTTGACTAAAGTAGGTTTGCCCGGTTCTCCGGTTGGCCTGCAGGCCGAAGACCCCACCATTGCCGAGTTCCTGAAGCCGCTGGGTTACATGTGCGGACAGTTCGGTAAAAACCACCTGGGCGACCGCGACAAGTACCTGCCTACGGCGCACGGATTCGACGAATTTTTCGGTAACCTCTACCACCTGAATGCCGAGGAAGAACCCGAAAACCCCGACTACCCGAAAGACCCCGAGTTTAAGAAAAACTTCGGTCCCCGTGGCGTACTCCGCTCCACCGCCGATGGTAAGGTAGAGGATACCGGACCGCTTACCAAAAAGCGCATGGAAACCGTGGATGAGGAATTCATGGCTGCCGCCAAAGATTTTATGACCCGCCAGGTAAAGGCCGGCAAGCCCTTCTTTACGTGGTTCAACTCCACCCGCATGCACGTATATACGCACCTGAAGCCCGCCTCCGCCGGCAAAACCGGTTTAGGGTTGCAAGCCGACGGCATGGTGGAGCATGACGGCATGGTTGGCGATTTGCTCAAGCTGCTGGACGATTTGAAAATTGCCGACAACACCATTGTAATTTATACCACCGATAACGGCGCGATGAAAAATCAATGGCCCGATGGCGGTTCATCGCCCTTCCGCTCCGAAAAGGACACCAACTGGGAAGGCGCTTACCGTGTACCGGCGCTCATTCGCTGGCCGGGAGTGGTGAAGCCCGGCAGCAACTTTACCGGTTTGTTCTCAGCCGAGGACTGGCTACCTACCTTAGTGGCCGCCGCCGGTGGCGATGCCAACCTGCGCGAAAGCGTTGCCAAGGGTGCAGCTGCCGGAAGCAAGAGTTTCAAGGTACACCTGGACGGCTACAACCAAGTGGACTACCTGAGCGGTAAGACGGATAAATCAGCCCGCCCGGAATTTGTTTACTTTGATGACGATGGCAACCTGGTAGCCTACCGCGATTTAAGGTACAAATTCATTTTCGACGCACAGTACGCCATAGGCATGGCCGTATGGCGCATGCCGATGACCACGCTTCGCGCGCCACTTGTGGTGGATCTTTTGTCCGATCCATACGAGTACTCCATCGATGGAGCAGCGCAGTATGAAGATTGGCTTCTGCATCGCGCATTCCTGGTACTTCCCGCCGTACAAAAGGTGGGCCAGTACTTGGCTACCTATAAAGAGTTTCCGCCACGCCAACGCCCGGCCTCATTCTCCATTGACCAGGTAATTGAGAAGCTGGAAGCATCCGGAAAGGCAAAGTAAAAGCCCATACCTCTGCGAAAGCAAATTTGCTGATTTCGCGAAACGAAAAACCGCTCCGCGAGCCATCACGGAGCGGTTTTTTTATTAATTGTATTGTTCCATTAAATATTTACTGCCATGAAAAAGATTTACGTTATCCTATTAGCGCTGGTTGCCATATCGTGCAACACCGCAAGCAAGCAGGTTTCAACCAGCGACCCGTTACCCTCGTGGAACGATGGCGCCAGCAAAAAAGCCATTGTTGATTTTGTAACACAAACGACCACGCCGGGTGATAAGTTTGTTCCCGTCGATAAGCGCATAGCCGTATTCGACAACGATGGTACGCTATGGTGCGAGCAGCCGCTCTACTTCGAGATGGTGTACTCCGTTGACATGACCAAGGCCATTGCAGCGCAAAGTAAGGCGCTGCAAAAGAAGCCCGAGATAAAAGCGCTGGTAAGCGGCGACATGAAAACCTTTATGAAGAGCGGCGAAAAGGGAATTATGGAGGCCTTTGCCATTTCGCACACCGCCGTTAAGCCCGAGGTGTTTGATAAAATGGCGCAAACGTGGCTCGACACCGCCACCCACCCGCGCTACACGAAAAAATACAGCCAGCTTACCTACAAGCCCATGGTGGAGCTGCTGCAATACCTGCGCGACAACGGGTTTAAGACCTACATCGTGTCGGGCGGCTCTTCGCAGTTCATCCGCAACTTTAGCCAAACGGCCTACGGCATACCCGCCGAGCAGGTTATAGGTACCATGTTCAAGGCCAAGTACAGCGAGGCCTCGCGTAGCATCTCGGTTGTCCCCGAGCTGTGGCACAACGACGACAACGTGGGCAAGCCCGAGGCCATTTTTCAAATTATAGGCCGCAAGCCCATACTGGCCTTTGGCAACTCCGACGGCGACCAGCAAATGCTGCAGTGGACTTCGACCAACACGCTGCCCAACCTGTCGCTGTTGCTGCACCACACCGATGCCGAGCGCGAGTACGCCTACGATACACCCTCGCATATTGGCCAGCTGAACAAGGCTATGACCGAGGCCAAAGAAAAAGGTTGGATACTGGTGGATATGAAGAGCGACTTCAAAAAGGTATTTTCGTTCGAAGAGTAGCGGCGGTACCCGCCTAAGCAGAAGGAGCAGGTTGTCCCGCCCTGCTATCTACGCAGCTGCAATGCCCAGGAGGACATTATAAACTTTGCTCATTTTACCCCCAACCCCCTAAAGGAGGTTGGGGGTAACCAAGAAAACTCACTATATTTTGCTACTAATGCCCCCATGGATATTCCGGCGGAAGCACGGAGCCACCCTTGCAAACTCATCAATTTACGCAAACGAATCATGCCTTCCCTGGCAAATTCGTCAGCCTGCGCACTACGCCTCCGGCCCGCCCATAACAAATCCGGCGGCCTGCCACCACCTCCGCCGGCGGGACTCTAAGAAACTGTCTAAATATTTACCACATTCAAAATATCAGCCATAGGCCTATAGAGAGTGGCCCCAAGGCATCCCTTGCGCCAGCTTAGGCATTCGGGCGAAGGACAGTAATGAGAAAAATGGGGAGAATTACAACTCGCTCATTTTGGGCACTTCGTACAAATTGTAATAAAATTTACACGCATTGTAGCTGCCGCGTACAAATTGTAATGCCAGATTTGTACACATTGTAATTTCCTGTAAGGAGCAAATATATACTTTTGGCACGATTCTTTTGGGAAATCCGAATTGGCCATGCCAATGGCGGCTCTCGTTATTAATTTATTTCTTATTTAAAAGTAGTATGAAAGAAAGCACAAACTTAAAGCATTGCGGCAAGTGGGCTGCAGTGGGGGCCATTTTGGCTGCTGCTGCGGTAGTTACGCCCCAAAAAAGTGAGGCGCAGAACAAGCCTCAAGCAAACGCCAAGCAGCCCAACATTCTTGTTATTATGGGCGACGATGTTGGCGTATGGAACCTCGGCGTTTGGAACCGCGGGATGATGGGCTATAAAACCCCGAACATCGACCGTATTGCCAACGAAGGAATATTATTTACCGACTACTACGGGCAGCAGTCCTGCACCGCCGGCCGTTCGGCCTTCATTACAGGGCAGTGCCCCATACGCACGGGGCTTAGCAAGGTGGGCATGCCGGGCGCCAAGCTGGGCATCAGCGACCAGGATCCCACGCTGGCCGAGCTGCTCAAACCGCTGGGCTACATGTGCGCTCAGTTTGGTAAGAACCACCTAGGCGACCGCGACGAGTACCTGCCCACCAAGCACGGATTCGATGAATTTTTCGGTAACCTGTACCACCTCAACGCCGAGGAGGAGCCCGAGCAGGCCGACTACCCCAAGGATCCCGCATTTCGTAAAGCGTACGGCCCCCGCGGCGTGATACGCTCTACCGCCGATGGCAAGGTGGAGGATACAGGGCCCCTTACCAAAAAGCGCATGGAGACAGCGGACGAGGAGTTTTTGGCTGCAGCCAAAGATTTCATTACCCGTCAAGCTAAAGCCGGAAAACCCTCTTTCACATGGTTTAACTCCACCCGCATGCACGTATTTACCCACCTCAAGCCCGGCGTTGAAGGCAAAACAGGCCTTGGCATTTACTCCGACGGGATGGTGGAGCACGATGGGCACGTAGGCGAGCTGCTGAAGCTGCTCGAGGATTTGAAAATTGCCGAGAATACCATTGTTATTTACACCACCGACAACGGCGCCATGAAAAGCATGTGGCCCGACGGCGGCGCCTCGCCCTTCCGCAGCGAGAAGAACACCAACTGGGAAGGAGGATTCCGTGTACCGTGCGCCGTAAAGTGGCCTGCACAAATTAAGGCCGGCACCGTTATCAACGACATCGTATCGGCCGAGGACTGGCTGCCTACGCTGGTGGCCGCCGCCGGTGGCGACCCCAACCTGCGCGAAAATATCCGCAAGGGAGTAACCGCAGGCAAGAAAACCTTCAAGGTATATATCGACGGCTACAACCAGCTGCCGCTGTTTACCGGACAAACGGACAAGGGCCCCCGCAACGAATTTTTCTACTTCAGCGATGACGGCGATTTGCTGGCGGTGCGCAACGGTAACTTTAAGTACACCTACCAGTTTCAGCGCGCCAAGGGTACCGCCGTATGGTCTGAGCCCTTCGTAAAAATGCGCGCCCCAAAGATTATGGACTTGCGCAGCGACCCCTTTGAGGAGGCCTACGACAACTCCATTTACTACAGCGACTGGACGCTTCGCCATGCGTACATGATTATTCCAACCCAGGCCAAGGTGGCCGCATACATCAACACGTACAAGGACTTTCCACCACGCCAAACGCCTACCACCTGGAATGTGGAGAAAATGCTGAAGGACATGCAAGAAATGGGCCACAACGCCATTAAAAACTAACCAGCTGTCAACTGCCGTATCCAAGTCCCCGCAAAAGCTACAAGCTTGCGGGGATTTTTAATCGATGTTATACATCTTTCACACTGATAAGCCTTTTTTTACCGGCATAAACACCTATCTTTGCAAACAGGGCAACAGCACACTATAACAAATAGTTAATCATCATACTTCTATGACAAATCTCGAACAAATCCAATCGCTGAAAAAAGGTATCGGCGAAAGCATCATCGGGCAAGAAAATGTGGTTTCGAAAATCATCATTGCGCTGCTTACCGATGGCAACGTGCTGCTCGAAGGCCTGCCGGGATTGGCTAAAACCCGCGCCGTGAAAAGCCTTGCGGCGCACCTCAGCTGCAAGCTCAGCCGCATACAGTTTACGCCCGACCTGCTTCCCTCCGATATTACGGGAACCGAGATTTACCAGCCGCAAAGCGAGCAGAAGTTCGTTTTTCAGCAGGGGCCTATCTTCAGCAACCTTGTGCTGGCCGATGAAATAAACCGCGCTCCGGCCAAGGTGCAATCGGCGCTGCTGGAGGCCATGGAGGAGCGCCAGGTTTCGGTGGCGGGAAAAACCTACAAAATGGAGCCCCTGTTTATGGTTTTGGCCACGCAAAATCCCGTTGAGCAGGAAGGCACGTATCCATTGCCGGAGGCGCAGCTCGACCGGTTTGTAATGAAAATAGAGATTGACTACCCCAGCGCAGAGGAGGAGTCGAAAATTGTAAGCCTTGTGCGCGATGAAACCAAGGGCGCGGTAAAGCAGCTTACGCCCGTCGACCAGCAGGTAATCTTCGATGCGCGCAAGGAAATAAACGATATTACGGTAAGCGATGCGGCGCAAAAGTATATGGTAGAAATTGTGAACGCCACCCGCTACCCCGATAAGTACAGCAAAGATTTGGCGCGCTGGATCAGCTACGGCGCCAGCCCGCGCGGCTCCATTGCGCTCGACCGCTGCTCGCGCGTGGTGGCGTGGCTCGACGGCCGCAGCAGCGTTACCCCCGATGATACGCGCTACATTGTGCACGACGTGCTGCGCCACCGCCTCATACTTACCTACGAGGCCAACGCCGACCGCGTAAACGCCAACGCCGTGGTGGACGCCGTGCTGAAGAATGTACCGGTAGTGTAAAAAGTAAGCAGTTGGCAGCGGCAGTAGGCAGCGAAAGCGCTGCTTTGAGTACTGCCTACTGCCACTGCCAACTGCCACTTATTATTATGAATACTCCGCTCGACATAGTAACCACCCTCGACGACCTCATGCGCTTTGAGTACCTGGCGCAGGGCGAAAATATTTTGCCAAGGCGCAACATATACTCCATACTGGCGGGAGCGCACTCGGCCAAAATGCGCGGGCGCGGTCTGGACTTCGAGGAGGTGCGGCAGTACGCTGCCGGCGACGACATACGCAACATCGACTGGCGGGTAACGGCGCGCACCGGCAGCACGTACAGCAAGGTGTTCAACGAGGAAAAGGAGCGCCCCTCCTTCATCCTGCTCGACCAAAGCATCGGCATGTTTTTTGGTTCGAAACGCTTTACCAAGTCGGTTATTGCGGCGCACGTGGCGGCGCTCTCGGCCTTCTTTACCATACACCGCGGCGACCGCGTGGGTGGCTTAGTATTCAACGAGGAAAACTACGACTACGTAGTCCCCAAGCGCAGCAAGGCGCTCGTGCAGCACTTTTTGCAGCTGATAGTCGAAAAGAACAAGCAGCTCCCGCTACGCAAAAAGGTGGCGCCACACCCCACCCTGCTCAACGAAATGCTGCAGCGCACCAGCACCATTGTAACGCACGATTACGTTATAGCCGTGGTATCCGACCTCACGCTGGTAAACAGCGAGAGCAAGCGCTACCTCAAAAACATGGCAGCGCACAACAACGTTATTTTTATTCACGTAGAAGACCCGCTGGACGTGCAGCTGCCCGACGGCAAGCTGGTGCTCACCGACGGGCGCCGCCAGATTTCGTGGGACAACAGCAAAAACCACTGGGGACAACGGTTTACCAATGATTACCGAAGCACCATTTCAACCCTTACCGAGGAGCTGCGCCACTACGGCATTCCCGTATCGGTAATGAGCACCGCCTACACGGTGGAGGAGCAAATAAAGGAACGGGTAGGCTCGTACATGAACAGGTAGAAGTTTTAGACCTAACAGGGTTTGCGACTCTGTTAGAATTAGTCGCAAAGTTATAATTTTCATTGCCGTTGGGCTTTAGCCAACGGATGATATGAGAATCGTTTTTTAGGGCTTTAGCCCAAAATAGATGTTTTTTCGGGCTAAAGCCCTTTCATTTTTGTCAACTCTTTACCCGTCAGCTAAAACTGACGGCAATGAAAAAAAGAGTTTCTGTTAGGATTCGTTTACAAAAAATGACCGACACGGTACCCGCACTGGAGCAATTCATTGAACCCGCGCCCATCAAGTTTACCTTTGGTGCGCAGGGGTGGTATACGCTTGCCCTTGCGCTGCTTGCGTGCGCACTTGTGGCGCTGGCGCTGCTGCTGATTCGCTATCACAACAATCGCTACCGCCGGTTTTATGCCCGCCAGCTCAAGCGTAAGGAGTCCGAGCTGATTTCGGCAAAAAAATATGCAGAGCTGGTGTACACCTCCAACATGCTGATGAAGCAAATTTGCGCGCAGGTTTACACCCGCGAAACCGCGTCGGAGCTACGGGGAAAAGCCTGGTTGGATTTTTTGAACCGGCAGCTGCGCAAAAATATTTTTGACCAAGCCGACGAAACAGCTTTATTGGCCTTGTATCAAGTGCAAGGTAAAACGAGCGAGGATGAGGCCTTGGCATTTTCGGCCAAAGCAAAACACTGGATAATGAAGCACAAACATGTTGCACGACGTAGCAAGTAATATGCACTTTGAGATTGCCTACAAGTGGGTTCTCCTGCTGCTGCCCCTGCCGCTGCTGGTGTACTGGCTTATGCCGGTGCTACGCAAGCAGCGCTCGGCATTGCTCGCACCTTTTTTTAAGCGTGCAGCCAATGTTTCGCACCAGCATCCAAAGCACAGGGCGTGGATTTCGCGTAAAAGTATTTTTGCCTGGATAATGCTCACGGCATGCTGGATTTGCCTGCTGTGTGCCGCCTCATCGCCCCAGCTGGTGGGACAACCCAGCAAAAAGACGCGCACCGTTCGCAGCTTTCTCATCGCCGCCGACATCTCGTTCAGCATGGCGCAAAAGGATTGGGCTATCAATGGTAAGACCATGACGCGCTGGGATGCGGTAAAATTTTTGCTCAAAGATTTTATCACGGAAAGGAAGAGCGACCAGGTGGGGCTCGAAATGTTTGCCACGCATGCCTACCTGCAGGCACCGCTCACCACCGACTTAAACACCATTGACTGGCTGCTCGACCAAACCGAGGTGGGCATGGCGGGGCAGATGACCAGCATCGGCGAGGCCATTGCCTTTGGTATAAAAATTTTTCGCGAGGACACCATCAAGCAGCGCGTAATGCTGCTCATGACCGACGGGGTGGACGGCGGCACCGACATCCTGCCGCTGGATGCCGCCGATGCCGCCAAGCGCGACAGCATTCTTATTTACACGCTGGGCATTGGCAACTCGGTAAGCGGCGGCTACGCCATCGATGAAAAATTGCTTACGCAAATAGCTGAAGCCACCGGTGGAAAATACTTTCGAGCCGACGGCCCCAAGCAAATGCAGGCGGTATATGCGGAGTTGAATAAGCTGCACCCTATTGTGTACGAAGAGGAAAGCTACAAGCCGGTGGTGCTGCTCTACAAATACCCGCTGGCCCTGGCCGTAGGCTTGATTTTGCTTTACTACCTGCTGAGCGGAGGGCTGAGGTTGATAGCCTCCGGCGGTTCGCTTAAAAGGGAAACTTCGTAACACTAAAACTTGGTTTAAATTTAAGCAATAAATGGTTGCGTATGCATGGAGATTTCTCGCTTTGCTCGAAATGACGATAACGAGGAAGCGAGAGGCGGGAGAAATCCCCACTTTACGTTATGCCCAAATTAGACCAACGACGACATTGATTAATGAAAAACTTTTTCCTCATATTCACCTCCTTCTCGTGGGAGCACTTTCACTTCCTGCGACCGGGGGCGCTGTGGTTGTTCGTTCCCCTGGCGGTAATAGCAGCCTTGCTTGTGCTAAGCAACCGCGAGCAAAGCAAGTGGAAGAATATCATTGCCGAATCGCTGCGCCCCTACATGTTCAGCAGGGGAAATCCGGCAGCCATCATCCTGCCGCTGGCGCTGCTGCTGGTAGCCCTCAGCTGCATGATTTTAGCCCTGGCCGGGCCTACGTGGAAAAAACGCAGCATGCCCGCCGAAAAAATTCCGGCCGTTGTGCTCATCTCGCTTGACCTGTCCAAATCAATGCTGGCAACAGATATACAGCCCTCGCGGCTGGAGCGTGCCAAAATGAAGATTGCCGATTTTCTGGATGCCAACCCACGCGCACGCACCGGACTCATTGCCTTTGCCGGAACACCGCATACCGTACTGCCGTATACTGCCGACTATAAAATCATAAAGCACCATGCGCAAAGCCTGCACAATTGGGCCATGCCCGTACAGGGCACCAATATGGCGCTAATGCTATCGCTGGCGGATAGCATGCTAGCCCGCATTACAGCGCCAAGCACCATACTGCTTATGACCGATGTGATAGATGATAGCGAGGCCGTATTGCTCAACGATTTTGCAAACAGCTCCATTCATCGCTTCGAAATTTTACTCTTCTCAACACCGGGCAGCGCACCCGTACCCGGCAAAAAAAATATTACCTCCGTGCAGTCGGAGGGCACCCTGAGCAACCTGAAGCAGAATTCGAAAATCAATATTTCAACCATTACGCTCGACAAATCCGATGTAGAGGGCATTGCCAAGCGCATTAGCGATATGCTGATGTTTGAAAAAGATGAGGGGAAGGACATGGAGGACTGGGACGACATGGGATGGCTGCTTTTAATTCCTGCATTGCTCATTACCCTGCTGTGGTTCCGCAAAGGCTGGGTGGTGCAATGGTGCTGGCTGCCCCTGGCGCTGGTGTCGCTTGCATCGTGCAGCGTAGAGGGCCGGCACGCCTCGTGGTGGTACACACCCGACTACCGCGCCGAAAAGCTGTACGAGCAGGGACGCTACGATGAGGCCGCCGAGCTGTTTGAGGACGATGCACACCGTGCTGCCGCTTGCTTCAAAAAGGGCGACTACCAGGCTACCGCCGAGCTGCTGGCCTACGACACCACCGCCACAGGCCGCTACAACTACGGCTTAGCGCTGGCCAAGCTGGGGTTTTACGACGATGCCATAGACGCCTTCAGCGCTGCAGCAAGTGAGGATGCCTCGCTGCGCGAGAAGGCCAGCAAAAATATTGATGCAACCAAGCTGATGAAGGATCAGGCCTCGAGCGTGCTCCGCTTTCACCCGCACGGCAGCAGCATCGACAGCATTTTGAAAAAAACAGAAAAGGGGAAGCTGAAGGAGCGCAAACCGCAGTCGAAAGATGAGGAGCTATCGTCGGATACCGAGGTTAAAAAAATGCCCACAAAAGGAGACCGGGCAAGCGATGAGGTGGCCAGCGATATCCACAGGGGCAAGGAGCAGAAGTTTCCGCCCAAAGATTTTAAGATGGAAAAGCAGGAGCCCATTGAGACCCAAATTCTGATGCAAAAAACCAACGCCGATCCGGGAGAATTTCTTCATCGCCGCTTCGAAATACAAAAGCAAAAATACTACCCGAACGTAAAGGCAGGGAAGGAGGATTGGTAAAAGAAGTAATACAATACCCTAACAGGGTCTCAAAACCCTGTTAGGGTCTGATTACGAATATGCAAAACGAGCAAATAGAACAAGGTTATTTTTATCACATTTTCAATCGTGGTAACAATAAGGAGGACATTTTCATTTGTCATCAAGATTACCTTCATTTTTTGCATTTAATGGAAAAATATGTGCTTCCGGTAGCAGATGTTTATGCATTTTGTTTACTCAAAAATCATTTTCATTTACTTGTAAAAATAAAGGATATAGGAGAAATAACGAATGCGACTTGGCAAGAGAAACCATATTTGGGGTTTTCTCACCTATTCAATTCATATACTCAAGGAACTAATAAATTGCGAAGTAGAAGCGGCAGCTTATTTCAGGAACATCCCAAACGTATTCGAATTATTAATGAGGATTATTTAAAAAAATTGATTGTTTACATTCACCTTAATCCCATTAAGCATGGATTTTCTAGTAATTTGAATTACCCATACTCCTCCTACAATGCTATCATATCCAATAAGTTTACAAATGTGAAGCGAAATGATGTTATAAGCTATTTTGACGATGTGGAGAATTTTAAATATTGGCATGATTTACAAAAAGATAGAGTAAAGAAGATTTTAAATTTGATGGAGGAGGAATTTTAGCAGAAAGACCCTAACAGGGTTTTAAGGCCCTGTTAGGGTAACAACTCTAAACTCATTTAGATGAAAATTAGAATATTACACATATTTTTAGCTTTACTGCTGACCCTAACAGGGTTTAAGACCCTGTTAGGGTGGGGACAAGCTCACGTTGCCGTTGACCTGAGCCGCCGCTCGGTGTACGTGCAGCAGCCGTTCAGGGTAAACATTACGGTGTACACCACCACCTGGTTTACCGCGCCGCTGGAGTTTGGTAACCTGCAAATTCCCGGGGCGTTTATCGTACCCTTCGACAACTCGCAGCCGGGTATATTTACCGTTGGCGGCAAGCAGTACCCGGGGGTGCAATTCTACTTCATCGTTTTTCCGTACAAGGTGGGCAGCTACAGCATTCCACCTCTCGAAATTACGGCTACAAGTCCGCCCGAGGGCAGCAGCACAGGCAAAAAAGTGATGCTGCATACGCCCGAAGAAAAGTTTGAGGTAAAAGATGTACCGGATAAGCTCAAGGAGCACGGCAGCTGGTTTGTGGCCAAGGGCCTAAGCATACGCGAGTCGTGGGATCGCGACCTCAGCAGCCTCAAGGTGGGCGACGTGATTAAGCGCACCCTTACCGTTGATGCGCGCGGCACACTGCCCCAGTTTATCCCCAACCTCACGGAGCAGGAGCAGGTGAAGTGGGCCTCCGTTTACCCGCAGCCCGCCGTGCTGACGGATATGCGCAGCGAGTCCGATGCCAACGGCCGCAGCGTGCAGCAGGCCACCTATCTGCTCGAAAAACCGGGCGATTTTGTCATTCCCTCCATTGAGGTGGCGTACTGGAATCCGAACTCCATAAAAATATTCTCGGAGAAAACCCCCGAGCGCAAAATTCATGTGGCCGAGAATCCCCACCTTGGCATATTAACCACGCTCAAGGACAGCTTGGACGCCACGTTAAGCACTGCACCCCAGGCCGAGCGCAAGGGCCCGATAACAATTTTCGGCCTACGCCTGCGGGCGCTGATTCCGCTTGCCATCCTGCTGCTTTTTGCGCTGTACCTCGCCGCCCGCTTATGCGTACGCGCCGCTGCAAAAATTAAGGAGTGGTGGCGCCAATACCTGCTGAGCGAAAAGTACCTGTTCCGAAAATTTATGCGCTCCACCGATGAGCCTGCCCGCCTGCTGTCAGCGCTTTATAGGTGGTGGGACAGGCGGGAGCCAAAGCCCTCGGCCTCCATTGGCGCCTCGCTGGACGCCGAAGGAATGCAACAGGACGGAGCAGAGGTAAAAGAAATTCTCAGCAATGCTTTTAGCGGAAAACAGGCCAACTTTTCCAAACTGAAGAAAGTAATGCAAGCGCAGCGAAGGGGTAAGGGTAGCACCAAGAGGTAGGTGCAAATTGTGTGCAAATGAAAATCAAATCAGCCACTCACATCTTAATGTAAGTGGCTGATTTTCATTTTGTGGGAGCTGAGGGGCTCGAACCCCCGACCCTCTGCTTGTAAGGCAGATGCTCTAAACCAGCTGAGCTAAGCTCCCAATTGTTGTGTGCTTTTCCGTAAAAGCGAATGCAAAGGTAGCATCTTTTTATATTCGCTCCAAAAAAATTTCAAATTTTTTTTACACTCCCCCTAAAAATAATATAACACCATAAAAACGAATTACTTATACCAACTCTCCCTTGCCCTCGCGCACCAACTCGTAGGGTTGCACCGTGCAATCAACAATGGTGGAGGGAACATTGCCGCCCATGCCGCCGTCCACCACCACATCCACACGCTTTTCGTACAGGCTGTGCAGCTCCTCGGGGTCGGTGGTGTACTCCACTATTTCATCGTCGTTTTTTATGGAGGTGGTAAGCAGCGGGCAGCCCAGCTGCTCAAGAATGGCCATCACAATTTTGTTGTCGGGGATGCGCACCCCTATGTTTTTGCGGCGGCTCAGCAGCTTATCGGGCACCCTTCCCGAGGCGTTGAGGATAAAGGTAAAGGGGCCCGGCAGGTTATGCTTCAGCACCCTAAAAACCTGGTTATCCACCTTGGCGTAGTCGGCTAGATGGCTGAGGCTGGGAAATATCAGCGAAAAGTTGGCGTCCCTCTCCTTCACGCCCTTTATCCGCAGCAGCTCCTCGTACGCTTTTTTGCTGCTCAGCGCGCACACAAAGGCGTACACCGTGTCGGTGGGACAAATGGCCACGCCGTCGCGCCGCAGCGCCTCGGCCACCATCGCCACCTCGCGGGCGTTGGGATTATCGGGGTGAATTTTAAGAAGCACGTTGGGGGATTTACGATTTATGATTTACGATTTATGATTACAATGCAATGTTACCTTAAAAATCGAAAATCACAAATAGAAATTCGGCCTTGGTCATAAAGTATAGATATAGACAGGATTTACAAGATTAACATGAAAGACATCCTGTAAATTTTGTAAATCCTGTCTATAAAACGACGATAGAAGTTTTTTCCATCATGTTGATTATCAAAAACGTGAAATGGATTAACAAGTTTGTGTCTTTATTTTCTTGTAAATCCTCGTGATTTCTTTATGGTAAAATCTATACTTAATTAGCAATTCCAAATCATAATTTATACGTATGAAAAGACTTTTAAGCATTACACTGCTGATCCTCATCAGCAGCATTTCAATCCTGTTGAAAGCAGAGATACCACCCGTATTCGGTTCGGAATACAATGGGAAAACCCAGAAAGATGAACTAACGAGGCTTTTTATTTCCCCGCAACGCGTGGTGTGGAAGAATGCGGGTAGCGAAAAGCTGGTAACGAATGAGGAGGTGCTGCTGCTGCCCGGTAATAGCCAGCCGGAGTTTTCCAAGCGTAAAATGTGCGTGATGAAAACCACCGGAACTGATACGGCTGCTGTGTTGATTGATTTTGGAAAAGAGTTACATGGAGGCTTGCAGCTGGTAATGGGAGGTGGGCGCCGAGAGCCATCGCTGGTGCGCATTCGCTTCGGAGAATCGGTAGGGGAATGTAACAGCCAAACGCACAACAGCGCGTGGAAAGTAGGCTACTCCACGGACGACCATGCCAAGCGCGACATCGTTGTGGAAATTCCCCGCGACGGATTGTTTGAAGTAGGCAATACAGGCTTCCGCTTTGTGCGCATTGATTTATTGCAGCAAGATGCAACTATTCGCCTCAAAGAGGTTCGTGCTATTCTTCGCTACAGGGATATTCCCTACCTCGGCTCTTTTAAAAGCAGCGATGAGCGGTTAAACCGGATTTGGCTAACCGGCGCATATACCGTTCACTTGAATATGCAGGAGTATTTGTGGGATGGCATCAAGCGCGATAGAGTGGTGTGGTTGGGCGATATGCACCCAGAGGTGGCTTCGATTCGCAGCGTATTTGGTAGTAACGAGGTTGTCCCGCAAAGCTTGGATTTGGCCTGCGAACAATTTCCCCTACCCGGCTGGATGAATGGAATTAGCACGTACTCGCTTTGGTATTTGATTATTCACTATGATTGGTACATGCAGAACGGCGATTTGATTTTTTTGAAAAAGCATAAAAATTATATACTTGGCTTAATTGACCAAATTGATAAGAATGTTGACGAAAATGGAGCGGATATATCACAAGCCCGCTACTTTCTGGATTGGCCGGCCAGCCCCAATGACGAAGGTGTAAAGGCCGGTTGCCGGGCGCTGATGGTGTGGGCGCTGAAAGATGCCGGAAAGTTGTGTGAGTTTTTGAATGAACCGGCTTACCTGAGCAAAACAAAGGATATCGTTGCCCGCCTGAACAAAGCGGTAAAGGATCACAACAACCTCAAGCAGGCGGCAGGCTTGATGGCAATCGCAGGCATTATGGATCCTGCAAAAGCATGTAATGATGTGGTGTCGGTGGGCGGCGCCAAAGATTTCTCAACCTTCTACGGTTACTACATGCTGCAAGCGCAGGCTTTGGCCGGGCAGTACCAGCAGGCAATTGATGTGATTCGCCAGTTTTGGGGAGGTATGCTCGATATGGGAGCTACTACTTTTTGGGAGGATTTCAATATGGATTGGCTGCAAAATGCCAATCGTTTGGATGAAATGTCATCTCCGGGAAAGAAGGACATTCATGGCGATTTTGGCGCATACTGCTATCCCGGATACCGCCACAGCTTTTGCCATGGCTGGTCGTCGGGGCCTACAGCGTGGATGAGCGAGCATATTCTGGGCGTAAAGGTATTAAAGCCAGGCTGCAAAGCCATTAAAGTGGAGCCTCACTTAGGCGATTTGCAGTGGGCGGAGGGAACTTTCCCAACGCCTTACGGACTTGTGAAAATTAAGCATACAAAGAATGCGGATGGGAGCATTACCTCCAAGGTTGACGCGCCGAAAGGCATCAAAGTTATTAAATAGGAAGGGAATGAAAAATAAATTGTTGTTGATTTCTATTCTTGTCGTATTTTCGCTTAGCCTCGCTGCGCAGAAAAAGGTGTACGACCCGCTGCTGGATCCCGCAGTAAAAATCTTAAAAACTCCGGAGCTAACCGGTCGGGGAGAATACATGTGGTATCCCGGGCAGCTCAGCGCGCACTTGCAGCAAAAGCGCTTGCAGGAATCGACAGAGCGCTGCGTAAATGTGGGATACCCCGGGAAATTCTATGTTCCGGTATTTAAAACTTCTTTCCGCAAAGAGGTCAAGGCATCCTCCGAAACCAAGGTGGAATGGACATCGACAGGAAGCGCAAGGCTGCTGGTGAACGGAAAGGAAGCGGAGCAAACGGCTAACTCGATTAAGTTGGCTAAGGGAAAATCCATGCTGTTGTTTGAAGTCGAGTCCCCCAATAATTTGCCGGCCATAAGAGTTTCTTTTGACGGGAAAACGGAGGTTGATGCCTGGCAGGCAAGCCTCGATGGAGAGTTTTGGAATCTTACCGAGTCATCGCCCGTCTTTGGAGCGGCAGGCAAGACGCCGCTGGATGACCCCGAGCTTGATGCGCTTATCAGTCCGGGGTCCATTCTTCCCGTTCGGAATGCACAAGTCGAAAATGGGAAGGTAATCATTCATAAAAACGGATATGCCTTAGCTGATTTTCTTCACCTGGAGGTGGGAAAAGTTTCGTTTACCGCCAAGGGCAAAGGTAAACTTACCGTTTATGTAGGAGAAAGTCCGGAAGAAGCGTTGAATGAAGAAACGAAATTTTTTGAGCAGCGCGCTATTGAGCCGTATGTACTGTCGAAGCAAGGGGTGCAAATTGTGCTCCCCGAAAGGGCGGTGCGCTACGTTAAGCTGTTTAGCGACGACGAGTGTGAGATATCATCGCTTCAGCTTACGGCTAAAATGTGGCCTGTCGATTTTCAAATGTCCTTTGAGTGTAGCGATGAGCGCATGAATAATATCTGGAAGGCATCGGTTGCTTCGCTGCACACCAGCATGCACGGATTTTACCTGGACGGGGTCAAAAGAGACTACCTGCCCTGGTCTATGGATGCCGTTTTAAGTACATTTGGAGGAGATTATATCTTTGGAGATAAGCAGGTTTCATTGAATAGCCTGTCAGTTGCAATGCTTCCGCTCAATCCGCAAAAAACGGATTTGGGAATACCGGATTATCCCTTACACGCTCTTGTGGGGTTTAGCCAGCACTATAAAAGGTATGGCGATTTCAACGCTATTTTGTCCTATCGCGACCGGATGGAACAGCTGCTGCGTTTTTATGAAACGCTGCAGGATGAACGGGGATTCATTTCGGCCAATGTGGGAGTCAGCTGGGGATTTATTCCCGGGTGGGCTACAAAGCGCGGGCCGGATAAGAAAGGTACTCCTGCATACGCCCAGATTATGCTTTACTGCAACTATAAAATAGGCGCTGATTTTGCTGAAAAATGGGGAGATAAAAAATCGGCCAAGCATTATGGAGCTAAAGCTGAAGAACTGAAAAATGCTATTTTAAAGCATTTTTGGAACGAAGAAAAGGGCATGTTTATCAATGGTTACAGGCAGAATGGAGAGCTGGATGAGGCTGTATCGCATCATGCGCAGTATTGGGCTATCCTGGCCGGGATTTTTCCGCAGGAGCATTACGATAGCTTATTCGAGGCATTACCAGGAATTGCTTACTATAAAGATTACGTGAGCTACGAAAAAGGGTACGAGTTTCTGGCATACTCTAAAGCCCGAAAGGTAGAGCAGATGTGGAGCTTCCTTTTCGAGGTATTCGGCGATTGGTTGGAGCAGGGGCACACGCGTTTTCCGGAAAACTTTTCCTACAAAAGGTCTAAGAACGAGCAGTTGGTTTTTTACAGCCGTCCTTTCGGCCTGAGCTTGTGCCACGGTGCAAACGGGGTTCCGGGAGTAGTCGCTGTTTTGAATGGCATAGCAGGATTCAGCCAGTCCGATAGCAAGCCCAACCACTACACCTTACAACCGGATTTTATCCACCTGGACTGGGCAAATATCAAATTCCCCATTAAGGAAGGAAAAGTAAAACTGAAATTCAACAGAAATGGAGCGAATGCCATTGAAATACCCGATGGCTGCCAAGTGGATTATATAAGTAAGGAAGGGAAGAAAATAACGCTCGCGAAGAAAGGCATATATAGTTTATAATTAACGTTTTAAAAGTAAAATCGAACTCAATAAAAATAGTCCATCATGAACTTACGAAGCCTTTTACTACTCATTCTTTTTCTTGTCAATATTTCTGCGTACTCACAGCTTGTTACTCCGCAGATACTATCCTCCAACATGGTGCTTCAGCAGGGGCAAAAAGTTGCTGTATGGGGAACGGCCGGGCCGAATGAGCGGATTCAAATCTCTTTTGCCGGCCAGCACGTCAAAACGCGCGCCGATAGTAAAGGCCGCTGGGCGGCGGAGCTGCAGCCGATGAAGGCAAGTAAGATTTCCCAGCCAATGACGATAAAGGGGAGTAAGTCGAACCTTGTTTACGAAAATATTTTGGTTGGCGAGGTCTGGCTTTGTGCCGGGCAATCCAACATGGAATATACCATGAAGCGCTACCCCGATTTTCTTCCTTCGGCCAAAGGAGAAGACCTTGCTACCGCTGAGCTGGCAATGCCGAGGAATGAGCTGATTCGCGTATTTAATAGTACGCGTAAAGGGCAGGGAACCTGGGAAGTTGCAGATGGGAAAAGTCTTGAAAAGACCTCTGCGGTAGGCTACTTCTTTGCTAAGAGTATTCAACAAAAGCTGGATGTTCCTATGGGTATCATCAGCGCAGCTATAGGCGGCACGCAGATTGAGGCGTGGACGACGAAGGAGGCGTATGAAAAATCGGCGATTTTTGCATCGGCCATCAAGGCAAGCGGAAAGGTGGGAGGCCATGGCCCCGGAAATTGGTATGATATAATGATTGAGCCTTTGGTGCCTTATACGGTTAAGGGATTTTTGTGGTATCAGGGTGAGAACAACTGCGGAAAGCGGGATAGGCAATATGCCGAAAAATACAAGGTGCTGGTCAATAGCTGGAGGGAAACCTTCAACCTTGAGGATGCGCCTTTCTACTTTGTGCTGCTGGCACCTCATGTTTATTCGGACAGGCTGCACAACAAGAAAATTACCGCCGTTACCGCCGAGGATTTGCCTTTATTTTGGGAGCAACAAATAAAATCGGCATCATTGGTGGCTAACAGCGATTTTGTGGTAATAACCGACCTTATAGATGGTTTGAACGATATTCACCCGCCCTACAAGTGGGAGGTAGGCGCGCGCTTGGCACGATTGGCCTTAGCAAAAACGTATGGTTTTAAGGATGTCATTTGGTCGGGGCCGCGGGTAAGAGAAATAAGGGTGGCGGGGGATTCCATAGCCGTAACGTTTGATTATTGCGCTGAAGGCTTAACAACCAACGATGGTAAACGGCTTAGCTGGTTTGAGGTTGCTGCCGGCGATGGAGTATTTCGTCCCGCGTTTGCCGAAGTTAAAGGCAAGGAGACGGTGATGGTTTTTCATCCCGAAATAAAAAGGCCGGTTCAGGTTCGTTTGGGATGGCATGAAACAGCCACTCCTAACCTGGTAAACTCGCTGGGCTTGCCTGCTGTTCCATTTGGGGCGCGACAAAAGTAAAAAACAACTTCTAATATAAACCCAAGCTTTTCAACGAACATTATTTGCTATGAAAAATCAGAAGTTTGCGTTTTTTTTATTGTTTATTCTTAGCTTCATTAGCATATCAACGACAGCCGCACAGGAAGAGTCTGCAATGGTGTCAACCACGAAGCAGTCGGGCGGAGTGCCTATCGTCAATCGCGGAGCTGCTGCTGCAATAGCGGTGGATACGCTCGATTACGATGTCGTCAACATTGCAGTAACCGATTTGCAAACCGACATCCTTAATGTAACGGGCGTTAAGCCTAAGCTTGCTCATAGCATTACCTCCTCGCCGCAAATTATCGTTGGCACCTTAGGGCGTAGTAAGCTGGTAAGCGAGCTGATAAATTATGGCCTAGATGTTTCAAAGCTGCAAAACCAGTGGGAGAAATTTTTAATACAGGTGGTCGATTTCCCCAAAATGCAGGGAGGGAAGGCCTTGGTAATTATTGGTAGCGACCGCCGGGGTACGGCGTATGGTGTTTACGAGCTCTCAAAGCAAATGGGCGTTTCTCCGTGGTATTGGTGGGGAGATGTTCCTGTAAAAAAGAGCAAAAGCTTATTTGCGAAATCGGGAAGCTACTTTTTTGGTCCGCCATCCGTTCAATATCGGGGAATTTTTATTAACGATGAGGAGCGAGGTCTTGATCCCTGGGCGCGAAAAGTTTTTGACCCCGAAACAAAGCAGCTTGGCCCGAAAACATACGCCAGGATTTATGAGCTGATGCTTCGCCTGAAAGCTAACCTGCTTTGGCCGGGAATGAAGCGTCGGGGCAGTTTTTATCAGGTTGACGGAAACAAAGAAATGGCCGATAAATACGCTATCATTATTGGCACCTCGCACCACGAGCCCTTGCTGGTAAACTCATCGCTGGAGTGGGATGTGAAAAGAGATGGGCCGTGGCAATACGATGTGAATGCAGAGGCGCTGATGCGAGTGATGGATAAGCGTGTTGCAGAGGCTGCGCCATACGAAAACGTGTACACTATCGGACTTAGGGGGCATGCCGACTTGGGCATGGAGGCCAGGGGCGGTATTGACGAACGGATAGCGCTAATGCATACGATATTCAAAGATCAGCGTGCAATTTTAAAAAAGCACATTGCCAAACCTATTGATAGCATTCCTCAGGCCTTCACGGCTTATAAAGAGGTGCTGGACTTGCTTAACAATGGGTTGGAGGTTCCCGATGATGCCATCCTCGTTTGGCCCGATGACAACTACGGATACATTCATCAGCTAAATTCCGACATGCAAAAAAAACGGTTGGGAGGGTCGGGCATATACTACCACCTGAACTATGTAGGCAGGCCTCTTTCTTCCGCATGGTTGAGCGCACCTTCTCCCGAGGTCATCAGGCATGAGCTAAACAAGGCTTATGGCAATGGCGCTACAAGGTTGTGGATATTCAATGTTGGCGATATAAAGCCGTTTGAGTTCTTGACCTCCTATTGCTTGGATATGTCGTGGAAATTTTCCTACAACGATACAAGTCTCACGCGAAATTACATGAGCAAGTGGTTGGCCGATATATTTGGCTCCGACCGTTCTCCCGCGTTGGCTCAACTGCTCAGCGACTACTATCAAACCTCCTTTGAGCGCAGACCGGAGTTTATGGGTTGGGAACGCTCCGAGCCCAACACCATGATAATCAATACTGAGTATAGCCTAACCAGCTACAGGGAGGCCGAAAGACGGTTGGCAAGGCTGAGTAGCTTAGCAACCAAGGCTAAGGAGATCGAAAAAGAGATGCCCGAGCAGCTTCAATCTGCCTACTTCGAGATGTTTTACTATCCTATTGTTTGCGCTGACCTGAATAATAAAAAAATGCTTTATGCTCAAATGAACCGAACCTATGCGCAGCAAGGACGTGCGGTAGCCAACACGTATGCCAGGTGGGCAAAAAGTGCGCAGGATAGCCTTGTTCTGCAGACTAAAAAATACGGAGAGCTGGAGCAAGGTAAGTGGAAGGAGATGATGAAGTTGCCCTGGAACGCGGCTTATCCCCCGCTTGCTACGGTAACGCCATCCGGTGCACCCGCTATGGGGGTTGATTTTTCTGGCAACAATCTTGTTAGAGGTGCAAATAGCTGGCGAACTCTTCCCGTCTTTAACAAATACTACAAGGAGAGTTACGATGTAGTAATATATAGTAAGGGGAGCAAAGCCTTTGATTGGTCAATTGCGGCCTCTGATCCATGGATAAAGTTAAGCCGGACTTCGGGTACCTGTATTGAGGAGGAGCGAGTTAACGTTTTCATTGATTGGGGAAAATTGCCAAAAACATCCGAAGCGGAAGGCAAATTGGTGGTTTGCGGCGCCGGCGATACCCTTGCTATAGCTATAAATACTTTCGATGCCGGAGTGCCCTCAGATAGCCTTAAAAAAATGTTTGTGGAGCAAAACGGAGCTATTTCAGTAAGCGCGGCTCACTACTCAAGAAAGAAAGACAAGGCTCTGTATCAGTGGGTAACATTGAACGATATTGGCCTTACGGGAAAGTTGATGGCCATAAGCACAGACACGCTGCCGCGTATTGTTTTTGAGTGGAATTTTGCCAAAAACGCGCCATCCTTGGAGTATGATTTTTACACCTACAACAGCGGCTGGGTCGATATACATTCGTACACGCTTCCCACGCACCACATCTCATTGCAGCGTGGGTGTCTTTACGGCATATCAATTGATGAGCAACCTCCAAAAATTATCGACTTTTCAACAAGAAACCGGAATGAAAAATGGCAGGTAAATGTAATGCGCAACGCAGCGGAAGAGCTGTCGCGCCACTTTATAGAAAAACCGGGCAAGCACACCCTGAAAGTATGGCTGATTGATACGGATGTTTGCTTTGACAAGTTTGTTATTGACATGGGAGGCCTTCAAAAGTCGTACACAGGGCCGGTTGAGACGAAACTTTGGTAGGTAATACGATTAAGTATGAAAAACAAAAGAAATTCATTGAAGTTATAACTTGAGAAACACAAAAATTAGTTTATGAAAAAGTTGCTGCTAATCCTATCATCTTTACTTCTTGTGGGAGCGGTCTCGGCACAGAGAATTGTTTCCCAAAAAGTAATGGACCGAATTTATAAAGAGGTTAAAACTCCGTATAAATACGGGCTTGTGCTGACAGGTGCCGATACGGGCAAAATGACGGACTGCCCCACCATCATTCGGCGTGATGGGAAATGGTACATGTACTATTTTGTATTCGATGGTAGAGGCTATGAAACCTGGCTAGCGGAAAGCGATAACCTGCTCGACTGGATAACCACCGGGCGTGTACTTTCTTTTTCAGATAAGAGGGATTGGGACTGCAACCAAAAAGGAGGATACATTGCCCTGCCCAATACTAAGTGGGGTGGCGATTATGCCTTGGAGCAATACAACGGTAAATACTGGATGAACTACTTTGGTAGCAATACTACAGGCTATGAAAAAGGATTGCTATCGGTAGGTATTGCTTATACCGAAAGTGATCCTACTAAACCTCATGAATGGCAAAGATTGGAAAAACCAGTTTTAACACCTACTGATAAAGATGTTAGTTGGTGGGATAATGTCAAGATATACAAAAACTCCATCATTCGCGACCCGAAACGCCTTACCGGCTATGATTTTTTGATGTACTACAATGCAAAAGGCGACTCTGTTTCAGCCGGAGAAAGCTCGGCGGAGCGCATCGGGCTGGCGGTCTCCAACGATATGGTTAATTGGAAGCGTTATGGCACCAAGCCTTTACTGGAACATGGTAAGAAAGGTATTACCGGAGATGCTTACCTCCAGAAAATCGGCAATGTGTGGGTAATGTTCTACTTCGGGGCTTTCTATCGTCCGGGTGGAGCGTGGAATAGTTTTGCCTGCTCGTACGATCTTGTCAGCTGGACAGACTGGACAGGTGAAGATTTGATAAAGCCAAGTGAAGAATACGACGCCATGTATGCGCACAAGTCGTGCGTGATTAAATACAACGGAGTTGTATATCATTTTTACTGCTCGGTGAGTAAGGACAATCAGCGGGGTGTTGCTCTTGCCACATCAAAAGATATTGGTAAAAGCGCTGTAAAATATCCGTCAACTCTGAGAAAATAAACTTTTTTGTAAATTACTGATATCCATTTTGTTGTTTTTCTTAATTATTCTTGTACCAATTGAAGACCAAATAAAAATGCGAAAACGATGAAGAGAAAAATAAAAGTCTTAATTATCCTATTTTTAACAAGTTGTAACTTAAATGCTAGTGCAATATCATCGTTTAGTGATACTACAAAAAAGGATTTTTATCCTGTACGCGAACGCATGATTACCAAATCCCTGAACGGGACGTGGAAGTTCAAAATAGTGGAGGGCTTATCTATCCCTGCGGAGTACTCCGGTTGGGAAAATCCTGAATTTGATGTAAATCAATGGGATAATATAATTGTTCCCGGTAACTGGGAAACGCAAGGCTTTAAAATGCCAACCGCTTGGATGAAATGCCCTCACCCGGAAAGAAGGATATTCATGGTGATTTTGGTGCTTACTGTTATCACGGATACCGCCACAGCTTCTGTCATGGCTGGTCGTCGGGGCCAACAGCGTGGATGAGCGAGCATATTCTGGGTGTACAAGTGGTGGAACCGGGCTGCAAAGCCATTAGGGTAGAACCACATTTGGGCGATTTACAGTGGGCGGAAGGTACGTTCCCAACGCCATACGGAGTAGTCAAAATAAAGCATACAAAGAATGCAGATGGAGGTATTGCTTCCAAGATTGATGCCCCGAAGAGAGTGACGGTCGTAAAATGATAATAATGTTTGAGTGTAATGTGTAAAAGACTTCTGTTTGTTGGGATTCTGTACGGGATGATGACTCTTCCCACTCTGGTTATGGGAAAAGATATTCTATCCTATTGGATTTCCTCTTCTCAAGAAAGAGTTGATGTGCCCAATACCTGGATTGCTTTTCGTCGGGATATTGTTTTGGACAAAGTGCCGAAGCAAGCAATAACAACTATTGCTACTGATACAAAGTATTGGCTTTGGATTAATGGGAAACTTGTGATTTTCGAAGGTGGACTTAAGCGCGGCCCTAATCCTAATGATACATATTACGATAAAGTTGATCTTGCCGCTTATTTAAAAAAGGGGGAGAATAAAATAGCCATTCTACTTTGGCATCTCGGAAAAGATGGATTTTCGCATAAAAATAGCGGACGTGCAGGACTTCTTTTTCATTTGGAAGCAGGTAAAACCAACTTGTTTAGTGATAATAAATGGCTTTGTCGTATTCATCCGGCGTATGGTACAGCAGGAAAACCAACCCCGAACTATCGTCTTTCTGAGTCGAATATTCGTTTTGATGCCCGTAATGATATATCCGGCTGGCAAACCGCATCGGTGACCTCCTTGAGTGAGTTTCAATCCGCAGTAGAAATTGGTCGTCCGGGAGATGCGCCATGGAATAAGTTGGTAGATCGCCCTATTCCTCAGTGGAAGGATTTTGGGGTGAAAGAAGCAATATTTGAACATCGCAGCGGAAGCGGGGTTGATACCATTATTGCTCTCTTACCTTATAACATGCAAATGACTCCTGCTGTTGCTGTGAATGACCCTATTGGAGGGCAGCTAGTAGGCATTTCAACGGATCATACGTTTGCCGGAGGAACACATAATTTACGTGCGGAGTATATAACCCGAAAGGGTATGCAGGAGTACGAGTCATACGGATGGCTGAATGGTGAAAAAATTCTTTTAGCTGTGCCTTCAGGCGTTGATGTACTTGCGGTTAAGTACCGTGAAACCGGCTATGATGCAACTCCCGAAGGTGTTTTTATGTGCAGCGATGATTTTTATAATCGCTATTGGGAGAAGGCACAGCGTACCTTGTATGTGAACATGCGCGATAGTTACTTTGACTGTCCCGATCGTGAGCGTGCCCAGTGGTGGGGAGATGTTGTTCTTATGATGGGGCAGAGCTTCTATACCTATTCAACGTCAGCACATGCGTTAATGGCTAAAGCTATTCGTGAGTTGGTGGGATGGCAGCGTCAGGATGGCGTATTACATGCTCCGGTACCTGGTGTTTATAAAGAAGAATTACCGGGGCAAATGCTCGCCAGTATCGGCTACTATGGCTTTTGGACTTACTATATGAACACCGCCGACCGTGGTTTACTCGAAGAGGTATATCCAACTGTGAAGAAGTATCTGTCTCTTTGGAAAATCGATGAAACCGGGCTTACGGAGCTGCGCAAGGGAGGATGGTTTTGGGGAGACTGGGGAACCAACAAGGATATGCGTTTGATTATGGCAGGGTGGCACCATTTGGCATTGAGTGGCGCAGCGCAAATGGCAGAAGCACTAGGATATGCAGATGATGTTGCCATGTATCGGGGTATAATGGAGCAGGTAAAGGTGGGGTACAACAAATGCTGGAACGGATATGCCTACCGTGATCCTGCCTATCAGCAGGAAACCGATGACCGTGTGCAGGCATTAGCCGTTATCTCCGGTATTGCCGACTCATCGAAATACACGCGTATATTGCAGTTGTTCAAAAAACAGTGCCATGCAAGCCCGTATATGGAAAAGTATGTCATGGAGGCGCTGTTTGTAATGGGTGAGGGAGAATATGGGCTGGAAAGAACAAAAAAACGCTTTGAGGAGATGGTAAACGATGCCGATCACACTACGTTGTATGAAGGCTGGGGTATAGGGAAAAAAGGATTTGGCGGAGGAACAACTAATCACGCATGGAGTGGTGGTGCTCAGATTGTTATTTCTCAGTATCTTTTTGGCATCAAGCCATTGGAGGCCGGATATAAAACCTTTCTAATCGAGCCTTCTCCCGCGTCATTTACTTCGGGTACATTGTCCGTTCCTACCATACAGGGAGTGGTTAGCACCTCTTTTGAGAACAGCTCGAATGGTTTTACTATGAAAGTAAATATTCCTAAAGGTACGACAGCTATTGTACGTCTACCGGAAGGAGCCTCCGTAGCAGTAAATGGCCAATCCTTGTCGGATAAGCAACAGGATGCTCCTCAGCAATGGAGCAAGAATAAGTATACAACCTTTAAACTTGCTCCGGGTGAATACACTATTGTGAGAAATAAAGTAATATAAATTGATATGAAAGCAATGAATGTAAGCATGAGATTTTTAAGCGCCACACTTTTTCTGTGTGCACTAATGTCCGTTGCACATGCGCAAAATAAGCCTAGACTTTTAGAAAAAGGTTTTCTGTCTACACCCGATAGTATTCGCACTGGCGTTATTTGGTACTGGGTAAGCGATAATATTTCCAAAGAGGGTGCTGTTGCCGACTTACAGGCAATCAAACGCGCGGGCTTCAATATGGCTACCATTGGATTTATTGGTCCGAGCACACATCACAACCAGAATTATCCTTATGGTAAAATCAAATTTATGTCGAAAGAGTGGTGGGAGGTGATACATACCGCGCTGAAAACGGCAACCGACTTAGATATTGAAATAGGGATTTTTAATTCTGCTGGTTGGAGCCAGTCGGGAGGACCTTGGGTAAAGCCAGAACAGGCTATGCGCTACCTTGCGTCAACAGAGATACAGGTGAAGGGTGGAAAAAAGATTTCAGAAAAAATATTGCCGCCTACAAAGGATTTTCAGGATGTAAAAACTATTGCGTTTAAGGCAAATCGCAAAAACCTATTTGATAGTTCGAACATAAATATGGCTGTTTTTGATAGCGTTCCTCTTACTATTTCTTTTCCCGAAGAAAATACAGTTCGCGGCATTATAGTTTACCCAAGCAATTACTTGAATGCAAAATGCGAAGTTCAGGTAAAAGACGGAAATGGTTATCGCACCCTCAAAGAGTTTGCTATGGATAGAGATGCTTTTGCTGATATTCAAAGAGGATATGACCAGCGGTCGCCCATAGCGGAGTCTCTGCCCGAAACAACGGGGAAGGAATTTCGGTTAGTTTTTAAAAATGCAAAAGAAAAAAGCGTAATCTCCTCGTTGTTTATTACGCCTTCGCCTATTGTAGAACATTTTCCTGAAAAAATCTATGCTAAATTCGGTTCATTCGGCTCCACTCCCGCGTCGCTTGCCGATAAATCACTATTTGTAAATCCGGATGAAGTCTTGGATATTTCGGAACACCTTGCCGTTGACGGTACTCTAAATTGGACTGTTCCCGAGGGTAATTGGGTGATTATGCGATTGGGGATGACACCAACCAATACAAAAAATAGTCCGGCCTCACCTGAGGCAACGGGTTTGGAAACCGACAAGTTAAGCAGCGAATACATTACCGCCCACTTCAATGCTTTTTTAGGTGAAATAATTAAGAGGGTTCCTGCCGCCGATCGTAAGTGTTGGAAATATACTGTGCTGGATAGCTGGGAAAAAGGTTCGCAAAATATAACCGACGATATGCTGAAGAAATTTGAGCAGCGTTATGGTTACGATCCAACTCCCTTTTTGCCCACTTATTATGGTTATCCGGTAGGTAATTACGAACTTACCGAGCGATTTATGTGGGATTTACACCGATTTATTGCTGATGCCATGGCGTACGAGTATGTTGGTGGGCTTCGTGAAGTTTCGCATAAATATGGATTAAAAACTTGGCTGGAAAATTACGGACACGCAGGCTTCTCCGGAGAAATGCTGCAATATGGAGGTCAAAGCGACGAGGTGGCAGGAGAGTTTTGGAGCTCCCGTCACGTTATGGAAAAGCGTGCTGCTGCTTCTTGTGCTCATACTTACGGTAAGCCAAGAGTATGGGCGGAGTCGTTTACCAATGGTGGTAAAGAGGGTAGTGCTTACCAACGCTATCCTACTATGTTGAAACCATACGGTGACCTGGCCTTTGCTACGGGAACCAACAGCATGCTGCTGCACGTGTATATTCAGCAATATGTAAATGATGAATACCCGGGTGTTGACGCGTGGTTTGGTACGGAGTTTAATCGGAAAAATACTTGGTTTAGCCAAATAGATATGTTTGTGGAGTATATCAAACGCTCTTCTTTCCTGCTGCAGCAGGGAGTGAGTGTTGCCGATGTTGCCTACTATATTGGAGAAGATGTCCCTATTATGAGCGGTAGTATGAATCCCGCTCTGCCTAAAGGTTACTACTTCGATTTTGTTAATAGTGAGATTCTTATCAATAAATTGGACGTCAAGAACGGTCGACTTATTTTGCCGCACGGCGTTTCATATAGTGTTTTGGTTTTACCTCCCAAGAAGACTATGCGTCCTGCAGTTCTAGAAAAAATCGGAAAGTTAATTGCCAATGGTGCCACTATTATCGGTCCACTACCGGAGTGCTCGCCGAGTTTACAGAATTACCCTCAGTGCGATGCGGAAGTGCAAAAAAAAGCGGCGGAATTAAAAGGAAAAACAATAACAAATAAAACTTTGGAAGAGGTGTTCGCGTCGCTCAATATTCCCCCTGACTTTGAGTTGGATAGCGATGCTTCAGTGCTTTATCAACACCGAACAGTAAAGGAGGAGGGTGTTGAAATTTATTTTCTAACCAATCAAAGCAGTCAAGTTGTTCAAATTAATCCTCAATTCCGTGTAACAGGAATGCAACCCGAGTTGTGGAATGCCGTAACCGGAACAATTCGTTCGTTGCCTGATTTTGAACAAAATGGAATTACAACAAAGGTTCCACTCCAATTGGATTCGAATGAAAGTGTATTTATTGTTTTCCGCAATAAGGCTAAATCCTTTGCTTCGGGAAGTAAGAGTAACTTCTCGATACCCAAAGTAGCGCTCAATGTTAATACGCCATGGAAAGTGCGCTTTGAATCCGATTCGATTAGGAGAGGTCCGGCCGAGGTGGTAACATTTAGTCAACTAAGCGATTGGAGCCAAAATGATGATATCCGCATCAAGTATTTTTCAGGTACAGCCCATTACGAAACGAAGGTTAAGCTGCAAAATATTCCCACTGGAAAAATATACTTGGATCTTGGCGAAGTGTCGGTTATGGGCAAAGTGAAAGTAAACGGAAAAGATGTTGGAGGTGTGTGGACAACTCCTTATCATGTTAATATAACGGGAGCCATTAAAAAAGGAGAGAATACGATTGAGGTAGAGGTTGTAAATACGTGGCTAAACCGTATGCTTGGTGACCGAAAATTGCTGGAAAGTGAGCGTAAGTTAACTCCGCATACTGCACCGTGGAAAGCAAGCACCCCTTTGCAAAAATCAGGCTTGTTGGGCCCGGTAAGGCTTGTTTCGGTTGCATTGTAGATAGAAAAATAGCGTGGTGCTGCTGTCGTTCCATCCAAAGACTCTGGAGAAAGTGCGATGCAATATCCGATGTCTGGTACAGAGAGTAAATAACTAAAAAATACATTGTAATTTAATGCGCGTGCTGGATTTGCTATAACCTAGGTAAACAGAAAAACAATGAAGACAAGATTAATATTTTCGGCTGTTTTATTTTTAATAATTGGCAGTAATATAAATGCTAATAAAATATCGTCGTTTAGCGATACGGCAAAAATGGATTTCTATCCTGTACGCGAACGCATGATTACCAAATCCCTAAACGGGACGTGGAAGTTCAAAATAGTGGAGGGCTTATCCATCCCAGCGGAGTATTCTGGTTGGAAAAATCCTGAGTTTGATGTAAATCAATGGGATAATATCATTGTTCCCGGTAACTGGGAAACACAAGGTTTCAAAAAGCCGGAATACAGATGGATTGCCGAATGCCTGGGATTGTACAGAACGCAGTTCAAATACGATGCGGCGTGGAAGGGCAAGCATGTAATACTGCGATTCGATGGCGTTCATTTCGGGTACGAGTGCTACGTAAACGGAACAAAAGCGGGGGAGTGGGGCAGCTCTTATAATTTACGCCAGTTTGATATAACTCCCGACCTTAATGTTGACAAGGATAATGTACTCAGCGTGATGGTTACAACAAGGCCTATGGGATGGGAGTTCGATAAGAACGACTGTTGGGCCATTGCTGGTATTACCCGCGATGTGGAGCTGTTTCCATTGGATAATATATACCTCGAAGACATTACCTATACCTCGGAGCTAAGTAAAGATAAAAACGCAGCGGTTAAAATTAGGGTGGATGTTAATCGTTTTGAGCAAGATTCTGAAAATTACCGCATTAACGTGGCGTTGAGCGACCCTCTCAACAACCATGTCCTTGGTTTCTCTCAACCCATTGATCCCAATGTAAAATCATACCGCTTCGAAGGATTTATTCAAAATCCTAAATTGTGGACTGCTGAAACTCCAAACCTGTACCGGATGGAGGTTTCTATTTTGAATGAAAAAGGTGTGGTGGTGCAAAGGGCGAATGAGCGCGTTGGGGTAAGAACCGTTTATGTTGATGGATTTGACCTTAAGGTTAACCATGTACCTGTTCTTTTGCGTGGGGTATGCGTAAATGAAATAGACCCCAAGTTGGGTAGGGCGCTTACCTACAAAGAAAGGCGTAAGCAGCTGGAGCAGATGAAGGATGCCAACATTAACTTCATTCGCACGGCGCACTATCCTTTTGGCGCGGACTTTCTCAACCTTTGTGATGAGATGGGGTTTTACGTGGCTGATGAGGTGCCTTTTGGGCATGGAGATCAAAATCTTAATAATCAGGATTACTTGCCGGAATTAATAGCGAGGGCAGAGGCTACCATTCGCAGAGATAAAAATCATCCGTCGGTGATAGTATGGACGCTTGGCAATGAGAATCCCTATACTAAAGTGGTCGAGGAGGTTATCAAGTATGTGAAGGAGAAAGATCCTACCCGTCCGCGAGGATTACCCCAAAATGCTCCTACATTTGGTAGCCTGCTGAAAAAACAGAGCCCGAATGTCGATATCTATATGGGCCATTATCTGAACGATACCCGCATACAGCAGCTCATAGAGGGTGCCGATAAGCCTGTTATTATGACCGAATACGCCCATTCGCTCGGTTTGTCGTTTAACGATTTGGAGAGTAAGTACAACCGAATATTAACAGAGCCTAAACTCATAGGAGGCGCTATATGGGCTTGGCAGGATCAGGCGCTGCTGACCGATGGAGGTGTAACAGCGCAAAGCAAAGAGCAGCTGGGTGCGGTTGATGGAGCATTTTCCTTGCCGATAGCCTCCAAAGTTACGCAGGGTGTATGGATTGACTCCGTTCGCTACATGGATACATTCGGCGACCAAGGTACGGATGGAGTGGTGTATGCGGATGGTTATCCTCAGGAAGATTTTTTTCAGGTAAGGAAGGTTTATTCTCCGGTGGTTGTACTTACGGATACATTAAATGTTAGCACAAGCTCTTCTGCTAACTTGGAGCTTGAGGTCGAAAACAGATTTGATTTTATTTCGCTTCATGGCTATAAAATGAATTGGAGCCTGCGGAACTTAAATAATACGTTGGATGCCGGAAGCCTATGGCTTCAAGCTGATGCCAGGAAAAAAGAGAAGCTGCTTGTTAAAACCGAGGTGCCTAAGGCTGTTGAATATAATGACCTGATGCTCTGCCTTGAGGTTTTAGATCCATCGGGAAAGGCTATGTATGAGAAGAATCTGCTTGTAAATGTAAAAGGACAAGCAAAAGATTATCAGTCATTAATAATGTCCATTCCTGCAAATAAAAAGTTTAGTGGCAGCGCCTCGAAAAAGGGGGTGTCAGCTAAGGTGGGCAACCTTCAGTATCGGATTTCAGATAAGGGGATGCTTTCCATCATGGGGGAAAATGGCCTGAGGATTGCCGAGACTCCACTCTACCTGCGCGTGGGAAGGAAGGTAACCGTTACGCTCGAGTATCAAGGTTTAAAAGATAAATTTTACTGGGATCCATACATTCTCATACCTGTAGTTGAAAAGTTTGAAGCCGCGAAGCAGAAGGATGGCGTAGAGGCAAAAATCACTTGCAGGTGGAGTAAGGGGGAAGATTCGGAGCAGTATATAGCAGGAGTGGTTACGGTTAAAATGACGCAGAGCGGACTACTTGTGTTCGACTACGAGCTCAAGCCATCGGAGAGTGCTACCGGCAATTTGCTTGAACTCGGATTGACGCTGAAGTTCAACCCCTCCTTTGATGTCTTTCGTTGGTTGGGTGGCGGGCCATACACGGCCACACCTGATAAAAATGCATTTAACGAGCGCGGCATTTGGAAGCTGCATCGCAATGATTTGAGGTTCGGTGGAAACCGAGGGAACGTCGATATGGGCTTGCTGACGAGCTCCCAAATAGGAGTGGGACTTTGGAGCGGTAGTAGCAAACTTGGGGTAGAAAATGTGGATGAGTCTATTTACGTCTCCCAAAATATTTTTGCCTTGAGCTATGGGAACAAATTTGCGGCGCCCGGAAATAGGATAAAGGCAAGTGAGCATACAAATCTGAAGGGGAGGCTAATTTTATTTGTAGATGAGCCTACACAACCGGTTGATATACTTACTCCGATTTTTAAACCATACCAGACTGTTGTTCCTGAGCAACCATATTTAAAAAGTTATGGATGGTAGTTCCACATCAATAAATGCGTATAAATGAAAAAACTAACATTATTTTTTGCTCTTCTTTTAGCCGGAGCGACCTTTGATGCAGGAGGACAGAATGCGCCCGAGTATTTTCGCAACCCCATTCTACCGGGCTTTAATCCCGACCCCTCTATTTGCAGGGTTGGCGATGATTACTATTTGGTAACATCCTCCTTTGTGTTCTACCCGGGAATTCCTATTTACCATAGCCGGGACTTGGTAAGCTGGGAGCTTGTGGGGCATGGTATTAATCGCCCGGGTGTGGTTGATATGAAGGGGGTTAGCGATAATGATGGGATTTGGGCGGTTACCATACGCTACCATAAGGGACTTTTTTACCTTATAACAACAGCCTCGAAAAGCGGTGGGAACTTTTACATAACGGCAAGCGACCCCAAGGGGCCTTGGTCCGACCCTGTGTGGCTAAAAGACGCTACGGGAATAGATCCTTCGCTATTTTGGGACGATGACGGGAGATGCTACTATACGGGAAATTCATGGGACTTTAAAAAGTCATGGCCGGCGCAGTGTGCGGTGTGGATGCAGGAGCTGGACTTGGGCCAAAAAAAGTTGGTGGGTGAGCGAAAGATGTTGACCTACGGCCATGCCAGTAACGCAACCTACGCCGAGGGGCCTCATATTTACAAGGTAGATGGCAAGTATTTGCTGCTTATGGCAGAAGGGGGCTCGAGCTACCACCACGCCGTTACGGCGCACCAAAGCAATTCGCTGTGGGGGCCTTACTTGGCCGATAAAGTAAACCCGGTGTTGTCTCATAGGCATTTAGGAACTAAATGCCCTATTCAGAATTTGGGACATGCGGATTTGGTGCAAACCCAGAACGGAGAATGGTATGCGGTTGTTTTAGGAATTAGGAAAATAGCCGGACATAATCCCCTCGCTCGCGAAACCTTTCTGTGTAAAGTGGAGTTTGAGAATATGACTCCGGTATTTAACCCTGGCCATGGTATTGTATTGTCGGAGCAGCAAAGGCCCAATTTACCATGGGCGCCGGTTAAGCAGGAGCCCGCAAGAGATAATTTTGACAGCGATAGCCTTTCGTTGAAATGGTATTTTGTGAGAATTCCTCAGGGAAAGTTCTATGGCATAGAGAAAAGTCAGCTGAAGCTACTCCTGCAGCCCGAGGTAGTAGATAGCTTGGTAAGCTCTGCAATGATAGTACAAAAAATCAGGCATCATAGCTATACCGCAATGGCGAAGCTGAACTTTCAGACAAAAAAGGATAGTGAGCAGGCGGGTTTGGTAATTTATCGTACTGCTAATGGCTACTACAGCCTGATGAAGGATAAATCGGGAATTGTATTAACCAAAAAGCATCTTGGGAGGAAAGAGGTAGTAGAGCATATTTCCTATAGTAAAAATGAGGTGTATCTTGGGGTTGCGGCAAACGGATTGGAGGTGCGGTTCAGCTTTGGAGAAGCCCCCGATAGGATGAGTAGCATTGGAGGAACCCAAAGTTTGGATGTCATATCCGATAATAAATTTAATAAGTTCAATGGCCCCGGCATTGGCGTGTATGCTACAAGCAATGGTAGTAAAAGTAGCAACAGTGCTTCCTTTGATTGGTTTGAATATAATGCTAAGTAAAACTTTGGAGATATGAGTATGAGGCAATTTGTTTTATTATTGGCGCTGCTTCCCTCAACCATTTTTTCTGCGCAAGCACAAAAAAAAGTTGAGTTTTTTAACCTAAGCGAGGTTGAACTGCTGGACAGCCCGTTCAAGCAGGCTCAGGAAAATAATTTAAGCTACATTCTCTCCTTAGAGCCCGACCGCTTATTGGCACCTTTTTTAAGAGAAGCCGGATTGCCTCAAAAAGCCGAAAGCTATACCAACTGGGAAAATACCGGATTGGACGGCCACATTGGGGGGCACTACCTTTCGGCCTTGTCCTTAATGGCCGCATCGACAGGTAATCAAGATGTCAAAAATCGGTTGAGCTATATGGTTGAGGAGCTGAAGCGCTGCCAAGATGCGAATGGCAACGGATACATCGGAGGCGTTCCGGGAGGTGAAGCGCTTTGGGCCGAAGTGGCTGCAGGGAACATTCGTGCGGGAAAATTTGATTTGAATAAGAAGTGGGTTCCCCTCTACAACATTCACAAAACATATGCAGGCTTGCGCGATGCCTGGCTATATACCCAGAATAGGGAAGCCAAAGAAATGCTGGTTAAAATGACGGATTGGGCAATTCGTTTGGTGTCGCAGCTTTCCGATGAGCAAATACAAAACATGCTGAAAAGCGAGCATGGCGGGTTGAACGAGATCTTTGCCGATGTGGCGGCCATTACCGGCGATGAAAAGTATTTGCGCTTGGCGCATCAGTTCAGCCATCAATCCATTCTTGAGCCGTTGCTGCAGCATGAAGATAAGCTGAACGGGCTTCATGCCAATACGCAAATCCCTAAGGTTATAGGATTCAAGCGTGTTGCGGATGTGGAGGGCGGCGGCAGCTGGTCGGAGGCGGCAGCATTCTTTTGGAGTACTGTTGTAGAGAATCGCTCGGTATGCATTGGAGGGAATAGCACCAACGAGCACTTTAATCCGGCGAATGATTTTTCCCGCATGATTCGACAAATCGAAGGGCCGGAAACCTGTAATACGTACAACATGCTGCGCTTGTCAAAGATGCTCTACCAAACATCGGCGGATAAAAAATACATGGAATACTACGAGCGGGCGCTGTACAACCACATTTTGTCCACGCAGCATCCTCAACGCGGAGGGCTGGTTTACTTCACGCAAATGCGTCCCGGGCATTACAGGGTATATTCGCAGCCACAAACAAGCATGTGGTGCTGCGTAGGCTCGGGAATTGAGAATCACTCCAAATACGGAGAAATGATTTATGCTCATACGGAAAATGAGTTGCTCGTTAACCTCTTTATACCCTCACGCCTTGATTGGAAAGAAAAAAATGTTGAGGTGGTTCAGGAAAGCTACTTTCCGGATGAGGGAAAAACGGTACTGACCATAAACCCTGCAAGGAAGACAACATTTACATTGTTGCTGCGCTACCCCGACTGGGTGGAAGCCGGAAAATTAGTAGCTCGTTTAAACGGGAAAGCGCAAAAAATCCAAAAGAATGCCAACGGCTACGTATCGTTGCACCGCAGCTGGAGTAAGGGCGATAGGGTTGAGGTGGATATGCCGATGCGTATCCGCGCGGAGCAGCTCCCCGATAAATCGCACTACTACTCTTTCCTCTACGGGCCCATCGTATTGGCGGCAAAAACAGGGTCGGAGGAGATGAAAGGACTTTACGCCGATGATAGCCGCATGGGACATATTGCCCAGGGAAAGAAAATTCCGTTGACAGATATGCCCATGCTCGTGTGCGAACCCGATAAGGTAGCAGCCTGCATAGCTCCGGTGGATGGGAAATCGTTAACCTTCCGCTTGTCGAACTTGTACCCCGAAGAGAGATGGGGCGCTTTGGAGCTGATGCCATTCTACCGCTTGCACGATTCGCGCTATGTTATCTACTGGCAGCAGGCAACACCGGAGGAGGTTGTCAGCCTCCAAAAGGAAATACAAAAGCAGGAGCAGGACAGGATCCGTTTGGACGGAATTACTATAGACGAATTGGCCTGCGGACAGCAGCAGCCGGAGTCCGACCACTTTATTCAAATGGAAAATTCAGCAACGGGCTATACGGAAGGAGCCCACTGGCGGGAGGCCGGCGGATGGTTCAGCTACCGGCTCCGGAACGAAAGGAAAAAAGCAGCCTACTTGTACATGGCCTATTTTGACCTTGATGCCAATCGCCGGTTCGATATTTTTATTAACGATGAAAAAATCACTTCAATGAACCTGAACGGGGGAAAGCCGGAAAAAGTTCTGGAAGCAGCTTACCCGATACCTGAAAGTATGAAGGATGAAAAAGTGCTAACAGTTCGTTTTGTAGCAAAAGAAAAAAGTAAAGTCGCGAAAATTACAGGAGTTAGGCTGCTTGAAAGCCGCCCGAAGTAGGAACAAATTGTTGTTTGTTATTATTCACAAAGAAATGAAAAGATACATTTATTCAGCTAGCCAGACCCTTTGCCTCCTGCTTTTTGTAGTGGCTTTATCGGCGCAACCCACGAAAAAAATCGGTGATTTTAATGAAAATATCTCCTACAAAACAGGCAAGGCATCCTCCGTGCGATCGCTACAATACCTCCCTGTGGGAGAAGATTTTGTGTGCGTGAATGGTAAAAATCGCTTTACCCGGGCCTTGTACGGAAGCAATACGCTTTTTCGCCTTGAGACCAGCGATAAGCCGGTATTTGCCACCTACTCGAAGGACAACAACAAGCATATTGCATTTAAAATTAAAGTGGGGCAAAGAGTTGTAGCCCTTGACTCCTTGGAGTATTGTAAATCAATTTACAAGCCAGGACGCCGTGATTATGAATTACGAATTGGTAGCGGCGAGCTGCGAATCTCTGTACAGATGCTTTATGATAAAGAAGGTGTTATTTGGAAGTTTGATAGCCCAAAGCTTCCTGAGAGCGCAAAACTTATCTGTCAGATTTCCGAAATAAAGTATGCTAAGCTCGACCGCTTTGGCGATATGGGTGCAGACAAACCCGATGCTTTTGAAATGCCGACCAGCCCCAAGGAGTTGAAAATTTTTGAAGTTGATTTGAAGCAATATCCTGTGTATGTGGCTTTTGAAAACTTGAGTATTTCTCAGGTGGATAACTCTATCGGGGAAAAGTTGTATAGCGATGCGGAAGCAGCACGGTTAAAGTTAGCCGGCACGTTAAAGATAAATACTCCCGATCCATACCTTAATACGTTAGGAGGAACCATTGCAATGGCCGCCGACGGAAATTGGGACGGTGAGGTTTGGCTGCATGGCGCCATCGGCTGGCGGATGCCGCTGAGCGGTTGGCGTGCAGCTTACGTGGGCGACGCCATTGGTTGGCATGACCGCTCTCGCATTCATTTTGATAGCTACGCTGCTTCGCAGGTTACGAACGTTCCTCCGATTTATCCGCACCCGCAACAAGATACGGCGCTCAACCTCGCTCGAGCCCTGAAAAAATGGGGAACTCCCATGTATAGTAACGGCTATATCTGCCGCAATCCTAACCGCAACAATCAAATGCACCACTACGACATGAACCTGGTTTACATTGACGAGCTGCTTTGGCACTTGAAGTGGACAGGAGATTTGGACTATGCTCGAAAGATCTTTCCCGTGATAAAATTGCACCTGGACTGGGAAAAACGTAATTGGGATCCCGATGGCGATGGGCTTTACGAAGCATACGCCGCCACTTGGGCTTCGGATGCGTTGATGTACAACAGCGGCGCCACAACCGTAGGCTCCGCGTATAACTATCGTGCCAACAAAGTGGCTGCTGAAGTTGCAGCATTAATTGGCGAAGATCCCAGGCCGTATCAAGCTGAAGCCAACAAGATTTTCAAAACTGCTAATGAAAAACTTTGGCTGAAAGATAAAGGTTGGTGGGCTGAATACATTGACTTCATGGGCAATAAATTAGTTCACCCCGATGCCGCCATCTGGACTATTTATACGGTAATTGACTCAAAACTTCCCGATGCTTTTCAGGCATATCAAGCAACACGATACGTTGATGAGTATATTCCACGCATACCTATCAAGTCGAATGACATAAAAGGCAGCTACTATGCAATCTCCACAACCTCATGGATGCCTTATGCCTGGAGCTTGAATAATGTTGCTTTTGCAGAGATGGGGCACATGGCTTTGGCATACTGGCAGGCGGGTCGGCCAAGCGAGGCGTTTCGACTTTTTAAAAGCGCGGTGTTGGACGGAATGTATCTCGGTAATTCGCCCGGTAATATAGGACAAACCAGCCATTACGATGCGGCTCGTGGTGAATGCTATCGTGATTTTGGTGATGTGGTTGGCGTATATTCGCGCGATATTGTGCAGGGGCTTTTCGGCATTACGCCGGATTTGTTGTATGGCAGGCTTGTCATTCGTCCCGGCTTTCCTTTTGATTGGAAATTTGCCGAAATGAACCATCCGGATATTGATTTTAAGTTTGAACGCAAGGCAGATAAGGATTCCTACATTATAAGCAATAAATTCAACAGGCCTTTGGAGTTGACGCTGTTGATTAACGCCCCTAAAGATAAAATTGTGTATGTAAAAGTAAATGGTAGAAAAACGAGTTGGAGTTTGAAGGAAGGGGTGAGTATGCCTTTGATTGAAGTATCCTGTGATTTGGCAGAGAAGTGTCGGGTGGAGATTGAATGGGATGGAAAAAATATTGAGACCTCACATCCTCTCGCTGCCGGCGTCGAGCAGTCATTCATCAAGAAGCGGCAAGGGCAAATGACCTGGTGGAACCCGATTGAACCCAAAATCGAAAAGCAGCAGGATTTTTCTAAAAATGTATTGGCGGGTTTTGATGTAGCAAAAAAAGGCGAGTATGTGCAGGTTGATATTGACAATGTCCTGAATGCAAGCGTTACCGATATTTTCCGTAATCGCTACCTTTCTCCGCGTTCGCCATACACCACAATGCAAACTCCGGTGCAGGGCGTTGGAGAGTGGTGCCATCCTAAGCTTACCTACGATGTTGATGACTCAGGCTTTCGCGCAGCGGTTAAAAATGAAATTTTTGAAACTCCGTTGGGCATCCCTTTCCGTGCTCCTGCGGGCAGAAATAATATTGCCTTTACTACCCTTTGGGACAACTACCCGGACTCCATTTCGGTTGCCTTGAACGGAAAGGCGCAGCAAGCATATTTGCTAATGGCAGGCACAACTAATCCAATGCAGTACGGCGTACCCAACGGAGTTGTGGCTGTTTGCTATACCGATGGAGCAACATCAGAGTTGATTTTGAAAAATCCGGAGACATGGTGTCCTATTGAAATGGATTATTATACCGATGGCTTGGCATTTAAGTTGAATGCTCAACGTCCCTACCGTATCGCCTTCAAAACGGGTGTTGTTAGCCGTGACATGGAGTCCGCAATGAAAATCAATCCCTCGGAGGCCTATTGGCGCGAGATTGACGGAGGGGCAGGCGTTATTCTGGGTATTCCGTTAGATAAAACCAAAGAACTTAAATCAATACAGTGGAAACCTGTTGCCAACGAAGTGCTGGTAGGGGTCATGGCGGTAACGCTTTTAAAGTAATCCGTATGAGAACTTTGTTTACTCCTCCTTAGTAGTTGTTGGGGAATTTGTAAAAAAGTTACATTATTACCTGTTGTAGTCCCGTGGGCTGTCATGCTGAGCCAGTCGAAGTATTGAGGGCGGATTTTCCCCGCCGCACCCTCCCGCCAAGGTGGGGCTTAGGGTGGCAACACACGAAAATCTACTGCGCTACTCTATGTCGGAGTACATGATAAAGCATACGCCAGAATTATTTTTTGCCCATAGGAATAAAGTGTTATTATGAACTCCTAAAATTATAGAAGTTTTATGAAGAAGAAAATCTTACTGTCGCTTACTTTATGCTTGTTTGTAGCCGGCTCGCTTTTGGCGCAGAAAGTTGAATATTCCCTTAACAAGCGGACGGGGGCAATACAGGAAATCAAAATTCAGAATGATGATACCAATATGAGCTGGCTCATCAGTACTGATAGGAAACAATATCAATGGATTGGCGAAGATTATGGCTGGGGATTGGGAGACTTAACCTTAGTCTTAAACGGTGTTGAGGTAAAAAGAGTATGGTTGGAACCGGAGATTAAGAAAGTGGATAAAGAGCAATCTCTTCATATTTACAACCTCCGAGAAGTAGAGATTCATGTTACCCGTAAAATGGTCAACAATGATCTGGTTGAATACTTTGAATTCAAAAATAAGACAAACTCAACCGTCAAATTGAAGGATATTGCTGTAAGTACTCCCTTTAACGACAACTATCCGGATGCGGAAACCTGCTATCGTTCACGCACCAACGCTCACGTTTGGGCGGGTAACAGCAATGCTTATGTCAATGCTATGCGTATGGGCGCATTTGCTCCTCATTTAGGGCTGGTGCTTACAGAGGGAAGCATTAAGTCCTACGAAATAAGAGAGCGAGCCTATACTAAAGGGTGGTCGAATTTACGCGGAGCAATACTTCTAAATCCGGAAAATTGTACGCTTAACCCTAATGAGTCTTATAAATTTTCATGGACAATATTTGCTCATGATGGGCAAAGCGATTTCTATAATAAGCTGCTTGCCTATGGCTCTGTGGTGGGCAGAAGCGATAAGTATGTGTATGAAAAAGGAGAAAAGGCACGAGTGGAATTCGAATATGGTGGACAGCTGAAATCCCCAGCAATTTATGCCAATGGAAAAGAAATAAAGTCCACGCTCGAAGGCAATAAAATCGTTGCCGAGTACTTTGCCGAAAAGGAAGGGGACTTAACATTTACCCTGAATTATGGGAATGGAAAGTCAACCTATGTTCAGTGCCTTACCATTTCAGGAGAAAAAGAGTTGATTAGTAAAAGGGTTAACTTTATTATAGATAAGCAGCAATTTAGCAGTAAGACCGATTCTCGTGACGGAGCATATCTTGTTTATGACAATGAGGCCGAAGAAATTTTTCTTAATCCGGAGTCTCGCCACGATTGCGATGAGGGCAGAGAGCGCTTAGGGATGGGCGTATTGCTCGCGCTGCAATATCAAAGAACTAAAGACGAGAAGATAAAAGAGTCGTTGCTAAAATACTACAACTTTGTCCGTCGCCTACAGCAGGAGGACTACACAACATTTTCTACCGCCGACCATAAAAGCCGAAATAGAGCATACAACTATCCGTGGGTTGCTACCTTCTATTTTGAAATGTTCAATGTTACCGGTGATAAAAAATACCTTTCCGATGCTTATTTAACGCTAAAGGCATTGTATCGCAAATTCGGACATGGTTTTTACGCCATCGATACACCTGTAAAAGGCTACTATTTGTTGAAAAGTAGCGGATTTGCAGAAGAGGCAGAATCGTTGCTGGATGATTTTAAAAGGACGGCTGACGCATATCTTAAGAATGGGTGGCATTATCCGAAAAGTGAGGTAAATTACGAGCAATCAATTGTGGGGCCGTCCATTATTCACTTGTTGAGGACTTACCTTGTAACAAAAGATGAAAAATATTTGAGTGGAGCCAAAGAGCTCCTGCCTTTGCTTGAATCTTTCGGAGGCTCTCAACCAAGCTACTTTATGAATGAAATCGCTATTCGTCATTGGGATGGCTACTGGTTTGGCAAGTACCGTTTATGGGGTGATACATTTGTGCATTACTGGAGCACCATTACAGCGGTGGCGTACAATCTTTATTACAGAAGCACCGGAGACGAATCCTATCAGGAGCGAGCCAAGAATATTGTCAGAAATAATCTTTGTCAGTTTTTTGAGGATGGCAGCGCATCCTGTGCTTTTATCTACCCGAATAAAGTAAATGGAGAGAACGCCCATGTATTCGATCCATACGCAAATGATCAGGATTGGGCGTTAGTATTTAACTTTTATGTAAACAATAATTTATAAAACTATGAGTAAGAAAAATTTGATTCTATCGGCATGCTGCCTGCTTATGGCAGCTGCAGCATGGGCGCAGGGATCGCCGCGCCAAGAGGCCAACTTCAACTTTGGCTGGAAATTCTACCGCGGAAATATTGAGAATGCGCAGAAAAATGATTTTGATGATTCGGGCTGGCGAAATCTTGATTTGCCGCACGATTTTCAAATAGAGCAGCCTTGGGACAAGTCGGCAGGCGGGGCCCGCGGCTTCAAAGTTACGAGCGATGGTTGGTACCGTAAAACCTTCAAAGCCGATCCCGCATGGAAAGGCAAGCGTGTACTCCTTGATTTCGAGGGTATTATGCTCTACGGCGATGCCTATTTGAACGGTGTTAAAATAGGAGGGACGGACTACGGTTACCTCGGTTTTGAAGCGGATGTTACCAAGCTTATTAGCTACGAGGGCGACAACGTAGTGGCCGTTTATGCCTCAACAAAGGGCAGATCGCGGTGGTACACCGGAGGCGGGCTATACCGCGATGTGCATTTAGTGCTGAAAGATTCGGTTGCCGTTGCGCGCAACGGTGTGTTCATCTCAACGCCTAAGATTTCGGAGCAGAATGCCGAGGTTAGCGTACAGGTTGAGGTGGAGGGTATGCGGGGAAAGTCGAAAAACGTTACCGTTACGGCAAAAATATTTGCTCCTGACGGGAAGCAGGTGGCTGCTACGGAAATCGCTGTTCCCAAAAAACGTAAAAGCGAAACGATAGAAGTTGTTCTGCCTGCGGTAAATGTTGCTGCTCCGCAGCTGTGGTCGTGTGAAGCGCCTAACCTTTACACCGCCGAAATTGCACTTGTTTCCGATGGGAGAATATTGGATAAGCTGACCGAAACTTTCGGAGTACGTACGCTGGAATACTCCAAGGATTTTGGCTTTAAGCTCAATGGTAAAAAGATTTTCCTCAAGGGTATTTCCAACCACCACGATTTGGGAGCGGTGGGTGCCGCGGCGCACGACTTTGCCATCGAACGGCAGTTTAAGTTGCTCAAGGAGTTTGGGTACAACCATGTTCGCACATCACATAATCCATACTCCAAGTCGTTTTTGCGCCTTGCCGACAAGTACGGCATTTTAATTACCGACGAGCTGTACGATAAGTGGAGCAACAAAGATTACTGGCCTGGGCGTGAGCCTTGGACTAATTTGTGGTACGAGAATATTATCGAATGGATTAAGCGCGACAGGAATCACCCATCTGTTATTATGTGGAGCCTTGGGAACGAGCTGCAGATGCGTGAAGATTTGTGTGGTTTCCCAACAGCCGATTGGGGAGTTACCACCTACCGCATACTTGATGTGCTGGTAAAACGCTACGACCCTACACGTAAAACTACCGTTGCCATGTACCCTTCTCGTGCCAACGCTATCAGCAAAAATGATGCGGGATTTAATACGGAGCTCCTTCCGCCCGAGCTCGCAACCGTGACCGAAATAGCCAGCTTCAACTATCGCTGGACGGATTATCAGGAGTATCTGAAGCACGCACCCAACATGATTTTGTACCAAAGTGAGGCCGCTACCTACGAGCTGGCGCAGCCTTTTTTCGGAATGGACTACGACAAGATGGTGGGCATTGCCTATTGGGGTGCTATCGAATACTGGGGCGAATCGAACAGTTGGCCTAAAAAAGGTTGGAGCTATTCGTTTTTCAACCACGCTCTTGAACCTTTTCCACAGGCCTACTTGATAAAAAGCATTTTTAGCGAAGAGCCGGTGGTACATATTGCAGTAGTGGATAAGGAGTCGGAATCAATTGAGTGGAATGATGTTGTGGTGGGACGAATACCCCTCTCATCGCACTGGAACCGCAAGGATGGCAGCAAGCAGAACCTGTTTACCTACACCAATGCCGAAGAGGTGGAACTGCTGGTAAATGGAAAATCATTTGGCGTTCAAAAAAACAGCAGCGAACTCAACAAACGGAATATGATTTACTGGAAGGATGTGCCGTACCAAGCCGGAAAAATTACGGCTATTGCCCGCACAGGCGGTAAGGAAATCGCCCGCCACCAGCTCGAAACAACGGGGAAGTCGGTTGCCTTGAAAATTGAAGTGGAGAACAATAGCTGGAAGGCCAACGGCATGGATTTGCAGTATGTAAAAGTATATACCGTAGATTCCAAAGGCCGCAAGGTTCCGACCGCTGCAGGTGAAGTTACGTTTGAAGTTTCGGGAGCAGCGAACTTAATCGCCGTTGATAATGGCGACCATTACAGCGACGAACTTTTTGCCGGTAATACACGGAAGCTGCATAATGGTTTTGCCTTGGCAATTCTGCGCGCGGGGCAAACAGCGGGTAATGTAACAATCAAAATTTCCAGTGATGGATACAAGGTTGCAAAAACAACGATGGTAATAAAGTAGAATAGTGTCATATTTTTTGTAGTAGTAAAATGCAAAACTACTATAGAGATTAAATAACCATTTGGCATGAGACCGTCAAGATTGTTTTTAATTTTATGCATGCTTTTGCCCACCATTGCTTGGGCGCAGAAGTTGGTTAGCGTGGCGGAGGGCTTCAGTAAAACCTCGGTTAACGCTACCATATTTAGGAGTAGCTCTTTGGTAACACATAACAATACCCAGTACATAGCATACTACGATAGCGCCTGCTATCTGGTGTTGGGCAAAAGGAAGTTGGGTGGCGCCAGGTGGGAGTTTCAACGTTCGCAGTACACCGGTAAATGTGCCAATGCGCACAATGTAATCAGCATAATGGCGGATGGACAGGGCTACCTGCACGTTGCCTTTGACCACCATTCGCATCCGCTCAGCTACTGTAAAAGTAAGGCCCCCGAATCGCTGGAGTTGGGCGAGAGAATGCCAATGCTTGGAGTGGACGAAGATAAGGTTACCTACCCCGAATTTTACCGCCTGGCAAATGGAAATCTCATTTTTGTTTACCGCTCCGGCAGCTCCGGTAAGGGTAATATGGTAATGAACTTGTACCACGTTGACACTAAACGTTGGGAGCGCGTGCAGAGCTCGTTGCTTGACGGCGAAAACGAGCGCAACGCATACTGGCAGCTGTGCGTAGATGTATTCGGTACTATCCACCTGTCGTGGGTATGGCGCGAAACAGCCAATGTGGCCACCAACCACGATTTGTGCTATGCCCGTTCAAAAGACGGAGGACGTACGTGGGAAAAATCAATCGGCGAAAAGTACCGTGGCAACATTACGCAGGCCAATGCTGAGTACGTATGCCGGATTCCGCAAAACAGCGAGCTGATAAATCAAACCAGCATGGCGGCCGACGAAAATGGTAATCCATACATTGGCACCTACTGGCGCAGTACGGATAGCAATGTGCCGCAGTATCGGTTGGTTTGGTACGATGGTAAGGGGTGGCATCAGCAGCAGGTTTCACATCGCACCACTCCATTTAGCTTAAGCGGTACCGGAACTAAAAAAATACCCATAGCGCGTCCCCGTTTGGCTGTTGATGCGCGAGGCGGCAAGCTGAGGGTGTACTATCTTTTTCGGGATGCGGAGCGTGGCAGCAGGGTGTCTATGGCATACACGGATAATCTGGATCAAGGAGTTTGGAGGTGCAAAGAACTGACGGATTTTTCGGTTGATTCGTGGGAGCCTACTTACGATACGGAGCTGTGGAATAAAAAGCACAAGCTGCAGCTTTTTGTGCAGACAGTAGGGCAGGGCGATGGTGAAAAATCGGAGCAGGTAAAGCCGCAAATGATTTATGTTTTGGAGGTAAAATTGTAATAATAAGTAAATTATGTCGAGAGTAAAGTTGGCGTATGTCTTTTGTATTACTATGTTTGCCTTATCGTTGCCAGTTCAAGCGCAGCAGTCGGCAGATAGCGTTAAAAAAATTATATGCCTTGTAAACGACTACTGGCAGAGTAGTAATCCCGCGCATGGCAACTCCTTTTGGCATCGCGCGGTGTACCATACAGGCAATATGGAAGCGTACCGTGTAACCGGCAAGCCGGAGTACCTGGCATTTTCCAAAGCCTGGGCGGAGCATAACGAGTGGAAGGGAGCAAAGTCTAATAACAAGGAGGAGTGGAAATATACCTACGGGGAAAAAGATCAGTACGTACTCTTTGGCGATTTTCAAGTTTGCTTTCAGGTGTACGCCGATTTATACGCCGTGGATCCGGAGGAGCGCAAAATTGCGCGTGCTCGCGAGGTTATGGAGTATCAAATGAGCACCGGATTTAATGGCTACTGGTGGTGGTCGGACGGGCTATACATGGCAATGCCCGTCATGACGCGCTTGTATAAAATTACTAAAAAATCGCTATATTTAGACAAAATGTACGAGTATTTTGCCTACGCCGATAGCGTAATGTACGACCACGAAGCAGGTCTTTACTACCGCGATGCCAAATATGTGTATCCCGGGCATAAAACCGTAACCGGTAAAAAGGATTTTTGGGCACGCGGCGATGGTTGGGTGCTTGCGGCCTTTGCAAGGGTGTTGACCGATTTGCCGCAAGCCGATGCGCACCGGGAGCTGTACATAAATCGCTTTAAGGCTATGGCAAAAGCGGTGGCCGCATCGCAGCAGCCCGGTGGCTACTGGACGCGTAGCATGCTCGATTCGGAATTTGCCCCCGGCCCCGAAACCAGCGGCACAGCCTTTTTTACCTATGGCCTGCTGTGGGGTGTGAATAATGGTTTGCTGGATAAAACCGAGTATGCTCCTGTGGTTGAAAAGGCGTGGGCATACCTTACCACAGTTGCGTTGCAGCTGGGCGGAAAGGTGGGCTACGTACAACCTATAGGCGAGAAAGCCATTCCCGGTCAGGTGGTAAATGCCGACTCGCAAGCCGATTTTGGCGTGGGAGCGTATCTGTTGGCTGCTTGCGAAATGTTGCGCTGCGTTGATAATGAGAGACGAAATAAATCTAATATTGAATGATAACCATGAAAAAGTTGCAACCCTTACTGCTATTCTTGCTGCTGCTACTCATAGCGCAAGCTAACCTGCTCAAGGCGCAAACCAAGCCTTTAACGAAAGAGGAGAAAGTTTACGCGCTATCGCTGCTGTGGAAGGAGCTACACTACAATTTCCCCTACTATGAGCGCTTAAAGCAGGCAAATATTGATAGCCTCTACTTGGCGTACATTCCAAAAATAGAGAAGGCAGAAGGGTATGAATACTATCGCACATTAATGGCGTTTTTGGCGCACTTTAATGATGTGCATACAGCTTTGTTTAAAATGCCACCTATGATTGATTGGCCACAGCTAGGCACAATGATAGTTGATAAAAAAATTATCATTCGTAATACTCCTAAAAGCATGGTTGATAAGGTGCCCATAGGTAGCGAGATTATAAAAATTAATACAATACCTATAGCGCAATACCTCCGCGATTCAGTATATCCGTATGTAGCGGCGGCCACTCCCCACGCAAAACAGTTAACCGCAATGAATTTTTTTCTTGAGAATGGGGTTACCAACTCTTTTTTAGATATTACCATAAAAAAAACGAATGGGGAAGAGGCAGATGTCAGGTTAGTTCGTAACTATAAGGCCACAGGTGGCGAAGAATGGGCTATGCCTCCCAACTTGCGCAAGCGTCAACCAATAAATATAGAGGTGGTGGGTGATTCAATAGGGTGGATTCAGCTGAACTCGTGCTGGTACTCATACGTTGATACTATCAGCGCTGTTTTCTATAGAAATCTACCGATGTTGCGTAAGTGTAAGGGTATCATTCTTGATCTTCGTTACAATGGCGGAGGAACCGAGGTGGCTTGGCAGCCTATAGGACATCATCTACTTCTTGAGCCCACCTATAACATGCACGCCAGCATCCTTACGCGGGAGCATCTTGCTAACTCTAAAGCGCGGGGAATGTTTTGCGATACACTACTAATAAAAGGGACGGGAATAAGGCCTTATTTTTCCTCACACTATGATGCCTATTACAAGGGGATTGCGATGAAAAAACAGCAAGATGAAAAGCGTCCTAACCCTGTAAAAAACTCTCAAAAGCTTCGTCAGCCATTAGTGGTTTTGACAGGGCATGCAACTAAATCTGCGGCAGAATATTTTGTTTTGGCATTGGAAGGAGAAAAACGAGGTGTTACTATTGGAACTCCTACAGCGGGTTCTTTAGGGCAGGTTTTGTTTGTGGCACTTCCGGGGGAGGCTTACGCCATGATGGTCTCTCAGCAATGCTTATCTTCGGATGGTATAGATTATAATACAACCGGAATTCCACCAGATATTTACGTCGAACAGGATTTATCCTACTTAGACGGGAAAGACAACGTGCTGGAACGTGCTATTGAGGAGTTAAATAAGCAAATAGCGGAGAAGTAAATCCGGAAAAATTTTGAGTTTTAGTTGAATAATTTACGTTATGAACAACAAGCCTCGTTTTCTGCTCTTTACCATTTCCCTTCTGCTGTTTTTTCACTGCGGAGCGCAGCTCAAATCAGACTCGCTTGCCGTTGGTAAAGTGGGAGCGCAGGCGTTACCCAAGGACATTGCGCCAATTGAAAAAACGCCCTTTGATATGCCGCAGCTGCAGCGGCCGGTATTCCCCAGCCTCACGGTGAACATTGCGGACAGGGGCGCGAAAGCCGGCGAGCCGATTACGGCAATTGTCAATCAAACAATTGATGAGGTGAGTAAGAAAGGCGGCGGCACGGTGGTCATTCCTGCGGGGCAGTGGAAATCTAACCGCATGACCCTAAAAAGCAACGTGAACCTTCACTTTGCCAAAGGCGCCGAGGTGGAGTTCGGCGGCAAGGCCGAGGACTACCTTCCTCCCGTATTTGCCCGGCACGAGGGGATTGAAATCATGGGCCCGGCAGCCTTCATCTACGCCAACGGCGAAAATAATATTGCCGTTACCGGCGAAGGAAAAATCTTAGGCCCGCCCATGGATGCCGAGATTCGCAAGCGCCCCAACGGCGCGTCGGTGGTGGAGAACGACATTCCGTTTTCGATGCCCGTTGAGCAGCGTATTTACGACGGCATGGAGGGACGGACGTTTTACCGCCCCAAAACCATTGCGCCCATCAGCTGCACCAACGTGCTGATAGAGGGCGTAACCATAGAGCGCGCTGTGCACTGGAACGTGTGCCCCATATACTGCGAAAACGTGATTATACGCGGCGTTACCGTCAGCTCGGTGAAGGTGCCCAGCGGCGATGGAATGGATATTGAGTCGTGCAAAAACGTGCTGATAGAGTACTGCACGCTCAGCTGCGGCGACGACTGCTTTACGCTCAAGGCCGGGCGCGCCGAGGATGGCCTGCGCGTGGGCAGGCCTACCGAGAACGTGGTGATACGCTACTCGCTGGCGCAGCATGGCCACGGGGGAATTACCTGCGGCAGCGAAACGGCGGGGGTGGTCAAGAACGTTTACGCCCACGATTGCGTTTTTGACGGAACGCGCTCGGCCATACGCTTCAAAACGCGCCGTAACCGCGGCGGTGGGGTGGAAAGCATTTTTTACGAGCGGCTCCGCATGAAGGACGTGAACGAGGCCTTTACCTTCGACCTGCTGGGCAGCGCGCAGTACATGGGCGAGCTGGCGGCGCGCTACCCCGAGAGGGCCGTGAATAAGCTTACGCCTACCGTGAAAAATATTCAGGTAAAAGATTTTACGGTGGAGAACGCCAACCGGCTTATGACGGCCAACGGCATCCCCGAAATCCCGCTAAGCGGCGTGCTTATTGAGGACGGCGAGGTGAGCACAAAGCAGCTCATTCGGGCCATTAACGATGCTGACGGGATGACCCTGCGCAACCTCAAGGTAAAGTCGCAGGACAACCGCGTAAGCATTCTCGACGGACGAAATATTTTATTCGACAACGTGAAAATCTCCACGCCCAAGGGCGAGGTTGAGGTGAGTGTGGAGGGCGCAAAATCGAAAAATATTGTTTTCAGGAAGGTAAATCCAAGGGTAGAGGTAGTGGAGTATGCCGGTAAATCGCCGCTTGTGGTAAGGGTAAAGGATGATAAAATTGTCTGGCAAAAAGATGGCGTAACCATTCGTGTGGCTCCCTACAAAGGCGACAAGGCTTGCGCTATTAGCTACACCTTCGATGACGGCTTGAGGGAGCACTACACGCTTGTTTTTCCTGAGCTGGAAAAAAGAGGATTTAAGGGTACATTCTGGATAAACGGAAGTAAGGTCAACGAAGGCACGAATCGTATTGCCGATACGACACGCGTAACGTGGATTCAACTCAAAGAAATGTCAAATAAGGGGCATGAAATTTCCAACCATGGCTGGGAGCATAAAAACTTTGGTAGGTTCAGTCTGGAGGAGATCAAAGAAGATGTTACTAAAAACGACAGCGCGATATTTGCCCATATAGGCATTATGCCAGCAACGTTTTGCTATCCGAATAATAATAAAAGCAATTCAGCGGCAGTTAAATTTGTTTCTGAAAACCGGGTAGGTACGCGCACGCAGCAGGTAGCCATTGGCTCAAAATCGACTCGCGAAAAGCTGGAGCAGTGGACTACCGGGCTTGTTACTTTTGGGGAGTGGGGCGTAGGAATGACGCACGGTATAACCTATGGCTACGATGCTTTTGGCGCAGCAACGCCTGTTTTTTGGCAACACATGGATGCGGTAAAAGCGCGCGCGGACTCTATTTGGGTGGGCACTTTTCGCGAGGTGGCGGCCTACTCCGAGGAGTTTAAGCATATTCAATGCAGGAGCGCTGCAAAAAAGAATGCAATAAGCATTACTCCGGAATTGCCGCTTGATAAGAAACTTTTTACCGAACCATTAACGATGGTGGTAGAGCTGCAAAATAGCCAAAAGATAACGGTAGCGCAGGGTGGCAGGAATTTGCCCACGCGCTTATTTCAGAGTAAGGTGCTGTTTGATTTTAATCCGTATGGCGGCGAGATTAAGGTGGAATTTTGATTTTACTGATAATGTGATGGAGTTGGATATGAAGTTGGATATGAAGTAAGAATGAGGGAAGCAACTACAAATCCAGCCGAACGCGGGGTGTGAAATAAATACGTGTTACAATATTAATAACTTCTATCATGAAGAAAAAACAACTAATTTTTAATCTACTGCTCCTCTGTGTTTTTATTTCGGAAAAAACAGTCGTGGCTCAAATTCCGCAGCCGGATTATATCTACAAAATGAGCGCGGATGCGGAGCCCATGAAAACAGGTAAGTTCGAGCCGACCTGGGAATCCCTGCAACAATATGAAGTGCCCGAATGGTTCTTAGATGCCAAATTCGGCATGTGGACGCATTGGGGCCCGCAATGTCAGCCCGAAGCAGGAGATTGGTATGCCAGAAAAATGTATGAAGAAGGCTCGGTAAATTATAAAATACATTGCGAGAAATACGGACACCCTTCCGTATTTGGGTTCAAAGATGTAATCAATGTCTGGAAAGCGGAAAAATGGAATCCCGAGGAAATTGTTGAACTCTACAAGAAAACCGGAGCCCGGTATTTTGTAGCCATGGCGAATCATCATGATAATATGGATTTATGGGACAGCAAATACCAACCCTGGAACTCTGTAAACATGGGGCCGAAAAGAGATGTCATTGGAGAATTCGAAAAAGCGGCACGCAAAAACGGACTCCCCTTCGGAGTATCTTTTCATGCCGCTCATGCCTGGCTGTTTTACGAGCCCGCACAGCTGGCTGACAAATCCGGTCCGCTGGCCGGAGTGCCTTATGACGGAAAGGCAACCAAGGAAGAAGGAAAGGGCAAGTGGTGGGAGGGATATGATCCGCAGGATTTGTATGCACAGGACCATGCGCTCAGCCCCGAAAAGAATATCCACAAAAACTGGCATTGGACTAATATTGGTGGAGTCACTTTCCCCGACAGGAAATACACCGAAAACATCTATAATCGTACTATAGATTTGATCAACAGGTATAAACCCGATTTATTGTACTACGATGATACGCTGTTGCCCTTGTATCCCTTCAGTGATGGCTCTCTGAAAATGGTCGCCCATTTATATAATTCCTCCATGGCGTGGAATAATGGCAAAAACCAAGCGGTAGTTACCGGAAAAGTAATGACCAAAGATTATCAGAAAAAGGCCATGATCTGGGATATTGAAAAAGGAACTCCTAATGAAATCCAGACACATGCCTGGCAGGTATGTACCTGTATCGGCAGCTGGCACTACAATATCGACATCTACAATAACAACCGGTATAAGAGCGCCGAATTTGTGGTTCGCCAGCTGATCGACGTCGTAAGCAAAAATGGGAACCTGCTATTGAATATACCAATGAGGGGAGATGGTTCTTTCGATGAGAAAGAATTAGCCATTGTGGCGAAAATAGGTGACTGGATGGCTGTTAACAGTGAAGGAATTTATGCAACACGTCCGTGGAAAGTATTCGGGGAAGGCCCTGATGCCGAAAACGCCGTAGCCCTAAACGCGCAGGGTTTTAATGAAGGCCGTATCAATAAGTTTACGGAAAAGGATATTCGCTATACATCCAAAGGCAACAAAACTGTTTACGCTTTTGTAATGGGGTACAGTAAGGCTAATCTTGTCTTGAAATCGTTTACCAGAGAGAATAAAGTTTCGGCTGTTGTTTGTCTCGGGACAAAAGAAAAGATACGGTGGAAACAAAATGCCGCAGGTTTGGAAATCAGCCCGATGAAAGAACAATCAGCTGTGCTAACTCCGTTATGCTATAAAATCACATTGAAGTAAATTGGCTAATCCCTAACCAAGGATACATCATCTATCTGGCAATCTGCTGCGGGGTTTCCCTCTGCCGTAAAGCTAATTTCTACTTTTTCGTTTCTAACAGCTATATTGCTTATCACAATCGTCCTCCACAATGGTTTTTCTTCTTTAAAGCTGTTTGTAAGCGTTTTGCCATCACTTTCTGCATGCATTTCAAGCGTAGTAAAGCCGCCGCTATTTCTAACTTTGGCGGTCAGGGTATAGTATCCATCTTGGAGTATTACATAAGGTGAGGATGTAATGGCTTGCGAAATTTTTCTTTTAAAATCAACCTTATCGCTGATGTTTAGACTTTTTTCTCCAATAACATACCTTCTGTCTTCTTGCGTGTTAAAATAGTTGAGAACCGGTGAGTTGCTTGAACTTACGGCAATTTTATTTCCTTTTACTACCTCCGTATGCCATCCGGTTAGCTGCTCCTGCACCGGTTTAAAGTTGCTTGGTATGTGCCTGCGGTCGGCCTCAAAGCTGCTGTTTTTTACATAGTTGTTGTCACCGGCAACCTGCCATTTGCCCGTAACGGAATTCAGGTTCCATGAGCTCAACGAGTTGAAATACGGAGCCTCTTTATCAAATGATAGTGGACACCATTGGTTGTATCCCAAGCCATTTCCGGCAAAGTTGACCCAACGGTCGCCGCAGTAAATTACCGTTTCCTGCTCGCTCCCTTTAACGTTGACGAAAAAGCCCGTTTGGGTAACATGCGCATAATCGTCCATGCATCCCGGAGTTATGAGCATTTCGTTTTTAGGCAGGTAGGGCCCCCTGATATCATCTGCCACCAGGTAGTACGCGTAGGACGCATCCCAGCCGTAAAGGTTGGATGCAAACATGTAATACTTGCCTTTGTATTTGAACATGCAATTTCCTTCCCTGCCGGCTCCCTTAAAAACGGGAGTGCAGTCCAGCAATCCAACCGCTCCGTCCTTAACCCCGATTTCTGATATGTAAATGATGTGGCGCCCCTGTCCATACGAATATACAAGGTAAGACTTGCCGGTATCCTCATCGGTAAATACGGTCTGATCTCCGGTATTTGGAGTCCCTATCATTTCCGTCATATCTATCCGTTGGTGCCAGGTAAAAGCGCCGACCGGAGATTTGGAAACCGCTACCAATACTCCATTGCCATGCTGTATGAACATGGCGTACCTATTTAACTCCTCAAGGTAGGCAACCCCCATACGCCCCACCCACCCTGTTCTGCGATAGCTTTTGTCAAGCTCTGCTCTGGTAAGTACATCGCCCTCAAATGTCCAATTTGCCAAATCTGATGAAGAGTAGCAGGTAACAGATACAAAATAATTATGCTCCTGTGTTACCGAAGGGTCGTTTCGGTACAGCTCCGCTTCTCTATAGTGAACGCCATACCAGTAATATTTCTGAGTGCCGGCGCTGTCTTTAAATTTAAAAATTCCTCCGCCTTGGCTGTATATGGGGCTGCCATCTTTAGTGTCCCAAAATACATCGTTTTTTATGTTGAATGGCTGCGCTGTTAAACTTTCGGTACAGCAAATGCATACTATTAAAAATAATTTTATTTTATTGATAATCAATAAAGCGAATTTTGAAGTTCTCATTGTGTGAAAAATTAAAGCAGTTTCTAAAAATAAAACGCCCTTATGCTGCATATATAAACAGGTTACAGTCGCTTGGCTTCTATTGTGTTTCAAAAATAAGTAATTTCCTTTTGCAAAACTCGCTTACAATGATTTATACATGCTATTTGTACAAAATTCCATTTTTCGACGGGAGATTTCCCTATATTTGCATTCCAAAACTCATTGTAAATCAATATGAAGAAGAAAATTCTTTTTGCCCTGTTCAGCATTGTCTTGTCATACCCTTTACTTGCTGCCAGCCACTATGTTGCCCCTGATGGTAGCGATGTCACCGGCATAGGAACCATTGACGAACCCTATGCTACCATTATGAGGGCGTACTCCCACGTGTCGGCCGGCGACTCTATTCTCTTGAGGGAGGGTAGCTATACAATGAGTGAATCGCAAATATCCGGCTATCAAGTAGGCAATCTTTACGCATGCATGAATGTTTTGTCAAAGAGCGGCACGGCCGCCAAGCGTATTTTTATTGGCGCCTATCGTGGCGAGCGGCCTATTATCGACATGCGCAACGTAAAACCCGCAGGTAAACGTGTTGCGGTATTTTACGTGAATGGCTCCTACCACCACATTAAAGGTTTGGAGATTATCAAAACTCAGGTTACCATTACCACTCACACGCAATCGGAGTGCTTTCGCAACGAAGGGGGTAGCAACAATATCTACGAGCAGTGCGTAATGCGCGATGGCATGGCCATTGGTTTTTACCTTACCAAGGGGGCTAATAATCTGGTGCTCAACTGCGATGCCTACAATAACTGGGATAACCTCTCGGAGGATGGCAAGGGCGGCAATACCGATGGTTTTGGGTTTCATGGCAATAAGGGTAGCACGGGCAACGTATGCCGTGGCTGTCGTGCTTGGTACAATAGCGATGATGGTTACGATTGCATCAGCAACAACGAGCCGGTTACCTTCGACAACTGCTGGGCTTTTTACAATGGCTATTCCACCACCATGACCAGCCTGGCCAATGGCACGGGCTTTAAGGTCGGAGGCTATGGACAAGCGCCTGCCGTATCGAGCCTGCCCAACCCTCTTCCCCGAAACGTGGTGAGGAGTTGCATAGCATACTACAACAAGGCGAATGGATTTTACGCCAACCACCATGTGGAGGCCGGCCACTACTGGTACAACAATACGGCGTGTGATAACTCCCCCAATTACAATATGCTAAGCCAAAAAATAGCAGTAAGTTCGAAAACGGGGCGCGACACCACGTTGGACTGTGAGGGCATAAGCCATGTGCTGCATAATAACCTCTCCTATAAAATAAGCAAGGGAACAGCTGTGAGCAACTTGGGTACAAGCACGGCAACCTACAATACGTTTACCCCGGCCGCCGAAGTGGCGTTAAGTGCTGCTTCTTTTCTCAGCGCCGATGCAAGGCAGCTTACCCGTCCGCGCAAGGCCGATGGAAGCCTGCCACATATTGATTTTTTGAGACCGAAAGAGGGGAGTACCGTCATTGACCAGGGTAAAGATGTAGGGCTCCCGTATAGTGGAGCAGCGCCCGATTTGGGCGCCTTTGAGTTTGTTCCGGTAACGGGAGCGGAGCTAAAGGAGGATAGCGTAAAGCTTAGCGTTGGCGCCAGCTATGCGCTGCAGGCTTCAACCTTGCCCTACGATGCCAGCAGTAAAGGCATGGAGTGGTTAAGCCGCGATGCAAATATTGCGACGGTGGATACGAGCGGCGTAGCGCACGCCGTATCGGGAGGGCAAGCGTATATTGTGGCAACCAGTCTGTATGGAGGTTTTCGCGATAGCTGCTTGCTGCTCGTTAACCAGCAGGTGGTGGGTGTGGAGTTCGCTAATAGTCGGTTGAACTTAAAGGTTGGCGAGAGTGCAAGGTTGGTGGCAAATGTATTGCCTACAAATGCTTTTAATAAGAAACTGGAGTGGATAAGCAATAATCCGGCCATAGCGCTGGTGGATACGGTCGGCAAGCTTGTTGCTATTGCTAAGGGTAAAACAACCATAGTAGTGGTTACCGAGGATGGCGGATACGAAGATAGATGTCAGGTTACGGTTGAAGAGGCCTCTACCGGTGTAGGCAAGCTAGCAAATAGCGAGCTTACGCTTTACCCCAATCCGGTAAAGGATTTGCTGCATATCAAAAGTACTCACGATGTGGCAATGGTGCGCATATTTACGCCGGAGGGTACGCTAATGTACTCCGCCGCATCGGTGCAGCCCATCAACTTTTCAACCCTGGCGGCAGGTACCTATTTTGTTCATGTGTGGCTATCGAATGGTCGATTTGTAGTGCGTTCGGTAGTAAAAGGTTAAGGCCCTTCCCCCCTCTTCCCCCTCCCTAACTCTTTTTCCTGTAGCTCAGCACGGCCCAGCCGTTGAGCGCTACGGCAAAGCCGCATAGCGCCAGCAGCTGCGGAATGAGCTCCGGGATGCTGCTGCCCTTGAGGTACACGGCGCGCATTACCTGCATGAAGTATTTTAGCGGGTTGAAGGCGGCAATGGCCTGCGCCCAGCCCGGCATGCTGCTCACGGGGGTAAATAATCCGCTCATGAGGATGAGGACGATGATAAAAAAGAACATCAGAAACATGGCCTGCTGCATGGTGTTGGAGTAGTTGGAGATGAGCAGCCCGAGCCCCGAAACCACAAGTATATAAACGCTGGTGTAGAGGTAGATGGTAAGCAGGCTGCCCACGGGGTAGAGCTGGTAAACCCCGGCGGCAATGCCCAGGCCTATGCTCATTACTATAAACCCGATGAGCCAGTAGGGAATGAGCTTGGCTAAAATAAAGGTACGCTTCGGCACCGGTGTTACGTTGATTTGCTCAATGGTGCCGATTTCCTTTTCGCTAACAATGTTGAGCGCGGGCAGAAACCCGACGAGCAGCGTCAGCAGCATTACCATCAGGGCGGGCACCATAAAGACCTTGTAGTCCAGGTGCGGGTTGAACTTGTTGTAGCCGGCAATGCCGATGACGGGAACCGCTGCTTTTCCGCTCCGCTGTCCCAGCTCCTGCTGCAGCTCGCCCGAGAAGTCGCGCATGATGGAGGCCAGGTACGAGGAGCCCAGCCCGGCCTTGGTGCCGTTCACCGCGTTGGCCGAAATCATTACCTCGGCGCTGCCCGCCTTGATTAAGTCGCGCTCAAAGCCGGGCGGCAGCTCCAGAATAATATCCGCTTTGCCCGACTCAATGCTGCGCATGGCCTCGCCGTTGGAGGCCGAAACATCGGTGAGTAGGAAGTAGCCCGACGAGGTGATTTTTTGCACCAGCCGCTGCGAGTACGTGCTGTGGTCGTTGTCCACCACGCTCAGGTGAATATTCTTTACCTCCTGGTTGGCCGCCCACGGCATGATAAGCAGCATGACCACGGGGAGAATAAAAATCAGCTTGGGCAATATGGGATTGCGGGCGATTTGCTTAAACTCCTTTTCAAGTAAATATCGTAGCATAGCTATCCTAATCGCGTTTTAAATCGTTTGAGGCTTACAAATATCAATACGAATGCCATAAAGAAAAGAATGGCAAAATTTTTGAGCACAAATATGCCGTCAACGCCCTGTATCATCAACTTTTTTACGGCGTCAATGTACCAGCGCGCGGGCACCACGGCCGACAGCCACTGCAGCAGCTTCGGCATGCTTTCAATAGGAAATATCATGCCCGAGAGCACCATGGTGGGCATCATTAAGCCTAAGCCCGACACGAGCATGGCGGCAACCTGCGTGGTAACAATATTGGATATGAGCAGGCCCAGCGATAGCGCCACCAGAATAATAAGCAGCGAAATCAGCGTAAGCAGCAGCAAGCTGCCCGTAACCGGCACGCCCAGCACAAACACCGAGAGCAGCAGGATGGTGGTGAGGTTGACAAACGACAGGGTAAAGTACGGCACGGCCTTGGCCAGAATAATGTAGAGGGGCCTCACGGGCGAGGCCAGCAGCACCTCCATGGTGCCCATTTCCTTTTCGCGCACGATGGAAACCGAGGTCATCATGGCGCAAATGAGCATGAGGATGAGCCCCATTACGCCCGGCACAAAGTTGTAGGCGCTTTTCATTTGCGGGTTGTACAGCATTCTTACCTGCGGAATTATTTGCAGCGGCACGTTGTACTCCCGCATCAGCTCCTGCTGGTACGCGGCTATGATGCTGCCGGCGTAGCTGCTCAGCATGGTGGCTTGGTTGGGGTCGGTGGCGTCGGCGATGAGCTGCACCGAGGCGTCGCCGGTGTGCAGCAAACGGCTCTGGAAGTCCTCGCTAAACACCATGACCAGGTTGGCCTTTCCTTCCCTAAACATGTCGTCAATCTCGTCGGGAGTTTGCAGGTTGGCCGCTACCTGAAAATACTCGCTGGCGCTAAACCGGTCAACAATGCGGCGCGTAGCCTCGTCCTTCGACAGGTCCAAAACGGCTATCGGCGCATCCTTAATCTCGTTGGTAAGCGCAAACCCGAACAAAATAATTTGTATCACGGGCATTACCAGCAAAATAAGCATGGTGCGCTTATCGCGGAAAATGTGGTAGAATTCCTTCTGTACAAATGATAAGAACTGCCTCATTTAATTAAAAATTGAGAATGGAGAATTGAAAATTATTTTTCAACCCATTTTTACTTTGCCCAAATTGTTGTCCACTTGGAGCCTGCTTTAACTTTGTCTATCTCCCTAATAATCAAAAAGTATATATGATCATTACTTGCCTGCCCGCCAGCTTGGTGAGCGGTCAAACTCCACTCGCGGTTAATAAAATATACAGTAGAAATTCCTTTCCCTAAAATTCGAAACAGCCTCTTGACGGCTATTATTTACAGTAATACTCCCCATCATTCTCCATTCTCAATTGTCCATTCTCAATTGTCCCTCCGTGTCGCCTTCCGCGCCAGCAGCTGAAAAACGCCCTCCATGTTCGAGGTGCAGAACTGCTGCTTGAGGTTTTTGGGCGAGTCCAGCGCCTCTATTCTGCCGTCCACCATTATCGAAACCCGGTTGCAGTACTCCGCCTCATCCATGTAGTGGGTAGTTACAAAAACGGTAATTCCGCGCGCCGCGGCCTGGTAAATCAGCTCCCAGAATTTACGGCGGGTAACGGGGTCAACGCCTCCGGTGGGCTCATCGAGAAAAACCACCTGCGGCTCGTGAAAAATGGAAATGGAGAAGGCCAGCTTCTGCTTCCAGCCCAGCGGCAGCGCCTTTACCAGGGTGCCCCGCTCGTGCTCAAAGCCAAGCTCGGCGAGCATTTGCTCCATCTTTTGAGCAATAACTTTTTTATCCAGACCATAAATTCCGCCAAACAGGCGAATGTTTTCCCATACCTTCAAATCCTCGTAGAGCGAAAATTTCTGGCTCATGTAGCCAATGTTTTTTTTAATCTCCTCGGACTCCCTGTTAATGTCGAATCCCGCCACCGTTCCCGTGCCCGCAGTAGGGTTGCTCAACCCGCACAGCATGCGCATGGCGGTGGTTTTCCCGGCCCCGTTGGCGCCCAGGAATCCGAATATCTCGCCGCGCTCAACGCTGAAAGAGATATTATCCACCGCCGTAAAGTCGCCAAAGCGCTTGGTGAGATTTTCGGTGTGAATAACGATATTTTGCTGTGTGCTATTTTGCATGACACCAATGATAAGCTTACTTTTCCTGCGTTGCCAACCGCATAAAGCAGTCCTCCACGCTGGGTTTAATCTCTTTTATTTCAATATTCTCATGCCCCAACCCCTCTAAGTAACGCCGCAAATTCCCCATTCCCCCATTCTCCATTCTCCATTCTGCATTCTCCACTCTGCTTTCTCCATTCTGCATTCTCCATTCTCCATTATTAAGAGTAACGTGGTGCGTTTCGCCAAAGGTAAAGCAGGTTTTTATGGCCCGGTAGCTTCTCAGGTCGTTGAGCAGGCGAAACATGTCGCTGCTTTGCACCGCCCAGAGCGTGTCGGGGAATTGCTCGATGATATGCTGCGGCGTATCCACCTGCAGGAATTCGCCCTCCTGCATCAGCGCTATGCGGTCGCAGAGCGTGGCCTCGTCCATGTAGGGCGTCGAAACCAGAATGGTAATGCCTTGCCGCTTTAAATTCCCGAGCATTTCCCAGAACTCCTTGCGCGACACGGGGTCAACGCCGGTGGTGGGCTCATCTAAAAAAAGCACGGTGGGCTTGTGAATGAGCGCGCAGCTCAGCGCCAGCTTTTGCTTCATGCCGCCTGACAGCTTGCCCGCCCGGCGCTTTTTAAACGGCTCTATTTGCCGGTAAATATCCTTTATCAGATGGTAATTTTCCTGGATGGTGGTGCCGAAAATGGTGGCGAAGAATTGAAGATTTTCCTCCACGCTCAAATCCTGGTACAGCGAGAACCGGCCGGGCATGTATCCTATTTTCCGGCGAATCAGCTTGTAATCCTTTTGCACATCGCTTCCGTCCACCACAGCCGCGCCGCTATCGGCCAGCATGAGCGTGGTGAGTATGCGGAACAGCGTGGTTTTTCCGGCTCCGTCGGGGCCAATAATGCCGTACAGTTCGCCCGCCTCCACCTCAAAGCTGACGCTGTTTAACGCACGAACCGGACCGAAATTTTTACTAATGTTACTAACGCTTACCATTGTGTAATTGAGAATGGAGAGCTACTTTTTGGGGTAAGCTTGTTTTGCTGTTTTGACAATACTTACCAGCAGGCGTATTAGCTCATCGGCATCTTTATGTATAGATTCAAAACTTTTTTATCAATCTAATCGCTATCTTTTAGCAGCATCAGCCAGTACTCCGTTTTCGTTTGCCTCTTTAAGGGCAATGCTCATTTTACTGATGAAATCAGCCTTGGACTGTGCCTGCTCACTTTCTCTTACTAAAGCGCCAATGGCGGTGCCGCTACGTAGCATCTGCTTCGAAAGCACAAATTCCCGTTGCTCATCGCTCAAATATTTATACGCCTTTACTACCCTCAACGCAAAGGCATACGATTTTTCTTTTACCACATTATCTTTCATACTCCTCAATGCTATTTAATTCTCCATTTCCCATTCTCCATTCTCCATTCCTCATTCTCCATTTTCCATTTTCCATTAAAATCTTACGTCTCCGTACATGCCCATTTTAATGTACCCATCGTTTGCTACCGCAATTTTTACGGCGTAAACCAAGTTGGCGCGCTCATCGCGGGTTTGAATGGTTTTGGGGGTAAACTCCGCCTTGTCCGAAATCCACGCGATGGTTCCGGCGTACTCCCGCGATTCTTTTTCGCCAAAATCGGCAAAGACTTTTACCTCCTGCCCTATTTTTACCTGCGTCAGCTGCCCCGATGTAATGTAGGCGCGGAGCATGATGCGGCGCAGGTCGGCAACCTTAAACAGCGGCCTGCCCTGGCTGACCAGCTCGCCCGTTTCGGCGTACTTGGCCAGCACGGTTCCCGCTATGGGAGCGGTGATGCTGGTTTTGCGCAGCTGGTCGCTGAGCTGGTCGCGCTGCGCGTTGAGCGCCGCCACCTCATCGGTAATCCCGCTATTGGCGGATTCGAGGTTGGTTTTCTGGGCGGCCAGCTGCCGCTCCAGCACGGCCACCTGCGCGTTGATGTCATCGAACTGCTTTTGCGTTGCGGCGTTAACCTGCAGCAGGTTCTTGAAGCGCCGCTGCTCGGTTTTTGCCGTCGCTATCTGCTGCTCGGTGGCCGCTACCTGCGTGGCTACGTCCATGTGCTTGCTTTGGGTTGCCTTAATGCGCGCCTGCAGCTGCATTTTTTGCAGGTGCAGCTGCGTGCTGTCAACCTGTCCCACCGCCTGCGCCGAGTCGAGCTGCTGCCCCTCGGCAATGGTAAAGCTTTGCAGCTTGCCGCTTACCTCCGACGACACCATTACCTCGGTGGCCTCAAACACGCCCGAGGCGTCGTGCTGCATTTTCCCACGTGAGCATGCAATGGCAGCAAGGCCAAGGCAGACAAATTTTAAAGTTAGCTTCATACCGGTATTACATTTTTGAATTATCGATGTATTTATCAAGCTCTCCCTAAATCCCTCTCCGCGGGAGCGGGGTGGGGGAGAGGCGTTCTTCACAGCTGCTGGTTGAGTACGTACTTAAGGTTGGCCACCGCCATCAGCAGCTCTATGTCGTGCAGCGATTTTGTTTGCCGGGCAAGGCTCTCGGCGTTGACCTCGCGCAGCAGCTCTATCACGCTCAGCGTTCCGTTGGCGACCTTGGCCTCAGCCGATTTTTTCACGCTCTCGCGCAGGGCGATAATCTCGTCATCCATCTTCATTACCTCCTTTATGCCCTCGATTTTTGCCTCGAGCTGCGCCACGTTTTGCCGCGCGTTGAGCAAAAAAGTTTCCCTTTGCACATCCACGGCGCTCTTTTTTACCTCCACCTTTTTGCGCTCGTTGGACTGCGTATAAAGCCCCCCGAAGCTCCACGAAAGGCGCGCACCGGCTACGTAAAACGCCTCAAACTCGTTGTTCAGCATGTTCAGCCCGGGCTTGCCGTAGCCGCCCTGAACAAACAGGCCGAGGCGCGGCATGTTGCCTGCCGTAATGGCACTTTTTTGTGCGTCTAAGTAGTCCGATTGCGCGTTCAGCAGCCGCACCTCGGGCAGGCTGTCGGGCTGCAGGCCGGCCGCGGCGCTGCTTAGCACCGGCTTTTCCAGCGTAGTGTTTTCGGTAATGCTCAGCGTGGTAATTTCGCTCAGCATGGCCTGGTAGGCCTTGCGCGTGCTCTTCATACGCTCCATGCCCTGCCTGGCGTTGAGCTGCTCCACCTTTACCGCGTCAAGGTCGGCCTGGTTGGCAAGACCGTTGGCTGCGTAGCTCGAAATCTGGTTGTAGCTCCGCTGCAGCTCGTCCTGCAGCAGGGCGTTCTGCTTCAGCTGCTCGTCCACCAGGAGTATGCCGAAGTACAGCTGGTTAACCCTGTCATCGAGGCTGTGCATGTCCACCTGTAGCTGCTGCGTTTCCACGCCGGACGAGGCCCTGAGTATGTCCTTCTGCGAGCGCACCGCGCCGCCGTCCCATATAACCTGGTTCACATCTATGGCGGCCACGTACTGGTCTTTGTCCGGTATCGGAATGTTTAGGTCAATGGGAATGGGGAAGCCCGACAGGTCAATGGGCACCTGCGTTACATCGGACTGGTAGCTAGCGCGCGCCGAGAGCGAAACCTGTGGAAGGTAGGCCCTCCCTGCGTTGGCCAAGCTGTAGTTGCGCGACTTCTCAATCAAGCCGTACTGCCTTACCAGCGGATAGTTGGCCTGCGCCTGCGAGCGGCACTGCTCAAGGCTCAGCGTTTGCTGCGCGGCGCCCGGAAGGCTAAGCCCAAGCAGCGCCGCTGCAAGAATGAAAAAAAATCTCATGGCAAAAATATTTACTTTTATCAAAAAAACCCACTCGCTACTTCTTCAGCTGCCCTAAAATCAGCTCCACGTTGCTCTGCCTGCGGTGCTCGAGCAGCGCTTTGTTTTGCTTTTCGTTCAGCCCGAAGAGTCCGCCTACAATGGGCTGCGCCACAAAAAAGAATACGTTGAGCGAAAGCACATTGAGCAGCAAATCTACCGGCGCAACGGGACGGATTCTGCCCTTGGCCACCTCGGCGTTAATCTCCTCGGAAACCCGCTCCATCATGCGCGCCACCTTGGGGCGCAGCACCGCAAAAAAGGAGTTTCTCCGCTCCTCGTTGGTAAGTATTTCGCTAAAAATAAAGTAGGGCAGGCGCGGGTGCGCGGCAATCAGGTCGAAGTGGCTTTCGATGCCCTTGCGCAGCTTATCCATAAACGGCAGCTGCTGGTCAAACGACAGCAACAGCGTGTTGACAAACAGCTCGACCTTGCCCTGAAAAACTACGGCAAATAAATTCTCTTTCGTGCGAAAATAGTAGTGCAGCATAGCGTGCGTTACCCCGGCGCGCCTTGCAATGTCGGTTGTTTTGGCGCTGGCGTACCCCTTTTCTATAAACTCCACCTCGGCCGCCTCCAGTATCAGCTGTTCGTTATTTTTTTCCTTACCTGCCATAGAGAATTTTTAGTTAACTTTTATGTCTAACAAATTTGTTTAACACAATTGTTAGATAGTGCAAATGTATAATGTTTTTTGATACCTGCTACTTTTTTAACGATTTTTTTATTCAACAGGAGTCTGCGTTGGGGAGGAGATGCCTCGACTGCACTCGTACCCTGCCCGTCTGGTCAGGCGGGCTCGTTTCGTTCGACATGACGACTTGCTGGGATAAGCCACAACTACTCACACAGCGGGCTGTCATGTCGAACGAAGAGAGGCATCTCTTCGCTAACGGAAAAATTGCAAATGTTGCCGCTTGTTTGTTTTGAGCAGCCTTAATGAAGAATACGCTTGGTAGCAATTTTAGTTTTCCCAAAATAAAAGAGGCGAGCCCAGCCCGATGTCCTTCGGTTAGGATTTTTGGAATAAATAACGTTTAAGGTTAAGGTGCTATAGGCCGCATTTTCTACTAAGGTTGTTTTCAAAAATAAGGTTTGCTCCTTAGTAAAACCTTATTTTTCCCTCTATAAAAAAACCTTCGTAGAAAATGGCGCCCCCACAAGAATAAACCTTATTGCCTTATTTACACATTTTTATATTAGTGATTATCCCGAATTCCACCCCGTTCCACCTATTAGTATGAGTATTCAGCCCGTAGGGCTGCCAGCATGTAGCCAGGGGTGAAGCCCCTGGAAGTAATGGTAAGGTGTGTGTGTTGCGCGCGGAGCACAGGTGTTTTTTCAGGGGAAAAGCGTGCTCCGCGCGCCATCGCCACGCTACATCGAGCCACCAGGGGCTTCACCCCTGGCTACAAGGTTGTCACGCCTACGGCGTTAGGCATCTTGGCTTACCGCTTGGGTAAAATGAAGGGGGTAAAGTTCGTGACCAACTTCAATTTTTTTTATCATTTTGTTGAAAACTCATTTTAAAAATATTTTGTCGGCAATAAAAAATAAGTTACTTTTACCGAGTTTTAATTGAAAGATACATGAAGTGCGGCATACATAAGTTTAGAGAAAAATCCGTCCGGGATTTGCAGCCGCAACTTCATTCACTCATTCATAAGAATTTATTTAATTCTTTAATGCGTTAGCCCTTTAGCTGACGCATTTTTTTTGTGCGGAAATACACTAACACTATATAATAAGATGGAAAAGAAAATCAAAAAAGTCATCCTGCTGGGATCGGGTGCACTTAAAATCGGACAAGCCGGAGAGTTCGATTATTCAGGGTCGCAAGCGCTGAAAGCTATGCGCGAGGAGGGCATCGAAACGGTGCTCATCAACCCCAACATTGCCACCATTCAAACCTCGGAGGGTATTGCCGACAAGGTATATTTTCTGCCGGTTACGCCCTACTTTGTAGAGCAGGTAATTATAAAGGAAAAGCCCGACGGCATTCTGCTGGCCTTCGGTGGACAAACGGCGCTGAACTGCGGCACGGAGCTCTACCTGAGCGGCACCCTCAAAAAGCACAACGTGCAGGTGCTGGGCACCTCGGTTGACGCCATTATGATAACCGAAGACCGCGACTTATTTGTAAAAAAGCTGAACGAAATAAAGGTAAAAACGCCGGTATCGCAGGCGGTGGAGAATATGGAGGACGCGCTCAAGGTGGCGCACCGCATAGGCTTCCCGGTAATGGTGCGCTCGGCCTACGCGCTTGGCGGCTTAGGCTCGGGCATTTGCGCCAACGAGGAGGAGTTCAGGGAGCTGTGCGAAAGCGCGCTGGCGCACTCCAAGCAAATTCTGGTGGAGGAAAGCTTGAAGGGCTGGAAGGAAATTGAGTTTGAGGTTATCCGCGACAAAAACGACCACTGCTTTACGGTGGTGCCCATGGAAAACTTCGACCCGCTGGGCATTCACACCGGCGAGAGCATCGTGGTGGCGCCTATCATCACGCTGAGCAAGGAGCAGATAGGGCTGCTGGAGGAGGTGGCAAAGCAAACCGTGCGCCACATCGGCATTGTGGGCGAGTGCAACATACAGTACGCCTTCAACGCGCAAACCAACGACTACCGCATTATCGAAATCAACGCGCGCCTGAGCCGCTCATCGGCGCTGGCGTCGAAGGCAAGCGGTTACCCGCTGGCCTTCGTGGCGGCCAAGCTGGCGCTGGGCTACTCGCTCGACCAAATCGGCCAGGTGTGTACGCGCAACTCGGCCTACGTGGCCCCCACGGTGGACTACATGATTGTAAAAATCCCGCGCTGGGACCTGACTAAGTTCGTGGGCGTGAGCCGCGAAATAGGCTCCTCCATGAAGTCCGTGGGCGAAATTATGAGCATCGGGCAGTCCTTCGAGGAGATTATGCAAAAGGGCCTGCGCATGATCGGGCAGGGCATGCACGGCTTCGTGGGCAACAACGACCTGGAGTTCGACGACCTGGAGTCAGCGCTGTCGAAGCCCACCGACCTGCGCATTTTTGCCATCGCGGCAGCGCTTGAAAAAGGCTACAGTGTGGAGAAAATCGAGTCGCTCACCAAGATCGACCCCTGGTTCCTGCAAAAGTTGGAGAGCATTGTAAAGTTTACCAAAACGCTGGAGGCCTGTAAAAAGATTGAAAACGTGGACGCCGCCACCATGGCCGAGGCCAAGCGCATGGGCTTCTCCGATTTCCAAATAGCGCGCTACGCCGAAAATCCCCAGGGCAACATGGAGGAGGCGCTGCTGCGTGTACGCGCGCACCGCAAGGGCCAAAACATACTGCCTACCGTGCGCCGCATTTACACCGTGGCCTCCGAGAATCCCGAAAATACCAACTACATGTACCTCACGCACGGCTCAAAGGACGCCTACACGCCCGCCAAGAGCGACAAGCAAAGCGTGGTGGTGCTTGGCTCGGGAGCCTACCGCATCGGCAGCTCGGTGGAGTTTGACTGGTGCTCGGTAAACGCCGTGCAAACCGCCCGCAAGCTGGGCTACCAATCGGTAATGATTAACTACAACCCCGAAACCGTGAGCACCGACTACGACCTGTGCGACCGCTTGTACTTCGACGAGCTGTCGCTGGAGCGCGTGCTCGACATCATTGACATCGAAAAGCCCAAGGGCGTGGTGGTGTCGATGGGCGGACAAATACCGAACAACCTTGCCATGAAGCTGGCGCGCCAGCAGGTACCCATTCTCGGCACCTCGGCGCAATCCATCGACCGCGCCGAAAACCGCCACAAGTTCTCCGCCATGCTCGACCAGCTGGGCATCGACCAGCCGCGCTGGAAGGAGCTGAGCAGCCTGGCCGACATCGATAAGTTTGTTGAAGAAGTAGGATTCCCTGTGCTCATTCGCCCCTCGTACGTGCTGTCGGGCGCGGCCATGAACGTGTGCTTCGACAAGGAGCAAATGCAGGTGTTCCTCAACATGGCGGCCAAGGTGTCGAAGGAGTACCCGGTGGTAGTCTCGGAGTTTTTGCAGAATGCCAAGGAAATAGAGTTTGACGCTGTGGCTAAAAACGGTGAGGTGGTGGAGTACGCCATTTCGGAGCACGTGGAGTTTGCCGGTGTGCACTCCGGCGATGCCACGCTGGTATTCCCCGCGCAGAAAATCTACTTCGAAACCATGCGCCGCGTGAAAAAAGTATCGAAGCTGATTGCAAAGGAGCTGAATATTTCAGGACCGTTCAACATCCAATTCCTTGCCAAGAATAACGATGTGAAGGTGATTGAGTGTAATCTCCGTGCCTCACGTTCGTTCCCATTCGTAAGCAAGGTGCTCAAGCGCAACTTTATTGAAACCGCCACGCGCATTATGCTCGATGCGCCCTACACCAAGCCCGATTCATCGGTATTCGATATCGACCATATTGGTGTAAAAGCTTCGCAATTCTCATTTGCACGTTTACACAAGGCCGACCCGATTTTGGGCGTTGACATGTCATCAACCGGCGAGGTGGGCTGCATCGGCGATGACTTCAACGAGGCGCTGCTCAGCGCCATGATTTCGGTGGGCTACTCAACGCCGAAGAAAAACGTAATGATTTCGTCGGGGGAGGCCAAGTCGAAGGTGGAGCTGCTCGAGGCCTGCAAGCTGCTGCAAAGCAAGGGCTACAACCTGTTTGCCACGGGCGGAACCGCCAAATTCCTTGGCGACAACGGCGTGCAGGCCACCGAGGTGGCCTGGCCCGATGAGGACAGCAAGCTGCAAATTATGGAGATGATGAGCAAAAAGCAGTTTGATTTGGTAATCAACATTCCGAAAAATCACACGCGCCGCGAGCTGACCAACGGCTACAAAATCCGCCGCGCCGCCATTGACCACAACATCCCGCTGTTGACCAACGCCCGCCTGGCAAGCGCCTTCATACAGGCCTTCTGCGAAATGAAAATGGAGCAGATACAAACAAAGGCCTGGGATGAGTATAAGTAGGGATTAGGGAAGAGAGAGGAGTGATTAGTGAGGAGAGAGGAGAAGTTAGGGGAATGAGCGAGAGCTCATTCCCCTAACTATTTGCCTAAGCGGCACGTAAAATTTAAAAAATAAGGCAGGGACATCAATTCTTAAGCTCGTTCAGCTTCTTGCTTAGCTTCTCCTGCAATTCGGGCACATATTTCGTCATCATGGCGTTCATCAGATCCGCTGAAAGCTCGGGAGTTTTTTCAACCATCTTTTTACCCGTTGGGGATTCGTAGAACTTAATCAAATCCTTAATCTCTCCGTGGGTAAAATTTTTATCGTAGATGCCGACCATATCTTCATTGAGCAGCTTGCTTGTTACCTCCTTAACCTCTTTCATCATAAAGTCTAAGTACCGGTCAAGCTTCTCCTTGGACTCGCTGTCCTTAAACTGCGCGCTTGCCTGCTGCTTCAGCATAGGAATCATGTTGTTAAATGCTCCGTCAAGCATCTGCTCGGATTTCATCAACTGAAATAATTTTTTCAAATCCGAGGTCTTGTCCTGAGCCATAGCATTGGTGGCAAACACAATTGCCAGCACGGATAGTAGTAGCAACTTTTTCATTCTCTTGTTGTTTTAATGTTTACTACAAACATAAGCATAATTTGCGAATATAATCATCCGTAGCTGTGGCTGAGTATGAGGGAAGAGTTAGTTTATACTTTTGACGTTGGGTTCATGAGGTTGGAGATTCCTCTCCGCCGGTTGGCGGATCGGAATGACGCGTGTTGTGGCGATTCCCCACTCGCAGTGCGCGTCATGTCGAGCGAAGCCGAGACTTCTCCTGTTTAGTATTTTCCGCTATCTGTTACAATGCATTGCATTTCAGTAAGTTGTATTGTAAAAAATTAAATTGTTAATTGTCTTTTTTACTAAAAAATTTCTACGTAATTTTGAAACTTTGTTTTCAAAAAATCCCCTCTCACAATGGCAGCAAAATATATTTTCGTAACCGGCGGCGTAGTTTCCTCCTTAGGTAAAGGAATTGTGGCAGCATCGTTAGGCAATCTGCTTCAGGCGCGCGGCTACCGGGTGGCAATTCAAAAGCTCGACCCCTACCTCAACGTTGACCCCGATACGCTCAACCCCTACGAGCACGGCGAATGCTATGTTACCATCGATGGCGCCGTTACCGACCTCGACCTGGGGCACTACGAGCGCTTTCTGGGCATCAACACCACGCAGGCCAACACCGTTACCACCGGCCGCATTTACCAAACGGTTATTGACCGTGAGCGCAAAGGCGAGTACAACGGCAAAACAGTACAAGTTATTCCGCACATTACCGACGAAATTAAGCGTCGTATTTTGCGCTTGGGCAGCTGCTGTGAGTACGATTTTGTCATTACTGAGATTGGCGGGACTGTAGGCGATATCGAAGGTTTGCCCTACATTGAGGCGGTGCGCCAGCTGCGCTACGAGCTGGGCTCGGGCAACTCGCTCTTTGTTCACCTCACGCTGGTGCCCTACGTAAAGGCTGCCGGCGAGCTCAAGTCGAAGCCCACGCAGCACTCGGTAAAGTTGCTGCTCGAAAACGGCGTGCAGCCCGACATCCTGGTGCTGCGCACCGAGAAGGATTTGCCGAAGGAGTTTCGCCGGAAAATTGCGCTCTTTTGCAACGTGGATCCCGATGCGGTTACGCAGTCTATCGACGTGCCCACCATTTACGAGGTGCCGCTGGTAATGCAGGACGAGAAGCTGGACGAGGTGGTGCTGAAAAAATTCGGTATTACCAACGCCCAGGAGGCCGACATGACGGCCTGGAAAAAATTCATTGACAAGTATAAAAATCCTAAGAAGACCGTCAACATTGGCCTGGTGGGCAAGTACGTGGAGCTGCACGATGCCTACAAGTCCATTCTGGAGGCCTTCATCCACGCCGGAGTGTACAACGAGTGCAAGGTGAAAATGCACTTCTTCCAGTCCGAAAATATCAACGAGCAAAATGTGGCCGAAACGCTGAAGGACATGCAGGGTGTGATGGTGGCGCCGGGCTTTGGCGAGCGCGGTATGGAGGGAAAAATTCAGGCGGTACGCTACGCCCGCGAGAACAGCATTCCCTTCTTCGGCATTTGCCTCGGCATGCAGTGCGCTGTCATTGAATTTGCCCGCAACGTGCTTGGCTACAAGGATGCGAACTCCGCCGAAATCAACCCCGGCAGCAAGCACCACGTGGTGGATATTATGGAAAACCAGAAGAACATCAGCAACCTTGGCGGCACCATGCGCCTTGGCGGATACCAGTGCAAAATCAAGGAGGGAACGCTGGCCTCAAAAATATACGGCCAGGCCGAAATTACGGAGCGCCACCGCCACCGCTTTGAGCTCAACAATGAATACCTGCCCGAGCTGGAGGCTGCGGGAATGATGGCTACCGGCGTAAACGAGCAAACCAACCTGGTGGAGATTGTAGAAATACCCTCGCACCCGTTTTTCATTGCAACGCAGTTTCACCCCGAGTTCCAAAGCAGCGTGCTCAAGCCGCACCCGCTGTTTATGGCCTTTGTAAAAAAGATTGCCGAGGGGTAGATTTCAGATTGTCAGATAAAAGCCGCTGTAGTAGCGGCTTTTTTTGTTGACAAAGGTTGTTTGCATGTGTCATGCTGAGTCTTTCGATTTCGTTCGAGATAAACTCCGCGAAGAACCTTAGCTCGGCGAAGCCAATCTCATATTGTGAAGATGAAACTCTGTGCGAACTTGAGATTGCTTCGTCGTTCCCTGCCCGTCCGGTCAGGCGGGCTCCTCGCAATGATGCCTCAACCAAGCGTACGTTTTTTCTAAAATTTAAACAGTTGCTTAACCATGCCGTAATTCAAAACAACTTACAAGATAGCTTCCTCCTCATTTCTCATCTGCGCAATGGCGCGAACTGCTTTTACCACCTCCCCATACTCGTACCCCCGCGAAATGCCGAAGCGCAGCAGCTTTGCGAAAAAATCATGAGGCGATTTTGCTTGTACCGATTTTGCTTTTTTGTTGAGAATTTCTTTGATTGCTTCCTGCTCATTTCCTTTCTCTATTTGGCCTAGCGCGTGGTTGATATCGCTGGCGGGAATTTGCTTAGCCTGCAGGTGCGTGCGGATTTTTATGGCGCCCCACTTGGCCAATCGCGATTTCTCCCGGGCAAAAGCCTCGGCGTAGCGGCGGTCGTCAACCCACTGTTCGGCGGTCAGCTTTTGCATTATGCGCGCCGCATCTTCGGGTAAAATTTTCCACTGCGCTAACTTTTTACGTGCGGTCTGTGAACAGGTTTCGCGCAGCGAGCACGAACGCTGAAGCCTTGCCAATGCTTGCTCGGGGGTAATATCTTGTGCTTGTTTTTTCATGTGCGGCTTCGAGCAAAAAATCTTGCCATAAGTAAATCCCACCTTGAAACGCAAAAATCTTCAGAGTGCAAATGTCCTTTCTCCTTTAAAATTTTCATGGCTTTCAGCAGATTTTTTCGCTCCACCTGCACCATGCTTCTCCCGTTTACGCCTTTGTAGTGCGGGCTGCGGGGCGATAGCCTTTCCTCAAAGCTGTGGCATCGAAGGCCTTTTTGCTCAAGCAAACCGCGGGCTATGGCGGCATCGGCGGCGTTGGTAAATGCGGCTATGGAAATGAATTTATGGCTCATTTTGTTGTTATGTTAGCTGCGCCCGCACCATGCGGTCTTTTCCGTTGATGTCCTTTTTTAAAGTAACGTTTGAGAATCCTTTTTCCGTAAGCATACTTACGGTGTCGCTGCCGAATTTAGCGTTGATTTCAAAGTAAAGCAGGCCACTCTTGTTGAGCGCTTGTTTTGCAAAATCGGCAATGGCGATATAAAAAACCAGCGGGTTGCTATCCGCTACAAACAAGGCGGTGTGAGGCTCGTAGCGCAGCACGTTGTCCTGCATTCCTGCCTTCTCGCTCTCGCAAACGTAGGGCGGGTTGCTGACGATGATGTCGAATTTATGATTTATGATTGATGATTTATGATTTATGATTTGTGATGTATGATTTAAAATATCGTACTGCTCAAATGTGATGGAGGTGCTGTTGGCGGTGGCGTTCCTCCTTGCAACCTCCAGCGCTTGCTCCGAAATATCCCAAGCGTAAACATTACCCTGCGGTATGTTTTTTTTCAACGAAACAGCGATGCATCCGCTACCCGTACCAATGTCCAAAATTCGTAATTCGTAATTCGTAATTCGTAATTCCGAAATTATCCACTCCACCAGTTCTTCGGTTTCCGGCCGTGGGATAAGCGTGTGCTCGTTGACAAAGAAGGTCATTCCGTAGAACTCTGTCCTGCCTAAAATTTGTTGAATGGGGCGCATTTCCTGTAGCCGGGCAACGGCCTCCTCCACTTTTTTTACGAGGCTTTCCTCCACCTTTTTTTCTAATGAAATGTAAAGCGAGGCCGGCGTGATATTTAAGATTTCGGAAAACAGGGTATGGGACAAGGCCTGCACCTCCCGGGCGGGGTAGAGTGGCGCAAGGTTTTGCTTGGTAAAATCAAGCAGCGATTTTACGGTATGCTGGGAATTTTGCATTAACTTTGTAGGAGACTTTTTACAAAGGTACAAAATTGTCAACGCACGAAAAATACATGCGCCGCTGCCTGGAGATTGCGCAAAACGGATTTGGCCTGGTGGCGCCAAACCCTATGGTAGGCGCGCTATTGCTGCGTGATGGGCAGGTTATAGCCGAGGGCTACCATCGCGGCTATGGCCTGCCGCATGCCGAGGCGGAGGCCATAGGTAAAGTTGAGGATAAGGCGCTGCTGCGCGACAGCACGCTATATGTGAGCCTTGAGCCCTGCAACCACTACGGCAAGACCCCGCCCTGCAGCGAGCTGATTATTGCATCGCAAATTCCGCGGGTGGTGGTGGCTGCGCAGGACTCGAACTACAAGGTAAACGGCTCGGGTATACAGCGCCTGCGGGATGCCGGCGTTGATGTTACGGTGGGTATTCTGGAGCGGGAGGCGCGCGAGCAGAACAAAAGATTCTTTTCTTTTCACGAAAAAAAGCGCCCCTACGTTATCCTCAAGTGGGCGCAAACCGCCGATGGATTTATTGACATTTGCCGCACGGCAAGCGAGGCCGCCGCGCGCATCAGCAACGGGCAGGCGCACCGCCTGAGCCACCGCTGGCGCACGGAGGAGCAAGCCATAATGGTGGGCACCAACACCGCGCTGATGGACAACCCCACGCTCACGGCCCGCCTGTGGCCGGGGAAAAATCCCACGCGCATAGTGGTGGACGAGAAAAATATTTTGCCCCGCACGCTCAACATCTTTAACGCCGACGCTCCCACTATTGTTCTCCAAAGCGAAGAAATAAATGATTGGCTGCAATGTTTTTGCGAAAACAGGCTGCAGTCCGTTATTGTGGAGGGTGGCGCTAAGTTGCTGCAAAGTTTTATTGACGCGAACATGTGGGACGAGGCGCGGATTTTTACCGCCCCGCAGCGCTTTGGAAATGGTGTTGCCGCGCCTCTTATTCAAGGAAAAATAATGAGTGAGGAAATGCTGGGCGACAACGTGCTGACGGTGCTAATTCCCAACAAGTAGAAGAACTGAGTTTTTCGTAGTTAAGCGGTCGCGCCTTGGCGTGGCTGCTTTTTTCATTGCCGTCAGCTTTAGCTGACGGAGTACGGATACCCCGGAATATGGCGCGCGGAGCACAGGTGTTTTTTCAAGGGAAATACTTGCTCCGCGCGCTTTTGCTGCATCTGCCCTGTGTCCGTCGGTTAAAACCGACGGCAATGAAAAAGATGTTTCCCACTTCTTTTTTTATCGCAACATATCATTCCGAACGTAGTGAGGAATCTCCTCGCATACGCGGATTTTTTTCTCCTCGGGGCTAACCTGAAAAATAAAAAAGCCGAGGCCATAAACCCCGGCTTAACAATGTAGCAGCTTGCGTTTGCAAGGAGATTGCTTCACTTCACCCGCCATTGACGGGTAGCTCATGCCTTCCCCTCACTCGTTACTAATTACTGGTTACTGCTTACAGCGTTACCCCCGTCTTGAATATGGCAATTTCGCGGAAGTCCTTCTTCTCGGTATTTACCTTTTCGCCGTTGGCCACGCTTAGCAAGTAGGTTATAAAGCGCTCGGTGGCGGCGTCCATGGTTTCGTTTTCCACAATGGTTCCGGCGTTGAAGTCAATCCACCCCGGCTTCTTCTCGAACAGGGGAGTGTTGGTCGAAATTTTCATGGTGGGCACAAAGCTGCCGAACGGCGTGCCGCGGCCTGTGGTGAACAGCACCATTTGGCACCCGGCGGCGCCCAGCGTGGTGGCGGCCACCAGGTCGTTGCCCGGGGCGCTGAGCAGGTTCAGGCCTTTGGTCTTAATGCGCTCGCCGTACATCAGCACATCCTTTACCTCGGAGGTGCCTGATTTTTGGGTGCAGCCCAAGGACTTTTCCTCGAGCGTTGAAATGCCGCCCGCCTTATTTCCGGGCGAAGGATTTTCGTAAATAGGCTGCTTGTTTTTGGTAAAGTAGTCCTTGAAATCGTTGATGAGGTGCACGGTTTTGTCGAATAGGTCAACGGTGCCGCAGCGGTTCATCAGTATGGTTTCGGCGCCGAACATTTCGGGGACTTCGGTAAGCACGGTGGTGCCGCCCTGCGCCACCAAAAAGTCGGAGAACATGCCCAGCAGCGGGTTGGCGGTAATGCCCGAGAAGCCGTCGGAGCCGCCGCACTTCAGGCCAACGCGCAGCTCGGAGAGCGGTACATCGGTGCGCACATCGGCGGCAGCTTTTTGGTAGAGGTCGCGCAGCAAGCTCATGCCCTCCTCAATTTCGTCCTTTACCTTTTGCGTTTCGAGGAAGTAGATTCTGTCTTTATCGTAGTCGCCAAGAAATTCACGAAAAGCATCAGGCTGGTTGTTTTCGCAGCCAAGGCCCAGCACCAGCAACGCTCCGGCGTTGGGGTGCAGCACCATGTCGCGCAAAATTTTGCGGGTGTTTTCGTGGTCGTCACCCAGCTGCGAGCAGCCGTAGTTGTGGTTAAAGGCCACTATGGCGTCCACATTTTTCTCGCCGGTTTCGGCCTTGAGCATTTCCGCCAGCTGGTTGGCCGTGCCGTTCACGCAGCCTACGGTGGGCACAATCCACACCTCGTTGCGAATGCCCACCTCGCCGTTTTTGCGCTTGTACCCTTTGAAGGTCATGCTGCGGTTGGTGAACTTTGCCCCGGTGGCGACAGGCGCGTACTTGTAGTCGAGCAGGCCCTCCAGGTTGGTCTTGATATTTTTTTCGTTTACCAAATCGCCCTGCGCAACGTCGGCAATGGCGTGGCCTATGGCGTAGCCGTACTTGATAACGTTGTCGCCGTTTTTCAAATCCTTGAGCGCAAATTTATGCCCCATGGGTATGTCGCTTTTGAGCGTAACGCTCACGCCATCCACCGCCAGCTGCTTGCCTGCGGGCATTGCGGTTATGGCCACCACCACGTTGTCGGCGGGATTTATTTTTAGGAATTCAATCATGATTTATCGTATTATGTGTCATTGCGGACTTGATCCGCAATCCCCCGACTTAGGAGATTGCGGGTCGAGCCCGCAATGACAGAATGAAAATTATAGAATACCCTTTACCGTTTCCAGCATGCCCTTGCTCGCAATGCTTTCCAAATCCTTCGTCAGCAAGTCGGTAAGGCCGGGAACTTTGTTGAGGTCTTCGCCCCAGATGTACTCCGAGGCCAGCACGCCCTGCGCCACCTGCTTCACATCGCCGCTTGCCCAAAGCTTGGCCAGCAGGTCGAGGATTTGCTTGTCGTCGTTAGGAGTGATGACATCGTTGCCGCGCTTGCCGCCCTTGTAGTAGGTGCAAATGCCGGCCAGGCCAAGCACGATGCCCTGCGGCAGCGAGCCTTTTCTTTCTAAGTAAATCTTGAGCCCGGGCAGGTCGCGGGTTTTGAACTTGGGGAACGAGTTGAGCATAATGCTCGTTACAAAGTGCTTTACAAAGGGGTTGCGGAAGCGATCCATCACGGCCTTGCCGAAGGCCTCGAGCTCCTCCTTCGGGAGGTCGAGCGTGAGCAGCAGCTCCTCGAACATGACCTTGTTGATGAACTTGCCGATAACGGCATCTTCGCAGGCCTCGCGCACGGTGTCCAGGCCGCTGAGGTAGGCCACGGGCGAGAGCACGGTGTGCGGGCCGTTGAGCAGCGTTACCTTGCGGTCGTGGTAGGGTTTTTCGCTGGGCACAAACAGTACGTTGAGCCCTGCCTTGTCGGCGGGGAACTCCTTGGCAACGCTTGCCGGTGCTTCGATTACCCACAGGTGGAAAATTTCAGCCTTGACCACCAGCTTATCCTCGTAGTTGATTTTTGCCAGAATTTCGTTGATGGTATCCTTGGGGTAGCCGGGCACAATGCGGTCAACCAGCGTGCAGTAAACGCCGCAAGCGGTTTCGAACCAGCTTTTAAATTCAGCGCCCAACTTCCACAGCTCGATGTACTGCTCGATGCACTTTTTCAGCTCGGTTCCGTTGTGGAAAATCAGCTCGCAGGGCAAAATGATAAATCCCTTGTCGGCCGCGCCGTTAAAGGTTTTGAAGCGGTGGTACAGCAGCTGCGTCAGCTTGCCGGGGTACGATTTTGCGGGCTTGTCGTCCAGCTTATCCTCGGCGCGGAAGGCAATGCCGGCCTCGGTGGTATTCGAAATCACAAAGCGCATTTCGGGGTTTTCGGCCAGCTTCATGTAGTCGTCAAACTGCGTGTAGGGGTTCAATCCGCGGCTGATTACGTCAATCATTTCAATGCTGTCCACCTGCTGGCCCTTATCCAGGCCTTGGAGGTTGAGGTGGTACAGGCAGTCCTGCGCGTTGAGCATGTCCACCATGCCCTGCTCAATGGGCTGCACCACCACCACGCTGCTGTTGAAGTCGGCCTTTTCGTTCATGTTGTACACAATCCAATCCACAAAAGCGCGGAGGAAGTTGCCTTCGCCGAATTGGATAATTCTCTCGGGGCGCATCTTGGCTGCCGGAGCATTTTTTCTGTTTAGCTGGTTCATTTTGTTTTTTTGAGTTTTATGTTTTTGAAAAATATTTTATTTGCGATTTCCAAATTTACCATTGACAATTTGGTATTGTTAATTTAGTGTAGATTTTAATAAAAATCGAACCCTTGTCATTCTGAGCGGAGCGAAGAAACGAAGTTCGACGAAGTCAATCTCATGTTGTGAATATGAAGCCCCGTGCGAACTTGAGATCCTTCGCTTCGCTCAGGATGACATAACCATTAAGTGCTGTAAATCATAGAATCTATATTAACTTAACAATACCGACAATTTAAATGTATATTATGGGTAGAGGTCTTTCAAACAGTCAATTGTAAATAGTCAAATTGTCAATCTGTTTTACACATCAAACGGATATACCTTGTAGTCGTTGATGTTTTCCTTGAGCAGAATATCAATGGGCATGTAGGTCATGGGCTTTACGCTTTGGTTGAGTACCAGGTGCTTTACCAGCGCCATAAGGCAGTAGTAGCCTTGTAGCTGCGGGCGCTGCCCGATGAGGTACTCCACGATTCCGTTTTTCAAAAATCGCACATTGCGCTCCAGCAGGTCGTAGCCGAGTATGCTCATATTTTTAATTTTACGGCTCTCGATGTACTCCGCAAAGCGGTACACGCGTGAGTTGAACGTAATGGCGCCGCGGATGTTGGGATTTTTGGCAAACAGCTCGTCGAGCATGGCGTAGTTGTTGTCCGCATTTTCGGCGTGAATGTCCACGCGCATGATTTTGTACTTCGACTCCAGCGAGTACTTTTCGATGTACGACAGAAAACCCTCCTCGCGCTTTACGGTTTGGTTGGCGCCCGTGGATCCGCCGCGCATCATGTGCAGCAGCAGCACGGTGGAATTTTTTTCGAGGTTGGTCATGAGCAGCTTTGCCGCAAGGTAGCCGCTCTGGTGCGACTGCTGGCCGTAGTAGGCAAGGCTGTTTACGCCGTCAATGTTGGAGTCGACAAAGGCAAAGGGAACGCCGCGCTCCTCCATTTCCTTGGTCAGGCGGAGCACCTCGCGCCTGAAAAACGGGGCGAGCAGCACGCCGTCGGGATTTTTTTTCAGCATGTCGTGCGCCACCTCCTCAAACGAGGCCACGTTGTACTGGTTAAAGTAAATGACCTCCACCTTTACGCGGTAGTCGGCCACCTCCTCCTGCGCGCGCTTAATGCCCTTGAGAATATCCCACCAGTAGTCGCCCTCCTGCGATTCGGGCAGCAGCGCAACGAGCTTGCAGTCCTTCTTAATGGCCAGCAGCTGCGCCATTTTGTTGGGCTTAAAGTTCATCTCGCTCAGGATTTTTTCAATGCGCTTTTTGCTGTCGGGCGCCACGCCGCCGCGGTTGTGGATCACGCGATCCACCGTGCCCGGCGAGACCTTGGCCAGCACCGCAATATCTTTTATTCGAAGTCTATCGTCCGACGTGTCTTTTTTAGGGGGCATAGGGATTTTTTGGTAAAAAAATTCTTTGAGTAGCTACAAAAATAGCCTTTTTCGTGCGAAAAGTGCTGCTTGCCGCTGTATTTTACACGAAATTATTCATAAGTTATTGTTTTTCACGATGTTATTTATGTGTGCGCGGACACAATGCGGCCTAATGGGCTTTAAGCCAGTTTTCGCCCACGCCCGCCTCTGCAGTAAGCGGTACAATTAGCGTGTAGGCGTTTTCCATTTCCTCCACCACCAGCTTTTGCACCTGCTCCAGCTCGGGCTTGCACACATCAAAAACCAGCTCGTCGTGCACCTGCAGAATCATGCGCGATTTCAACTTTTCCTCAAGCAGCCGCGCGCGGATTTTTATCATGGCCAGCTTAATGATGTCGGCCGCCGAGCCTTGTATGGGCGCGTTGATGGCGTTGCGCTCGGCAAAACTGCGCACCACGGCGTTGTGCGATTTAATGTCGGGGAGCATGCGCTTGCGGCCGCACAGCGTGTGCACGTAGCCCTTGTCTCGCGCCTCTTCTATGGCCTTGTCCATGTACTCGCGCACCTTGGGGTAGGTGCAAAAGTAGCCGTCGATCAGTATTTTTGCCTCGCCGCGCGGGATGTTCAGGCGCTGTGCCAGCCCGAATACCGATATGCCGTAAATGATGCCGAAGTTGGCCGTTTTGGCGCGGCGGCGCTGCTCCTTGCTAACCTCGTCAATGCTCACGTGAAAAATTTTGGCGGCGGTGCTGGCGTGAATATCCTCGTTTTTCAAAAAGGCGTCCACCAAATTCGGGTCACGGCTCAGGTGCGCCATCAGGCGCAGCTCCACCTGCGAGTAGTCGGCCGAGAGCAGGATGTGCTGCCCGTCGGAGGGGATGAACGCCTTGCGGATTTCGCGGCCGCGCTCATCGCGAATGGGTATATTTTGCAGGTTGGGGTTGTTGCTGCTCAGCCGTCCGGTGGCGGTAACCGCCTGGTTAAACGAGGTGTGGATGTGCCCCGTGCGCCTATTTACCAGCGTTGGCAGCGTTTCCACGTACGACGAAAGCAGCTTTTTCAGCCCGCGTAAATCCAGTATTTTTTCGATAATGGGGTGCTTGTCGCGCAGCGCGGCCAAGGTTTCTTCGCTGGTCGAGTACTGCTTAGTTTTGCCGGTGGTGCGGGCGTTGTCCGATATTTTCAGCTTATCAAAAAGCACCTCGCCCAGCTGCTTTGGCGAGAATACGTTGAGCTCGGGCTCACCCGCCATTTCGCGAATCTCGGCGTCCAGCTTCTGCAGCTCGCTTGCCAACTCCTTGCCGTACTCCGCCAAGCCCTCGGCATCAATGCGAACGCCTTCCCACTCCATGTCGCCGAGTACGTAAATGAGCGGCGCTTCTACCTCTTCATATAATTTTTGCAAACCATTTTTTTCTACTTCAACAGAGAGTTTTTCGTACAACTGAATGGTTACATCGGCATCCTCGGCGGCGTACTCCACCAGCTTTTCGAGCGGCACCTGCGACATTTTTCCCTGCCCCTCCTTCTTGTCGCCGATTAAATGCTCGATGGGAATGGGCGCGTAACCCAGATACACCTCGGCCAGGTAGTTCATGTTGTGGCGCAGGTCGGGCTCCAGCAGGTAGTGCATCAGCATGGTGTCGAGCAGCGGACCCTGCAGGTTAATGCCGAGGCGCTTGAGCACCATGTAGTCGAACTTTATGTTCTGCCCGATTTTGGCAATGCCTGCATTTTCAAAGGGGACGCGCAGCAATTCCACCTTTTGCGCAAAATTTTCTTCGCCCGGCGATAGCGTTACAAACCACGCCTCGTGCGATTTTACGGCAAACGAAAGCCCCACCACATCGGCGTCGATAGGTTCCACGCCGTCGGTTTCGCTATCGAAGCAAAATTGTTTTTGCTGCGACAGCATGTCGCACAGCTTTTGCACCTCCTCCACGCTTTGCACCGCGTGGTACGTGTGCTCAACATCGCTCACCGTTTTCAGGTGCGACTTGGTGTCGATGGTAACCGTGGCCGCAGCTTCGTTGGTCACCGGGGTGCTGAATAAATCGCCCTGCACGTGTGTCTGTGCAGCCTTTTTCGGAGCTGCGGGTTGAGCTGCCGTGGCGCCGAACAGCTCGCGGTTGAACGAGTGAAACTCCAGCTCCCTGAACAGCTCCTGCAGCGCCTCCTTGTTGGGCGATTTTACCACCAGCTCGCCTTCGTTCAGCTCCACCGGTGCGTGCAGGTCAATGGTAACAAGCTTTTTGGCGCGCTGTAGCTGCGGAATATTCTGCTCAATTGATTCGCGCATTTTTCCCTTCAGCTCGCCCACGTGCTCAATTACGCCCTCCAAACTGCCGTACTGCGCAATGAGCTTTGTAGCCGTTTTTTCGCCAATGCCCGGTGCGCCCGGCACGTTGTCCGAGGTGTCGCCCCAGAGGGCCAGCACATCTATAACCTGACAGGGGTTTTGTATGCCGTACTTTTCGCAAATCTCGTGGGGGCCTATTTTTTCGTCGGGCGTTTCCCAGCGGGCAGGCTTGAAAATTAAAATATTGTCGCTTACCAGCTGCCCGTAGTCCTTGTCGGGCGTCATCATGTAGGTTACAAAATCGTGCTGCTCGGCCTTCTTGGCCAGCGTGCCTATTACATCGTCGGCTTCAAAGCCGGGCACCACAATGATGGGAATGTTGAAGGCCTGCAGCAGCTCCTTTATAATAGGTACCGACTGCTGAATAACCTCGGGCGTTTCGCTGCGGTTGGCCTTGTACTCGGGGTACATCATGTGGCGAAATGTTTCGCCGCCGGGGTCGAAGCACACGGCCATGTGCGTGGGGTTTTCGCGCTTTTTTAGATCCAGAATGGTTTTGGTAAAACCGAAAACGGCCGAGGTGTTCAAGCCTTGCGCGTTGACCATCGGCTTTTTCATAAAGGCGTAGTAGGCTCGGTATATGAGGGCAAACGCGTCGAGGAGGAAAAGTTTTTTCATAAAATTAGGAGGAGAAAAATAATAACAGGATGAACTTTAAACGACAGCAAAACTTAGTCGTCAATATAAGCTGTTTGCTCACGTTCATTTTTTCCAAAAGGAACGCCGTTTACTATTGGAATTTCAGTAGTAGCTAATGTCTCGCCTTTGTCAAAGGTCAGCCGTATGGTAAGGTTGTTGATTTCGCTTTTATGCTTGAGAAAATTGAGGGACCAAAGCTGGTAATCCTGTATGTAGCCTCCATCTCTAACATTATCTTTCTTGCTGCTACTTTTTATTTCTATATCCGGACTAAATTGGGTAAATAAATCCGCCTCATTCTTTTTTAAACGTACTTTTACAATGTACTTGTCGTCGCTGCCATACGAGTAGGTTAAGAACCCTAAACAGTTGGCATCTCCTTCGGTCTTAAAACCGATGTAGAACTTTATGGTTGAATTTGGAATATCGCCATATACGATTTTTCCTTCGGTTTGAATAATAGAGCTATTTTGATAGTCAAATATCTCGTATTCACTCTCTGCGCCACAACAGCCGTAGGCTATAGTCGTGTATGTATCAACGTTAAGCTGTATTTCATCACAATCTTTATCTATTGTTGCTACAATATTCTCGGGACTTTTGCATGGGCTAATGTATATTTTGATGTTTCTTTTTTGGTCCTCACAGCCTGTGCACGTGTTGGTTGTTGTAACTTGTTTTGCAATATAGTGTTCTAGCCCTTGCAATCTAATGTAAACCACTTTGTAGTTAACCTCTACAATTTGATAGTCATAACCTGTATCTTCCTTTCCCGACAGAATTGCAAAAGAGGATGTTGACTTATCTAAAAAAAGTGCGTTGTCTTTTGTCAGGCTTGCGCTATCAATCTGTACGTTATTTGCGGCGCGGCGCTCATTTTTTTTCTCGGATTTTTTCGAATTGCAGCTTAATAATGCATTGAAAATCAAGATTATTAATATAATTTTTTTCATGATGCTATATAAGTTTCGTTTATCCTTTTATCTTTTTCCGCCCCATAATACATCTGCTTAATCTGTTTGTTTTTACACTCCGGCTGCTAAAATCGCATTCAGGTTTGCACCCCAATTCATTAGGGGATTGCTATATTTGCAAGCAAAAGAAATTAAAAGGGAGCAAGGGTTGCAGCTATAGCAAAAAGCGATAGAAAGCCTCTCCGACGGCTGCTTTAAATTTGCAGCAAAAGCCAAGCAAAGATACAATAAAAGTTGATAGCGGGCAGGAGTATTAGCCAGCCATTTTGCCTTGTGTTGCGCGCGGCGCGCGGTGCACCAGCACAATGAGCAAACGTTGGAGCAGCATTTTATATATTCTCAAAAATTCATCCGATTGGCCACCGTGGCACATAGCTTTTTATGCGTAAAAAAACATGCTGTTTTTTACGGGGTATTGCTTTTCCTATTTTTCCGGCTCGGCGCAGCCTCACATTTGTACGCGCAATCCGGCAGTAAATTTGCCATTGCTCCGGCCGGTTTGGTGGCCACCGATACCTCATTTACTTTAGAGGAGCGGGAGCAGCACGATAATGTAAAAGCGGTAGCCAATCAAAGAAGGTGGACTAAGGCGCTATATCCGCTACTCTTTAAAGACCCGGAAAACCTCAATGAGCAAGAGACCGACCGATCTATTGATCAACAATTTAATGCCTATGATGGGCTGATAATCAGTGATATTCATGTTGTTGTTTTGGCCCCTTTCGGGACCGATATTCAGCACCCCGACACCATGCAGGTGGATAATAGCCTGGCTAAGGCAGCCAATAAGCTGCACGTTGAAACCAAGCACTACATTGCGCGAAGGAACCTGCTGTTTAAGGTAGGCGACGCTATCGACCCCTTGGTTATGGCCGAGAGCGAAGTTTTTCTTCGCAACACCGACTACATTCACGATGCCCGTATACAAGTTGTGCCCATTCCGGGCACAAACACCGCAGCTGTTACGGTCATTGTGCGCGATGTTTTTTCTGTCGGATTTCAGCTGCATAGCGTGTCGCTCAATTCGGTCGACATGTCGCTGTATGACCGTAACTTTCTTGGAGTTGGCAGTCGCTTTTGGATACGCGGAATCTATGATGCCGACTATACGAGCTCCTTCGGCTATGGGGTAGGCTACCGGTACAACAACGTGATTCGGACATTTATCAACCTGGAGGGTTCGTACATGGATAATATATGGAATACGGAGGTAGTGTTACAGGCCGAACGTCCCCTGCAAATATCGCTTAGCGCTTTCGGGCAGGCGAGCTATAACCGCACAGCGTATAGGCTCAGCATGTCGCCGTGGGACTCGGTAAGCCCGCCCTTGGCGGAAACCAAGTCCATTACGTTGGGATGGGCGTTTAACTTGGAAAAGTCAACCGCCAAACGACTGGCAATAGCCCTGCGATATATTGATTATAGCGCTCTTTACGAGTCTGTTAATGATGCCTGCCCTGTCCCTCTACAGTATGAGCTTACAACTCGTCGCAGCTATATTGGGAAGCTAAGCCTCTTCAGCCAGCGCTACCACAAGCAGTACATGGTCCACAAGTATGGTGTGGGCGAAAATATTGCATACGGATACAACCTTTCGGGCCAGCTTGGGTATACCAGGTGCCCCGATTTTTTTGAGGGAATGTATGCTTCGGTAGAAATGTCCGCCGGTAATATTTTCAGCTTCGGTAGCCTGTATGTAGATGCTGCGCTTGCCTGGCACTTTAACCGGAGTGAGATGTACCAGGGAATGGTACAGACCAATGTGGGCTACTATACTCCCTTGCTTCGGTTGGGGGCAAACAGGGTAAGAAGCTACTTTAACCTTAACTATGTTACTACGCTTGTGTCTACCGATGGGCTGGTTGACTACGTTTATTTTAGTACGCTCAGCACGTTGAGCACAGGACACTTTGACGATCATGCAAGGGGCATTGAGCGCTTGATGTTAAATTTCAGGGCCGATTTTTTTTCAAACCTCAGCGTGTTTGGATTTCGCGTGCTGCTATTTTCATTTTACAATGGCGGCTGGCTCAAAACGAGCGGGCAGCTGCTTACCTCCTCAAACTACTATCAAGGTTTTGGGGTGGGGGCAAACATACGTAATGACCTGTTGGTATTTCCAACGCTGGTGCTGAAGCTGGGCTTCTACCCTCACTTCGGGCAAGGCTTTGGCAATATGTTTCAGGTGGGGACATCGGAGCCCGACAGGTCGCCAACGTTTGTACCGAGCTACCCCGAAGAGATTATGGTAAGGTAGCGCACTAATGGATGTGTATTTTGCACGCATCAGTGGCACCTCGGTTACAGCTGCAGCTATCTAAGAGAAAATGTAAGCAGCTGGAAGGTTCATCAACGAAAAATCCCTGGGGTATTTCACATCTCAAGGATTTCTTTATTTTTGTACTAATTCCCGCGCCGAAGAATTCGGAGGTAGAGTTGAGGATAATCATTAAAAGAAAATAGCAATTGGCATAAGAAATGAGTATTGGAAAATGTTTGTTTTTGATTCTACTATTACTACCATCCGGTATTTTTGCGCAGCAGCCGTTCGATTATCAGCTATTCATGCAGTCGGCGGGAAAGGCCGCCATGCTATACAGAGGCATGGCGCCTATTGAGTACAGGGAGGAGGCGCCGACTGACGGGACGACGTATTTTGCCTACTCCACCAACTTTGAAGCGGGTACCATAAAATACTGCGGCAAGCTGTACCATAACGTGCTGTTGAACCTTAACGCAGACCTGGATGAGCTGTATGTGAAGGACAGCATTTCCGGCCTGCGCTTTCTTCTTAATAAAAGCTATGTGAGCCACTGGCAGGTGGGGAACCATAAATTTATTAACAACGCTCAAGCGGCATCGTATCAAGGCCTGCAAAGCGGATACTATGAGGTGGAGTACGACGGGGAGGCGAAGGTGTATAAAAAAATCAGAAAAATATACGAGGAAAATATGTCCGGTACCTCTTTGAGAAAAAGCTACGAATTGTCCGAAGAGTACTACTTATTGAAGGACGGCGTGGCCTACAGGGTAAGGCGGGTGAATGACATTACCAAGCAGTATAAAGACCGGAAAAAAGAAATAAAAAGCGTGATAAAATTGAAGCAGCTGGATTTTAAGGCTAATGCATCATATGCCATAGGGGAAATTCTCAAACATTTGGAGCTTAGTGATAACAATTGATTATGAGAAAGACCCTGGTAACTTTAGCGCTGTTAATCTTCTTTTCAGGTGTAGTGTCAGCTCAACAACATGAGAACCGACGCATCACTTTAAAAAATGTAGGGTTGGATTCGTTGAAAAAGGTATTGGAGAGCCGTACCGACTTTAAGCTATACTACGTGGCCGATCCGAGTGAGCCGCCGGTCATATCCGTCGATGCCCCTATCCCCTCCCTGGCGGCGAGCTTAAATAAAAGCCTTCTGCCGGCCGGATACACCCTCAGCCAGGTAGGGAATACGCTGTACATCCTGAAAAAAATGGGGATAATGACTAAGCTGCCTGATAGCTTTTTCACCCCCGACGAAGCAGAAGAGGAATCGGATGCAGCCTACGTGGAGGCGATTTCTTATACGGAGAATACAGCCGCATCGGAAAATAAGGTGTACAGGATAGGCGATCCCAATGTTCCCTTCAAGGGGAGTAAGGCAGTTATTACCGGCTACGTAAAAGATTTAAATACCGGCGAGCCCGTACCCGATGTCCTCATCAAGGTGGAGTCAACGAAAACCACGGCCGTAACAAACCTGTACGGATTTTACCGGATATTGGCCCCCACGGACAAGGTAAACCTGATACTGAAGGCATCGAATATGGAGGATGCCCGTATCATGCTGGAGGTATATGGCAATGGGGAGCTGGAGGTGCTCATGAAGGAGAAGGTTCACTCCCTCCAAAATATAACGGTAACCGCCGAAGGCAACCAGCAGCGAAGGACGCCTTTAATGGGAGTCGAAAAGCTGCAGATAAATAAAATCAAGCATATCCCCACCGCCTTCGGCGAAGCCGATGTTATGAAGGTAATACTTACCCTGCCGGGGGTAAAGTCCGTGGGGGAGTCCTCCAGCGGGTTCAACGTCAGGGGAGGCGCCACCGACCAGAACCTGATTCTATTCAATGACGGCACCATCTACAACCCGACGCACCTTTTCGGGTTATTCTCGGCCTTTAACCCGGATGTTGTAAGCGATGTGGAGCTCTACAAAAGCTCGATTCCGGCAAAGTACGGCGGACGGATTTCATCGGTGTTGGAAATCAACAACCGCAACGGTAATAGCAAAAAGATAACGGGTTCGGCCGGTATTGGTTTGCTAACCAGCAAGTTTCACCTCGAGGGACCGATTGTAAAAAACCGCACCAACTTTATACTGGGAGCCCGGACCACCTACTCTGACTGGATGCTTAACCTGCTGCCCGACGATAGCGGCTACAAGGGAGGCTCAGCTTACTTTTACGATATTACGGCGGGGCTGAGCCATAAAATCAATAAATCGAACACTATCTACGCCTATGGCTACTACTCGGCCGACGGATTCAGCTTCAGCCGGGATACCAGCTACAGCTACAAAAACCTGAGCACCTCGCTGAAGTGGCACAGCGTTTTCAGCGAAAAGCATAGCCTGACGCTCAGCCTTGGCTACGATAGCTATACCAACGACATTAAAGACAAGGGAAGCGAGGCAAATACCGTAAACGCTTTTGATATGCGCTTCAACATTGAGCAATGCTACCTCAAGGCGAACTTTGATTGGATGATCAATGAAAAGCACTCGCTCAACTACGGATTGAATGCAACATACTTCCGCCTGTCGCCGGGAATTCTTGAACCGGTGGGCAGCCAATCGGAGGTTAGCCCGACCATACTGGATAAGGAGAATGCCGTGGAGGCCGCGCTATTTGTGAGCGATAAGTGGACGATATCCGACAACCTGTCCCTTGACGCCGGAATACGCTTTACATTCTACTCGGCGATGGGGCCGGCCTCCTACTATAAGTACCAGGGCGGCGACATGAGCCAGGCATCCATCACGGATTCCGTAGCGGTGGGGAGCGGCAAGTTTGTCAAGCCGTACTACGGGCCCGAATTCCGGCTGTCGGCACGGTACTTTATTACCGACAATCTAACGGTTAAGGCAGGATTCAACACCATGAGGCAGGGTATCCACATGCTGTCGAATACGGCATCGGCTTCGCCGGTCGATACCTGGAAGCTTAGCGATGCCAACATTGTTCCGCAAACCGGATGGCAGGCGGCCGGCGGTATCTACTACAGCCTTTTTTCCGACAGGCTGGAGCTGTCGCTGGAGGGCTACTACAAAAGAATGCAGCACTACCTCGACTATAAAAGCGGCGCCGTGCTTAGCATGAATCCGCACATAGAGTGGGATGTACTGGAAACCGAAGGGAAGGCTTATGGACTTGAGTTTATGCTCAAAAAACCATTGGGAAAGCTGAATGGCTGGGCAACCTACTCCTACTCCAGAACGCTGCTAAGGGAAAGCGCCGACAAGGAGGTGTACGAAATTAATAACGGCCGGTGGTACCCGGCCTCATACGATAAACCCCACGATGTAAAGGTGGTGTTAAACTATAAATTCACGCAGCGGTACAGCATCTCGGCCAACGTGGATTACGCCACCGGCCGGCCGGTTACGCTTCCCGTCAGCAAGTACTACTATGCCGGAGGCTACCGCCTGGAGTACTCCGACCGAAATTCCTACCGTATTCCCGACTACTTCAGGCTGGACCTGGCGTTTAACATAGAGCCGAGCCATAACTTAAAGCTTTGGACGCACAGCGTAATTACTTTTGGCGTTTATAATGTAACCGGCCGCAAGAATGCCTATTCGGTATACTATACGACGTCCAACGGTACAAAAATACAGGGCAACCAGCTTTCCATTTTTGGCGCGCCGATTCCCTACATCAACTACACCATAAAATTTTAGCCCTATGTGCAGGCAACTTTTATACTACTTAATGCTACCGGTGCTCTTTCTTTTTAATAGCTGCGTCAGCCCCTTTACGCCGGAGGGAGTCAATACGGTGGGCGGGACGCTGGTTGTTGAAGGTGATATTATTTTGAATGATACAACGCGCGTTTTTCTTAGCTCTTCCATTGCTTTAGAGCAAAACAATACGGTTAGCTACATCAAAGATGCAGCGGTGTGGGTGGAGAGCGAAAGCGGGAGTAAGTACTTCGGGGCGCTAAACCAAAATACCGGACTGTCGCCACACTACGCTGTTAATACCAATGGGCTGAATGTGTATGATAGGTACAAGCTGTGCATTACGCTATCCGATGGGAGGAGCTATGAATCCGACTTCCTTGATGTCCTCACATCTCCCCCTATTGACTCCATAGGGTTTACCGTAAACAGCGATAGAACGGCGGTCAGCTTTTACGTCAACACCTATGGCGATAACAGCGCTTCAAGGTATTACAGGTGGCGATACCGGGAGGATTGGGAAATTCACTCCAACTTTCAAGCTCGCTGCTACTACGATCCGTCATCGGGAGAGATATTGCCGTTTCAAGGGAAACAAAATATCTACTACTGCTGGAGTAAAGATATGTCCCAATCCATATTGATTGCAAAAACCGATCAGCTGGAAAATAATGTTGTATATCAGAAAACGCTTAACGCAATTGAAAACGACAGTAGAAAAATCAGCTATATATACTCAATGGAGCTATACCAGCTCTCTATTTCGGAGGAGGCCTATAAGTACTGGGCTACCTTAGAAAAAAATTCCGATAATATCGGGGGGATATTTGCCCCGCAACCCAGCGAGTTTCCCGGAAATATTCATTGCTTGTCGAATCCCGATGAAAAGGTCTTGGGCTATATTAGCGCCGGGGCCAACAGCTCTAAACGAGTTTTTGTCAAGGGGGCCAACATAGGAATTTATAGAAATTCCGTAGAATGCGAACTCATTGAAGATGGCAAAAAAAACAAATCATCCCGGGAACAGCTGTACGACAACGGCAACTACGTTGTGGATACTGCGGAGGTTGATGAATTTGCTAACCCTGATGATCCCGGGAAGCCCGATGTGTGGTCAACGCAGGAGTGCGTGGATTGTCGCCTATCCGGAACTAAAGATAAACCCTCGTTTTGGCCAAATGACGATATTTAGCTATATGAAGCAACTTACTACTATTACTCTTTGTCTTTTCTGCTGGGCTTTGTCCGGCTATGCCCAGCAGCGGACTGTCGAAAGGATATACATCACTACCGACAGGGACTTTTACGTTGCGGGCGAGTCCGTCTGGCTTTCGCTGTACTGCTTTGATATGGCTGATGGGCAACCCCGCTTGTCGGGGTTAAGCAGCGTGGCCTACCTTGAACTGCACAGCTCGGTTTCGGCTGCGCTAACGGTCAAAATAGGCGTTAACAACGGTCGCGGCAGCGGCAAGATAGACCTCCCGCCGGCTCTTCCAACGGGAAACTACCGGCTTATAGCATATACGAAGCAGATGCTAAACGAGGACACGCTGAAATACTTCAGCAAAATTATTCCCATATATAATACGCTCACATCCGAAAGGATTCCCGGAAACGTTGTGGTGGGAAACAGCGACAGCAGCGCTGTGCCTGCCGGGGATAAAAGTATAGCTCTCCGGCGTGGGGGCCCAGCCCTTATTGCTGCCCAGCTCAACCATGGCAAGACGGCCTCGGTAAACAGCAGCCTGCCGGTAACAATCTGCAACCTGGGGAAGGAGTGGGCCACCATCAGCCTATCCGTTTCCAAGCTAAGCCTAAAACCGGCCAACCCTTCTGCGAGCTTAGGAGAATTTTTGGCCGCCGGCAAGGAGTCCGCCAAGGACGTGAAGTTCTCTACCACCTACGTGCCGGAGTACGAAGGGGAGATTATTCGTGGGAAAATTCACAACGTAGATCTGAAAAAGATGAATGAAAAGCTTGCTTTTCTCTCGGCCGTGGGGCAGGGGTCGGACATGTATGCGTCGGCCATAGATACGGCGTCGGGTGAGTTTACATTTTATACGGGGTCTATTTACGGAGACCGGGAAGTAGTCCTGCAGTACCCTTGCCGGAAGAGCATCAATCACGACATCTCGTTTGAGCTTAGCGACCCCTTTGTAAAGCCAAGCATTAGCGCTATTCCTAAGTTATACCTGAGCAAAGAGTATGAGCCGGTGCTCACCGAGCGAAGCATTGAAATGCAAATAGGAAAGAGGTTTGGAGTAGATACCTTATACGATAAGGTAAGCATACAAAACGACCCGCTGCTGTATTCAAAACCAACGGTGTATAAGCTGGATGATTACACGCGTTTCCCCAGCATGCAGGATGTCATAATAGAGCTGCTGCCCGGCGTACGGTTCCGAAAGGTGGATGACAGAATGGTAATACAGGTCAACGTAGAAATGGAAAAAGGGCCGGTGGCGTACCAAAGCGGAAGCTCGCTAATCTTGCTTGACGGCATTCCTGTTTTTGACCATAGCCGGATTCTTCAATACGACCCGCTGAAAATAAATACCATTTCTATATACAGAAGCCGGTTCTACATAGGCGAAAGCAGCTTTGATGGCCTGGCAAAAATTAATACCTATACGGGAAGCTACCCCGGCCTTACATTTGATAAAAATGTCAGCATTATGGACTATCAGGGAGTGCAATATCCTTGCAAACTGACCGTAGGTAAAGGGCAGGACAGGGATGGCAGGCCGGATTTACGAAGCCTCCTGTATTGGGACCCTGAAATTAACCTGATGTCCGAAGAAAAGAGAGAAGTAGTGATTCAAACCCCCTCCGTTCCTGGATATTACTCAATTGTTATCGAGGGTGTTACCGATAGTGGAGAGCCTATTTACGGTGGAGAAGTGTTTACTGTTGAATAAATGGTTATAGTCTGCACGTGTGATCTTAATTTATATGTATTCAGAAGTAAAATATGAATGAATAGAAAGGTTTTATTATGAAAGAACTTCTTACGCTTGGTTAAAATTTGCACCCTGTTTTGCGCCCCTTTAAAAATTAAAAGCCACTTAATCAATTGATTAAGTGGCTTTCTTGTACCCGGAGCCGGGATCGAACCGGCACAGTATTGCTACCACTGGTGTTTGAGACCAGCGCGTCTACCAATTCCGCCATCCGGGCTTTTTATGAATTGGGAGTGCAAATGTAGTGAGAATTTTTTTAATGAACAATTAAAAACGAATAATTGATAATTGCTTGACGGGTTGAATCTCAACGCAAATTCTGAGGTTTGAAATCTGCCATCTGAAACCGGCCATCTGAAATTACCTCTTTTACGGCTTGGTAAATTCCTTCGGCATCGAATCCGCACTCGGCCTGCAGCTCGGCTATGGTGCCGTGCTCCACAAAGCGGTCGGGTACGCCGAGGCGCGTAAGCTGCGCCTTGTAGCCGTTTGCTGTAAAAAATTCTGCGACTGCGCTACCCATGCCGCCTACAATGGTGCCGTCCTCCACGGTTACCACCTGCGTAAACATTTTCCCCACCTCGTGCAGCACTTCCTCATCAATGGGCTTGGCAAAGCGCATGTCGTAGTGCGCCGCCGATATTCCTTCTTGCGCCAGGCGCTCCACCGCCTGCACCGCAAAGTTGCCTACGTGGCCAAGCGTCAGCAGGGCTACCTGACTGCCGTTGCGCAGCAGCCGGGCTTTTCCTATCGTAACTGCTTCAAACGGCTTACTCCAGCAGGCATCAACACCGTTGCCGCGCGGGTAGCGAATGGAGAAAGCGCGCTGCTGCGGCAGCTGCGCAGTATACATCATGTTGCGCAGCTCCACCTCGTTCATGGGGGCGGCCACCACCATGTTGGGGATGCTGCGCATGTAGGCAATATCGTACGCGCCGTGGTGTGTGGCGCCGTCCTCGCCCACCAGCCCGCCGCGGTCAAGGCAAAAGACAACGTGTAAGTTTTGCAGCGCCACATCGTGAATGATGGCGTCGTAGGCGCGCTGCATAAAGCTGGAGTAGATGTTGCAAAAGGGTACCTTGCCCGCTGCGGCCAGTCCTGCCGAGAAGGTTACGGCGTGCAGCTCGGCAATGCCCACGTCGAACACGCGGTCGGGCATTTTTTTCATCATGATGTTGAGCGAGCAACCGCTGGGCATGGCGGGCGTAATGCCCACGATGTTGTCGTTTTTCTCAGCCAGCTCTACAATGGTTTCGCCAAACACCTGCTGGTACAGCGGCGGCTGACCGCTGCTGCGCTTGCTCAGGCGCTCGCCGGTGGTGCGGTCAAAGGCGCCGGGCGCGTGCCACAGCGTTTGATTTTCCTCGGCAGGCTTGTAGCCCTTCCCCTTTTTGGTAAGCACGTGCAGCAGCTTGGGCCCTGGAATTTTTTTCAGCATCTCCAGCGTTTTTACCAGCTTGGCCACATCGTGCCCGTCAATGGGGCCGAAGTAGCGAAATCCCAGCGACTCGAAGAGGTTGCCCTGGCGCAGCAGCGGCGCCTTGAGGGCAATCAGCGTTTTTTGTAAAAAGAGGCGGATGGGTTTGGTGCGCTCGGTCATGTCCCACACCTCGTCCTTGACCTTGTTGTAGGCCTTGGACAGCGTAATTTTGGCCAGGTAGTTGTGCAGCGCGCCTACGTTGGGGTCAATGGCAATGTTGTTGTCGTTGAGAATAACGAGCAGGTCCGATTTTTCCATACCGGCGTTGTTGAGCCCCTCAAAAGCCAGCCCGCCGGTCATGGAGCCATCGCCGATTACGGCCACCACCTTGCGGTTTTCGCCCTTCATCTGCGCCGCAACGGCCAGGCCCAGCGCCGCCGATATGGAGGTGGAGGAGTGCCCCGTGCCGAACGCGTCGTACTCGCTTTCGCTCATGCGCGGAAAGCCGCTTATGCCGTGGTACTTTCTGTTCCTGAAAAAAAGGTTACGACGCCCCGTCAAAATTTTGTGAGCGTATGCCTGGTGCCCCACGTCCCACACCAGCTGGTCGTAGGGCGTGTTGAACACGTAGTGCAGGGCCACGGTTAACTCCACCACGCCAAGGCTGGCACCGAAGTGTCCGGGATTTTCCGAAACAGCATCGATAATAAAATCGCGCACTTCGCTGCATACCTCGGGTAGCTGTTGAGGGGGCAACTTCTTTAAGTCGGATGGGTATTCAATCGTTTCGAGTAGCGCGTATTTACCTTGCGGCATGCTTGCAAAATTTAACAGATGTGGGATGCAAATTTACTAAATTTGCGCTTTAACTCGCTACTTTTGCTCGTTAAATAATTACATTTCAAAAAAATGAAACACAACCTACTTTTCCTCTGCTTTTCGCTGGTGCTTGTTTTGGCTTCCTGCGTTTCTCCCAAAAAGTTCCAGGATTTACAGGCGCAAAAGGTGGCGAGCGACGATAAAAACTCGCAGCTGGAAACCGAAATTGCCAGCGTAAAGGAGCAGAACAGGCAGCAGCAGGCCCTCGGGGAGGATCAGGGTAACCGCATCCTCAAAATGCAGGATACCGTTGCGCTACTGCTGGAGGAGCAGCAGGCGCTCAGCAGCAGGTATGCCAACCTGATGAAGGCGCAGGAGGCCATGCAGCAGGGCAACCAGCAGGAAATGCGCAAGCTGCTGCAGCAAATTCAGGAAAACCAGGCCGCCCTGCAGCAAAAAGAAGACGAGTTGTTTAAGATGGAGAGCGCGCTCAACGACCGTAGCGCTGCCGTGCGCCAGCTCTCGCAGGACTTGAACGACCGCAACCAAAAGCTCATAGCCCTGGAGCGCGCGCTATACCAAAAGGATTCGGTAACCAACGCGCTCAAGAAAAAGTTGTCGGACGCGCTGCTTAACTTCGAGGGCAAGGGCCTTACCGTAAAAATCCGCGACGGAAAAGTGTACGTTTCGATGGAGGATAAGCTGCTGTTTGCCTCGGGCAGCTCCGAGGTGGACGCCCGTGGAGCCGAAGCGATTAAAAGTATTTCGGGTGTGCTTGAAAAAAATCCCGACATCAACGTGGTTATAGAAGGTCATACCGACGATGTACCCTACCTGGGCAAGGGGCAGCTGCTCGATAACTGGGACCTGAGCTGCAAGCGCGCCACCGCGGTGGTTCGCCTTTTGCTCAAGGGCTCAAGCATAGAGCAGTCGCGCATTACCGCCGCAGGCCGCTCGGAGTATTTACCGCTCAGCAAGGCTAAGACAGCCGAGGCGCGCCAGGCCAACCGCCGCATAGAAATTATCCTTACCCCTAAGCTGGACGAGGTGCTGCAAATGCTACAATAAATTAATGGAGAATTGAAAATGGAGAATGTTTTGTAGTTTCCATTTTTCATTTTTAATTCTCCATTCTCAATTCTTAATTTGACATGCTTGCATTTATAACTTGGAGCGTTAACCCCGAAATTTTTTCGTTAGGGCCTTTGCACATCCGCTACTACGGAGTGCTGTTTGCCTTGGCCTTTGTGGTTGACTACTACATTTTCGTGCGCTTCTTTAAGCGCGATAAGCTACCCATGGCGTTGCTCGATTCGCTCACCATGTGGGCGGTTATTTCCACCATAGTGGGCCTGCGCCTAGGGCACTGCCTGTTTTACGAGCCGGCGTACTACCTTACGCATCCCATCGAAATCCTGAAAATTTGGGAGGGCGGTTTGGCCAGCCACGGCGCGGCTATCGGCGTACCGCTGGGCCTGTACTTCTTTTGCCGGAAGTATAAAATGCGCTACCTGTGGCTGCTCGATAGGATAGTGGTGGTGGTGGCCATTACCGGATTTTTTATCCGCATAGGCAACCTTATGAACTCCGAAATTTACGGCGTGCAGACCTCGCTGCCCTGGGGATTTATTTTTACGCACCGGGGCGAAACGCTGCCCAAGCACCCCACGCAAATCTACGAGGCGCTGGCGTATTTGCTCATCTTTTTTGTGCTGGCGCTTATCTTCCGGCGCAAGGAAAATTTGCGCAACCGCGGCGGCTTCTTGTTCGGGCTATTCCTCATATTGGTCTTTACCTTCCGCTTCTTTATTGAGTTTATCAAGGAGCGCCAGGTGGGCTTTGAGGAGGGTATGCTGCTTGACATGGGCCAGCTGCTCAGCATTCCGTTTGTGGTAGCGGGCGTGGCCTTGCTGGTGTACAGCTTTAGGCACGAGCCGAGTAGCAAGCCGTTTGTGGGCAATGCTTCGTATCCGCCTGCGGGAAAGAAAAAGTAAAAAGAAAAACGGCTGCATGTTTGTGCAGCCGTTTTTCTTTTTACCACCGAATTGTCAATTATACATTGTCAATTGAGTTAATACTCCTCCTCGTTGAAGAATAGTTATTGTTTAGTATTGTCTTGATTATCTTATTAATATTATTTTTTTATTTGAATAATTGCTAATATAGGTAAACTTATTTTTCTACAAAAAAACTTGTAATTCCCTTACTATTGTTGCTTTTAGTGGTGTAAGATGTCAAAAAGAGAGAAATTGCTTCAAGATTATAGGCTTCATGAAGTCATCTACCTGTCTATGAATTATTTATATGTAATCTTCGGGTGAAGTTACTTCATGGCAAGCAGTGGCTCACAAAGTGTCTTGTTTACAACCCTATCTCTCATTGAAGGCTTATCTTTAAAGTTGCGAGATATACCCCGAACAATATTGCTGTAGTTGTCCTCTTGTTCACTTATCTGATGGAAGAATGGTTTAACAGAGGCACAATGCTTGTGTTCAAACAGGGTATTAAGTAGTGTTCTATCCGAATTTCCACAGGAGTGCCCCATAATAAATATTTGGTATGGTTCAGACTCAATAAAATTCAAAAGTTTCTTATAGTTATCCGTATCCAAGTAACGTACAGATTTCATATTTTTGAGAACTTCATCATCCTTCAAATTCTCTAGTTGATGATACTCACTCCCTAGTTCATCTCCATAGCCAAAAATTATGGGATTGTTAGGACTATTTATTTCTCCATGTATATGAATGGTGCTAACAAAAGGAGACTCTATAGCATATAGTGCTTCTGTGTGAGTATAATTAAAAGTAAGAAATAAAATATTGTTAGGAACTAAGTAAAAATCTGGAATATTGTTATCCTTTATATCAGCCTTAAGTTGGTTTTCATCTAGATTAGATGATGAATATTTTTCTCTGAATTTTTCTATCCTACCTACACTAAGGGATATCTTTTTGTAAACATCACCATATAGCGCAATTTCGCCATATAAATCTGTCGGCTGCATTAACCTATTCTTAATTTCCTCATGGTATGCATTACTATATTTAGAAGAAAAATCTTTCAACTGAAACTTCGAGTATATTTTATCTGAGATTTGAGAGTTTGCGGAGTTGGGAAGGTATTCTTTTTCTATCGTTGTCAAATAATTTTCAAGAGATTTCTCTATTGACTTTAGATTGTTATTTACAACGTTAGCATTTACGTCTAAATATGCGTGGTTAAGACTAGCATGTAATCCTCTCGTAAGAAGTTTATAATACTCTTCTTCAATGTCAACCCATCTTCTTAATCCAACTTTTGCACTAATTTCCTCCAGAAGACGGTTTGAAAATTTTATGCGAGCTTTTGCTTTTTCTGGGTGTGATAAACCTGTTCGAACCTCTTCATTAAACAAGTCAACCGCATCTTTTATTTCTGCCAATGAAGTTGTATCCTCTGGAAGTAGGTATTCAAGAGGCATACGATAGTTTTCAATGTTGACTTCAATATCATCGTTCTTGTATTGCTGTATAGAGTTTCTAGCCTTACTAACAAAGTCAGCATAATAGTTACTAATAAACTCAGCATAACTTGTAGGCATTTCATGTGCCAGGTCAAACCCATTCCCAATAAGAATTATTCTATTCATAATCATTAAGTTTTGCTACAAAAGTAAGCATTTAGTATAAATCTTTTAGAAGTTAACTATTTATTATTATATCAAACTACACTTTACTGTATGTATAATAATTAAAAGCAATAACCCTAAAAAGTATGTGTAATGAAAACAAAAATGTAAGTGCAACCATTCAGCTAGACAAACTAATATTCTCGTGCTCTTCAACTGTTGATGATAACTTTAATGAGGCTATAAAGTATCACAAAAGCATGACTTTTACCGAGCAGGTATTTGGAGAAACTACTTTAACTCCTGCTGGTGATCTATCTCATAGGTATAAGTATAGTTACACAGTATGCCACGCTGGCAACAAAATGGGGCAAATAGATTTCTGCTTGTTTGGGCAGTCTTGGGCTGATGACAGAATAAGATTTTCCGTTGACAATGCAGTATTTTATAATAACACTTTTCATTTGCTCCCTCAACTGCTAGAAAATCTCTTCTTGCAAGTTGAAAGTTTTACGAGCATAGAGATTGCCATTGACAACTACACTCTGAGTTTAGAACAGATTATAAGAAGGGGGTTAAAGAGTAAAGAAAACAGCGTTATACTACTTAGAAAAAAGGTAAAAGATAGAAACAAGCTTTTGAAAGAGGTCATTTACTATAATTGTGGTACTCTCAACAACCCATTCAAATATAGAACGCTTTATATTAAGAATAAAAAGAAAACTTTTGGGATCAAGGCTTACAATAAGAGGGAGGAGATTGCAAGTGTGTCGAAGCATAAGAATTATATTTTAGATTATCATCAACAGCATAATCCCAACTACCACAATATATTTAGATTAGAGGTTAATCTTGCTTACGAGGAGTTAAGGCGTTATCAGAAAAAACACGGCGACATTACATTGAATAATTTGTTAGATAAGGGTTTCCTACACTCGTTACTGAAGGAATATTTTGATAAGTTGCTCGTCATTCGGGATAGCAAAGGGCAAAAAATAGAATTTGTACCGAATCCCATTCCTAACACCTCTGAGGGTATGTAACAACCCACCCCCAGATTCACGAAAATTATAAAACAAGAAATACTAATATCCTAAAAATCAATGATAAAATCTATTTATAACAAAACAAATAATAAGTTTAATAAAAATATAAAATGAGAACAACAAGAAAATTATCAAAACAAACGAAAGATAAAATAAGCAGATCTATGAGCGGAGCTCGGAATCCCAATTTTGGCAAGCCTCTAAAAATGGAGCATAGAGATAAAATAAGAGAGGCTATGCTTAAGTATTGGAGAGGTATTCCAAAATCATAAATTCAACCTAAAGACCATATTGGAACTTGGGGGAAATTAGCAGTAATATAAACACAACTTTACTTAGGAATTTCTTATGATTCATTTTCTTACAGGGTATGTACACTAACAATATTTTAGAGCACTTGATTGCTCAGACTTTCTTCTCATACAAGGCGATTGCAACGGTTGACTCTGTGAAGTGGTTTTTATCAAAATAAAAGTGTACCAGAATAATCAATCAAATGACTTTCTGATACACTTTCATTTGTAGCGTTCTAATCTAAAAGATTATATAGTCAATATATACTTAAACTTTCCTGTTGAGGAAAACACCTTTTCAGTTTTTGGGTTTTTATGTTGGCAGGAAAAATTACCTGACACCGAATATATAGACTTATCGTTAGCGGTAGTTTCTATAAGTTTTACTTCCGTAACATTATATGTAGAACTTGGCAAAAGTTCAAAGTGATCGCCTCCAAAAAATTTGTCAAAACGCACAATCAAGTCTAGATTTTTTTCCTCCGTATTCCAGCTATAGGTTCCTAATAATTTGTGATTACCTGTTAGGGATGCCTCAAAATTATTTTTGGTTTTACTTAGAACCAAAAAAATATCACAAAAGAAGTCTGAATTCTCCTCTTGAAATAAATTTGTGAGATAGAGGCTACTGTTACTGTAACTGGTGTAACTAAAGAAGCCTAACTTGCTCTCTTTATAAGTTTTGCCGTTAATAGTAATCTCAAAAAAGTTGACATTACTATTATTTTCTGTTGAATCAACACCAACAATGTCATCATTGCCTGTATTACCTTCGTCATCTTTGCTGCATGATGACAAACTCATACATAGCGCCATTACAGCCACGCTCACAAACACAAAAAACTTTTTCATAATAAAAATTGTTTTTGTTGCCTACCAACTTCCCCAGTGGGCTATTTATAAAATAAAAAAGAAGCATGGAAGTTATTTAAACTATTCACCCTGACGTTCTGGTAGGACGCTTGCAGTAATAGCCAAACAATACCATGCTTCCATAAAAAGCATAGGCATTTTGAACTATTCCACTGCAATAGAAATTTACCAGATTTCAGGTGGGAATATTTTAAAATGTCTCTTGGTTATAAAACCTATAACCTTCTACAAAGATATATAAATTGCTCTGTTATATCAACCATGCTTAGACTTAGTAATAAGAAAACTCTTCTTAATTCTACAAAGTTTATTTTCATATATGGGGTTGTCCTGCTCATCAAAGTTGAAATTATATAAGCTAGAGGCAACGATTCCAATCCTTGACTTATCAAACTTTGAGCAAAGAGCGGATATGCTCCCAAAATAATAGTCTTTCTCCTTAAAGTCCTCATTTGTAGGTGTGTCAAGCAAATGCAGATGATACACAGTTATATTTCTTTCGGCCATAGTATCGGTATTTTTGATTTCAACAGCAAAAGTAGAATAATTGTGTGATTTAACAGTTAAATCAACTATATTTAACAATGAAACATTTGATATAACAGCATAAACAACTATTTTTGCGGTATCAAAATTGGTGGGGTGCTAATCTCTGTCCACTCTGAAATTGGTAGTTTTAATATATGCAGTAGCAGAGAGGTTCACCCCACTTTTTAATTTAAAAAAACATGAAAAAAGTAGTAATTTATGCTCGAGTGAGCAGCGCCAACGGATCCCAAGATTATACACGGCAAATCAACGATTTAACCGCTTATGCTGCTTCCAATAGCTTGACCATTGAGGCTGTATTTGCTGAGAAAGTCAGCGGAGCAAAGAAAAACCTTGATAAAGTAGAACTTGCAAAAATGATAGAGTATGTCAATACTCATAAGATTGATAAAGTATTGGTTACAGAGTTGAGCCGTCTCGGTCGGGACACCCTTCAAGTTTTACAAGCCATTGAAAGCCTCAACGAAAACAAGATTTCCCTGTTTATTCAAAACTACAACATAGAAACATTAACCTCAACTGGGGCAATAAACCCCATGAGCCAGTTCCTTATTACCATATTGGCAGAGGTGGCCCGTATGGAGAGAAAAACGATTAGGGAACGAGTTACCAGCGGATATGACAATTTTAGGGCAAACGGAGGCAGAGTGGGACGAAAAGAAGGCTATCGTAAGACCAATGAGGCTATGAAGGAAGAATACGTTGAGGAGGTAAAGTTGCTCCGAAAGGGGTATTCGCTCCGCAATATTCAAAAAATCACAGGTACCTCCGTGAACACTTTGCAAAAAATAAAAAAGTTTAATATTGAGGGGTAGGAGGAGCTGGGTATCCTTGTAGAGTCAGTAAAAATCACACATGGGGGTGTACTACCGACCACCATTATATCCGTTTTTCCTTCTTTCAAAAATTTTTCCTCAAAAAATCCTTTGTTATTAAAAAAAATGTTTATATTATTGTGAAAATGGAATTCATTTTCCGCTATAAGGGCTCGCCCAAGATAAATTTTTTACTTTATGGTAGCATAAGTGATAGATTGACCAAGTATCTATCTTTAAATTGGTGATTTTCGCTCGCCTGTTGCTGAAATCATTGGTAGGTATTAGAAACCTCAACATCCTTTTCTGACAGGGAAATCTCATTTTTACGCACAATGAGGCTATTGAAAGTGAGTGCTGTGGGGAATTTGTACTCCCTACAGTAAATAATGCTTAACCTGCATAAACTTATTCGCAGGCGTGGCACGTAAACACTAAATTAAAATATGAGTTATGAACTCATTTCAACTGAAAAAATAAATGCTCTTTTTGATGAATTTAAAGTAATGCGGGAGCAAATAAATGGTTTAAAAGAGCAGGTTGTTTCTGGCTCAAAGAAAACTATCTACGATAACAAGGAAATTCAAACTCTTTTAAATGTCGGGGACAAATTGATAAAAAAGTACAGAGACAAGGGACTGCTAAGCTATCATCAGGTAGATGATAAGTACTGGTACACTTCAACTGATGTTGAGGCGTTTTTAGCCAAAAACCGCTTTGCTGCTTTTGCTTAATTATCTTTCATGCTACTGGGGAGGAAATCAAATACTAATTTACTTTTGATTTCCTCATCAATAGTTGAGGGTAAAAATTTTGCGTAAACTGTTTCTGTGACCGAGGTATTGGCATGAGCCAATAGTTTGCTGATAATATGTACAGAAACTTTTCTTTGATTCAAAGCCATTACAGCGAAGGTGTGTCGTGCCGTGTGCATCGTTAGGCTAAATTTCAAGTTCATTTTCTTGCCTATTTCTTTTAGGGAGGTCTTAATAGCAGTGTTTTTATTGGTTGTTAATCGTTTTAGTTCTGCCTCGTTTGATAACTCAAAGTCGTCAGGCAGTAATCCAAAAACGAACCGTTCGCTATAACTTTTCTTTTTCCACTCTTCCAAAATTTTTAGGGCAGCATCGGTTAATAAAAAACTGTGAGATACTCGACCTTTTACTAATGTCTTTTTCAATATTCGCTCCTCAAAATTAATGTTTTTCCAGGTCAATGTTATGATGTCCGAAACTCGGAGACCGCAGGCATGAAAGGCAAACAAAAACATATCCATGTATTCCCTTGTTCTGTCATATTTAACGATGGGATATAATTCTAGAAAAGATTTTATTTGATCTTCTGTTAAATATCTAACTTTTTCATCTTCTGATTTTTCCTCGTCATCAACAGATTTAGACTTTGTATCTAAATACATTCCTTCTATTGTTGTTGCAATAGCAGGCTTTATCAACTCATCACTAGCTGCTTTTTTTGCAGCTTGTATCAGTGGTGTCAATGTCTTGTTTATTGACTGACTGCTATTATTTCTTTCGGTTTTTCTATAATCAATATAGCTAACTATTAACTCCCCAGTCAAATTTTTCATAGGGAGTATGTCGGAGTCTGTCTCTTTTTTGACAAACTTCTTAAAAGTATCCATGTATTTGAGGGAGTTGTAATAGACTGAATACCCTATCTTCTCTAATGTATAGCGAGTTTCTATGTTCTTAATGGTATATTGAATAAAATCTTGGTCAGCAGCTTTAATTCTACCACTAAAAGTGTCTTGCACAATATCCTTAAGAACTTTTATTGTTAATGGTTCGTCTGATATGTATTCAATGATTTTAGCATCAATCTTGCTTTTCTTTTTTTCTAATAAGGCATTTAATCGACCTGCTTGTGGGTGAGTTGTGCGCACTCTTTGGTTTTTTATATGCCAATACTTTTCCGCAACAAACACCCCTGTTGAGGCTTTTGCAATCTGTCGGTTATATATATACTGGACATATATCGGATACTCTCCGTTATCATTTGCCTTTTGATTATTTCTAAGATAGAGATTACCTTTTGGATATGCTTCTTTATGTCGGCCCATACTTGAACTTTCTATTTAATTTCAGGAAGAAAGTGCAAATATACTGCATTTATAGGTAAACATATTCAGCTCTAAACAGCTTAAAAACGAAAAAAGGTCATCCCGAGGGACAACCTAATAACTTCATTTTTAGTATGATTTTAAATCCTTTTGAAGTGTTTTGTAGTTAGTATTCTTCTTCGTTGAAAAAGAAATCCTCTTTGCTTGGGTAGTCGGGCCAAATATCCTCAATACTTTCATACATCTCACCTTCGTCCTCAATTTCTTGTAGGTTCTCTATTACCTCCAGCGGAGCACCCGAGCGTTGTGCGAAGTCAATAAGCTCTTCCTTGGTTGCAGGCCAGGGAGCATCTTCTAATTTTGAAGCAAGTTCCAGCGTCCAGTACATTTTTTGTGCGTTTAGAAGGGTTACATTTATTCTAAAAAGTTCGCAAAAGTAAAAAAATAAACTGCATTTAACGCCCCTTGTTCATAATTTGCTCCCCAAAAATGATTATTAAACTTACATTAACAGTTATTAATATTTTATTATTCTGATAGCCAGAATGTTTCGTTAATGTTTGCTGTAGAGCAAAGTGTGCGCGCGAGCACAAACAGGTAATCCGAAAGGCGGTTGAGCACGCACACCGATAGCTCGGATACGTTGCCCTCGGCCTCGCTGAGCCGCACCATGAGACGCTCGGCGCGGCGGCACACGCAGCGCGCTACGTGGCATTGCGCAGCGGCGGCGCTTCCGCCGGGCACTATGAAATGCCTGAGTGGAGGTAGCACCTTCTGCTGTGCATCAATCCCCGTTTCCAGCATTTTTACATCCTCCTCGGCTACCTTGTAGCCCTTGCACAGCGATACCTCGGCGGAGTAGCGCATGAGCATTTTTTGCAGGTTGAGCAGCATGCTTTGGTGCTGCTCGCCGATTTCCATGGCGCGCAGCAGCCCCAGCAGCGAGCACAGCTCGTCCACCGTGCCGTAGGCCTCAACCCTAAGGCTGGCTTTGCTTACGCGAGCGCCGTTGCCCAGCGATGTGGTGCCGCCGTCGCCTGTTTTTGTGTAAATGCTCATGGTAGATTTCAAATTTCAAGTTTCAAATTTTACTCGAGCCCTATTGCGTAGCAAGCCGGCAGGGGTAGGAACAATGGTAAACTTTACAGCCTTATCGTGTACTCCTGCTTTTGCAGGTGCGGCGCGGAAACGGCCAGGCCAAAGCGCCAGCAGTCGGCGGTAATTTTTGTAGCCTCGTTATCCGTTAGGAGTTGCCACAGCCTGGTATTTGCGCCGGGCTGCATAAGTACGGCGATGCAGCTTTTTTGGTAAAAATTTAAATCATCCTCGGTGCTTACGCGCACCAGCTGCAGCTGGTGCTGCTCACAAAAAACGGCGAGGCGCGCAAGCATTCGCTCGTTGCGCTTGCCGGCTTCGTTTTTTTCTTTTTTTGCAAAAAAAACGCTTCGCACCAGCTCGTACATAAACGGCGAGTGTACGCCGTGTCCGTTGTGGTGCCTGGCCTTTCGCCGGTACTTGACATATGCTCGTAGCTGCTGCAAATTCATGCCTGCAAATTTAACAAAATGTGCCGAAAATTTGCTACATTCGTAACGCAAATTACCGCTCGTAAATGTCCAGCCTTGTTGCATATTCGGCCTCGGCCGGCTCCGGAAAAACGTTTCGCATAACGCGCGAATACCTGAAGCAGATTTTGCGTAAGTCCAACGCGCTGACGGGCTACCGCAGCGTGCTGGCGGTAACGTTTACCAACAAGGCCACCGAGGAAATGAAGGCGCGCATTGTGAACGAGCTGAACGAACTGGCGCAGGGTAACGGCCAAAAGCTGCGTGAGTTCTGCGCCGAGCTTGCCCTGGAAAACGTTACGCTCTCGCCCGAGGAGCTGCAGCAGCGCGCGCTCAACGTACGCAACAGCCTGCTGCACGACTACTCCCGCTTCGCCATTCTTACCATCGACAAGTTTTTTCAAAAGGTGCTGCATGCCTTCGTCAACGATGTGGGCCTGCACCCCAACTTTAACCTCGAGCTCGACTCCTCGCGCGTACTCGACGAGGCCGTTGATGCCGTGATGGAGAACGTGGAGGGCGATGAGCAGCTGCGCGCCTGGCTCATGCAGCTGCAGGAGCAGCAGCTGCGCGATGGGAAAACCTGGAACGTAAGGGATAGCCTGTACGAGCTGGGGCGGGAGATATTTCAGGAATCGTACCAGCAGCTGAGCGTGCTGCTGCACGATAAGCTGCATAGCAAGGAATTTTTGCAGCAGTATTTGCAGCGGCTTGCGGCCATAAAAAAGGAGGTGGACGATGAAATGGCCTCCATTGCCGCAAGCGCCCGTGCGTACATGCGCGGGCACGGGTTGACGGAGAATGATTTTCCGTATAAGTCGGGAGGCTTCATAGGCTACTTCCGTAAAATTGCGCAGGGCGACTATGAGCCGGGTGCGCGGGTGTTGGCGGCGCTTGGTGCGCCTGAAAAGTGGGCGTCGAAATCAAGCGCCGGAGCCGCGGCAGCCGATGCCTATGAAGCCCTGAACCCGCTGCTGGAAAGGGCCTGCGACTTGTGGAGCGGGCAGTCGATGAGCTACCAAACCTCATCCGCCATTCTTAAAAATGTAATGGAGCTGGGCCTGCTTGCCGACATAGCGCGGCAGGTGCGCAGCATTGCAAGCGACGAAAACCTGCTGCTCATAAGCGATACCACGGCCCTCATAAGCTCGCTGGTGGGCGACAGCGATGTGCCCTTTATTTACGAAAAGGTGGGTAGCGCCTATCGCACCTACATGATTGACGAGTTTCAGGATACCTCGGTAGGGCAGTGGCGCAACTTTCTTCCGCTGGTGAGCAGCTCGCTCTCCGAGGACGGGCTGAGCATGGTGGTGGGCGATGTGAAGCAGAGCATCTACCGCTGGCGCAGCGGCGACTGGCGCATTCTGGCGCATGGCATTGATAAGGATTTGGGAAGATTCGGCGCGGTAAACCGCAGGGTGCTCGACAAAAATTTTCGCAGCCTGCGTAGCGTGGTGGAGTTCAACAACGAATTTTTCAGGCAAATGTCGGGTGCCTTACAGCAGGAGCTGAACGCCGGCTTCGACGAAAAAATATCGCCCGGTACGCGCGCCGAGCTGGAGCGGGTGGTGGAGGATGCCTACGCCGGTTGCGCGCAGGTTCCCCAGCGCAGCTCGGGCGAGGAGGGTTTTGTGCACGTGGAGTTTGTGGAGGATGGGGAGGAGCAGAGCCCGGCCGAGCTGATACTGGAGAGGCTGCCGCAGCTGGTGGCCGAGCTGCAGGATGCCGGCTACAGGGCGGGCGACATTGCCATACTCACGCGCAAAAGGGACGAGGCGCGCCGGGTGGCGCAGGAGCTTATTCGCTACGGCCGCGCCTCGGGCAATACCGCGCACTGCTTCGATGTGGTGTCGCAGGATTCGCTGCTGCTCAACTCCTCGTCGGTGGTAAAGCTGTGCATTGCGCTTATGCGCATAGCCGCCGGACAGCAAAACGAAATTAACGAGGCCTTTCTGCGGTACGAGTCGAAGATATATGTTGAGCGGGAAGAACCCCACGATGTGCATAGGCTCTTTGCCGGCCCGCTGCGTGATGAGGATAGGAACTTTCTGGCGGCGCTCACGCTGCGCTCGCTACCCGAGGCCTTCGAGGCCATTGTGCAGCGCTACGAGCTGGGCAGCCTGCTGGCGGAGCTCCCGTTTTTGCAGGCCCTGCACGATGCGGTTATTTCGTTTTCCAATAAAAAACTATCGGACATAACCAGCTTTCTGGAGTGGTGGGACAGGAGCGGAAACGAAAAGCCGCTGCAAAGCCCCGAGGGGCAAAACGCCATTACCATTACCACCATTCACAAGTCAAAGGGCTTGCAGTACAAGGTGGTCATAGTACCGTTCGCTGCCTGGGATTTGGATACGCGCACCGGCAGCACCGTATGGATGAAGCCAACGGTGGCGCCGTTTAGCGATATGCCCATAGTGCCGCTGTCGTACACCTCGCAGCTCAGGAAAACCATTTTTGCCGACCAGCACATGGTGGAAAAGGCGCAGGCTTTCGTGGACAACATCAACCTGATGTACGTGGCGCTGACGCGGGCCGAAGAGCAGCTGTACGTTTTTGCGCCGCTCAAAAAGGCGGCCTCCGCCGGCGGGGCAAAAAATATAGGACAGGTGGCGTACGCCCTGTTCTCCGGCCTGCCCGACGGCCTGGGCTTTGGAGCGCTGAGCGCAAAAAAGGAGGGAGAAATGGTGTGGACTTTTGGCCGGAAAATCAGGGAGCGCCACCCCGGGGAGGAGCCCGACCGCCGGCAAATTCCGCTTGACTTTTACCCCTCGCAATCGCTTATACCCAAGCTGCGCATGCGCTACGAGGCGCGCGACCTCTTTGGCGGCGAGGAGGCCAGCGAGCGTAGCCGGGGAACGCTCAGGCACAAAATTTTTGAACGGATAAATTCCGCCGAGGATGTTGAGCCGGCGGTAGCCACCTTGTGGCAGGAGGGTTTAATAAAATCCGAAAATCAGGCAAAGGAGCTGCTGGCCGAGGTGCGGCAAGCCCTTGCGCAGCCTGATGTGCGCGAGTGGTTCGAGGGCGGCTGGAGGGTATATACCGAGGCCGAGATTTTGCTTCCGGCGTCGCAGCACGAGGCGCACTACTTTTTCCGCCGCCCCGACCGCGTAATGATGCGCGGCAATCAGGTGGTGGTGGTGGACTACAAGTTCGGCAAAAAGGTGGGGCCCTCGCATGCCGGGCAGGTGGGCGCCTACGTTAGCTACCTGCGGCAAATGGGCTACGGGGAGGTAAAGGGTTTTGTGTGGTACGTGGCGCTGGGCGAAGTGCAGGCGGTGTAGCGGCTGTTGCTTTTTGAGGGGTGGCGAAATAAAAAAAGGCGATGTTACATCGCCTTTAACTTTTTCTCAATGTTGCGCACTATATCGGAGTAGCTGCGGTCGGTTTCCATCAGGTTATTTACCGTTTTGCAGGCGTGCAGCACGGTGGCGTGGTTCTTGCCGCCTATTTGCGCACCAATGGAGGCCAGCGATGATTTCGTCAGCGTTTTGCTAAAGTACATGGCAATCTGCCGTGCCTGCACAATTTCGCGCTTGCGGGTTTTCGACTGCGCGTTATCCGGGGTAACGTTGAAGTATTCGCATACAATTTTGTAAATGCTGTCAACGGTAAGCTCCTTTTGCGTATTCTTAATATTTTTGTTTACCACGCCTACCACCATCTCCATCGAAAGGGATTTTTTGTTGAACGTGGCCTCGGCCAGCAGGCGGTTGAGCACGCCCTCAAACTCGCGCACGTTGTTGCTTACCTTGTCGGCCAGGAACTCCACAATGTCGTCCGAGAGCTCAATGCCGTCCTTGTGTACCTTGTGCCGGTAAATGGCCAGGCGCGTTTCGTAGTCGGGTGCGGTAATCTCCACGGGCAGGCCCCACTTAAAGCGCGACAGTATGCGCGGCTCCAAGCCCTCAATGTCCACGGGCGCTTTGTCCGAGGTAAGAATGATTTGCTTTTTGGAGCGGTGCAGCTGGTCAAAGATGTGAAAAAACGTGTCCTGCGTTTTGCTTTGGCCAGCAAAGTCGTGCACATCGTCGAGGATGAGCACATCCACCATTTGGTAGAAGTGCAAGAAGTTGTTTATTTCATTCTTCTGCACGGCGCTTGTGTACTGCTCCTTGAACTTGTTGGCGTTTACGTACAGCACAATTTTTTCGGGGTGAAACTTTTTTGTTTCAAGGCCGATGGCCTGCGCTAAGTGGGTTTTCCCCAAGCCGGTGCCGCCGTTAATGAACAGGGGGTTGAAGGCGCTTTCGCCCGGATTCTGCGCAATGGCTAAGCCCGCGTTGCGCGCCAGCTTGTTGCACTCGCCCTCAATGTAGTTTTCGAAGGAGTATTTGGGGTTGAGCTGCGGGTCAATCTCTAGGTTGCGCAGCCCAGGCATAACAAAGGGGTTGAACCGTCCCACGGGCTTGTCGCCGGGCACGGACGAAAGCGGCACGGGTTTGTTGCGCGGCGCCTTTTCTATTTGGGGCAGGGGGAGCGATGCGGTGCCCGCCACCATGACGCTGTACTCCAGGCGGGCGTTTTCGCCCAGCTCCTTGCGAATGGTTTTGCGGAGCAGGTCAAGGTAGTTCTCCTCCAAGTACTCGTATATAAAGTGGCTTGGAACTTGAATGGTTAGCGTGCTACCCTCAAGCTTGAGGGGAACTATCTTCTCAAAAAGCGCTTTGTAACTTTCCTCGCCAACGTTGTCCTTTATAATCTGCAGGCACCTATTCCAAACTTCTTGATAACCGAACATAGCTTTACTTTGAGGGAAGAGTTTTAAACAAAATAGTGTTGAAATTTTAGAGTAGCAAAGTTGTGAAAAAACTTGTGGAAAAAAAAACGAAAATCGCTTGTTTTTCTCGATAAGATTTTAAAGCTCTTATCCTCTGAGCTATATTTTTCCTTGTTATTAAACAAGCTTGCCAACGCTATTTTTTAGCTTTATTCATAAGCTGTTGGAGGCTACTCGAAATGCGTAAATTAGCTCAAGATTCACTTCCGTCCTGCATCAAAAAATCAATTTGCCGCCGCTCCTTTTTGGTGGGGCGGCCGCTGCCCCTGTCGCGGTGCACAAACAGGGTCAAGTGGTCCACCAGCTGCTTGTCCAGCTCCTCCTGCGGCGTTTGATTTTCGGCAAAATCGGACACCAGCTTGGCTGCCACGCGAGAGTGCGGAAAGCCCAGCACCTTGTACGTGTACACCACCGGCGTTTTGCGAAAGCTGAGCACATCGCCCGCCTTCACATCGCGCGATGCTTTTGCCTCTACGCCGTTCACCTTTACGCGCCCCAGCTTGCACGCCTCGGCCGCCTCGTTGCGGGTCTTGTACGCGCGAATGCACCAAAGCCATTTATCTATGCGGCATGATTCGGGGGTCATAGCTCTATAATTAATAGAATGCGTCATTCCTCCTCGCAATGACGTGGCGCTACTTTGTGTTTGCTACATTCATGGCTCTTTCAAGCCCTATGGTCGCAAATGCTTTTACGGCATCGCCGGCTTTTTTCAAAAAGTCGGCGAGCGCTTTGGCCTCCTCGTCGCTCCACTCTCCCAGCACGTAATCTATCTGCTGCCCTTTACCAAAATCGCTGCCGACGCCGCAGCGCAGGCGCGCGTAGTTTTCGTGCCCCAGGCAGAGCGTTATATTTTTTAATCCGTTGTGCCCGCCATCGCTGCCCTTGCCCCGCATCCTGATGCTGCCGTAGGGCAGGGCGATGTCGTCGAGCACCACCAGCAGGTTCTCAACCGGAATTTTTTCGGCCTGCAGCCAGTAGTTTACCGCCTTGCCGCTGAGGTTCATGTAGGTGGAAGGCTTGAGCAGCAGCAGCGTACGCCCCTTGTGCTTGAGCTCGGTAAGGCTGCCGTAGCGGTCGCTGCTAAAGCGCAGCTCGGCCTCATGCGCCAGCGCATCGGCTACCTTAAAACCGATGTTGTGCCGCGTATTTTCGTACTCAGCGCCAATATTTCCGAGACATGCAATAAGGTATTTCATGAGAAATGTGGGTTGTCATGCTGAGCCTGTCGAAGTTATGTGGGGTGGATTTCTCCTTCGCTATACTTTCCAACAGGCTCAGGGTGATACGCGCAATATCCATTTTTTTACTAAGGGCAAAAAAGCAAGGCCGGATTCCCAACCTTGCTTTTTGCTTTAGCGGTTATGCTAAACGTTTGCTTACTTTTTCTTCGCAGGAGCGTTTGCTGCAGCAGCGGCTGCAGAGGCAGCGCCAATGGCGGCACGTGTCATCTTCACAGCACAAATAACAGCGGTTTTTGGTGTAAGAATGTTTACATTTTCAAAACTTACGTCGCCCACAAAAATGCTCTTGCCCAAACCCAGGTTGGTAATATCAACTTCCAGCGCATCGGGTAAGTTCTTTGCCAGGGCCGAAACTTTTACCTTGCGAATGGCCTGCTGCAACTTACCGCCCTGCTTCACGCCTTCGGCGCTACCCTTGAGCACAACGGGAATATCAATGGCAATGGGTTTGGCAGCATCTACGCGGTAAAAATCAACGTGCAGAATTTCGTCGCTCACGGGGTGGAACTGCAGCTCGCGCATCACGCCCACTTCCTTCTTTCCTTCAATGTCAATGTCCACTAAGTAGGCGCTGGGCGTGTACACCAGGTTTTTCAGCGCGGCCTTTTCAACGGTAAAAAGCACGTTGTCGCCGTTGCCGTAAATGGTGCAGGGCACCAGCTCGCTGCTACGCATGTTGGCCGCCTGCTTTTTGCTCAGCGCTTGACGGGCTGTGCCCTTCAGTTCGATTGTCTTCATTCTTTTTTGTGTTTAAGTGTTACTCAGAATTTTTAATTCCCCATCACACCCTTACAGGCAAATGCTGTAATGTGGAGATGTCCTTTTTTCGAAAAGGATTGCAAAGGTAGCTATTTAATAATTAATAATTGATAATTGACGATTAATAATTTTAATCATCTGATATCTATATGGTTATAAAATGCGAGCTGATGGACTGGCACTGGTACACCTTGTTTATAACATCGGCGAGCATTTCGGCCGATGAGAGTATTTTAATCTTGTCGGTAGGCTTGTCGTTGCGCAGCGGAATGGAGTCGGTAAACACGGCTTCGGTAAGCGCCGACTTTTCGATGCGCTCGTAGGCCGGCCCCGACAGCACCGCGTGCGAGGCGATGGCGCGAACGCTCAGCGCGCCCTTTTCCATGAGCACGTCGGCGGCCTTGGTAATGGTGCCGGCGGTGTCAATCATATCGTCGAGTATAATGATGTTGCGCCCCTCCACGTCGCCAATGGCGGTCAACTCGCCCACCACGTTGGCCCTGTCGCGGTTTTTGTGGCAAATAATCATGGGCGTTCCCAGAATTTTGGAGTAGGTGTTGGCGCGCTTGGCCCCTCCCATGTCGGGAGCGGCGATGGAGAGGTTCTCGAGCTTGAGGTCTCTTATATAAGGTACGAAGATGCGGCTGGCGTACAGCAAGTCCACCGGCACATCAAAAAATCCCTGAATCTGGTCGGCGTGCAGGTCCATGGTCATCACGCGGTCAACGCCCGCTGCGCTGAGCAGGTTGGCCACCAGCTTGGCGCCAATCGAAACGCGCGAGCGGTCTTTCCTGTCCTGGCGGGCCCAGCCGAAGTAGGGAATTACGGCTACCACCTTGTAGGCCGAGGCGCGCTTGGCGGCATCGATCATGAGCAGCAGCTCAAACAGGTTGTCGGTGGGTGGAAAGGTGGACTGGATAATGAATACGGTGCTGCCGCGAACGCTCTCGTCGAACGAGGGCTGGAATTCGCCGTCGCTGAAGTCGAGCACGGAGCATTGTCCGAGGTCGGTGCCGAAGCTGGCGGCTATTTTCTCGGCAAGGTAGCGTGATGCGCGACCGCAAAAAAACTTGATTTGGTGTGTGGGGAGCATGGGTGCTTTTGTGAGGTTTTTGTTTTTTTGAAAAGCCAAACAAAAGTAGCTCAAATTTTGACGAAAGAAAAGCTAATAAGTAAATTGTGGATAAAAATATGTAAGAGTGTTTATATGAGATGATTGCTTCTTTTTCTCGGTTGATATCTTGCGTTGCTCAGGGGATTTCCCGCTCCGCTCGAAAAAACTCCGGTTCTCGCTTTGCAGGAGCTGACGCTTTGCCGTAAGGGTGGGGATTTCTCTCTCCGCTTCGCTCTGTTCGAAATGACGATGCGCCGGGTTGGTGGGGTGGGGGGGGGTGGGGGGGGGGGGGGCCGCCCCCCCCCCCCCCCCCCCCCCCACAAGAAACGGGGCGCGGGCG
>JAVBPG010000051.1:0-19139 GCA_031549685.1 Bacteroidales bacterium | reverse complement strand
TGTGTGTTTTTTTTTCCTTTGGTGTGTTTGTCGCGGGCTCCCCCCCCCCCCCTCTTTGTGTTTTTTTTTTCCTCACAATCTGGGGGGGGCGGCCCCCCCCCCCCACCACCTCCTCTCCCAATCCTTAGGATGCGTCATTCCGAGCGAAATGAGTGAGGAACGAACGAGAGTAGTCGAGGAATCTCCTGCCTGACGAAGTATATTTTACAAATACAAATTAATTCTTGAAAATCATTCTTAATTTTTAATTCCTAATTCCTAATTCCTAATTCTTAATTGTCATGTCTTCAATTGTAGAAACATCAATAAAGAGGCCGCTGCTGATTCTGGTAATCTTCACGGTGCTTACCCTGGGCGGGTTAATATCGTACAACATGCTTAACCTAAACTTGCTGCCTAAGTTTGAGCTGCCAATGCTTACCGTTGCCACGGTGTACCCGGGGGCGGGAGCATCGGAGGTGGAAACTTCGGTAACCAAAAAAATAGAGGACGCGCTATCGACCCTGGAAAACCTGAAAAAGATTTCCTCCACCTCAAAAGAAGGCTTGTCGGTTGTGGCGGTGGAGCTGAACGAGGGCGCCGATGCCAACCTTGCGGTGCAGGACGCGCAGCGCAAAATCAACGCCATTAAGTCCAGCTTGCCGGCTGAAATATTAGACCCCTCCATCAACAAAATATCGCTGGACGAGCAGCCGATTATGAAAATTGCTGCTTCATCGTCGCTGGCGCCCACGGAGTTTTACAAGCTGGTGGAGGACCGCATACAGCCCCGGCTGGCCAAGCTGCCGGGCATGGGCTCGGTGAACATGGTGGGTGGTAATGAGCGCGAGATTAGGGTCAACATCGACGCCGAAAAGTTGAGGGCCTACGGCATGTCCGTGCTGCAGGTGCTGCAGGCTATTCAAACGGCCAACATGGAAATTCCCGCGGGTAACGTGGAGAATGCCGAGGCGGTTTACTCCGTGCGCCTGGCTGCAAAATTTTCGAACCTTGATGAGCTGCGCAACACCGTAATTATGGCAACTCCGAGCGGTGGAAAAGTCAAGGTGTTGGACGTGGCTGAGGTGGAGGACGGCATTGCCGAGCAAAAGCTCATTAACCGCATAGACGGGCAGGATGCCATTGGTATTTCCATTCAAAAGCAAACCGATGCCAACGCCGTGCGCGTGGCCGATTTAGCGAAAGCCGAACTCAAGGCGATTGAAAAGGAGTACGCCGGTTCTAACGTACACTTTGAAATCGCGACCGACGACTCCATATTTACCAAAGCCTCGGCGCACGCCGTGGTATTCGACCTGTTTCTGGCCATTCTTATTGTAGCCATTGTGTGCTTTGTGTTTCTGCATAACCTGCGCAGCGCCTTGATTGTGATGGTGGCTGTGCCGCTCTCCATCATACCCGCGTTTATTGCCATGTACTTTATGGGTTACTCGCTCAACATGATGTCGCTTATGGCGCTGTCGCTGGTGGTGGGTATTCTGGTGGACGACTCCATTGTGGTTATCGAAAACATGTTTCGCCACATGGAGAATGGCAAATCGAAGCGCAGGGCGGCGCTCGACGGCTGTAAGCAAATTATGTTTACCTGCATGTCCATTACTATGGTTATTGTGGTGGTGTTTCTGCCGCTGGCCATTTCGGGCGGTTTGATAGGAAATATTTTGAAGGAATTTGCCGTGCCTATTATCGTGGCCACGCTGTGCAGCCTGCTGGTCTCATTTACCGTTACGCCATTACTGATGTCGCGCTTCGGTAAGCTGTCCGACGATACAAAACCAACCTTATCGGGACGTTTTTCGCGCGTGGTGGAGCGCTCTTTTGAGGCCATGAAAAATGTGTATGCTCGCATTCTTGCATTTGGGCTAAGGCATAAGGTAACGGTGTTGATAACCACGTTAGCGCTGCTGGTAGGCTCATTTGCGCTAATTCCCGCCGGATTTATCGGCTTTGCCTTCATCCCCGATGCCGACCAGGGCGAGTTTGTGGTAATGCTGGATATGAACCCGCAGGTTACCGTTTACCAAAATAACCAGCTAAGCATGCAGGTTGAAAAAATCCTCCGCGCCAAGCCCGAGGTGCAGCGCGTGTACACCAATATAGGCTCCGACGGCTCCATGTTTGCCAACAGCTCCAAGAACAACGTTACCAGCATTTCGGTAAAAATGGTGGATAAGGAGGACCGTAAAGTTAGCGTGAACGATTTTGCGCAGCAGGTCAAGGAGGAAATTATGCGGATACCCGGCGTACGGGCGCGCGTGAGCGTAACAGGCTTAAGCGGAGGTAGCTCCGAGCCCATTCAGTTCATCGTGCAGGGCGCCGATTTTGAGCAGGTACAGGCATCGGCCGCTATCATTCTCGATGCTATTCGTCACACGCCCGGCACCAGCGATGCTAAATATTCTATTGACGATCCGCGTCAGGAGGTGCAGGTAAAGCTGAACCGCGAAAAAATGTCGGAGCTGGGTCTTTCGGTAAGCGATGTGGGCTCTACGCTGCGCGTGGCGCTGAACGGAAATGACGACTCTAAATACCGCGATGGAAGCTATGAGTACGATATCCGTATCGGTGTAGATAATTTTGACCGTACGCACCCCGAGGATGTGGCAAAATTAACCTTCCTCAATAAAAAGGGGGAGCTGATAGAATTGGCGCAGTTTGCCGATGTGTCCTACGGCTTAGGTCCGTCAACGTTGGAGCGCACCGACAGGATTTCGTCCATTACCGTAAAGTCCAACGTGGTTGGTCGTCCCTCGGGAACGGTGGGCGCCGAAATTAAGGCGGCTTTTGCCGGAAAAATTTCAAATGGCGTAACCATAAAAGAGGGTGGCATGATGGAGCAGCAGGGCAACGCTTTTGGCAGTTTGGGCTTCGCGTTTTTGGCGGCCATTGTGTTGATTTATCTAATCATGGTGGTGCTGTACGACTCGCTGCTTGACCCTGTGGTGGTGCTATTCTCCATTCCGCTGTCGCTTATAGGAGCGTTCTTGGCCTTGGCGTTGACCATGAACAACCTTACCATTTTCAGCATCATCGGGTTGATTGTGCTGATAGGCTTGGTGTCGAAAAACGCTATCCTGCTGGTGGACTTTACCAACCACATGCGCTACGACAAGGGCATGAACACCTTTGATGCCTTGATTGAGGCCGGCAAGGAGCGCCTGCGTCCCATCCTAATGACCACCTTTGCTATGATATTCGGTATGCTTCCTATTGCCCTCGCTACAGGCAATGGAGCCGAAATTAAGAACGGCATGGCCTGGGTAATTATCGGCGGGTTGACCAGCTCCATGATACTAACGCTAGTGGTGGTGCCGGTGGTGTACTACATTTTCGATAGAATTTCGGTTCGTTTCCGCAGGCGCAAAAGAAATTGGCTGGTAGAAAAAGTAAAGGATAAAATACTTTTGGAGGAAGAGTAAAAAGCTATGATTACCACGAATTTACCACTACCTTTTACCCATGCGGTAACCCAAGACGCCGAACAAATACCGAATACCGCAAATTGCCACGTGCACGGAATAAATAAGTTTAGTATATTTGTTGCGTTTTTTAGGAATCTTTCACTAAAAAAAGAAAAATTCAAACATTTATATAATGGCTGAAGTAAGAAGTAACGAATTTCGTACAGGCGCGGTAACGCAGGTTATCGGCCCTGTGGTCGATGTTCGCTTTGAGCGGCAAGGCGCCAGCGACAGGCGCGAGCTCCCCACCATCCACGAGGCGCTTGAGGTGAAGCGCGACAACGGCGCAAGCCTCATACTCGAGGTACAGCAGCACATCGGCGAGAACACCGTGCGCACCATTGCCATGGATACCACCGACGGGCTGCGCCGCGGCATACAGGTTACCGCCCTGGGCTTGCCCATTGCCATGCCCGCCGGCGACCAGGTAAAAGGCCGCCTGATGAACGTGGTGGGGCACGCCATTGACGGCATGCCGGCGCTGAGCCCCGAGGGTGGATTTCCCATCCACCGCGAGCCACCCAGGTTCGATGAGTTGAGCACCAAGCGCGAGGTGCTGTTTACCGGCATCAAGGTGATCGACCTGCTGGCGCCCTACGCCAAGGGCGGAAAAATCGGGCTGTTCGGCGGCGCGGGTGTGGGCAAAACCGTGCTCATTATGGAGCTCATCAACAACATTGCCAAAAAGCACAACGGATTCTCGGTGTTTGCCGGTGTGGGCGAGCGTACCCGCGAGGGCAACGATTTGCTGCGTGAAATGATAGAGAGCGGCGTGATAAAGTACGGCGCCGAGTTCAAAAAAAGCATGGAGGAAGGCCACTGGGACTTGACCAAAATTGACTACGCCGAGCTGGCCAAATCGCAGGCCACGCTCGTGTTCGGACAAATGAACGAGCCGCCCGGAGCGCGCTCCTCGGTGGCGCTTTCGGGCCTGACCATTGCCGAGTCGTTTCGCGACAGCGGCACGCAGGAGGGGCCCAAGGACATCCTGTTCTTCATCGACAACATTTTCCGCTTTACGCAGGCGGGCTCCGAGGTGTCGGCGCTGCTGGGGCGCATGCCCTCGGCCGTGGGCTACCAGCCTACGCTGGCCTCCGAAATGGGCGCCATGCAGGAGCGCATTACCTCCACCAAAAACGGATCCATTACCTCGGTGCAGGCGGTGTACGTGCCGGCCGACGACCTGACCGACCCCGCCCCCGCAACCACCTTCTCGCACCTGGATGCCACCACCGTGCTGAGCCGCAAAATTACCGAGCTGGGCATTTACCCTGCGGTTGACCCCCTGGAGTCTACCTCGCGCACGCTCGACCCGCTGGTGGTGGGCGACGAGCACTACCAAACCGCGCAGCGCGTAAAGCAAATGCTGCAGCGCAACAAGGAGCTGCATGATATTATTTCCATACTTGGCATGGAGGAACTCTCGGACGAAGACCGCACGTTGGTAAACCGCGCGCGCAGGGTGCAGCGCTTCCTGTCGCAGCCCTTTACCATGTCCGAATCGTTTACCGGGGTAAAGGGCGTAACGGTGGACATTGCCGACACCATTCGCGGCTTCAAAATGATTATGGACGGCGAGGCCGACCACCTGCCCGAGCAGGCTTTTTTGAACGTAGGCACCATTGAGGAAGCCGTTCAAAAGGGCGAAAAGCTGCAGGCCGAGGCAGGAGGCAAGTAGCCTTGTCATTCCGGCCTTGAGCTGGAATTTCCGTATGAAAAATGTGCTTTGAGTTGGAGGTTGCGGGTCAAAGTTTATCCCGATTTGTCAAGCCCGCAATGGCAGATTAAATAAGAGTGTTTTAAGCATGAAGCTAACCATCATAACCCCGCAAGGCGTTACCACGCAAGATGCCGATAAGGTTTCCCTGCCCGGAAGCCGCGGCAGCTTTATGGTGCTGCAGGGGCACGCGCCTTTGATTTCGAGCATTGCGAAAGGTAAGGTAAGCTACGAGTACCGGGGCGTAGAGCAGGTGCTGGAGGTGGACGGAGGCCTTGTGGAGGTAAGCGACAATGCGGTAAAAATAGTGGTGGAGCGGCAAATATCCTAAAAAAACTTGGTACCTATGATACGCGTTTTCAAGCTAAAGCTGAAAATGTACTTCCTGCTGGGGCAGGTATATGTGGCAGTGCTGCTGCTTTGCGGCTTGGGCTTCTACTTTTTTGCCCCACCCGAGTACCTGCGGCTACTCCCCGCTATAGGCCTGTTTTACTGCCTTACGGGTTTTGTGTTTAACTACGCGCTCGACAGGTGCCGCTACCACCCTGACAGGTTGCTGGTGGTATTTATGGTTACGCGCATGGCCAAGCTGCTGCTCACCATCATATTTTTGGCCGTAAGCGTAAAAGTTTTTCATGTAGATAAGATACCTTTTGTGATAACGCTCATGTGCAACTATTTTTTGTACACAGCGCTGGAAATTTACCTTTACTACCGCTACAGCACCTGGCACAGCAAAAGGGCAGCCCTTAGGAATGAGAAAAGAAAAAAGTAGCATAAAAAAGTTGGTCTTGGCCTTAGCCATGTTCGCCTGCGCGCTTTGCACACAGGTGGGCGGTGCGCAGGCGCAGGAGCCGGAGAAAATCAACGTTAAGGAGATTGTGTTTGAGCACCTGAGCGATGCCTACTCGTGGCACCTGCTCACCTGGGGCGAGCACCACGTGGCCGTGCCGCTGCCCGTAATTGTGCGCAGCGCCGAGCGGGGCTGGAGCGTGTTCCTCTCCTCGCATCTGCACCACGGCGAGTACCGCGGCTTTTACATTGCCCACGAGGGAAAGCACGCCGGCAAGCTGGTGGAGAGAACCCCGGCCGGCGAGGAGGTGCGCCCCTCCATCGACATATCGCTTACCAAAAATGCGCTGGCGCTGCTCATCAACTGCGCCGTGCTGCTGCTCGTTATTATGCCGTTAGCGGGCTGGTACCGCCGGGGCTCCATGCGGCCCGCCAAGGGCTTTAGGGGCGCGGTGGAGTTGCTGCTCGTGAGCATCTACGATGAGGTTATAAAGCCCTGCGTGGGAGAGGGCTATAAAAAGTATGCGCCCTACCTGCTGACGGCCTTCTTTTTCATTTTTATAAATAACCTCATGGGCCTGGTTCCGTTTTTTCCGGGGGGAGCCAACGTTACCGGCAATATTGCCGTAACCATGGTGCTGGCGCTTTGCACCTTTGTGGCCATCAACCTGTCGAGCACCAAGGCGTACTGGAAGGAAATTATATGGCCCGAGGTGCCCACCTGGCTCAAGGTGCCGGCGCCCATTATGCCGGTTATCGAAATCTTTGGCGTGTTCACCAAGCCCTTTGCCCTTATGATTCGTCTTTTTGCCAACATTATGGCGGGGCACTCGGTTATTCTGGGCCTGGTATGCCTCATATTTATTACCGCCAGCATGGGGTCGGCGGTCAACGGCAGCATGTCGGTGGTGGCCATACTTTTTGCCTGCTTTATGAACCTGGTCGAGCTGCTGGTGGCCTACATCCAGGCCTACGTGTTTACGCTGCTGTCGGCCGTATTTATCGGCATGGCCAACGTAAAGCACCACTAAATAATAAATAGACATGCGATGCTCGATTTTTCGACAAGAGATGAAAGTCGCCTATCGCAAGTCGCAAATCGAATTTTTACAAAGTAACTACAACCATTAAAAACAAAAAACGTTATGCTACCATCACTACTACAAGCTGCCTCGAGCAGCATGGGACTTGGCACTTTGGGTGCAACCTTGGGTGCCGGACTTGTTGCCATCGGCGCCGGCATCGGCATTGGTAAAATCGGTGCTGCGGCCATGGAGGCCATCGCCCGCCAGCCCGAAGCCGCCAACAATGTCCGCATGAATATGATTATTGTGGCCGCGCTCATCGAAGGCGTAGCGCTGTTTGCCGTGGTAGTTTGCTTCCTTGCACTTTAAAAAACATCAACACCTATGTCACTGTTAATGCCGGATATGGGGCTGCTGTTCTGGATGACCTTGTCGTTCGGCGTAGTCTTTTTTATCCTTGCCAAGTTTGGCTTTCCGGTAATAACCAAGGCGGTGGACGAGCGCAACAGCTACATCGAAAAATCGCTTGAGGACGCGCGGCTGGCCGAGGAAAAGTTGGCTACGCTCAACAAGCAGGCCGAGGTTATTTTGGATAAGGCGCACAGCGAACGGCGAACCCTGCTGAGCGAGGCGCAGGAAATAAAAACCAAAATGCTGAGCGATGCCAAGGATACCGCCGAGGCCGAAACCCGCCAGCAGCTGGTGCGCGCCGCCGCCGAAGTGCGCGAGGTAAAGGCGCGCGCCCTGGTGCAAATCCGCGAGCAGGTGGCCGACATTTCGGTGCGCGTAGCCGAAAAGGTAATTAACCAACAGCTCAGCACCGACGAGCAGCAGCGCGACCTTATTGACCGCCTGCTCAACGAGGAGGTGCAGCGATCCGTTTAGTAAAAAATGAACAGAGGACTTATAGCACGACGGTACGCCTCGGCGCTGTGGATGTACGCCGCTGAGCACGGCAGCGAGGATAAGGTATATGCCGAAACCCTTGCCCTTGGCCGCGCTTTTGTCAGCTACCCCGCCCTTAGGCGCTCGCTCGACAACCGCACCATCCCGCAGCAAAAAAAGGAGGAGTTGGCCGTTGCGCTCTTTGGAGGCAGCCCGAGCGCCGAGCTGCGGCGCTTTGTGCAGGTGCTGTTTAAGTGCGGCCGGACGGATTTTTTGCAGGATATTTGCCAAAGCTTTCAGAACATCTACCGCCGCGAAAAAAAGTTGCTCAACGTAGAGCTTACCACCGCCACCCCCGTGGACAAAACGGTGGAAAAGCGCATGCTTGATAAAATAGAGGAGGCCACCAAGCACACCGTAAGCTTCAATGCCAAGGTGGATAAAGAGATTGTGGGCGGCTACATGCTCAAGTGGGGCACCTACCGCATCGACGCCAGCGTTACCGGAAGGTTGAAGCAAATGAGAAAAAAGCTGGTGGAGGATTTTGACACGCAGAATAGCGTAAATTAAACTTATGACAGACAACATCAAGGTTAGTGAAATACCCGACATTATTTACAAAATGTTGGACGAAGTTGACCCCGACAAAACCCTCGAAGAGGTAGGTACGGTGGTGCAGGTGAGCGACGGCGTGGCGCGCATTTACGGCCTCACCAACGCCGAATCCAGCGAGCTGCTCGAGTTCGACAACGGCGTAAAAGCCGTGGTGATGAACCTGGAGGAGGACAACGTGGGCGCCGTACTGCTGGGCTCAACCGACATGGTGCGCGAGGACGACACGGTAAAGCGCACGGGGCAGATTGCCTCCATCATGGTGGGCGAAAGCCTCATAGGCCGCGTTATTAACCCGCTGGGCGAGCCCATCGACGGGGCGGGCGCCATTGGCGGCGAGCGCATAGCCATGCCGCTGGAGCGCAAGGCGCCGGGCGTAATTTTTCGCCAGCCCGTTAACGAGCCCATGCAAACCGGCATCAAGGCCATCGACTCCATGATACCCATCGGGCGCGGGCAGCGCGAGCTCATTATCGGCGACCGCCAAACGGGAAAAACCGCCATTGCCATTGATACCATTATCAACCAGCGCCAAAACTTTGAGGCCGGCAACCCGCTCTTCTGCATTTACGTGGCCATAGGCCAAAAGGCCTCCACCGTAGCCACGCTGGTGGATACGCTGCGCGCCAAGGGCGCCATGGACTACACGGTGGTGGTGGCCGCCAACTCATCGGAGCCGGCCGCCCTGCAGTACTTTGCCCCCTTTGCCGGCGCCGCCATAGGCGAGTATTTTCGCGATACGGGGCGCCACGCCCTGGTGGTGTACGATGACCTTTCGAAGCAGGCCGTGGCCTACCGCGAGGTGTCGCTCATCCTGCGCCGCCCCTCGGGTCGCGAGGCCTACCCGGGCGATATTTTCTACCTGCACTCGCGCCTGCTCGAGCGCGCCGCCAAAATTATTAAGCAGGACGAGGTGGCCACGCAAATGAACGACCTCCCCGAAAGCCTCAAGGGAAAAGTAAAGGGCGGAGGCTCGCTCACGGCGCTGCCCATTATCGAAACGCAGGCGGGCGATGTGTCGGCCTACATTCCCACCAACGTAATATCCATTACCGACGGACAAATATTTTTGGATACCGAGCTCTTCAACCAGGGCAACCGCCCCGCCATCAACATCGGTATTTCCGTGTCGCGCGTGGGGGGAAATGCCCAGGTAAAGGCTATGAAAAAGGTGGCCGGAACGCTCAAAATCGACCAAGCGCAGTACCGCGAGCTCGAAGCCTTTACGCGCTTTGGCGGCGACATGGATGCCGTTACCGCGCAGATTATCGACAGGGGCAGAAAAAACACGCGCCTGCTCATTCAGCCGCAGTACAACCCGCTCAGCACGGGCGAGCAGGTGGCCATACTTTACTGCGGAACCTACGGTCTGCTCAAGGATGTACCCCTGGACAAGGTCAGCGATTTTGAAAAAAACTTTTTGGAGCAGCTGCACCTCGTGCACAAAACCGATGTGCTGGACAAGCTCGATCAAGGTGTAATAGATGCCGACGTGGAGGCCGCATTGAAGAATGTTGCCGCGCAGGTAACCAGACAATTTGTGTAACTTATGGCTTCGCTCAAAGAGGTAAAAATGCGCATAGCGTCGGTGGAGAGCACCAAGAAAATCACCCAGGCACGGCAGATGATTTCTTCGGCGCACATGCACCGCTCGCAGGCTTCGCTGGTAAGCGCTGTGGCCTATAACCGCGCCGTTGAGGGCGTGGTGGCGGCGCTTGGCAACGGCGATACGCCGCTGCAGCTGCCCTACACCGAGCCGCGCGAAAAAGGCGCCGTGGCCGTCGTCATCATGGCCTCCAACAGCGGCATGTGCGGCGCATTCAACTCGCGCATGATAAAGGAAATTAGCGCCATCGAAAAGCAGTACCGCGGGCAGGAGCTGGTTTTTTTCCCCATCGGAAAAAAGCTGAGGAAGGCGCTGGCTGAATCCGGCCACGCTCCCCAGGGCGACTACGACGCGCTGGCCGGAAAGGCCGGCTTTGCCGAGGCCGCGCAGCTGGTCGAGGAGCTGACGCAGCAGCTCTTTTCGGGCAAGCTAAAGAAGGTGGATTTGGTGTACTACCGCTACCGCAACATGGCGATACAGAACATTACGCACGACACGCTTTTGCCCTACGTGATGCCCGCTGCACCGGCGCAGGCCAAGCGCTTTGACCACTACCTGCTGGAGCCCTCGCGCGAGGAGCTGGCCACCGAAATTTTGCCGCAGGCGCTCAGGGCTAAATTCTACGCCGCGCTCATGGACAACCACACCTCGGAGCACGCCGCCCGCACCATGGCCATGCAGCTGGCCACCGAAAACGCCGACGAAATGCTTGACGAGCTGCGGCTCAGCTACAACAAGCTGCGCCAGCAGAATATTACCTCGGAGCTGCTGGATATTATGGGCGGCTCGTTTGCGTAGCCACCATTTTTTTGCAGATTCAAGCAAAATGTATATATTTGCACCCCGTTTCTATCGGGCCCATAGCTCAGTTGGTTAGTAGCACCTGACTCATAATCAGGGGGTCACAGGTTCAAGCCCTGTTGGGCCCACAAGCTTAAAGTGAAGCAGTTACAAGGTTCCTTGTGGCTGCTTTTTTCTTGCCGGTGGAAACAAAGTGAGAAACAAGTCCTCTTTTTCGTTTTTTGCAGCTCAAGCAGCGACCTAAGCGGAATTTGTACGTGGTACACCGCAATGAGCATGTTGTTGAGCGTGCTCAGGTGTATTTCTTCCCATTTTTACTAAACGTAGTGCTGCTCAAAATACACCCCGGCTACTCTTTGATACTTTCCGTTCTGTACTCCAATGGCGAAACTCCAAACCTTCTTTTGAAGGCGGTCGAGAAGTGCGAGTGATGCTCGTACCCGACATGGTTGCCGATTTCCTGCACGCTTGTCCCGCTATCAAGGAGTAAGCGGCAAGCCATCTCCATACGATATTCGAATAAATGCCCGAATACGGTCGTTCCGAACAGCGACTTGAACCCGTTTTTGAGCTTGCACTCATTGGTTCCGACCATCAACGCCAGCTGGCGTAGCGACGGCGGATTTACGTATTCCTTTTCAATAATCTCTTTTACCCGGATAAACAAATCATTGTCCTTGGACGAAAAGCAGGAGCAGCCAGAGCAATCCTTTTGCTTATTCCGGCAGAGGAATAGTGAAAGTATTTCCCTGATTTTAGCATCAATATACATCTCCTCAGAGCTCCCATCGACAGCGGAATGGAAGATGTTATTTAGCGCCAACGCTATTTTGGGACAAAATACTTTATTTTCCTTGAACGCCTTGAACCGCCCATCCTGCATGTGCTGCACGGCTACATTTTTCATCAGCTCGGGGTACTTTCCGGTAAGCTCCTCCAGGTACTTTCCGGACAGCATTATCTCCCGCATCCGGAATGGTTTATTTACCCAAAAGCAGGTAGAATTCAACCCCTCAAATGATAAAAGGTTCGCTTTCCCTTCCAGCCATTTTTCTTTGTACCCGAAGGGCTCATAAGTAGAGGTGACGCTACCCCGTAGCGCTGCACAAAAACAAATGCAGCCGTGCTCTTCAGCCTGCAAATACATTTTTACGCTGTCGCTGCACAAAACATTTGTGTCAATAGCACAAATGTGAGGGGTTCGTATTTCCGAGAAGGAAGCCTTAAGGAAATAGTTGTCAACTTTATACTCATGCTTTTTCAGCGTATTTTCTGTAGAAAAAGAGCGTAACGGAAGCTCCGTTATCGTTTCTTGCAAATTCGGATGAACCAATCGAACGATCATCAAAAAAAATCCTTTATGTTAAAATTATAATGCGCCTCGCGTAAGGAATCGGGGTTTGAATGCGCATACCTTTGCGGCGTAAAGGTACGGCTCTGCAGGTATTCCTACAATCGCTAAAAGTAGGGAGGTGGAATTCCCTTTCTTTAAAATTATAATCCCTTTAGGGTAAGGAAGGGCTGCGGATCCGGCCGTATCTTTGCTTCCGGCTTCATCAATATCAATAATTTAATAACAAGAGTATGAGTAAAAAAGGTGTATTCTACGGTTCATCTACGGGCAACACGCAAGGTGCTGCCGAAGCAATAGCAAAAGGCTTGGGAGTTGATAAAGGCGACATTATCGACATCTCAAAGGCAAGCCCGGAGCAAATGCTCAGCTATGATATCCTGATTCTGGGCTCATCCACGTGGGGCTTGGGCGATTTACAGGATGACTGGGAGGGATTTATCGGAAACTTTGAAAAAATGAATTTATCGGGTAAAAAGGTAGCCGTTTACGGAACGGGCGATTCATCCTCCTACTCCGATACGTTCTGCGATGCCGTGGGCATCATTGCCGAGGCCGCCCAAAAAGCCGGCGCTACGCTTATTGGCAACCATACCGCTACTTCAGATTACTCTTTCGATGATTCAAGGGCCGTAAAAAACGGCGTCTTTTGTGGGCTACCCTTGGATGAGGAGAATGAATCCGATAAAACAAGTAAGCGTATCAGCCAATGGCTTGAGCTGTTAAAGCCGGAGTGCGCCTGAGTCCGCGGGGGGGGGTGTATGGAGAAATTAAAAGTCTTTACCCATTTAATATACGAATGTAAAAAGGGTGTTCGTAGCGCTGCGCTATGTACTTTGCAAAGTGAGTGTGAGGAGCGGGCGGTTTCAAAGCTTGAAACCAACCAAATGGCCTACTTTATTTGTCCCTTAAGCAACAGCAGGATGAATGTTTTTTTCGGAGAAAGGGTTTGCATCGAGGTGATTAGACGCTTTTGCAATAAGCCGTTGAACAAGCTCTCTCCCGAGGAAGATTTCATACTCGGCGCCATTCTGGGGTATAGCATTTGTGAGCAGTGCGGGCGGTATTGCAAAAAGAGCGCCTTCGCTACCGCTGCTGTTCCCGAAGGCGTTTAAAGCCTACAGGGCAGCCCGGGTGCGTACTGCTGGCGGCGCCAATCAAAAATCATACCGAGCCACCAAAAAAAGTAGGCGAGAAAAACCATCTCGCCTACTTCATTCTTCGTTCTCCGTTGCTACAGGCTGTCGCCGAAGTCCTTTCTGAACTTGGCCAGCAGCTGCTGGGGCCAGTCGGTGAGCGGCTCCAGCCCGCCCATGAAGAAGCGCAGCACGGGCGGCTCGTACACAAACTTGAGGCCGCCTATCAGCTGGCGATTTTCGTACAGCCACGTCATTCTGTCCTCCACGTACTTTATTTGCGAAAGCGTGAACACGCGGCGCGGAACGGCTAAACGCAGCAGCTCCATGTCGGCGTAGGTTTCGTTGCCGTACTCGTCGCGCTGGTTCGACACCGAGCCGCGCTCCATGCCGCGCACCCCCGAAATGAGGTAGAACGCCGCCGCCAGCGCTCCGGCGGGGTACTGTGTTTGCGGAAGGTGCGCGCATATTTGCATGGCGTCAACGTGGCAGCCCAGCACGCCCGGAGGCGTTACCACGGGGATGCCCTTTGCGTCGAGCGCGCCCACTAAGTACTCAATGTAGCGTGGGCTTTGGCAAATCATGCTTTCGTCCAGCGTTTCGCGTAGCCCCACGGCCATGGCCTCAATCTCGCGCACCGAAATGCCGCCGTAGGTCAAAAAGCCCTCGAAGAGCGGCACCAGCGGCTCCAGCTCGCGGTAAATTTCCTGGTTGTTGGTGCAGATTCCGCCCCCGCGCGATGAGCTGAGCTTGCGTGCCGAGAAGTACACCAGGTCGGCCAGGTCGGTCATGGTAAGAATAATTTCCGCCATGCTTTGCTCCCTAAACTCCTCCTCGCGCTGCTTCACTAAGTAGGCGTTTTCGCCCAGCAGGCTGGCGTCGAGCACCAGCCTAATGCCGTACTTGTCGGCAATGGCGCGCACATCGCGGAGGTTTTGAATGGAAAAGGGCTGCCCGCCGATGAGGTTGGTGGAGGCCTCCATACGAATGTAGGGCACGTTCTTGGCGCCGTGCTGCTTGATGCAGGCATCCAACTTTTCGATGTTCATGTTGCCCTTGAACGGGTGCGAACTTTTAATTTTGTAGGCCTCGTCGTACAGCAGCTCCACAATCTTGCCACCGTACTGCGTAATGTGTGCCATGGCGGTGGTAAAGTGGTAGTTCATGGGAACGAGCGAACCCTGCTTTACGTAGGCGTTGGATATGATATTCTCGGCGGCGCGGCCCTGGTGCGTGGGCAGCAGGTACTTTTTGCCCAGCACATCCTCCACGGCTTTTTGCAGGCGGAAAAAGCTTTGCGAGCCCGCGTAGGCGTCATCGGCCATCATCATGGCGCCCATTTGCTGGTCGCTCATGGCGTTGGTGCCGCTGTCGGTAAGCATGTCGAGGTACACATCGGTGGTGTTGAGCCTGAAGGTGTTGAACCCGCCCTCGTACAGGGCCTCCAGGCGCCTTTCGATGGGAACCAGGTGCAGCTTTTGCACTACGCGCACCTTGTGCAGCTCCAGCGGAATATTTTCGCCGCTGTAAAATTTTACTTGTGGGGATTGACTCATGGCTGTTGTTTATAAAGAATTTTTTGATTTAAAATGCATAAAAAACGGTCTGCAAGTTACAAAATGTTAGCATTATACAAAAATTTTGCCTAAAACAAACACAATTTAATTCGTAATATGTTAATTTATAGATAAATATAAACATTTTCGGTGTGTTACAAATTGTAAGCATTTTTGATTTTTCTGCAATTTTCTTTACTTTTGCATTCACTCCGTGAAAAAACGGTTGCACAGAGCAGCACGGAGGCTTCACAGAGAACCACAGAGAATTTGTACTTTGTAAATAGTAAATTGTACCTCAACATGAGCGACTGGAAAGAACGCCTTGGCGTGGTGTACTCCACCAACCCTGATTTTAGCTACGAGCAGGCGCAAGGCGGGGAGACCGCAACGCTTCCGCCGCAGCAGCAGAACCTGCGCGTGCAGCTCGACCGCAAGCAGCGCAGCGGCAAGCAGGTTACGCTCGTTACCGGCTTTGCGGGAAAAACGGAAGACTTAGAATCGCTTGGTAAAATGCTCAAAACCAAGTGCGGCGTGGGTGGAACCGCCAAAGACGGCGAAATTTTAATTCAGGGCGACTTTAGGGATAAGGTGCTGGACTTGCTGCTGAAGGCGGGGTATAAGACGAAGAAGAGCGGAGGGTAAGCCGATTGCGCTAATATTATTTATTATCAGCAACTTGTCAATTTTGATAAATGTTTAACAAGCAGATTTTTAGGTTGATGATTTTGTGCTGCCTTGAAAGGCTTTCCCGGCGCTCCTTTTCAACAAGTTTTGCACATTGGCAAAAAAACCTTACCTTTGTCCGCTTTATTTGCACTCTTTAAATATGGATGAATTAAGCGCCTATACCATTGCGTATGCCGATTTGCCGCAGGGAGAGCACGAGTTCGAATTCCATGTGGATAGCACCTTCTTTAAGCACTTTGAGGGCTCCGAAATATCGGAGGGCGATGTGGATGTGTACGTGGATGCGGAAAGAGGCAGCACGTTCATGGTGCTGGACTTTTCCCTGGAGGGTGAAGTTAAGGTGCAGTGCGATAGGTGCTTGGATGAGTATTTTGAGCCGGTTGATTTTGAGGGGAGGCTTACCGTTAGCTTCATCGGAGGCTTGGAGGACGACGACAACTCCGAGGATGAGGTAATGAACATGGCGCCGAGCGACACCGAGGTTAACCTTGCGCAGTACCTCTACGAGAGCATTTGCCTGAGCCTGCCCATGCAGCGCCTGCACCCCGACGATGAGAACGGCAGCAGCACCTGCAACAAGGAAATGCTGGCCAAGCTGCACGAGCTGCAAGCCCAGGCCCAGCAAAGCAAGGACGAGAGTTCGCCTTGGAATAAGCTGAAAGGTTTGTAATAATTACGGACTAAAGATATAAGGATCAAAGAACAAAGACTACGTGATTGTTTTAAATGTTAGAACAAAGTCCTTGCTCTTTTCATCCTTACTCCTTGCTCCGGTTAAAGTTTAAATTTATATTTTTTAATTCATAATTTTTTAATTCGAAATGGCACATCCAAAATCGAAAATTTCTAAGCAGCGCCGCGACAAGCGCCGTACGCACTACAAGGCCGTTGCCCCCACCGTGAGCACCTGCTCTAACTGCGGTTCGGCAACTCTTTTTCACCGCGTTTGCCCCGAGTGCGGCTTCTACCGCGGTCGCCTGGTGGTTGAAAAGCAGGCCACGGCGTAGTAGATTTTAAAGCGTAAGCCTTACCATACGGGCATTCGCAAGGGCGAACCCGTTTGGCCCACGTTAAAAAAACAACACATGAGAATTGGCGTTGATGTAATGGGTGGCGATCACGCCCCCGAAGTCGTTGTGCAAGGCGTAATGCAGGCACACGGCTCGCTTTCGGCCGGCAGCCGCATGGTGCTTTTCGGCGATAAGGAAAAAACCCTGGCGCTTATGGCGCAGGCCGGTTTTGACCCCGCCAACGTGGACATCGTGCACACCACGCAGGTGCTCGAAATGAGCGACCATCCTGCCAAGGCATTTCAGCAAAAGCCCGACTCCAGCATTACGGTGGGATTCCACGCTTTGGCAAAAAAGGAAATCGACGGCTTTGCCAGCGCCGGGAGCACCGGAGCCATGCTGGTGGGCGCCATGTACACCGTTAAGCCGGTGGAGGGCGTTATGCGACCCTGCATCCCCACCATCATTCCGCAAATGAGCGGTGGCCTCGCCCTGCTCGTTGACGCCGGCCTGAACGCCGACTGCAAGCCCGAAATGCTTTGCCAGTTTGCCGTGCTTGGCGCCATTTACGCCAAGAATGTGTTGGGAATAGAAAACCCGCGCGTAGCCCTGTTGAGCAACGGCGAGGAGGACGAAAAGGGTAACATGCTTACCCAGGCCGCCAACGGCATGATGAAGCAAATGCGCAACATCAACTTTGTGGGCAACGTTGAGGGCAACAAAATTTACTCCGGTAAAATTGCCGATGTGGTGGTGTGCGACGGATTTGTGGGCAACATCGTACTCAAGCAGGCCGAGGCCATGTACGTAATGACGCAGAAGCTGGGCATTAAGAGCGAATTCTTCGACCGTTTTAACTACGAGCTCTACGGCGGAACTCCCGTGCTGGGGGTAAACTCCACCGTTATCATAGGCCATGGCCACTCCAGCGCAGAGGCTATCAGAACCATGATTCTGCAAACCGAAAGCGTAGTAAAGGCGCAGCTGGCCGAAAAAGTTAAACAAGCACTCAATACCAATGTCTAAAATTACCGCAGCCATAACAGGGGTGGGAGGCTACGTCCCCGAGTACATTCTTACCAACGAAGAGTTGAGCCGAATGGTAGATACGAGCGACGAGTGGATCATGTCGCACATGGGCATTAAAGAGCGCCACATCCTGAAGGGCGAAGGTAAGGCCACCTCCGACATGGCGGTGGAGGCCGTGTTGGACTTGTTCAAAAAAACAGGCTGCAAGCCCGAAGAGGTGGACATGCTGCTGTGGTGCGGCGTAACCCCCGATATGCCCTTCCCCTCAACGGCTAATATCATCAGCGATAAGCTGGGCGTGAAGAATGCTTTTGGCTACGATATCAATGCCGGCTGCTCGGGATTTTTGTACAGCCTGGTTACCGCTTCAAAGTTTGTAGAGTCGGGCTCGCACAAAAAGGTAATTGTGGTGGGCGCCGATAAAATGTCGTCCATTGTGGACTACACCGACCGCACCACCTGCCCCATTTTCGGCGACGGTGCGGCGGCCGTTTTGCTCGAGCCCAGCACCAACGGCCAGGGCCTGATGGATGCCATGATGCGCGTTGACGGCTCGGGGCGCAAGCACTTGTTTCAGGCGGCCGGCGGCTCCCAGCTGCCCGCAACGCTTGATACTGTCATCAAGCGCCAGCACTTCGTTTACCAGGAGGGGCAGCCCGTATTTAAGGCGGCCGTAACCAACATGAGCGACACCGCGGTGGCCATGATGGAGAAGCACAACCTCAAGGGAGACGATGTAGCGTGGTTCATTCCCCACCAGGCCAACATGCGCATTATCGATGCCTGCGCGCGCCGCATGGGTGTGAGCAAGGAGCGCGTGATGATAAACATTGAGAAGTACGGCAACACTACAGCGGCTACCATTCCCCTCTGCATGTGGGATTACGAAAAAAAGCTCAGGAAGGGCGATAAGCTCATTATCGCCACCTTTGGCGCGGGCTTTACCTGGGGTGCAATTTACCTCACCTGGGCCTACGACCCTAAATAAAATCAAGTCGGCAATAAGCAGTCGGCAATGAATTGCCTATTGCCGACTGAAAACTTGGCCCTATAGTTCAAGGGATAGAACGAAAGTTTCCTAAACTTTAAATTCGCGTTCGAGTCGCGGTGGGGCTACTACTTCATAAGAACCGTTGAAAAGCGGTTCTTTTTTTATTCCTACCCCTCCGCAAAGCCTTGATAACTCTGCAAAACAAGCAAACGCAACATTCGGGTTACTACTTTTATTATATAAAGTCTAATATATTTTTACAATATAAATAATAATTGTATCTTTGCATCAAAAAAAAGCGATGTCAAAAGAACGGTTATCGGTACAAGGCTCCTTGTCGAGCACCAAATCCCAGCTTCGCAAGGACGAAAAATTTTCGCAAGGGGTTCGGCTATACGCCGTTTACCAAATCAAGCTCGGCCGGAATGCGGAGGAGTTGAAAGAGCTATACAACGTAAGCCACAAGTCGATTTGCAA
>JAVBPG010000057.1:0-40284 GCA_031549685.1 Bacteroidales bacterium | reverse complement strand
TTTTATTATTATTTATTATAATAATTAATATTATTTTTTATTTTTTTTTTTTTTTTTTTTTTTTTTTTTTTTTTTTTTTTATATAAAAAAAAATAAAATTTTTTTTTTTTTTTTTTTTTTTTTTTTTTTTTCCTCTTTTTGTTCTTTTTTTTGGGCTCTCTTCGTCTCCGTGCGGGCGGGGGGGCGGGGGGGGGGGCGGCCCCCCCCCCCCCCCCCCCCCCCCCCCCCCCCCCCCACCACCCTTCCCTCGGAAATGCCGTCATTTCGAACGAAGCGAAGCGTAGAGAGAAATCCTCTCCCTTAACCATCACGCTAAAGAAATCCACGCTTTCTTGAATCGCCGGAAATATTTTTGGTGGTACCGCTCATCATGCTTTACTCACAGCAACCTCTCCCCCGGGCCGTAGCGCCTCAAACGAGCACTTGCCGGCTATAAAAGGTAGGTGCTTTTGCTGCATTTCTTCTAAAATACTCACATCGCCCGTGGAAAAAAACTCGTAGCGCGCACCGCCCGCAGCGGAGCTCAGCAGGGCATTTTGCTCAAGCAGGCGCTTGGTTTGCGCGGCAACGGCCGGGGCCGGATTTACGACTACCATTCGCCCCTGCGTAATTTTTTCAATCGTATTTTGTAAAAAGGGATAGTGCGTGCAGCCCAACACCAGTTCATCCACGTTGGCGTTGAGCATGGGCTGCAAATACTGTTGCAGCAGCGCCAGCGCCTCGGGCGAGTCCTCCCGGCCCTGCTCCACCAGCTCCACCAGGCCGGTGCCCACGGTTACGTGCAGGCTTACACCGGCGGCGTAGCGCGCCTTGGTTTCGTTGAACAGGCGCCCCTGCAGCGTTCCGGCGGTGGCCAGTATGCCAATGCTGCGCGTGCGGCTTTGCTGCGCAGCCGGCTTTACCGCAGGCTCCATACCCACAAAGGGCAGGTGCGGAAACATGCGGCGCAAATCGTCAATGGCAGCGGCGGTGGCGGTGTTGCAGGCCACCACTATAATTTTGCAGCCTTTTTTTTGCAGCAAAAAGTTGACAATATCGAGCGAGAGCTGCAGCACCTCGCCCGCCGGGCGCGGGCCGTAGGGGCAGTGCGCGGCGTCGGCCACGTAGCACACATTTTCGTGCGGCAGCAGGGCCGCCACCTCTTTCAAAACGGACAAGCCGCCTACGCCGGAATCGAATATGCCTATGCTTGAGCTATTCAAGTTTGGAAAGTTAGAAAGTTTGTAAAGTTAGAAAGTGATAAAGTAAAATTTTGTAAAGTTGGTAAAGTAAAGCGGCAAAAGTACCGCTCATCTTTATAAACTTTCTAACTTTACAAACTTTACCAACTGACTATACAAAGTTATGCATCTTTTTTATACCCCCGACATAGCGGGCGAAACTTATACGCTGAGCGAGGAGGAGTCGAAGCACTGCGTGCGCGTGCTGCGGCTGGCCGAGGGCGACACCATTCACCTCGTTGACGGGAAAGGGGGTCTGTACACCGCCGCCATTGCCCGCGCCCGCGACAAGCGCTGCGAGGTGCGCGTAACCAGCGTGCAGCGCGAGTTCGGCAAGCGCAGCTACCGCCTGCACCTGGCCATTGCACCCACCAAAAACGTGGAGCGCTACGAGTGGTTTTTGGAGAAAATTACGGAGATCGGCGTGGACGAAATCACGCCCCTGCTTTGCGAGCGCTCCGAGCGCAAGGTGGTCAAGGACGAGCGCTCGGAAAAGGTGGTTACCTCCGCCGTAAAGCAATCGCTCAAGGCGTACCACCCTCGGCTGAACGCGATGACCGAGTTTGCAAACTTTGTTGCGCAGGAATTCGACGGCGTAAAGTGCATAGCGCACTGCGCCGAGGCGCCCAAAGCGCTACTGAAAAACGCCCTTGCAGCCGGGCAGAACGTGCTGGTGCTGGTTGGCCCCGAGGGAGATTTTTCGCCCGCCGAGGTGGCGCTGGCTAAGCAAAACGGATTTACGGAGGTAAGCTTGGGCGGCAGCCGCCTGCGCACCGAAACAGCGGGGGTTGTGGCCTGCGCCACGGTGGCGCTTGTCAACGAGGAGTAGCTCGCGCAGGGACGCAGAGAATGTTGATAGCATACTACTACAAGAACGGGGACATTTCACTTACGCCGCGGGTTAGCGTAACGCTTAGACATATACAATATCCTTTTCGATTTCGGAGTAGTAGCTGCTTTTAATGCCTTTTTTTGATACTAAATCCACCTTCCGGTGAAAGTATCGCTCTAAGTAATCGGCCAGCACAATAAATTCGACTCCCACCGGCGCAGAAAAGTCCACAATGATATCAATATCGCTTTTTGAAGGGGAGAAATCTTGGCGCACCACCGAACCGAATAGCCCGATGGAGCGAACGTGGAATCGCTGCACCAGCTCCGGTTTTATTGATGTTAAACCGCTTTTTATTTCTTCAAAATACGACATGGTAAGTGGCTATACATTCGCAAATATAGCTATTTTATAAGCACCATACACGCTCAGCTACCGTTAGAAAATTGAGGGGCATGTTGCAGGCCTTATCATGTTTGAACCGCTGCACTACTCCACCCTGTTTTTATGAAAATGCGCTACCACCACCGTAATAAATACGACAAAAGAAGCCCCACATAAAATTGCCCCCAGCGTATATGTTGCGGGATAACCGGCATGCTGTGACAGGTAGCCGCCCAGCAGCAAGCCGATACCAATGCCCAAATCCCACGAGTTAAGGTAGGTAGCATTAGCCGTGCCGCGCTGATTGTGCTTGGCAAGGCTTACGAATAAAGTATTATACGCCGGAAAAATAGAACCGTAGGATAACCCGAGCAGCAGCGCCGAGGCAAAGTAAACCACCGAGCCTGCAAGGTTATTCATCCCCATAAAAAATTTGGAGGAGGCCAGCAGCAGAAATGCCACCACGGTAAATGCTGTACCGAGCAAAATCATTTCGGTTAGCTTGCCCCTATCCACCGCGCGACCGGAGAAAAAGCGAGCACAAATGAGTCCCACCGCCAGCATGGTAAAAAACCAAGCCACGCCACCCACCACGTTCAGCTCCTTACCGTACATGGCCACAAAGCTGGTGGTCATAGCGTACGGAATGCTCATGAGCACCAACGCTCCGCCGGCCCGAAGCCCTTTGAGCAGCACAAACCTGTCGAGCGAAATTACGGTGGTTCCGGGTAGGCGCGGCTTTACCGGAGCTTTTATTAGAACGGCAAAAATCAGCCCGATGAAGCATGAGCCAATGGCAAAAGCAAAAATAACATCGTAATTATAAAAGTCGTGCAAAAGCATACCCACCATGGGGCCAATGGTCATAGAGAGGTTGTTCATCATGCCGTAGTAGCCAAGCCCCTCCCCTCGGCGTGAGGCGGGAATGATATCAATAAGCAGCGTGCTACCTGCAATAGTTACCGTACCAAATACGAGGCCATGCGCCAGGCGCACTACAACCACAAGCGTTAGCGCCGTGGCCAGAGCGTAGCCAAGGTACGCCCACATGAGCAAAAAATACGCCAATAAGTAAAGCGGCTTGCGCGATGTAACATCAACCAGGTAGCCCGAAAACGGCCGTACCAGTATCACGGTAAGTGAAACACAAGCCAGCACCAGCCCTGCTTGCGAATTGTCGGTTTGAAACTTCTCCACCAAGTAAAACGGGAAAATGGGCATCAGGAGGTAGAACGAGAAAAACAGCAAAAAATTGGCTACGCAAACGTAGATGAAGCTGGCGGAGAAAAGTTTTTCTTTAGGAAGGGTTTCCATTTTTGTTGAGCGTGGAGAATGGAGGGTGAAGAATGAATTCGCGCTCCATTCTCAACTATTTTAAAACTCGCTGGTAAAGTAAAACCTGATGTCGGGGAATTTTTCCTGCGCCATTTGCAGGGCGTAGGCCGAGTCGGCAAGGAACACATCGCGGCCGTGCTTATCGCGCGCCATGTTGGTGTGCTTGCGCTGCATAAAATCGGCCAGCTGCGCCTTGTTGTCGCTCTCAATCCAGCAGGCCTTGTGCAGCGAAATGGGCTCCCAGCGGCACTTGGCGCCATACTCGTGCTCCAGGCGGTACTCAATAACCTCGAACTGCAGCGCGCCCACCGTGCCAATAATTTTGCGCCCGTTGAGCGAGCTGACAAACAGCTGGGCCACGCCCTCGTCCATGAGCTGGTCAACGCCCTTGGCCAGCTGCTTGGACTTGAGCGGGTCAGCGTTATCGATGTAGCGGAACTGCTCGGGCGAGAAGCTGGGAATACCCTTGAAGCTCATCTTTTCGCCCTCGGTCAGCGTATCGCCTATTTTAAAGTTGCCCGTGTCGTGCAGGCCCACAATATCGCCGGGAAAGGCCTCATCGACCACCGTTTTTTTCTCGGCCATAAAGGCGCTGGGGCTCGAAAAGCGCAGGTTTTTTCCCTGGCGAACGTGCAGGTAGGCCTTGTTTCTTTCGAAGGTCCCTGAGCAAATTTTGAGAAACGCCAGGCGGTCGCGGTGGTTGGGGTCCATGTTGGCGTGGATTTTGAACACAAAGCCCGTGAGCTTCTCCTCAAAGGGATCGACCGTGCGCGTGTCGGTGTGCGTGGGGCGCGGGTACGGCGCAATTTCGCAAAACGAGTTGAGCAGCTCCTGCACGCCGAAGTTGTTCAGGGCCGAGCCGAAAAACACCGGCGCCGTGCCGCCCGCCAGGTAGTCGGCCGTTTCAAAGTGCGGGTAAACTCCGCTCAGCAGCTCCACATCTTCGCGCAGCTTGGCGGCATACCTGTCCACGTACTTCTCCAGCTCGGGCGAGGCCAAATCGGTTATTTCAACCACCTCGCTGTCCAGCCGCTGCTTGTCCTGCGAGAAAAACAGGTTCAGCTTCTTTTGGTACAGGCTGTACACGCCCTTAAAGGTGGCGCCCATGCTGATGGGCCAGGTCAGGGGAATGGTTTTTATGTTGAGCTCTTTTTCCAGCTCATCGAGCAGGTCGAAGGGATCTTTGCCCTCGCGGTCGCACTTGTTGACAAAAACCATCACCGGCGTGTTGCGCATGCGGCACACGTTCATCAGCTTGCGGGTTTGCGTCTCCACGCCCTTGGCCGCGTCGATGACCACAATGGCGCTATCCACGGCCGAGAGCGTGCGGTAGGTATCCTCGGCAAAATCTTCGTGCCCCGGCGTATCGAGAATATTTATTTGCAGCCCGTTGTACTCAAACCCCATGACCGATGTGGCTACCGAAATGCCGCGCTGCCGCTCGATTTCCATGAAGTCGGAGGTGGCGCCCTTTTTAATTTTGTTCGACTTAACGGCCCCCGCCACGTGAATGGCGCCGCCAAAAAGCAGCAACTTCTCGGTAAGCGTTGTCTTACCGCCGTCGGGGTGCGCAATGACGGCAAAGGTGCGCCGGCGTTTGATTTCTTTGGATAAGTCCATATATTAATTTACAATTGACAAAGTACAATTTACAATTTGAGAGTAGAAAATTATGAATAGAATCAGTCGCAATCAATGCGCTTTTCCTTATCTGTAGTGCGTTCTACATCAAAAAGAATTGCTCCGTTTTCCTTAATTCTTCCTCTTTTTTCGTAACGCTCGCAAATTGTATCATAGATTATCTCATTTTCTGAAATATATTCTTTTTCTAAAGTGTACTTTGAACCATAGTAGTAATGCAAACTCAAATCCTTTTGAATTTCGATATACTCATTACAATACAGGTACTCTTTTACCATGTCATAGCAATTATCCATGGGAGGAGAATTTTCATCAATCACCACTCCTGATTTATCAAATGTTACAAAGACCGGATATCCTATACTTGCCACAAGCACTTCGATAAATCCATAAAACTTTGAAGTATCTGGTAATACGCCTATTAGCGTATTGCACAGAACTCCATCCAATGCACCTCCGTCATATTCAGTCCTATCGAAATTTGAGTTAGGAGAAAAATTTATCCTGTACGGTAACTCTAAAAAACCTATTTTACTAATAAGTTTTTGCAACTCTGCTACATCAGCCGTCTTTCGTTTCGTTGATGACGCTTGCCCTACAGGCAACTCCTTTGTTAACTTCTCTACCTGCTTTACCTCTTTAGCGCTCTGCTTTTTCGAGGGATTACCACAAGCCACCAGTAAAACGCAGCACGCTAATAGAACATAATGTTTGTAGTTCATTTTACAATACCTCAAAATTGCACTCTTTCGCCGCACCGCTTCGACAAGCTCGGCATGACAACCCACAACTCAGCTAATCACTTGCCACTCGTCACTTGTAGCTATTTTAAGCGTGCAAAGGTATGAAAAAAATCGCAGGGCTGCGCCGCTACGCTATTCCACCGTTTTTTCGTATCTTTGCAGTTTATTTTCAACACTCAACGTAACAGGATGCCCCAGCTGCCGCTTATTTTGCTTCCGCTGTTGGCCCTTGCGGTTTTTGCGCTTCCGCGAAAATTCAAGGCGCTCTACACCGGACTCATTACCCTGGCTACCTCGTGCTTAGCGCTAATCCCCGCGTTCGATGCGCTGGTCAACAGCGTCTACCTGCAGCTCGCCGTTCCGCTGCCGCTGGCGCAGCACGGCAGCATTCTGGTGGATAAGCTGAGCGCCCTCTTCGTCGGCATTACCTGCATCGTTTTTACCGTATCGGCCTTTTACAACCACAGCCACTTTGCCCGCCACGAGCTGGGCAAGAACGATGCGCAGGTATCGCTACACCTGTTTTTTCAGGTGCAGCTGCTGTACGCGCTGTTGTTTGTGCTGGTGGCCCGCGACGCGTTTTTGTTTCTTTTTGCCTGGGAGTACATGGCCATCTGCTCGTTCCTGCTGCTCATTTTCAACGGGCACGAGCGCTCCAAAATCCGCTCGGCCATCGCCTTTTTCATACAAATGCACGCCGGATTTTTCATGCTGCTGCTGGCCTTTGCGCGCATCGAAAATGCCACCGAGTCATTCTCCTTCGACGCCATTGGCAGCTACTTTGCGCTGAACGCCAACCTGCCCGTTTTCCTGCTCTTCTTTTTTGCCTTCAGCATCAAGGCCGGGCTGGTGCCCATGCACACGTGGCTGCCCGACACCTACAGCAAAATGCCCGCCAGCGCGGGCGGCGTCATGAGCGGCGTGGTAACCAACATGGGTATTTACGGCATGGCGCGCGTGCTTACCTACGTGCAATCGGACTTTTTGGCTATAGCCTCCATCATTTTATCAGTATCCCTATTTACCACCATCTACGGCGTATGCATGGCGGCCATACAGAAGGACATCAAGCGGCTGCTGGCGTACTCAAGCATTGAGAACATGGGCATTGTGGGCATCGGGCTGGGGCTGGGCATGCTGGGGCAGGCCGTGGGCAACGACTTTTTGATGATTACCGGGTTCAGCGGCGCGCTGCTGCACGTGTTCAGCCACGCGCTGGTGAAGGCGCTGCTGTTTATGAGCGCAGGCAGCGTTTGCGCCAAGGTGGGCACGCAGAACCTGGAGCGCATGGGCGGGCTAATCAAGTTTATGCCGCGCGCATCGCTGCTGTTTTTGGCCGGCTCGGCGGCCATTTGCGCGCTGCCGCCCTTCATGGGCTTTGTGTCGGAATTTGTGCTATACAGCGGCGTGCTGGGCAGCCTGCGGGGCTGGGGCTACAGCGTTACGGGCTTCGGCGTGGCATCGCTGGCGGCGCTGAGCGCCTCGGGCGGCGTGGCCATACTGGCGTTCAGCAAGGCCATCGGCATTGGCTTTTTGGGGCAATCGCGGAGCACGCTGACGGACACCGAGGCGCGCAACGCCTCGTACTACGCGCTGCTGGCGCTGCTGGGCCTGGTGGTGCTGCTGGGCGCCTTCCCCATGCTTTTTGTCAAATCGGCCTACCAGATTGTAACCGTCAGCTTCCCCATTCCCGATGCCGTATTCATCCGACAATCAATGATATACACGCTAAGCCGCGCCAGCGTGGCGGTGGGCTGCATGCTGTTTTTGGCCGGAGGAATCTTTGCGCTGCGCCACTACCTGCTCAGGAAGCGCAAGGTGGCGCAAGGGCCTACCTGGGCCTGCGGGGCCACGGTGGCGGCGCCGCGCGTGCAGTACACAGCAGGCTCGTACAGCGGCGAGTTTGCGGCGCTCACCCAGCCGCTCAACCGCAGCCGGCGCGGCATGGAGTCGGTCAGCAAGGATAGCATTTTTCCTACGGAGCGCCGCTTCAGCAGCGTGCTGCAGGATATTTTCCGCACGAGCGTTCGTCCGCTGATTAAGCGCGTGAGTTTGCAGCTCAACAAGCTGGCCATTTTTCAAACCGGCCGCGTGCACCACTACGTGCTTTACGCCCTGCTGTTTATGATACTGATATTTTTGCTGACGTACTTTAACTTCATATAGGCTGGAAGTTAGAAAGTTTGTAAAGTTAAAAGTTTTTAAAGTTAGAAAGTTAAGAGGATGAAGATTGAGACATTTGAAGATATTATTGCGTGGCAAAAGGCAAGAACGTTCACATCCGATATTTACAATTTTTTTTCAGCTGCTAAAGATTACGCCTTTAAAGATCAGATATGCAGAGCATCTGTTTCAATAACAAATAATATTGCAGAAGGTTTTGAGCGTTGCTCAAACGCCGAATTTTCAAGATTCTTGTTCATCGCAAAAGGTTCGTGTGGCGAAGTGCGGTCAATGCTTTACTTAGCCCATGATTTAGGTTATATTTCAACGGAAACTTTCGAGGAGTTAAATGTAAAAGCGGCTGAAATTTCAAAAATGATTAGCGGCTTAATAAAGCACCTGAAAGCATTAACCTACAACTTTAAAACTTTAAAACTTTAAAACTTTGTAACTTTAAACTTTACAAACTTTTAAACTCTCAATGATTTCACTCATTCTCATACTCCTCTGCGCTTCGGTTTTTAGCGGAATCATCATCCGCACGCGCAGCATTTTGAGCGGCCGCAAGGGGCCGCGCGTGCTGCAGCCGCTGTACAACATCGGGCTGCTGCTGCGCAAGGGGAGCGTATTCAGCGCCACGGGCAGCGTGGTGGCGCAGCTGGCGCCCACGGTGGCGCTGGCCGCCACGCTCACCGCCGCGCTCATGGTGCCGCTGGGCAAGCACTTCGGGGCACTCATTTCGTTCGACGCCGACTTTGTGCTCTTTGCCTACCTGCTGGCGCTGGGGCGCTTTGCCTACCTGCTCAACGCGCTGGATAGCGGCGGCGCCTTTCAGGGCATGGGATCCTCGCGCGAGGCGCTGTTCAGCCTGCTGGTCGAGCCCGCGTTTTTTATCATCATGGGGTCGCTGGCGCTGCTTACGGGCAACACCTCGTTCAACGACATCATGTACAACTTCCACAACGACGGCATCAACGGCATTATCATGGGCCTGCTGGCCGCTTTTGTGCTGTTCAACCTGCTGATTATCGAAACCGGCCGCGTACCCGTGGACGACCCCACAACTCACCTTGAGCTCACCATGATTCATGAGGCTATAGTGTTGGATAATAGTGGTTTTGATTTAGCACTTATACACATAAACACCTTACTGAAATTCTCGATTTTCGGCATGCTTATCGCCACCTGTGTTACCCCGCAGAGTTTAAGCGCGGCGCAAAGCGTGGCGATGTTCCTCGGGGTGCAGCTGGCCTGCGCCGTGGCCATCGGCTGGATGGAAAGCTTCAGGCCGCGCTACGCCATGGTTAAGAATCCGTCGTACATGCTGGCCATTTCGTCCATTGCCTTCATTGCCTTTCTGGCCGCCGTGGCACTTCAGGTAATGATTTAGGCGTAAAACTATTACAAAAAACGGGCATGATTAACTTTTGCATACTGGTATTCGCCTTTTCGCTCATCTACCTTTCGATAGCCGAAAGGTTCAGGACGTTTACCTTCCTCATCAGCCTGCAGGGCTTTTTCCTGTTTGGCATCTGCTTTGCGCTGCTCGACGACATCGACCCGGTCAACCTTGCCTTTATTATTGTGGAAACGGTCATTTTCAAGGCGGTCATTGTGCCGGCGCTCATGTTCCGCATCATCCGGCGCACCAACATTAACCGCGTGCACAAGAACTCGCTGCCCACGTTTTACTCCGTCATCCTCACCACGTTGGCGCTCATAGCCAGCGTGGTGCTGGTCATGGTGCTGCACGACGGCAGCATCAACCCGCTGTTCTTCAGCATTGCGCTCTTTGCCATGCTCACCGGGCTGCTGCTCATTATTACCCACAAGCGCATCTTTTCGCACATGGTGGGCTTTTTGGTCATCGAAAATGCGGTTTTCCTCTTCTCGGTGGCGGTGGGCACCGAAATGCCCATGCTGATTAACGTGGGCGTGCTACTCGACATCTTTATGAGCGTGCTCATCTTCGGCGTTGTCATTACCCGCATCAACAACAAAATGAACAACTTAGACATTGACACGCTGACTACAATGAGTGATTAGGGATGAGAAATTAGGGATTAGGGTAAAAAAACTGGTAACTGATCACTGGTAACTGGTAACTGCAACCTGTAACTTGCTTTTTAAATGCTTTTAAACTTTTTCATAGCCGCGCTGGTGGTTGCCCTGTTCAACGCCACGGTGCCCAGCCGCTGGGCCACCACCATTGCCACCGGGCTGTACGTGGCCACGCTGCCCGTGCTGCTAGCGCACATGCTGCAGCACCGCGGCCAAACCGAGCTGCTCTTTTTTACCTACGACCCGCTGGGCCTGCTCTTTTTCGCCCTGCTGTGCGCCGTGGGCATTGCCAGCTACCTGCACAGCATAGCCTACCTCAACAGCGAAACGCCCAAGCAGTTCGGCCTGTTTCAGGCGGGATTTGTGCTGCTATCGGCCACCATTGCCGGCGCGTACTTTTCGAACAACGCCATGGTATCGTGGATTTTTTTGGAGGCCACCACCCTTGCGGCCGCCATGCTGGTGTACCACCGGCGCAACCACAAGGCGCTTGAGGCCACCTGGAAGTACGTGTTTGTTTGCTCCACCGGCATTGCCATAGCCTACTTCGGCATACTCTTTTTGAGCATTATGCTGCGCGGCACCGAGCACGCCGACATGTCGTACGCCAGCCTCGCGGCCTCGGTAATCAACGCCAACCCCACGTACCTGAGGCTAGCCTTCCTTTTTATCCTCATCGGCTACAGCTGCAAAATGGAGGTTTTTCCGCTTTACACCGTGGGCATCGATGCCAACCACGCTGCGCCCACACCCGCCAGCGCCTTCATATCCACCGCCTTGGTTAACCTTGGCTTTGTATCCATTTTCCGCATTTACGCCACGCTATCGGGCTCCGCCATTTTTGCCTGGATGCAGGGCGTGATGCTGGTTGCCGGGCTGCTGTCGGTGCTCATTGCCACCATATACCTGCAGCGCGTAAAGAACTTAAAGCGCCTGCTGGCCTACTCCACCGTGGAGAATATGGGCATTGTGCTCATTGCGCTGGGGCTCGGCGGCAAGGGCATATACGTTGCGCTGCTGCACGTGGTGGTGCACACGCTGATTAAGGCCGGCGCCTTTTTGCAGCTGTCGCAGGTGGGCAAAATTTACGGCTCGTACAACGTATTTAATACGGGCGGCTACCTCCGCACCAACCCCGTGGGGGCCGTGGCGGTTATCGCCGCGCTGGTGGGGCTCACGGCCACGCCGCCATCGGGCCTGTTCCTGTCCGAGCTGCTGCTCTTCGAGGAGCTGGTGGGCGCAGGCAAGTGGGTAATTTTTATTCTGCTGACCGGCATGCTCTGCTTTGTTATCGGCGCGCTGTACAGCCGCTTTCTGCACCTCTGCTACAACACGCCCGACCCCAACCGGCACCAGCACCTGGGCGAGCGCCGCGCATGGCTTACCGCCGTACAGCTGCTGCTGTTTGCCGCTGCTTTTACCATTTGCTTTTACCAACCCGAGTGGCTCAAGACCTTGATGTACGAGGCCTCGAGTGCTCCTATTTTACCCTAAAAATATGCTCAACGAACGCCACTCCCGCCACGAGCACCTGCTCGCCGCAGCCCGGCAGATAATGACCGCAGCGCGCACCGCGCCAAAGGGAAAAGGCATTGATATTATTGAAGTTGCCGTGCTGCACGAGCGCCCCGAGCTGGAGCGCCTTTCGAGCACAATGGTGGAGATGGTGGAGGAGCATGGCATGAAGTTTTTCCTGCGCGATGCCGAAAACATTTTACAGGCCGAGGCGGTAGTTCTGCTCGGCACGGGCAGCCAAACCATGTCGCTCAACTGCGGCTACTGCGGCTTTGCCTCGTGCGAACAGAAGCAGCAGCACCCGCTCGTACCCTGCCAAATCAACTCGGTGGACCTGGGCATTGCCATTGGCTCGGCCTGCGCCACCGCCGCCGACCTGCGCGTGGATTCGCGCGTGATGTTCTCGGCCGGGCTGGCCGCCAAGCGGCTGAACCTGCTCCAAGGCTGCCGGACCATATTTGCCCTGCCCATCAGCGCGGGAAGCAAAAATCCGTTTTTTGACCGCAAAGCGCAGCACTAATAGCCGGCCGAAATTCGGTATCTTTGCTAGCGTTTAAAATTGTTACTTAAACGTGCCCGGCACATCAAACAATCCCAAACAACTCCATGAAGCGCATAACTTCCCTACTCATACTGCTCTACCTTAGCGGCATTGCATTTGCCCAGCCCAAGTACCACAAGGATTACAGCGAGCTGAAAAATCCGGCAAAGACCAACCCGAAAGCCTGGGCAAAGATCAGGCAGCCGCTGTACGCTTCGTTTGTAAGCAAGGACGACCGCTTTGCCAAGGAGGCGGCGCCCAACCTCCCGCGGGAGGTCAACTTTTGGGGCGAAACCGGCTGGCGTGGCGAACGACTCTGCGCGCAGCTATTACTATGGAGCGGAGTTGGCGCAAGCGAAGTACAGGTAAAATTTTCGGATTTGGAAACATCGCGCGGCGAAAAAATCAAGGCCGAAAATTGTGCCGTTGAATTCGTTCGCTACGTAATGAGCGACAGCTACGGCAAGGACGGCTGTGCATCGCGCCGCAGCAAGGACTTTGACTCTACGCTGGTGGCCGATGTGCTGGAGTACAGGCCGAGCATCAACGTGAAGGCGCAAACCGTGCAGCCGGTGTGGCTGAGCTTCAACATCCCCGCCCAAACGCCTCCGGGCAAGTACAAGGGCTTTATTACCATCACGGCTAAAGGTATGGCCAGCCCCATTACCTTTACCACCAACATTTTTGTACGCGAGCACGTGCTGCCGCCGCCGGCCGGCTGGAAGTTTCGCCTCGACATGTGGCAAAACCCATACGCGGCCGCGCGCTACCACAACGTTGCTCCCTGGAGCAAGGCCCACTTCGACGCCATGCGCCCCGCCATGCAGCTGCTGGCGCAGGCCGGACAAAAAAGCATAACCTTACCCTTGGAAAACAACTCCGTAGAGGGAAGGCAACCCAACGAAACCGAGAGCCTGCTTACCTTCATTCGCCGCGTCAACAGCACGTGGAGCATCGACTACACTAAGTTTGACCTGTGGGTGGAGTTTATGATGGGCCTGGGTATTGACCGCGAGCTGCACTGCTACTTAGGAAGCACTCCGCTCAAAAGCATTACCTACTTTGACCAAGCCAGCTTCAGCGTAAAAACGCAGGACTTGACCGAGCAGGAGTACAACGACTTTGTGAAAAGCGCCTTCGGCCTGTTTACCGCCCACCTCCGCGAAAAGGGCTGGCTGAGCAAGACCTACATTTGCGTGAAGGAAACCGGCAAGGACCGCCTGCGCAAAATTATTGGCGCCACGGCCAAGGCCGATAGCGCGTACCACATCAGCTACCTTGGCAGCTACTTCCCCGATGTTGAAAAAAGCGTATCGGCCTACAGCGTTGCCCAGCTGCTACCCCTTGACGCTGCGCAGAAGAGCGCCCGCGCACAGGCGGGGCGCACGCTCGCTTTTTACCAGCCCTGCAGCGATGTGCAGCCCAACACTTTCCTGTTCTCGCCCCCGGCCGAAGCCGCGTGGATAGGCTGGTACGCCGCCGCCAACGGCTTTGACGGCTACACCCGCCAGCACTACAACAGCTGGGGACAGCGCCCCCTGCAAGATGCCCGCGGACCAAAGCGCCCCGCAGGATTTTACTCCATGGCTTACCCCGACGGCCGCAGCTCGGTGCGCATGGAGCGGCTGGTGGAGGGCATTCAGGATTTTGAAAAAATCAAAATTTTACAGCAACGATTTGAGCAAACGAACAACGTAGTGCAACGCGAAAAGCTGCAGAAACTGCTCAACACCTTCACCACCGAAAATTTAAAAACAAAGCCCGCCGGCGTGATCATTGAGGAGGCTAGGATGATTTTAAATTCGCTGTAGGATTTATCAAATAGCAGCTTCGTATGCAGGGAGATTTCTCGCTTCGCTCGAAATGACGACAACGTGTAAATGATTGGGTGGTATGGGTGGTAAGTGGCGGCTTCGCCGCCACTTACCACCCCCCAATACATTGCGGGCCATCATCGAGCGAAGCGAGAAATCTCCAACCATAAATAGCTCCTTGCATTTATCATTCGATTTCCAAACCAATACTGCTATACCCTTTAAAAATGGACAAAATAAAAAATATAGCCCAGCAATTCCTGCAGCTGCAGCAGCGCGACAGGAGCATCATACACCCCTGCCACGGCTGCAAAATGCTCTCGTACCAGGCGGTAAAAGAAATGGTAAACACCGCGCGCGAGCTGCTGTTTCCGGGCTACTTCGGCAGCAGCCTGCAATCGGCCGGCTCGCTGGAGGAGTACAACCAAACCAAGCTTACCCAGCTGCAGCAAATGCTCGCCACGCTCATTGAGCTGGCATTTTGCTTTGAGTGCAACGAAACGCGCGAGCGCTGCTCCGACTGCTCCAAGCCGTCGGAGCGCATAGCGCTGGAGTTCCTGGAAACCATGCCGCAGATTGCCGAGCGGCTCATCCTGGACGTGCAGGCCATGTATAAAAACGACCCCGCAGCCAAAAGCCTGAGCGAAATCATATTTGCCTACCCGGGCATTCGCGCCATTATAAGCCACCGCATTGCGCACGAGCTGCACCTGCGCAAGGTGCCCATTTTGCCCCGCATGATAAGCGAAATGGCGCACGCCAAAACCGGCATCGACATTCACCCGGGAGCCACCATCGGCACCCACTTTGCCATTGACCACGGCACCGGCGTAGTCATCGGCGAGACCAGCATTATAGGCAACAATGTAACTATATACCAAGGTATTACGCTTGGCGCCGTAAAATTTGAGGTGGCCGACGACGGTTCGCTGGTTAAAGATTTGCCGCGCCATCCTATTATAGAGGACGATGTGACCATTTACTCGGGCGCTAAGATACTGGGCCGCATTACCGTAGGAAAAGGCAGCGTGATTGGCGCCAACGTGTGGCTTACCAAAAGCGTGGCGCCCAACTCCCGCATTACACGCGAGGATACGCTGGGTAAGTTTTTCGATAATAAAAAAGCGTAAAAATTTGTTTTTGCAGAAAAAAGGGGTTAACTTTAAGGCACGTTTTACCCTTTAAAATCTATCCAAAATGGAAACAATAACCTTTAACAAGTTGCGCCAGCTAAAGCGCGCACTGCCCGATGGAAGCATGCAAAAAATTGCAGACCTGCTTGGAATATCAGCAGACTCGGTTCGTAACTACTTTGGCGGTGACCACCTTTCGGCGCAATCTGCGGGGATCCACTACGAGCAAGGCCCCGACGGCGGATTAGTTACCTTTGACGATCCTACCATGTTAAACCTGGCCCGTAAAATTTTGGAAGAACATAAAATTTGTTACTAAAACAGTTAAGACGTTACAGCGTACAAAAGCAGAGGCCCGAAAAGGCTTCTGCTTTTTGCTTTTAAAGGGTTACAACCGCTGCTTTTTATGCTTACCTTTGCAACCCCAATGAAACCTTTTGACCTCATAGCTATTGGAGCCGGAGCGGCAGGCATCATGGCCGCAGGTCGTGCCGCCTCGCGGGGCGCCGAGGTGCTGCTGCTCGAGAAAATGGAGAAGCCGCTGCGCAAGCTGCGCATCAGCGGCAAGGGGCGGGGCAACATTACCAACATGAAGCCGCTGGAGGAGTTCCTGAAAAAGGTATATCCCAACGGCAACTTTCTCCGTCCGGCTTTCGAGCAATTTTTTAGTAAGGAGTTAGTTACGCTAATAAACAGGGCCGGAGTGCCCACCGTGGCCGAGCGTGGCGATCGCGTATTTCCCGCCAGCCAAAAGGCGTGGGATGTGGCCGAGGGGCTGCAAAAGTGGGCCAGGCAAAGCGGCGCCGAAACGCTCTGCAAGGCCAGGGTAACGGCCGTGAGCCGCAACGGCGACGGGCTTTTTGAGGTAGAGTTCGAGCATGGCGGCAACGAGTACATGGAGCAAAGCCGCGCCGTGCTCATTGCCACCGGAGGCGCCTCCTACCCCGCTACCGGCTCCACCGGCGACGGGTACGCGCTTGCCCAACAGCTGGGGCATAGCATCGTGCCCATTCGCCCATCGCTGGTACCTATTGAGGTAGAAGGGTTTGAACGCTACCACTTCCACGACCTCAGCATGCGCAACGTGCGCCTGAGCGTGCTGGCCGACGGCGAAAAAGTTGACGAGGAATTCGGTGAGCTGGTGCTGACCGGCTTCGGCATTTCGGGCCCCATCACGCTGCGCATGAGCCGCAGCATGGTGGACGCCCTGCGCGCCAACAAAAAGGTGGAGCTGGCGCTGGACTGGAAGCCTGCCTTGAGCGAAGTGCAGCTGAGGAACAGGCTGGAGCGCGAGCTGCAAAACCCCGAGGTACAGGTGGTTCAGCACCTTCTGCGCAAGCTGATGCCCGAACCGCTCATGCCGTTTTTTGCCGAAAAGGCGGGGCTGCAGGCAAGGGCAAAAATTTCTGAAATGGCCAAAGAAAAGATAGTAGGCGGTTTAAAATGTTGTAAATTGCAGGTTTTTGGGCACCGCCCCTTTACCGAGGCCATTGTTACGGCGGGCGGGGTTTCGCTGGACGAGGTGGACGAAAACACCATGGAATCCAAGCTGGCGCCGGGCTTGTACTTTGCCGGGGAGCTGCTTGACCTGGACGCCGACACGGGAGGCTACAACCTGCAAATTGCCTTTTCGACGGGCTGGCTGGCGGGAAGTATGGCAAGCGCGTCATTGCGAGGAGGAACGACGAAGCAATCTCTAAAACGGAGCGAAGCAAAGTAAGAAAATGTATAAAGGAGGTTGCATTTATATAATGACAAACCCTAACAATTCTGTCCTTTACACAGGTGTTACATCAAACTTGTTCGTAAGAGTTCACGAACATAAAACAGGTAAATACATAAACGCATTTACCTCAAAATATAATTGCCAAAAATTGGTTTACCATAAAGGATTTGCAACAATAGAAGAGGCTATTGCCGAGGAGAAAAGGATAAAGGCAGGTAGTCGACAAGATAAAATTGTATTGATTGAAAGTTTAAATCCAGAGTGGAGAGATTTGTATGAAGAGGTAAAGGAATGGTAAAAACTCGCTTTGCTCGTAGTGAGAGATTGCTTCGTCGTTCCTCCTCGCAATGACGCTTCGAGCAAACGCAGCAAATTCTATTAAGTAATTGTTATTTAGTTATATATGACGCTGAGATTAGGGTTAGATGTAGGTTCGACAACCGCCAAGGTTGCGGTGATTGATGCCAACGGGCAGCTGGTGTACCACGACTATCGCCGGCACAACACCAAGGTTACCGAGGTGGCTTGCGTGTTTTTTGACGAGATAAAGGAAAAGTTCGGCAGCTGCACCGTAAGCGCCATGGTTACGGGCTCGGCCGGCATGGGCATTTCGGAGGCCGCGGGCATTCCGTTTGTGCAGGAAGTGGTGGCTGCATCGCGCCTTATTTTTGAAAAATATCCAAGCGTGCGCACGCTGGTGGACCTGGGCGGCGAGGACTCCAAGATGATTTTCTTCCACCCCGACCGTCAGCCCGACATCCGCATGAACGGTAACTGCGCCGGAGGAACCGGCGCCTTTATTGACCAGATGGCCATGCTGCTCAACATCCCCATTGAGGAGCTCGGCAAGCACGTAACGCCCAACCCCACCATCTACGCCATTGCCTCGCGCTGCGGCGTATTTGCCAAAACCGACGTGCAAAACCTCATCAGCCGCGAGGTGCCCAAGTCGGATATTGTGGCCAGCGTGTTCCACGCCGTGGCCATGCAAACCATGAACACGCTGGCGCGCGCCTGCGACGTTGCCCCCAAGGTCATTTTTTGCGGCGGCCCGTTCTCCTTTTTGCCTTCGCTCAAAGACTACTTTCTCAAGGCCATGCACCTTACCTCCGCCGATGTGATAGACGCCGAGCACCCCGAAATTGTATCGGCTACCGGCGCGGCGCTGATGGAGGCGGCACGCCTGGAAACCAGCATTGAGGATTTACGCAGGCGGGTGGCTGCCGAGCGCGTGGCGCTTGCCCCGCGCAAGAATGCCCTTCCGGTCTTGTTCAGCAGCGATGAAGAGCGCGAGCACTGGCTCCAGCATGAAAAGGAGGTGGAGCTGGTAAAAAAAGTACCCGTAGCGGAGTACGCCGGAGGCAGGTGCTACGTGGGCATGGACAGCGGCTCGACCACCACCAAAATTGCCATCATAGGCGAAAACAAGGAGCTCATTTACCGCTACTACGCGCACAACAACGGCAACCCGCTATACGCCGTAAAGCAGGGCCTGCAAAACTTTGCCGATGAGCTGAAGGCCTCGGGCAAAAACATTTCGATTGCCGGCAGCGCCGTTACGGGCTACGGCGAAGACCTGATTCGCGCGGCCTTCGGCGTTGACCACGGCGTGGTGGAAACCATTGCTCACTACACGGCGGCGCACTTCCTGAACCCCGAAATTTCGTTTGTGCTCGATATCGGCGGGCAGGATATGAAGGCCATCTTTATCCGCAACGGCGAGATAAGCCGCGTGGAGCTGAACGAGGCCTGCTCATCGGGCTGCGGCTCGTTTGTGGAAACCTTCGGCAAGTCGCTGGGCTACGCCGCGCCTGAGTTTGCCGCGCTGGCCTGCACCGCTGCCAACCCTTGCGACCTGGGCACGCGCTGCACCGTATTCATGAACTCGAAGGTAAAGCAAGCCCTGCGCGAGAATGCCACCACCGCCGACATTGCGGCGGGGCTCTCCTACTCCGTCATCAAAAACTGCCTATATAAAGTCCTGAAATTTAACGATCTGGGAGAACTCGGCGACCACATAGTGGTGCAAGGCGGTGCGTTCAAAAACGCATCGATACAACGAGCATTGGAAGTTTTAACCGGCAAGAAAGTTACGTGCAGCAAAATCCCCGAGCTCATGGGAGCTTACGGCGCCGCGCTGATTGCCATGAATGGAAAATTGAAGAATGAGTAAAAAAAGAATTACAATACTACTTTTGCTTTTAAGCGTAAGCGCCATATCGCTTGCGCAAACGATTAAAATAGCCACCTTAAATGCAGAGTGGCTCAGCTGCACATCCAACGGGCCGAGCGATGAAGACCTCCAGATGAGCAATATAGCCACGGTTATTAAAGCCACCAACGCCGACATTGTTGCACTGCAAGAAGTCGGCACCAGCAACTCGTACGCTACCATAGACATACTGGTAGGCCTGCTGGGCAGCGAGTGGGCAGGTAACCTTGTGCCCTGGAGTAAAAGCAACTGCTCCCAAAACCAAGGAATAGTGTACAAGAAAGCGCGTGTAACGCTGCTAAATTCATCGCTCATTAAAAATGGGGGAACTTCCTACGCCTGGTCAAGCGGCAGATTCCCTGCCCTGTACAACGTTAGCATTAAAACTGATAGTGGAAATATTCCGGTTTCCATCATTAACATTCACGCCAAGGCAACATCATCAAGCTCTACCAACCCTACCGATGACTACAACCGCCGCAAGGATGCTTCGACCGGCTTAAAAACCTTACTTGATGGCAACACCTACCTAGGCAGCAACATTGTGCTAATAGGCGATTATAATGATTACCTAAACGGTACGCAATGCCAAACGTGTACAGACGGCTCTCCCTCCCCCTATAAAAATTTTATGGACGATAACGCTAACTACCGCGCGCTGACCGGCAACCTAAGTGGCATTGACCACATTATTATTTCAAACGAGCTATTTGCCTACAGTAGCGGTAATGGCGTAAAAGAAACGAGCGCCACCTACAGCGTTTCAAGCTATCGCTACACCACATCCGACCACACACCTGTTAGCGCAACATTCTCATTTACTGGATATACCTCCGCCCCAAAAAGCACCTACAGCGCGCAGCTGCGGCTCTACCCCAACCCCACGAGGCACACGCTCAACGTGGAGAGCATGGCGGGCAGCATTGCAGGTGTGAGGGTGTGCAGCATGAGCGGAACGGTTATTTTTGAGCAAAAGAATATAAACGAGCCGCTGTACACCATCTCCACCTCGGCTTGGGCCACCGGGCCTTACATTGTAACCGTTTACTCCACCACAGGCGAGGCGGGAAGCAAGTTAGTGATTAGTGATGAGTGATGAGTGATGAGTGAAAATCGCGCGAATTTTGAACCTTAAATCTTGAACTTTTAAATCTTAAACCTTGAACCTTGAATTTAGGCCATGCTTTCATTAGACAACATCAACGAGGTAGATAACCACAAAAAAAAGCAGCTCATCTGCAAGGGCTGCGAGAACCACTGCACCATTACCCGCTTTGAGTTTGGCAATGGTAACGTGTTTTTTGGCGGTAACAAGTGCGAGCGCATTTTTTCGAGCAAGGGCAGCAGCATTGAAAAAGGCTTCAACCTGCTGCGCTACAAGTACGAGCTGCTGTTCAGCAAGGCCGTAACCGAGCGCGCCGACTTCGACACGCTTACCGTGGGCATACCAAGGGCGCTCAACATGTTCGAGAATTTCCCGTTCTGGAATACGCTGCTCACCAAGTGCGGCGTGAACGTGGTGCTGTCCTCGCCCAGCACCATGCCCCTGTACGAGAAGGGCATGGGCACGGTAATGAGCGACAACATCTGCTTCCCCGCCAAGCTGGTGCACGGCCACGTGTACGACCTTGCCGAGAAAAAAGTCGATCGCATTTTTATGCCCATGGTGTTTCGCGAAAAACAAGGGGCGCCATCGCACAACACCTTCAACTGCCCCATTGTAACGGGCTACGCCGAGGTGGTAAAGAGCGCCATCAACCCGCGCAAGCGCTGGAACATAGCCATTGACGCGCCCACCGTAACCTTTAGGGACGAGGCGCTGCTGCGCGCCGCCTGCGAGCTGTACATCGACTCGCTGCGCGCGCAGGGGCTCAAGCTTACCGGCTCGCAGTTCCACCACGCGTTCAACGAGGCGGTGAAGGCGCAGCAGGAGTTTAAAAGCACACTCAAGGCAAAAGGCCAGGAGATTATAGACCAATCCATGGGCAGCGGCCGCCAGCTGATGGTGGTAGCGGGGCGTCCCTACCACGTCGATCCACTCATCAACCAGCAAACCGCCGAAATACTGACCGAGCTCGGCGCCAACGTGGTTACCGAGGACGTGCTGCCCAACGTGGAGAACAGCGAGGAGGACTTGTACCTTGCGCAGTGGGGCTACCCGGCGCGCATAACCAACGCCGCCAAGTGGGTGGCACAGCAGCCCGACAACGTACGCCTGGTGCAGCTCAACTCCTTTGGCTGCGGCCCCGACGCCATTATTACCGACGAGGTCAAGGAGGTGCTGCAAACCAAGGGCAAAAACAACAACCTCATTCGCGTCGATGAAATCAGCAGCACGGGCTCCATTCGCCTGCGGCTGCGCTCCATCGTGGAGTTTGCCCGCTACAGCGATCAAAAGCTGAAGCCAAGCGGCAAAAAGCGCCGCAGCACCAAGCTGTTCATGCCCGAGGATCAGAAGCGCACCATCATCGCCCCGCTGTTTTCCGATATTTATTCACGACTTTTCCCTCCATTTTTCAAACTTTTTGGTTACAACCTGCACACGCTGCCCGTAACCGACGCGCTGGCCGTGGATACAGGCATGCGCTACGCCAACAACGAGATTTGCTACCCCGCCATTACCGTCATCGGCGATATTATTAAGGCGCTGCAGTCGGGCGAATTCGACCCCGCCACCACCGCCGTGGGCATTACGCAAACGGGGGGCCAATGCCGCGCGTCGAACTACCTGCCGCTGATAAAGAAGGCGCTGGTAAACGCCGGATTTGAGGATGTGCCGGTAATATCGGTGGCCACGGCCACGGGCCTGCACGAGCAGCCGGGCTTTGCCATTCCGTGGGCAAAAATTATTCGTAAATTTTTGGCCGCCGTTATTTGCGCCGATGAATTCTCGAAGATGCACTACTCCACCGTTTTCCGCGAGGTAAACAAGGGCGAATCGCGGCAGCTGCTCGACATTTACCTGGACAGGCTCGAAAAAATTGTTGAAAATAACGGAAAAGTTCGCGAAATTTACGACCTGCTGGCGCAGGCCGTGAGGGATTTCAACGCCGTTCCGGTGCAGCAGGGTAGCTTTGCCAAGGTGGGCGTAGTAGGCGAAATCTACCTGAAGTACAACGCTTTTGCTAACCTCAACTTAGTCGATTGGCTCAACAACCAGGGCGTGGAAGTCATTGTGCCCTCGCTACTCGATTTCTTTGTTCAGGATTTTGTAAACGTAAAGGTAAACGCCAAGGCCAAGCTCGATACGCGTACGCTCAAAGGAAAAATTATTGGGCGTGCGCTACGCTGGTTCTTGAACGGCTACTTCAGGCGCGCCGAAAGAATAGGACGCAGTTTCCGCTTCTACCGCCCCAACCACGACATTGACGAGATGGCGCAGCAGGCCTCGAAAATTGTAAACCTGGCGCACCAGTACGGCGAGGGCTGGCTCATTCCGGGCGAGATAAGCGCCTTTGCCGCCGAAGGAATAAACAACGTAATCAGCTTACAACCATTTGGTTGCATTGCCAACCAGGTAATTTCGAAGGGTGTGGAAAAGCGCATGAAGGATAAGTACCCTAAGCTCAACCTGCTGTTCCTGGACTTTGACGCCGGCACCAGCGAGGTAAACGTGTTCAACCGTCTTTACTTTATGGTAAAAGCCGCCAAGGAGGAAGCGGAGGGGAAGAAGTAGACGGAGTTTGAAAGTGTGTAAAGTTAATAAAGTGTGTAAAGTAAAACACGGCTGTTTGCTTTGCAACAACATTACAAACTTTCTACTTTATGAACTTTAAACCTTATAACTTTATAAACTAAAATGCTCACATTCGCCATCATCAAGCCCGACGCGGTAAGCAAGGGCTACACCGGTAAAATAGTTGACCGCATTATTGCCGAAGGTTTTACCATTCACGCCATGAAGTTTACGCGGCTCACGCGCGCCGAGGCCGAGGAGTTCTACGGCATTCATCGCGGTAAGGACTTTTTTGAAGACCTTATGCAGTTTACAGTTTCCGGGCCGCTGGTGGCGCTGGTGCTCGAAAAGGACAACGCCATAGCCGAGTGGCGCAAGCTCATTGGCGCTACCAACCCGCAAAAAGCCGAGGAGGGAACGCTCCGCAGGCTGTACGGCGTGGGCGGTTCGGCCAACGCCGTGCATGGCTCCGACAGCGAGGAAAACGCCAGGGTGGAAATCGGCTTTTTCTTTGCAAAAAGAGAGGTAATATGATGGGTAATTTTTGATTGATGATTTTTGATTGATGATTTTTGATTGATGATTTTTGATTGATGATTTTTGATTGATGATTTTTGATTGATGATTTTTGATTGATGATTTTTGATTGATGATTTTTGATTTAAAGAGCAAAGATTAGTCGTCCTATTGGTACAGAGCGGGGTAAGAATACTGCGCTTGCGCGTCATTCATCACTTCGTTCGGAATGACGCGCTACGACTAAAAAAGGGAGTTGGGTAATGGACGGCTTCGCCGCCCATTACCCAACTTTTCCTCTCCACCCGTGCCGTCATTTCGAACGGAGCGAAGCGGAGAGAGAAATCTCATGACGCGAACCACCACCGTTCGACCGGAGACTAACCCCCACAGGGTTTGGAACCCTGTGAGGGTTTTGCGCAAAATACTTCATGCATCACGCATCCCACCAAGCATAAAAAAACGCCCCCTTTCGGAGGCGTTTTTCGCATATCTACCTTGCCGGTATTACACTAGTTCTGCTTTCTTTTCCTTTTTGGCAGCCGACAGGCGCTGCATATCCTCGCTGGAGGCTACAATAAGGCGGTCGAACTCGCGCAGGCCTGTACCAGCCGGTATGAGGTGTCCGCATATCACGTTCTCCTTCAAGCCCTCCAGCGTGTCCACCTTACCGCTAATGGCGGCTTCGTTGAGCACCTTAGTGGTTTCCTGGAACGATGCGGCCGACATGAAGCTGCGAATTTGCAGGGCGGCGCGGGTAATACCCTGCAGCACCTGGCTTGAGGTAGCGGGCATGGCATCGCGCGCCTCCACCACCTTCAAATCCTTGCGCTTGAGCACGGAATTTTCGTCGCGCAACTTGCGGGCGGTAACAATTTGTCCCACCTTCAGCTCGGCAGAGTCGCCGGCATCCACCACCACCTTTTTGTCGTAAATGTAGTCGTTCTCCTTCATGAAGTCCCACTTATCCACCACCTCTTTTTCGAGGAAGCGGGTATCGCCCGAGTCGGCAATTTCAACCTTGCGCATCATCTGGCGAACGATTACCTCAAAGTGTTTATCGTTAATCTTCACGCCCTGCAAGCGGTACACCTCCTGCACCTCGTTCACAATGTACTCCTGCACCTTGGTGGGGCCGAGTATTTTGAGAATATCGTCGGGCGTAATGGCGCCATCGGACAGCGGCGTGCCGGCGCGCACAAAGTCGTTTTCCTGCACCAGAATTTGCTTGGTCAGCGGCACGAGGTAGGTTTTCATCTCGCCCGTCTTCGATGTAACAATAATTTCGCGGTTACCGCGCTTAATTTTGCCCATCATCACCTCGCCGTCAATCTCCGATACCACGGCGGGGTTGCTCGGGTTACGCGCCTCGAACAGCTCGGTTACGCGGGGCAAACCGCCGGTAATATCGCCGGCCTTACCCACAGCGCGCGGAATCTTCACGAGCACATCGCCCACCTTCACATCGTTGCCCTTGTCCACGGCAATGTGAGCGCCCACAGGCAAGCTGTAGGTCTTGAGCTCTACGCTACCCTTGCCCATGATTTTAATCAAGGGGTTCTTGGTTTTGTCGCGCGACTCCACAATTACCTTTTCGCTGTAGCCCGTTTGGTCGTCGGTTTCCTCCTTGTAGGTTACGCCCTCAATCAAGCTTTCAAAATCTACCTTACCGGCAAATTCAGAAATGATAACGGCGTTGTACGGATCCCATTCGCAAATCAGGTCGCCCTTCTTCACCTCCACGCCATTCTTGTAGTACAGCGTGGCGCCGTAGGGAACTCCGTGCGTGTAAAGGGTTGCACCGGTGTTTTTATCAATGATGTACAGCTCGGCCAGGCGTCCGATAACGGCGTCGGCCTTCTTGCCGTCCACCTCTTTTTCTATCGCGCGCAACTCCTCAATCTTCAGAATACCATCGTAGCGTGCCACAATTTGCGAGCTGCTCATTACGTTGGAGGCGGTACCGCCGACGTGGAACGTACGGAGCGTAAGCTGCGTACCGGGCTCACCGATGGACTGGGCAGCGATAACGCCTACCGCCTCGCCCTTTTGCACCATGCGGCCGGTAGCCAGGTTGCGACCGTAGCACTTCATGCACACGCCCTTCTTCGATTCGCAGGTAAGCACCGAGCGGATTTCGACCTGCTCTATGGGCGAAGCATCAATGGCCTTGGCAATGTCTTCGGTGATTTCGTCGCCGGCTTTTACCAGCAGCTCGTTGGTAATGGGGTGAATAATATCGTGCACCGAGGTGCGGCCCAGAATGCGCTCGGCCAGGGACACCACCACCTCCTCGTTGTTCTTGATGGCCGAAGCCACCAGGCCGCGAAGCGTACCACAGTCCTCCTCGTTAATGATCACATCGTGCGAAACGTCCACCAGACGGCGGGTCAGGTAACCGGCGTCGGCCGTTTTAAGCGCCGTATCGGCAAGACCCTTACGGGCACCGTGGGTTGAAATGAAGTACTCCAACACCGACAGGCCCTCCTTGAAGTTCGACAGAATGGGGTTCTCGATGATTTGTCCGCCCTCAGCGCCGGACTTTTGCGGCTTGGCCATAAGACCACGCATACCCGACAGCTGACGGATTTGCTCCTTCGAGCCACGGGCGCCGGAGTCCAACATCATGTACACCGAGTTAAATCCTTGGTTGTCCGATGTGAGCTGCTTCAGCAGAATATTGGTCAGTTTGGCGTTGGTGTGCGTCCATACGTCGATAACCTGGTTGTAGCGCTCGTTGTTGGTAATGAAGCCCATGTTGTAGTTGTTCTCCACCTCCGCAACCTGGTCGTAGCCTTCCTGCACCAGATCCTGCTTTTCCTTGGGGATAATCACATCCTCCAGGTTGAACGACAGGCCGCCCTTGAAGGCCATTTGGTAGCCCAAATCCTTAATGTCGTCAAGGAACTTGGCCGTGGTGGCAATGCTGGTTTTCTTAATAATCAAGCCGATAATATCGCGCAGCGACTTTTTGGTAAGCAGCTCGTTTACAAAACCCACCTCCTTGGGCACGTACTGGTTAAACATGATACGACCCACGGTCGTTTCAATCAGCTCGTTCTTGTAGGTATCGGTTTCGGCCTGCCAAATCGGGTAGCGAACCTTCACAATGGTGTGCAGGTCAACTGCCTTTTCGTTGTAGGCAATGAGCACCTCCTCGGGGCCGTAGAACTTCAAACCTTCGCCCTTGGAACCGCGACGGTGCTTAGTTATGTAGTACAATCCCAACACCATGTCCTGCGAAGGAACGGTAATGGGCGCGCCGTTGGCGGGGTTCAAAATGTTGTGCGAACCGAGCATGAGCAGCTGCGCCTCCAAAATGGCGGCGTTGCCCAGCGGAAGGTGCACGGCCATCTGGTCGCCATCGAAGTCGGCGTTGAACGCGGTACACGACAGCGGGTGCAGCTGGATGGCCTTGCCCTCAATCAGGCGCGGCTGGAATGCCTGGATACCCAGGCGGTGCAGCGTTGGCGCACGGTTGAGCAGCACGGGGTGACCCTTCATCACGTTTTCCAGAATATCGAAGATAACGGGATCCTTGCGGTCAACAATCTTCTTGGCCGATTTTACGGTCTTTACAATTCCACGCTCTATTAACTTCCTGATTACAAACGGCTTAAATAGTTCAGCCGCCATTTCCTTGGGCAGCCCGCACTCGTGCATTTTGAGCTCAGGACCTACCACAATTACCGAGCGGGCCGAGTAGTCCACGCGCTTACCGAGCAAGTTCTGACGGAAGCGGCCTTGCTTACCCTTTAAGCTGTCGCTCAGCGATTTCAGCGCGCGGTTGGCCTCGGTCTTCACGGCGTTGGCCTTGCGCGAGTTGTCGAACAGCGAGTCAACGGCCTCCTGTAGCATGCGCTTTTCGTTGCGCAGAATTACCTCGGGAGCCTTGATTTCGATAAGCCTTTTCAGGCGGTTATTACGAATAATTACGCGACGGTAAAGGTCGTTCAAGTCCGATGTGGCAAAGCGGCCGCCATCGAGCGGAACCAGCGGGCGCAGCTCCGGCGGAATCACCGGAAGCACCTTCATAATCATCCACTCTGGCTTGTTTACCTCGCGCGACTCGCGGAAGGCTTCCACCTCCTGCAGGCGCTTCAGCGCATCGGTTTTGCGCTGCTGCGAGGTTTCGCGGCTGGCCCTGTCGCGCAGGTCGAACGACAGCGTGTCGAGGTCAATGCGCTGGAGCAGCATGTAAATAGCTTCGGCGCCCATGCCGGCAATAAACTTGTTGGGGTCGGTATCCTCCAGGTGGGCGTTTTCCTTGGGCAGGCTCTCCCTGATTTCGAGGTATTCCTCCTCGGTCAGCAGGTCGTTGGTGTTGATGCCCTGCGCGGCGGCAACCCCCGGCTGCACCACCACGTAGCGCTCGTAGTAAATCACGGCGTCCAGCTTTTTGGTAGGAATTCCAAGCAGGTAGCCAATTTTGTTGGGCAGCGAGCGGAAGTACCAGATGTGCGCTACAGGCACCACAAGGTTGATGTGGCCCATGCGCTCGCGGCGCACCTTTTTCTCCGTAACCTCCACACCGCAACGGTCGCACACAATACCCTTGTAGCGAATGCGCTTGTACTTTCCGCAGTGGCACTCGTAGTCCTTTACCGGGCCAAAAATGCGCTCGCAAAAAAGTCCGTCACGCTCCGGCTTGTAGGTACGGTAGTTGATGGTTTCGGGCTTGAGCACCTCGCCACTCGATAGCCCCAAAATGTGCTCGGGTGAGGCAAGGCTGATGCTTATTTGGTTAAAGTTGCTTTTGAGCTTAGTCTCTTTTTTCATCGTATTTTCAACGTTTATAGTTTACAAGTTTACGAGTTAACGGTTAACAAGTTTACCTTATCATTCGTAAACTTGTTAACTTTCAACCTGTAAACTATTAGTCCATATTAATGCTCAAACCTAAGCCTCGCAATTCGTGCAGCAGCACGTTGAGCGACTCGGGCAGGCCCGGCGTCGGCATAGGATCGCCCTTCACAATGGTTTCGTAGGTTTTGGCACGGCCCACCACGTCGTCGGATTTTACCGTCAGAATTTCCTGCAGGATGTTGGCGGCGCCGAATGCTTCGAGCGCCCACACCTCCATTTCCCCGAAGCGCTGGCCTCCGAACTGCGCCTTACCGCCCAGCGGCTGCTGGGTTATGAGCGAGTACGGGCCAATGGAGCGGGCGTGCATTTTATCGTCCACCATGTGGCCGAGCTTAATCATGTAGATAACGCCCACGGTAGCCGGCTGGTCAAACTTTTCGCCGGTGCCGCCGTCGCGCAGGTAGGTTTTACCAAAGCGCGAAACGCCCGACTTTTCGGTGTACTCGGTAAGGTGCTCCAGCTGCGCTCCATCGAAGATAGGAGTGGCAAACTTTACGCCCATTTGCTTACCGGCCCAGCCCAACACGGTTTCGTAAATCTGTCCCAGGTTCATACGTGAGGGCACGCCGAGGGGGTTGAGCACAATGTCAACAATAGTTCCATCCTCGAGGAAGGGCATGTCTTCGTCGCGCACCACCTTGGCCACAATACCCTTGTTACCGTGGCGTCCGGCCATCTTATCGCCCACCGTAATCTTACGTTTTTTGGCAATGTAAACCTTGGCCATTTGCACGATGCCCGTGGGCAGTTCGTCGCCAATGGTAAGGTTGTACTTTTTGCGCTTTACCTCGGCATCCAGCTCCTTGAACTTAATCAGGTAGTTGTTGATGAGCTTGCGTATAACGGTGTTTTTATCCTTATCGGTAGTCCACTTGGTAGAGTTAATGCTGGCAAAATCCAAGTCCATCAGCAGGCGCTGCGTGAACTTTTGCCCCTTGGCAATAACCTCGGCGCCAAAGTAGTCGGTTACGCCCTGCGAGGTTTTTCCGTTCACCACCGTAAAGAGTTTCTCCACCAGGCGCGTTTTCAGCTCGTTCACGCGGGCCATGGCATCGGTGTCAATCTTTTGCAGCAGCTGCTTTTCGGTGCTCTTGGCAGCCTTCTTCTCGTCCTTATCCTTAATTACGCGGGTAAACAGCTTCTTGTTGATTACCGTACCGTAAAGCGAGGGCGAAGCCTTGAGCGAAGCATCCTTCACGTCGCCGGCCTTGTCGCCAAAGATGGCGCGCAGAAGTTTCTCCTCGGGCGAGGGATCGCTTTCGCCCTTGGGCGTAATTTTACCAATCAAAATATCGCCGGGCACCACCGAAGCGCCAATGCGAATGAGGCCGTGCTCGTCCAGGTTCCTGGTGGCATCCTCGCTCACGTTGGGTATGTCGGAGGTCAACTCCTCCATGCCGCGCTTGGTGTCGCGCACCTCCATAATGTACTCATCGATGTGGATGGAGGTAAAGATGTCTTCACGCACCAGGCGCTCCGAGAGCACAATGGCATCCTCAAAGTTGTACCCCTTCCAGGGCATGAACGCCACCTTGAGGTTGCGCCCCAGGGCCAGCTCGCCGCCCTGGGTAGAGTAACCCTCGGTCATCAGCTCGCCCTTCTTCACCTGCTGCCCCTTGCGCACCACAGGGCGCAGGTTGATGCAGGTATTCTGGTTGGTCTTTTGGTATTTCGAAATTTTGTAAACGGTAACCTCGGAGTCGAACGATACAAACTTCTCCTCCTCGGTGTAGCTATACTTTACATGAATCTCCTTTGAATCAACGTAAACCACCACGCCATCGCGCTCTGCCATTACCTGGGTGCGGCTATCGCGCACCACCTCGCCTTCGAGGCCTGTACCTACAATAGGCGCCTCGGGGCGGACAAGCGGAACGGCCTGCCTCATCATGTTCGCACCCATCAGGGCGCGGTTGGCGTCGTCGTTCTCCAGGAAGGGAATGAGCGATGCGGCGATGGAGGCAATCTGGTTGGGCGCCACGTCCATCAGCTCCACCTTTGAGGGCTCCTCAACGGGATAATCGGCCTCTAAGCGGCACTTGATGCGCGGGTGCACAAACTTGCCCTTATCATCGATAATGGCGTTGGCCTGCGCAATCATTTTATCCTCCTCCTCCTCGGCGCTCATGTAAATCACCTCGTTGTTGTTGAGGTTCACGCGGCCGTTGTCCACCTTGCGATAGGGAGTTTCAATAAACCCGAGGTTGTTGATGCGCGCGTACACGCAAAGCGATGAAATCAAACCGATGTTCGGGCCTTCCGGCGTTTCGATGGGGCACAGGCGGCCGTAGTGCGTGTAGTGCACGTCGCGCACCTCAAAGCCCGCGCGCTCGCGGCTAAGACCGCCGGGGCCGAGGGCCGACAGGCGGCGCTTGTGCGTAATTTCGGCCAGCGGGTTGGTTTGGTCCATGAACTGCGAGAGCTGGTTGGTACCAAAGAATGAGTTGATTACCGAAGACAGGGTCTTGGCGTTAATCAAATCAATGGGCGTAAACACCTCATTATCGCGAACATTCATACGCTCGCGGATGGTACGCGCCATGCGCGCCAGGCCCACGCTGAACTGGTTGGCGAGCTGCTCGCCCACCGAGCGCACGCGGCGGTTGCTCAGGTGGTCGATATCGTCCACATCGGCCTTGGAGTTGATGAGCTGAATGAGGTGGTTGATGATGGCAATCATGTCATCCTTGGTCAGCACCTTTACATCATCCGAAATGGTAAGGTTCAGCTTCTTGTTGATGCGGTAGCGGCCCACATCGCCCAGGTCGTAGCGCTTGTCGGAGAAGAAGAGCTTCTCAATAACATCGCGCGCCGTAGCCTCATCGGGCGGTTCGGAGCTGCGCAGCTGGCGGTAGATGTACACCACCGCCTCCTTTTCCGAGTTGCAGGGATCCTTCTGCATGGTATTCAAAATAATAGAATACTCCGCGGCGTTGGTTCCCTCCTTGTGCAGCAGGATTGACTTGGCTCCTGCCTCTAATATGGCCTCAATATGCTCCTTTTCGAGTACGGTTTCGCGGTCAATAACCACCTCGTTACGCTCGATGGAAACCACCTCGCCGGTATCCTCGTCCACAAAGTCCTCAATCCACGACTTGAGCACGCGGGCGGCCAGGCGGCGGCCAACGTACTTGCTCAGCGTGCTTTTGGAGACCTTGATTTCGTCGGCAAGGTTGAATATTTCCAGAATATCTTTATCTGACTCATAACCAATAGCGCGAAGCAAGGTGGTTACGGGCAGCTTCTTTTTACGATCAATGTAGGCGTACATCACGTTGTTGATGTCCGTGGCAAATTCAATCCACGAACCCTTGAACGGGATGATGCGCGCCGAGTAAAGCTTGGTACCGTTGGCGTGCACGCTCTGGCCAAAGAATACGCCGGGCGAGCGGTGCAACTGCGATACCACCACGCGCTCGGCCCCGTTGATAACGAAGGTGCCGCGCGGCGTCATGTAGGGAATGGTACCTAAGTACACGTCCTGAATCACGGTATCGAAGTCCTCGTGCTCGGGGTCGGTACAGTAAAGCTTCAACTTGGCCTTCAGCGGGACGCTGTAGGTAAGGCCGCGCTCCAAACACTCGTCAATGCTGTAGCGGGGCGGATCGATGAAGTAATCCACAAACTCCAGCACGAAGTTGTTGCGAGTATCGGTAATGGGAAAATTTTCTTGGAAAACCCTGAACAGACCTTCGTTCTTGCGGTTTTCGGGGGTTGTTTCAAGCTGAAAGAAGTCTTGAAACGATTTTAGCTGAACCTCCAGGAAATCGGGGTGTTCAAGCTTGTTTTTGGTAGTCGCGAAGCTTATGCGCTCGGCAGCTTTGTTTTGTGAAAGCATTGATGTAAAAGGTAAGATGTGGAACTCGAAACTACGCTTGTAAACAGCAATAGGTTTAGAGCCTCACGCATCGAGGCTCCAAACCTAATTACTTCACAGTAAGGAGATTATTATTTAACCTCAACTTCTGCGCCAGCCTCTTCGAGTTGCTTCTTGATGTTCTCGGCGTCAGCCTTCGAAACCTTCTCCTTAACGGCCTTGGGGGCACCGTCAACCAAATCCTTAGCTTCCTTCAGGCCAAGGCTGGTAATATCTTTTACCACCTTTACCACCTGCAGCTTGTTGCCGCCGGCGCTCTTCAGGATAACGTCAAACTCGGTTTGCTCGGCTGCAGCAGCAGCGCCGGCAGCGGGAGCAGCAGCCACTGCAACTGCAGCAGCAGCGGGCTCAATGCCGTACTCTTCTTTCAGAACCTTTGCAAGTTCGCTAACTTCTTTAACGGTAAGGTTTACCAGCTCTTCAGCTAATTTCTTTACGTCTGCCATTTTATTTTTTAATTTAAAAAGTTTTTTTTGTTTTTTTGAAGCTTTACGCCACCCTACTTAGCTCGCCGGGCGGCAAGGCGTATTGCGAAGCGATACTACGCAGCGCGCTCTTCGAGCGCCTTAGCAATGCCGGCCAGCTTGCCGCCTGCCGATTGCAGGGCGGAAATAACATTCTTAGCGGGCGATTGCAGCAGCGTAATAACATCGCCGATAAGCTCCTCGCGGCTCTTGATGCTTACCAGCTCCTCGAGCATGTTGTCGCCAATGTAGAGCGACTCCTGCACGTAAGCAGCCTTAAGAATGGGCTTGTCGTTTTTGGCGCGAAATTCCTTGATAACCTTGGCGGGAACGTTTGCCGCACCGGCAGCAAACATAATCGCCGTGGAGCCCTTGAGCACCTCGAAGATGGCGGTTTCAGCGAAACCGTTCTTCTCAAGCGCCTTCTGGAGCAAGGTATTTTTCACCACCGTCAACTTCACCTCCTTCTCAAAGCACTTTCTCCTCAAAGCAGTAGTTTTCTCGGCGTTGAGCTCCGAAATGTCTGCGAGGTAAAAGTTGGTATTTTCCTTGAGCTGCTCGGCCAGCTTATCGATAATAACGTTTTTTTCTTCCTTCTTCATGGTTTCAATACTTGTTACTACGATTTTTCTTCAACCGACTTTGGATCTATGGCCAACCCGGGGCTCATGGTAGATGACATGGTAATGCTCTTGATGTACGTTCCCTTGGCTGCCGACGGCTTGAGCTTCACAATGGTGTGGATAAGCTCGTGCGCGTTTTCGGCAATCTTTTGGGCATCAAAAGACACCTTACCGATGGCGGCGTGGATAATGCCGGTTTTATCAACCTTGAAGTCGATTTTACCCGCTTTTACCTCCGTTACCGCCTTGCCCACCTCCATGGTTACCGTACCGGTCTTGGGGTTGGGCATCAGGCCGCGGGGGCCGAGCACCTTACCAAGCATACCGATTTTGGCCATTACGCTGGGCATGGTAATGATAACATCAATGTCAGTCCATCCGCCCTTGATCTTTTCGATATAGTCGTCCAATCCAACGTGGTCTGCGCCGGCCGCTTTGGCTTCGGCTTCCTTGTCGGGCGTGCAGAGCACCAGCACACGTACGGTTTTACCCGTGCCGTGCGGCAGCGACACTACGCCACGCACCATTTGGTTAGATTTCTTAGGGTCGATACCAAGACGAACAGCCACGTCAACCGAAGCGTCAAACTTGGTAAAGGTAACTTCCTTTACCAGCTTCGCGGCTTCGCTCAACTTGTACTGCTTGCCCGGCTCCACCTTCGCTAAGACAACCTTTCTGTTTTTTGTAGGGTTCATTTCTTAAACTAAGATTTTTTTAATTTACACATTGGCCGGGAATTCGCCTTTCACCTCAATACCCATGCTCCGAGCCGTACCGGCAACCATCGTCATAGCCGACTTCGTAGTGAAGGCGTTCATGTCGGGCATCTTGTTTTCGGCAATGGCCTTAACTTGATCCCAGGTAACGCTGGCTACTTTCTTACGGTTGGGTTCGGCAGAGCCCGATTGCACCTTTGCGGCTTCCTTGAGCTGAACAGCAATGGGAGGTTGCTTAACGATGAAGTCAAACGACTTGTCCTTGTAAACAGTAATGATTACGGGCAACACCTTACCGGCCTTGTCCTGCGTACGTGCATTAAACTGCTTACAAAACTCCATGATGTTCACGCCCTTAGAACCCAGCGCGGGGCCTACGGGAGGCGAAGGGTTGGCTGCCCCACCCTTAATCTGTAGCTTAATAAAACCCGCTACTTCTTTTGCCATTTTGAATCCGTTTTAAAGTTTTGTTTTCTGGTGTCCCACCCGCTCAATTGGAAGCTGAGCCGGCGGGCTATTTCAAATGTGCGTAACATTCTTTTTTTTGAAGTACTAATTACAAACTACGAAGTACAAATCATCGCCAAGCAAAAATTTGTACTTTGTAAATAGTACTTTGTACTTACTCTTTCTCTACCTGCATGAAGCTCAACTCCAATGGTGTTTTTCTTCCGAAAATCTTCACCATTACCTTGAGCTTCTTCTTCTCGTCGTTAACCTCCTCAATGGTACCCGAGAAGCTGTTGAACGGGCCGTCGATCACCTTTACAGCCTCGCCCACGAAGAACGGGGTAATAATTTGCTCCTCCTTGTCCTGAATTTCGTCCACGCTGCCCAGCATGCGGTTAACCTCGCTGGGGCGCAGGGGCAGCACCACGTTTTTCTTGGTGCCGTCGCCCAAAAATCCTATCACGTTGGGGATATCTACTAAAACATGCTGTATTTCGGGGGTAAGAAGGGCCTCTACAAAGATGTAGCCGGGAAAAAGGATGCGGTCTTTGCTCAACTTTTTTCCGTTACGTATCTGGTACATTTTTTCGGTAGGAATGAGCACCTGCGAGATGGAACCCTCCAGCTTCAGGCGCGCAACCTCCTTATCGATGTACTCCTTTGCCTTTTTTTCCTTTCCGCCAATGGCGCGCAGCACGTACCACTGCTTTACCGGCTTTACGGGCTCCTTACTGTTTTCGGCCTCGGTCGTCATGGCTACCTGCGTTTATAAGTTAGTACAGCATTTTGTATATAGCCTCCATGAACCGCTGAAACACAGCGTCCATGCCGAAAATAACGAGCGCAAAAATGAGCGAGGCAATCATTACTACTGTGGCGCTCGATTGCAGGCTTGCCCAGTTAGGCCAAGCCACCTTGTGCACCAACTCATTGTACGACTCTTTTATATAATTCATCATAGCGGTACGTTTTTTACATTTGCAGGGGCAGAGAGAATCGAACTCCCACCAAAGGTTTTGGAGACCTTCGTTCTACCATTAAACTATGCCCCTATTTTGCCACAAATAGTTAGCCCCTTTTTAGGAGCTAACTATTTGATTTTAGAACCTATCTTCGGTCAAACCGAAATTACTCAATAACCTTGGTAATTTGGCCTGCACCTACGGTACGACCACCTTCGCGGATAGCAAAGCGGAGACCTTCGTGCATGGCAACCGGAGTAATCAAGGTTACGTTGATCGTAACGTTGTCGCCGGGCATTACCATTTCTACACCTGCCGGTAGCTCTACTTCGCCGGTTACGTCGAGCGTACGGAGGTAGAATTGCGGACGGTACTTGTTGTGGAAAGGAGTGTGACGACCGCCTTCTTCCTTCTTCAACACGTAGATTTCGGCCAAGAACTTGGTGTGAGGAGTTACTGAGTTAGGCTTAGCAACAACCATACCACGGCGAACATCCTTCTTGTCAATACCACGGAGCAGCAGACCTACGTTCTCACCGGCCTCACCCTTATCGAGGAGCTTGCGGAACATTTCAACGCCTGTACATACGCTCTTTTGGGGCTTCTCGCCAAGGCCAACGATTTCAACCTCGTTGTTCACCTCAATAATACCGGTTTCGATACGGCCGGTAACAACAGTACCACGGCCGGTGATTGAGAACACGTCCTCAACGGGCATCAAGAAAGGCTTGTCAATTTCGCGGGGAGGAATGGGGATAAAGGTGTCAACAGCATCCATCAGCTCCATTACCTTTTCTTCCCACTTAGCGTCGCCGTTAAGCGCACCAAGGGCCGAACCGCGGATAACGGGAGCAATATCGCCTTCGTACTTGTAGAACGAAAGCAGCTCACGCAATTCCATTTCAACGAGGTCGAGCATTTCGGCATCGTCAACCAGGTCAACCTTATTCATAAACACAACGATCTTCGGCACGTTTACCTGGCGAGCCAAAAGAATGTGCTCACGGGTTTGGGGCATAGGACCGTCGGTAGCGGCGCAAACAAGGATAGCGCCGTCCATTTGGGCAGCACCGGTAACCATGTTCTTCACGTAGTCGGCGTGGCCGGGGCAGTCAACGTGCGCGTAGTGGCGACTGGCTGTTTGGTACTCTACGTGCGAGGTGTTAATGGTAATACCACGCTCTTTTTCCTCGGGTGCGTTGTCGATAGAATCGAACGAGCGCAGCTCAGAAAGACCCTTCTTAGCCAGCACGGTGGTGATGGCGGCAGTCAAGGTAGTTTTACCGTGGTCAACGTGACCGATCGTACCGATGTTCACGTGCGGCTTGTCTTTTACAAATTTTTCTTTTGCCATGGCGTAAGAATTTTTTTAATTATTAATTTATTTTTGTGCTTGAAATTTACGTCAAAATCGTTACAACATTAGCATAATGTTGTAACGTATAAAGTGGAGCTGATGATGAGGATTGAACTCATGACCTCTTCCTTACCAAGGAAGTGCTCTACCACTGAGCTACATCAGCATTTTTTGTATAGAGCGGAAGACGAGGCTCGAACTCGCGACCCTCAGCTTGGAAGGCTGATGCTCTACCAACTGAGCTACTTCCGCGTATTAAATGGAGAATTAAAAATTGAGAATTGAGAATGACGATACGCTACCGGTAGCCCCATTCTCCATTTTTAATTCTCCATTCTCAACTCATCTTGTGGGGGGAGGAGGATTCGAACCTCCGAAGTCGTAAGACAACAGATTTACAGTCTGTCCCATTTGGCCACTCTGGTATCCCCCCAAAGCTTACTTGATGATTTATGAGGACGGTTTATGATTTTAAAACCTTTCCACCTTCATCAAAAGTTTCAACACGTCAATGTTCGATAGCGCCTCAACCCACCTCCTCATTCAAAAATCATCAATTGAAAATCAAAAATCTAAAGAGCCGATGGAGGGATTCGAACCCCCGACCAGCTGATTACAAATCAGCTGCTCTGGCCAACTGAGCTACATCGGCAATCGTTTTCGCAGCTGGTTTTATTTTCCAAAAAGGATTGCAAATGTAGTGCTTTTTATCGAATCAGCAAATTTTTTACGCCTTTTTTTTAAAAAAATATTCGGAGCTGAAATGGAAAGGTTGTGCAAAGCTTACATTTTTCACACAGAACCCTATTTATCAGGTAAATACAAAATACACTTATGAGCACTTATGCTACCTACGTCCATATTAGCGCGGCACTCAAAAGCACACCGCCGCATGCACCCCCAGCATAATGTGGGCGTCGCCGCCCAAGGGAACCCACGAGTAGTCCACCGCCGGGCCGGCATGAAAGTATTTCCAGTGAAGCATATCGTACACCAGCTCCAGATGCAGCGAAAATTGCGCATCAGCACCATGCTCATGGTCGTCGTGCACATCGTCGTGGCTAAAAAAGGTCAGGCCGGGCATTAGGCCAAACTCCAGCTTTTCAAGCATCTCGAACTTTGTACCCAGGGCAAGCGTAAAGTGGCGGCCATCGTCCCACACCTGCTCCACGCCAGCGCCAAGCGACCAGCGGCTGTGCTCGCCCAGGCGGCGAAAGTAGTGCAGGTGCACACCTCCACCCCACCGGCTGTGGTCGAAATCGTAAATGGTGCCGCCGCTTAAACCTATTTCATTCCTGGCATGGTTGTGCTCTTCGGCATGCAGCATTAACGAAGCCAGCGTAGATAGCGCAACAAAAAGGAGCTTTCTCAACATCTTTATTAACAACAAATTAAACCCGCAAGATTAAATTCTTGCGGGTTTTCATTTTGAATTCCTCGCTGCAACGCTTCGACAAGCTCAGCATGACAACGCACGTGGTAATCCTGACTTCGAAATCCGAAACCGTTTACTTTCCGCGCTGCTTGTCCTTGTGCTTTTCGAGCTGCTTTTTGAGCACCTCTACGTTGAGGTCAACAGCCTCCTCGAAGCTTTTGCACTGGTGCTCGGCAAAGAGATCGCTACCGGGCACTTCGAGGCGAATTTTTGCAACTTTATTCTTATCGTCCGATACATGTTCGAGGCTAAGCGACACATCAGCAGCTACAATGCCGTCGTAGAACTTGTCGAGCCTGGCCACTTTGTCCTCAATAAACGCTACCAGCTTTTGGTCAGCGGTGAACTTGATTGATTGAATCTTTACGTTCATGGTTGTTTAGATTTATTGGTTAATAGTTATTTACCTGTTATGTATCATCTTTTTGAATCCTTGAATCCTTGAATCCTTGAATCCTTGAATCTTTGAATCCTTAATATTGTCACGCGTGCGGATGTGCTCCGTGGTACGATTTCATCAGCTTTTCAATATCGTTGTGCGTATACACCTGCGTTGCGCTCAGGCTGGCGTGCCCCAGCAAATCTTTTATGCTGTTGAGGTCGGCGCCCCTGTTGAGCATGTGCGTGGCAAAGGAGTGCCGCAGCACGTGCGGGCTTTTTTTACCCCCCACCCCCTGCTCGCTAAGGCTTCGGCGCACAAGCCTGTATACCAAACCTGCGTAAACAGGCTCTCCCTTGGCGGTGCAAAACAGCGCGCTATCGCCCTGCAAGGGAAACTCCCGGCGCAGCACCTCAAGGTAAGCCTCCAGCTCCTTACACAAGGTGGGGCTAAGCGGAATAATCCGCTGCTTATTACCCTTACCCAGCACCTTTACGGTTTGGCTGCTCAGGCTCACATCGCCAATGCGCAGGCCCACCAGCTCCGAAAGGCGCATGCCCGTGCCGTAAAGGAGCTCCATAATGGTATGGTTGCGTTGTGATTCGTAATCTTCGGCAAGCTCGGAGTCGAGCAACCGATGCAGCTGCTCCTCCTTGTAAAAAAACGGCAACCGCTTGCTGTTCTTCGGATTTACTACCTTCTCAACAGGATTTTGCTCCAGCATACCCTCGCGCACCAGGTAGCTGTAGTAGGCGCTGGCCGACGAAATCTTACGGTTGACCGAGCGGGTGCTCAGGCCCCGCGCCATGAGGTCGGAAAACCAGGTACGCAGCCGCCTGTAGCTAAGCTTATGCAGCTCGCCCTCGGCCACGCCCAAGTAGCCGGCCAGCTGCTGCAGGTCGCTTTGGTAGGCGCGCAGCGTGTGATCGGAGTACCGTTTTTCGCTCTTGAGGTATATGAGAAAGGGAGCAATCATGGATGCAAGTTACCTCTTTTTCCACAATTTTGCTCCCCAAAAATGAAAGCTTAACCTTTTTTAGGCTCGCTTTACAGGCTCTCGCCGCATACTTTGACAGGCTTAGTACAGCAACGCACCAAATAACAATTATTCCTCGGTGCGCTGCAGCATTTGGCGGTAGGCGGCGCGCTTAATCTGGTCGCGGCGGGTTACCGAGGGCTTTTCGAAAAACTGGCGCGAGCGCAGCTCGCGAACCACACCCGTTTTTTCGAATTTTCTTTTGAACTTCTTCAAGGCCTTTTCAATGTTCTCGCCTTCCTTAATGGGAACGATAATCATAGCTGATTAATTATTAAATATTTAAAATAAATTTATTGCCTAAATTCAACCCGTGGCGCGTAGTGCTATTGGTACCTCCTTTAAATTTAAAGCGCTACAGGTGGGCGGCAAAGGTAAAAAAAAGATTTTAGATTGCAAAAAGTGAAATGCAGAGAGCTAATTCAAGTTGTCTATTCGGATTGGAGATTTCTCGCTTTGCTCGAAATGACGGTAACAGGCAGATGAAGTAGGTGGTGGGGGGAGGCGGGGCCGCCCCCGAACCCCACCACCAGTGTTTTTTGCGGGGCCAGCGGCAGTTAGAGCAAAGCCTCGAAAAGACAGCAGGAAAAAACAACGTAAACTATAT
>JAVBPG010000010.1:0-75405 GCA_031549685.1 Bacteroidales bacterium | reverse complement strand
TTTGCCCCTTCTCGTTCTCTCTCCCCTCACCCCGCTGGGGGTCGGGGCGGGGGGGGGCGCGCCCCCCCCCCCCCCCGTCCCTCCCTACCTCCACCTTTTTACTCTCCATAGCACGTCATTTCAAGCGTAGCGAAGCGTAGAGAGAAATCTCCTATCCCAACATTCTGTCTAAAAAGCCACCCTCCCCTCATGCATCACCGTAGCACCATTGCCGACTGTACGATTGCAGATAACCATAAGCAGGTTACGCCTTCAGCATTTTATAAATACCCTCCCACAGCCGCTTGGTGCCGATTTTATACTTTTCCTGGTTCAAATCGACCAAGAAATCCATATAAATGCCGTCCGGTATGTACATAAACATTCTTGCAATGAGCTCAGTCGGCAGCTCATCCCTGATTTCCCCCTTGGCTTTGGCAATATCAATTACCTCTACCCACAAGGCAAACTCCAGCTTCTGCATCTCCCTCACCTCCTTCTGCGCCTCGGGAAACTGCCTGAAGGCCTCGAACATAAAGCTCAGGAAGTTTATCCTTCCCCCAAGGGCAACGAACTTTTCGAGCTCCGTCTGTACTTTTTGCAGCTCCCCGAGGGTATCCTGCATGAAATCCCACAGCGAACTCTTGGGCGCATACTCATAAATGCGCCGCGCCAGCCGGAACAGGTGCAAGGCCACCACCTCCTTGAAAAGTTCCTCCTTGTTTCGGAAGTAGTGGTAGAACGCCCCGTTGGACAAGCCCGTTTCGCGAATTATATCTTTCAGCGTAACAGCCTTGTAACTCTTCTCCATAAAAAGCGGAAGAGCAGTCCTGACTATGTATTCCTTCGTATCCCTCATCACCACACAACAGAGCAAACGCTCTGCAAAGATATTGTTTTTTTTCAAAATCGATAAAATGCGGCAATTTCCTCCAACCCCACGCCCCGCCGGCAAGGCTCCCGAGGATGTATCGGCACTCGGGATGGAGATGGTCGTAGAATTGACACGGAGCACCACCTGCCGGCATAAAAAAGCCGAGGTCGGAACCTCGGCTTAACACGGAACAAAACCCTAACAGAGAGTATTCGCCATCGTAGCTGGTTAACCCTCGAAGGGTTTAGAACCCTTCGAGGATTTTTTATACCCTGTTGTGACTGTGAGATGCTGACAATTTGCTACTTAATCATTACCTTTTGGGTAAATTCGCTGTTGCCGCTACGCAGCTGCAAAATGTACAGCCCGGCGGGTAGCTGCCCTACGGGAATGCTCGTGTTGAGCCCACGGCTTTGCATTTGTACGCCGGGGCCGCCGTTGACGCTGTACAGCTTGATACTCCACAGGCCCGCAGCACGGCTATCGTCGCACCTGATGTAGAGCGTTTGGCTGGCGGGGTTGGGGTACACTACCACGGCAATGCTGTTTTTATCCACGGCGTTGGGTGCACTTACCGCGAGGTGGATGACCTGCGTAAGCGTACGCCCTACCGCATCAAGTGCAGCAGTTATGCTCAGCGTTCCGCTTTGCGTTTGGTAGCCGCTCTTGCTTACCGTGTAACTGTAGCTGCCGGGCAGCAGGTTGGTAAAGCTGAGCGCCGCGCTGCCCGTGGTTTGCGCCGCCTGGCCCTGCAGCGATACGCTGGCGCCCGACAGGTAGCTAGTGCCGCTGCCGTCGTACACCTTAAACTCAACGGTGTAGCGCAGCGAGGCCTGTAGCGCAACCGATACAAATACCGTGTCGCGCACGGCGTTGGCCGCGGTAATGGCCTTGGTGCCCTGCACCGTAACGTATCCGCTCATGCCTACGCTGTAGGCCACCACATCGCCCGAATCAACGGCGGCAAAGGATAGCGGCGTGCTACCGGTGGTTTTGGGTTCGCCGCCGGCAAGGGCCACGCTCGCCCCGCTGAGTAGGTTGGCGCTGCTGCCATCGTACACCTTGAACGTAAGCGTGTACTTCTTGAGGTTGGCCGGCTTGGCCACCATGTTTACCGTGGCCCTGTACACCCCGCCGGCACCGGTGGTGGCCGCCGAGAGCGTAACGCTGCTGCTCTGCGCAAAGTAGCCCGCCTTGCTCACGCTGAGGGTGTAGTCGCCCGCGGCCAGGCCGCTAAAGCGCAGGGTGTCGCCGGCTACGGTTTGCGCCGCCTGCCCCGTAACGTTCACGCTTGCGCCGCTAAGGAAGGTGGTGCTGCTGCCGTCGTACACCGCCAGCTGAAGGGTGTAGGTGGGCTCCTTGACCAGGTTGATGGCGCGGCTCACGTTGCCCGTTGATACGGTAAGGCTACCGCTCTGCTGCACGTAGCCCGCCTTGCTTACGCTGTAGGAGTAAGTGCCCGGGGCCACGCCGCTGAAGCTCACCGCGCCGCCGTCCGTGGTGTGCTGTCCAACGCCCTGCAGCGATACGGTGGCACCGCTCAGGCGGGTGGTACCGGTAGCGCCGTCGTACACATCGAAGGATACGCTGTAGAGCTGCGAGGCCTGCAGGAGGATAACCCCCTTACTCAATTCGGCTCCGGGCCCTACGTACAAGGTACCGCCTTCGCTCCGGTAGCCCGATTTGATTACGCTGTAGCTGAGGGTGCCCTCGGCCATATCGGTAAAGAGGGCCCGGCCGACGGCATCGGTAGCTTTGGTTTGGCTGCCAAGGGTTACGGTGGCACCGGCTATCCCGTTCTGGTTGCCGTCAAATACGCCAAACATTACCGGGTAGTAGCTGCCGCTTTGCAGGTCGAGCTGCACCTCGATGGGAAGCGTTGACGCTGCTACCGCTACGCTTTTCTCCACCACCTTGTAACCGGGCTGCGCTATGGTGAAGGTGTAGCTGCCCGCAGGCAGGTATATATCTTTAGTGCCACCTCCCGACATGCTAAATTCGTAGAAAAGCTCGCCACCCTTGGCCGTAAGTACTTCTACGCGGGACGGCATGACAGTACCCGCAAGCAGGTTGATCCAGCAGCGTACCCGCTGGTAGTTTTCAAAGGAAATGTTTACCGTTTGCCCGCCGCTGCCCAGGGTAAAGCGGCCGGTGTAGGGTGCTGCATCAGCTCCGTTGATTTGCATTTCGAGAACCTCATACTCGTAATCTCCGGCAGGCAGGCGCAGCGAATCGGTGCGCGAGCTGCTGAAGTGCTCTATATACTGGTCAACGCCGTTGGATATACGAATGGAGTAGTAGGTATGCTTAGCCCTGGCGCCGGTGGGCACAAAGGCCACCTTGTACATGGGCTGCGCTATGTAGCTAAGGGTGGTATCTCTTCCGTTTACCGTAAAGGGCTGCTGCGCTCCCGTCCAGCGGCCGGAGTATTCAAGCGCCCAGCGGTAGCTGCCGTCGGGCAGGTAGCAGCTGTAGGTGGTGCTGGCACCGCTTATCCCATAGTAGCCAAGCGCATTGCTCTGTCCCTCGCGGTACAGGTCGATGTAGTGGGAGTTGGGGTTGGGCTCATTGGCGGGCAGCGTGTAGGTAAAGGTTACCTTGTGGTAGCCGGCAAAGGAAAGCTGCACGGTTTGGTTGGCGCCGTCAAGCGTAACGCTGCCGGTAAGGGGTAGCAGCTTGTTGCTGTTATCAGACACGTTGTAGTAGTAGCGGCCGTTGGGCAGGCTAGCGCTATCGCAAACTCCACGTAAAATTTTATCAAATAAATCGTTAGATATTTCAATCCTTATATCGCTGCCGCGAACGTCGGCGGGCAGGCCGCCTAGCACGAACTTAACCTGCGGCATAAGGTCGGCGGCCATATCAAGCGCCACGGTGGCAGAGCCTGCTACCGTAAGCTCCCTGCCGGCCTTGAGTAAGCCACCGCCTACCGTATCCTTGGCGGTAACCTCAAGCTGATACAGGCCGTTGGTCATGTACAGGGTATCGGTGTGGGGCGGGCGCAGGCCAAAGGTGGGTGTAAGCACCCGGTTACCGCTTTGCCAAACCTCCGAAGATATTATCCTGTACTGCCCCGGAGCGCTAACGTTGACCACCACCCTGCCGTAGGGGCTGAGCGTTACGGCTGGCGCAGCGGTAAAGCTACCCTTGGCTTGCGTAAGTTTGCTTGAGTTGCTGCTTATGTAGTAGGAGTAGGTGCCTCCCTTAACCAAGGCCACCTCAAAGCCATTTGCCTCAATGGCATAGCCTGCACCGCTACCGTTATCGTTGTACACATCAATGTTAGCGCTACGCAGCAGCCCGGCGGGTACGCCGGCCACCGTAAAGCGGGTGGTAGCTACCTCAACCGGCACCACCCTGTTGGCGCTGCTTACCGTAAACCTTACGTAGTAGTCGCCTTGTCCGTCCTTTACGATGGCATAGTAGCTGCCGGCGGCCAGGTAGCAGCTGGTATCGCTACCCTGCAGGTTGACCGCATAGCCGGCGCTGCCGCGCTGCTGGTACACGGAAATGGACGACAGGGCATTGCCGGCAGGCAACGTAACCCGGAAGTCAACCTTGCGGTAATCGGCAAACGAAATACTTACCGTTCCCTCCCCACTTACCGTAAAGCTACCCTCCTTGGGTGCAATATTCGTGCTCGTTTTACTATTCAACATAACGCTGTAGTAGTAGGCACCGTTGGAGAGGTAGCAGCTGGTTTGCCCGTATAAATTAAGCATATCATTTCCAAGAGCATCGTATATTTCAATAGCGGTATCGGCGGCTACAAAGCCTGAGGGCAGGTTGGTAAAGCTAAAGGTTTGCTTGCTTTGGCCTGCGGCGCTTACGCTGATGGCTACCTCGCCCGCGGCGCTTACCGTAAAGCTGTGGGGGTAGCTGATGGGCAGGCCCTGCGGGTCATATGCGCCAACGGTGCAGCTGTAGCTGCCAGCGGGCAGGTACACCGTATCGGCGTACTGCTGCGGTGCCACCTGCTCGAGGTCGGCAGATGTTACCGGCTGCCCGTCCTGAAGAATTTCAAGGGATGTACTATTAAGCGTCCAGCCGGCAGGCAGGCCTACCTTTAGCGTGGTTTGCTTCAGGCCGGTGGTCAGGCTTACCGTGGGGGCGGCCGTAAACGGCACCATGGTAACAGGCATCTTGTAGCCTTCCAGCTGGCAGTAGTAGGTCTGCCCGGCTACAAGGATATCTTGAAGCTGATAGTCAGGGCTGGAGAAGGCCCCTACCCGATCCCTTAAATACTCATCCTTGAATATCTCACCCCTATACACCAGCCCTGCGGGCAGGTCGGCAAAGGTAAATACGGGCTTAAGCTCCACGTAGCTCACCAGGCTGTTGGCGCCGCTTACCGTAAAGCTGACGGTTCTCGGGTCTCCGCTGAGGCTCAGCAGTGCCTGGTAGCTGCCGTTGGGCAGCCAGGCCACGCTGTCGCCGGGGGCAATGTTGCAGCACAGGTAAGTTCCGTTTTCCTGACTACGGATTATCTCAGCACCAGAATCCCAGCTATCGCCACCGGAGAGCTGCACCCTGAAGGTGGTTTGGTAGTAGCCCGCATACGATAGGTTGATGGTGGAGGCTCCGCTTACGGTAAAGCCAGCTTCCTTATAGGCCATACCCGTACCTAAAGACACTTTGCACTTGTACGTGCCGTTGGGCAGGTAGCAGCCGGTTTGCTTGTACAGGCTGAGCAGGTAGCTGCCCCCTGCATCGTATATGTCAATAATGGTATCGGCAGCTACAAAGCCTGCGGGCAGGTTGGTAAAGCCGAAGGTTTGCTTGCTCTGCCCGCTTGGGCTCACGCTCATACTGACATCGCCCGCGGCGCTTACCGCAAAGTTGTGACTGTAAAGCACCGGGGTGCCCTGCGCATCGACGGCCGTAAGGGTGCAGCTATAGCTGCCGGCGGGCATGTACAGCGTATCGGAAAACAGGTTGGCACCCAACTGATTAAAGTTAAGCGAGGCTATTTGATGCTCCTCCTGGAGTACGATGGCGCTCCGAATGTACCAGCCCTCGGGCAGGCCGACCTTCATGGCCATCCTGTAAAAGGCAGGCAGGCGCACCGTGTCGGCGGCGGTAAAGGGTAGCACGGCGCCGGCCACCCGGGTGGCACTCAGCTGGCAGTAGTAGGTATTACCCAGGCTAATAGGCTGCGAGGAGGTGTAGCCAGAGCTGCCGTCAAAGGAGGCTATATGGCCGCTCAAATCGGCGCTGCTGTAAATGTTGCCTTGCACGCCCAGCTCCTCGGGCAGGCCGCTCAGCACAAATACGGGGCTAACGAGCCGGCTAAGCTCCCAGGTAAAGGTGCCGCCAGAGCCTGCACCGCTCCATAGGCACCAGCCAATGTAGTAGGTGGTACCGGCGGTGGCGCTGAGCGTAACCGCACTTTGCACCGCACAGGCATCATCGCTGTATAGTATTTCGGACAGGTTGCCGCAGGGGCCTGTGTACACGTACACTCTGGTGTCGAACGTAGCGTGGTTGCAGCTGCTGATAAAGTACGTGCCATCGGTAGCAGGCGTAAAGCTGTAGTACACCATGTAGGATTCGCCGGCATCGGCCACGGTAGCCGTAATGCTGCTCGAGGGGGTAACCGGCTGCGCAGTTGAGCAATCGGGGCTGCCCTGCGCGCGGGCCTGCATGCTGCACAGCACCAGCAGCGCAATGCTTAGGGTAAGGATAAGCTGTTTCATGGTATGTTGATTTTTAAATTGAGAAAAGATTACTCCAAAACACTTGCACAAATATAGTTAATAAAAGTAAAAAATATGCTTTTTTACAACATTTTTACGGACACGAAACTACAATAGCAATATTGTTAACCGATTATTAATTTTAGCTTAATTAACTGTTGATGTTTTCCCATTTAGGTAATGATGCATCTCTTTACACATAAAGATTAGCGCTATTTCGTGCCCTGCAGGGGCTAAATTTGAATAACCGTAGATGTCGCGAAGCAGAACCTACGGACGGCATGGCGGCACCGGCTTGTTGCGCGCGGAGCACACTTTTCCCCTGAAAAAACACCTGTGCTCCGCGCGCCATGCAGTATATGGCGCATGTACCGTGGGTTGGCTTCGAGCCGAACAGGATCTCCCCACTGCTGGCTATCTTTTTAGCGCCGTTCCCCAGCTGTTTTTTGCCCCAAGGCGGTTCAGCTACCATAAATAGCTATTGCCGATGCTGCGCTGCGGGTGTATCTTTGCACCCTAAAAATGCGTAACGCATGAGAAAAGTATTTTTTGCATCTTTCATCTCGCTTCTTGGCCTGCCCGCGCTTGCGCAAGGCGTGGCCGACACCGTGCGGCGCATCGACGAGGTACTTGTTTCCGCCTCAAGCAAGGAGCAGGCCCCGCTCGACAAGCTGCCCGTGGCCTACACCTCGCTCACCGCGGCGGACATTGAGCGCAGCGGCATGGCTTCGCCCAACGACCTTTCGGCCATGGTGCCCAACTTTTACATGCCCGACTACGGCAGCAAGCTCACCTCGGCCATTTACATCCGCGGCATCGGCTCGCGCATGAACGAGTCGGCCGTGGGCCTGTACGTTGACAACGCCCCGTACTTGGACAAAAGCTCCTTCGACTTCGACTTTTTTGACCTCGCCGGAGTTGAGGTGCTGCGCGGGCCGCAGGGAACGCTCTACGGACGAAACGCCATGGGCGGCATTGTGAACATCTACACCGCCTCGCCGCTCAGCAGGCAGGGCACAAGGCTTCAGGCCTCGTACGGCAACGCCAACACCCTGAGCGCCGTGGCATCGCATGCACGCAAGTTCGGCGACAAGCTGGGCCTGTCCCTGGGCGGCAGCTACAACCAAACCGACGGTTTTTTTACCAACGACTACGACGGGCAGCCCACCGATGCCCTGAAGTCGGGGGCGGCGCGCCTGCGCTTAGACTGGCAGCTGACCGAGCGCTGGAGGCTGAGCTACACGCTCAGCGGCGAGTACAGCGAGCAAAGCGGGTACGCCTACGGCCTGGTGGACAGCACGGGTAAAGTACACAACCCCAACTACAACGACCCCATGGGCTACAGCCGCACGCTGGTCAACAACGGAATTTTGGTGCAGCATAGCGGAAAAAATTATACGTTCAGCAGCAGCACCGCCTACCAGTACCTCGACGACTGCATGCAGCTCGACCAGGACTTTTCGCCCGCCGACATGTTTATGCTGGAGCAAAAGCAAAGACAGAACGCCCTGACCGAGGAGCTTATTCTCAAATCGCAGGGCAATAAAAATTACCGCTGGCTGTTCGGCGCGTTCGGCTTTTACAAGGGGCTGAACACCGAGGCGCCCGTCAGCTTCAAGTCGGGCGGCGTGGCCATGATACAGGGCTTTCTGGACGCCGCCAAGGCCGCCAACCCGGGCATGCCCGCCATCACCATCGTTGACCCCGGCAACAGCAACCTGCCGGCAAGCAGCTTAAACATTCCCTCGGAGTTCGAATCGCAGTCCCTCGGCGCGGCTGTTTTCCACCAGTCCACCTACAACAACCTGCTGGTTGACGGGCTGTCGATCACCGCCGGCCTGCGCCTGGACTACGAGCAGGTAGCGCTCAGGTACAAGTCGTCGGCCAAAATGTACTTTACCATGGGCGGCGGCTCGCAGCTATACTCCCGCAACCCCGTGTACGATGATAAAATGAGCAACCACTTTCTGGAGCTGCTGCCCAAGGTGGCGCTGCAGTACAGCTTCGGCGAAAGCGGGTACAGCCTGTACGCCTCGGCCGCCAAGGGCTACACGCCCGGAGGCTACAACCTGCAAATGTTTTCGGACATCACGCGCAGCAGCCTGCAGAATAAAAGCGGAAGCGCCCGGAGCGTTGCCGAGGTGGAGGATGCCACCTACTACAAGCCCGAGTACAGCTGGGATTACGAGCTGGGCGCCCGCGCCGCGCTCCTCGAGCGTAAGCTGCAGGCTTCGGCTACCGCCTTTTACATCGACACGCGCGACCAGCAGGTGGCGCAGTTTGTGCCCAGCGGCTTCGGCCGCATTATGCGCAACGCCGCGCGCAGCCGGAGCTACGGCGCCGAGCTGGCCCTGGCCTGGCACGTGCAGAACTTTAGCGGGCAGCTGGCCTACGGCTACACCCACGCCACCTTTACGCAGTACACCGACTCGGTAAAACCAAGCGTCGGGCAAGCCTACGAGGTAAGCTACAAGGGCAACTACGTTCCCTTTGCGCCGCAGCACACGCTCTCGGTCGGCGCCGAGTACAGCTTTACCTTCAACGGTAAGGCGGTAGATAAGCTGACGCTCGGCGCGGCCTACAGCGGCGTGGGCAAAATTTACTTTACCGAGGGCAACGACAGCTTTGCCTCGCAGAATTTTTACAGCTTGCTCAACGCAAAAATCGCCGTCGAGAAAAATATTTTCCGCATAGGCCTTTGGGGCAAAAACCTGCTCAACGCCGAGTACAAAACTTTTTACTTTGAAAGCATGGGCAATGGCTTTGCGCAGCGCGGAAGGCCCGTGCAATTTGGGGTTGAGGCGGTGGTAAAGTTTTAGAGGGACAGCCACCGATACAAAATTTAGGCAAGGCCATAGGATGTTGATATTTTATTCAAAGATTTGTAAAATCAGCGCCATGCTAACATGGTTGTTTTTATGCCCCGCAGGGGCTCTATTTGATTAACCGTAGGTGGATCCGCCAGTCGGCGGAGAAACCTACGGGGTAGAAGCAACATCCGCTGGTGGCGCACGGAGCAGGAATTTGGTTATAGGAAGGCGCTTGCTCCGTGCGCAAGGCAGAAGGCGCATTGGCACCACGGGTTGCGCTTCGCTTCACCCGCGGTTAATAATCATGCTACCCCTGCGGGGTAAGATACGAGGGTAAACAAATATATCATCACCTTTGAGAGATTTAGTAACAATATAGATGTTGCTTTTTTCGGTTGCCCCAATTCCGTTTTTTTCTATAATTCAAAACACATTTTAAATCTACCAAACCTCAACTATGAACTACTTCGAACGTTTTAAGCAGCGCTGGAACATATCATCCAACAAGCAGCTGGTGATTGTATTCTGCATATTCGGCATAACCGGATTCAGCACGCTCGGCGTAAAAAAGCTGCTGCTGCCGCTCATTGGGGTTACGCCCGAAACGCCAACGTACATCAAGGTCTTAGCCGAGCTGCTCATTATACTGCCGGCCTACCAGGTGCTGCTCTTCATCATCGGGTCGCTGCTGGGGCAGCATAAGTTCTTCAAGGCGTTTTTGCGCAAAATGTTTTTCCTCGACCGTAAAAAAAGCGTTGAAAAATCACAGGTGAAGTAGGATGAAAACCGCCGTTGTCATAGTGAATACAGGAACTCCGCGCAGCGCTGCATGGTACGATGTGGGCTGCTTTCTGTTCCGCTTTCTGAACGACAGGCGCGTGGTAAGCCTTCCGCTGGTACCGCGCCTGCTGCTGGTCAACGGCATCATCATTCCCTCCCGCCTGCGCGCTTCGGCCAAGCGCTACAGGGAATTTTTCGGCAGCGGAAACCGCTCGCTGGCGCAGCACATGCGCGCCCTGGAGCAGGGGCTGAACGAGCACCTGCCCGCCGGCTGCAAAGCCTTTGCGGCCATGCGCTACAGCAAGCCGGGCATGAAGGAAACGCTTGAGGTCATCAGGCGCGGGGGCTACGAAAAAATTACGCTCATCCCGCTCTTCCCGCAGTACGCCGAGGCCACAACGGGCTCGGTTATTGATAAGTTTACCAAGATTACCTCGGCCTGGAGCGCCCGGGTGGAGACCCGAATCGTTGAGAGCTTTTACCGGCATCCGCTCTACATTCAGGCGTTGGCCGACAGCCTACAGCAGCTCGATGCACAGCAGTTCGACCACGTTTTATTCTCCTACCACTCGCTGCCGCTGAGCCACATTGCCCGCGAAAAGGGGACGCCGCGCTGCTACCAAACAGCCTGCGAAACCACCACCCAGCTGCTGGCGCAGCACCTGCAGCTGGGCGATGAGCGGTACGCTACCTGCTACCAGTCGCGCATGTCGCCGCACCGCTGGCTCGGCCCATTTACCAACGATGTGCTGCAAAATTTAGCCAGGGAGGGCAAAAAAAACGTACTCCTCATCTCGCCCGGCCTGGTAACCGACTGTCTCGAAACCACGCACGAGCTGGGCGTGGAGAGCGCGCAGCTGTTCTACGAACATGGCGGAACCCGCCTGACCGTGGCGCCCGGGCTCAACAGCGGCAGGGCGTGGATACAGGCGCTGCGCGCCCTGGCCCTTACCGGGCACTCATCCTAAACGCTACGGCTGCCGCCCACCGCTTAAACTTTATCCCTTGAACAAAACGTAAAAAATGCTACCTTTGGTAGCTATACTTTGCAGCAAAAAAGAAAACACATGGGCAAAATTTCAGCTATACTCGCCAAGGATGTTCGCTTTCAGGAGGGGCTAAACGCCTGCATCAACTGCGGAACCTGCACCGCCATTTGTCCCGCCGCCGAATTTTACGACTACGACCCGCGCAAGATTGTGGTGCTGGTACAGAGTAAAAACGAGGAGGAGCTCGAAAAGCTGCTCAAGGGCGAGCAGATATGGTACTGCGGCGAGTGCATGTCGTGCGTTACCCGCTGCCCGCGCAACAACGCTGCGGGATTGATTGTCATGGCGCTGCGCACTATTTCGCAGGATTTGGGATACTTTGTCGAGTCGAAAAAAGGCCGCCAGCAGATAGCGCTCAAGCGCGCCATCGGCGAGAATATTCTAAAGTACGGCTACTGCATTTACGCCCGCGATCTCTCCCCCGAAAACCACCCCGAGGCAGGCCCCGTTTGGGAGTGGGAGCACAAGAATGTGGAGGCGGTTTTTGAGCGCTTGGGCGGAAATCTGGATGGCGAAGGCACGGGCATTCTACGCAAAATTCCGCAGGAATCGCTGGATGAGCTCAAGCGCATTTTTGAGGTCAGCGGCGGCATGGAGCGGTTTGAAAATATTGAAAAATATTCGGCGGAAAAGGCCGGGGAAATGGGCCTGGAAATGGACGAGTACGTAACAAAAACTTTTAAGGGAGAGATATAATATAGTGGCAGTTAGCAGTTAGCAGTTAGCAGTTAGCAGTTAGCAGTTAGCAGTTAGCAGTTAGCAGTTAGCAGTTAGCAGTTAGCAGTTGGCAGTTGGCAGTTGGCAGCAGCATACAGGATGACACCGCACATGGCTATCAAATTCTATTTATGAAAAAAGAAGGCAAAGAGCAAATATGGCGCGATTACCAAAAGGAAATCCCCGACAACGACTACTTTTACGTGCGCAGCTGCATCAGGCAAAACTTTTTTCCGGCCTCGGAGAAAATGTTTAAGAAAATACTGACGGAGGACCTCGGTAAAAACATTTACGAAACCGAGCACCACACCACCTGCGGCGGCATTGGCTACCACTCCGATGTGGTGCCGCTCGAAACGGCCATGACGGTCATAGCCCGCCAGTTTGCGCTTATGACCGAGGCGGGGTATAAGAACTACGCGGCCTCGTGCATCACCTCCTTCGGCCTGTACTCCGAGGTGATAGAAACCTGGCACCACTTCCCCGAGGTGCTGGCCAAGGTGCGCGCCAACCTCAAAAAGGCCACGGGGCGCGAGTTCGACATTCCGCAGCACCTGGCGCACGCCAGCGACATTATTTACAAACTGCGCCACGAAATTGCCGACAAGGCAAAGTACAAGCTCATCAACCGGGAAACGGGCAGGCCGCTCAAGGTGGTGGAGCACATCGGGTGCCACTACTCCAAAATGTTTCCGCACAAGGGCGTGGGCGGGGCCGAGTACCCCTACGTGCTGTCGGGCATGGTGGAGGCCTGGGGCGGCGAGGTGGTGGACTACCCCGAGCGCAGGCACTGCTGCGGCTTTGGCTTCCGCCAGTACTTAGTGCAGGCCAACCGGGGCTACTCGCTGGCCAACACGCACAAAAAGTTCGAGTCGATGGAGCCCTTCCAGCCCGATATGATTATTACCAACTGCCCGGGTTGTCCGTACTTCCTCGACCGCTGGCAGTACGTCATTGCCGAGACCGAGGGAAAAACCTACGGCGGCAAAAATCAGGGCATACCCGTATTCACTTACGAGGAGGTGGCCAGCCTTGTAATGGGCTACAACCCGTGGGACATAGGCTTGCAGGTACACCAGGTAGCCGTGGAGCCGCTGCTGGACAAAATCGGCATTAAGTACGACAGCGGCAAAAAGTACGAGGGGCCGAACGGCAGGGACATCGGGAGGCCGGAGATGCCGGGCTGCATCAGGTGCTGCTAGACTTACCCCCAACCCTCTAAAGGGGGCTATAACATACTGCGTTGGGCAAGAACGTCATTGCGAGCGAAGCGCGGCAATCTTTTAATTGCGCTGTTAGCGCAACACGAGAGATTGCTTCGTCGTTCCTCCTCGCAATGACGCTCAAAGGCAAAACTTAATATAACCCACAGCGGCTATAGTCCCGCCTTGGTGGAGTTGGGGTAAAAGAAAAAAGTTTTTTACTACAAAAAGAATATGAAAAGCGTAGCCATAGTAGGAGCCGGAATTGCCGGAATTGAGGCGGCAGCAAAGCTGACCAAGTCCGGCGTGAAGGTTTTTCTGATAGAGAAAGAAAGCGAGCTCGGCGGCCATCTGCGGCAGTGGGACAGGCTTTTTCCCACGCAGGACAAGGCGCAGGAGGTGCTGCAGGATATCATTGAGGGCCTGGGCAACCGCGCCGAGGTGCTGAGCAGCGTATCGGTGCAGCACGTGGAGAAAAAAAGTAGCGAGTTTGAGATTACCCTCACCAACAACCACAGCATTACCGCCGACGCCGTGCTCATGACCACGGGCTTCGACACCTTCAACGCGCGCCGCAAGGAGGAGTACGGCTACGGCATTTACGACAACGTGATCACCTCTTCCGAGTTGGAGGAGATGTTCAAAAAACACCGCGTGCTCTGCGCCAACGGCAAGGAGCCCGAGCGCGTGACCTTCATTCACTGCGTAGGCTCGCGCGACGAAAAGGTGGGCAACCGCTACTGCTCCAAGGTGTGCTGCGTTACGGCCGTGAAGCAGGCCTGCGAGCTCAAGGAAATGTACCCCAACGCCGAGGTGTACAACTTTTACATGGACCTGCGCATGTTCGACCGCCGCTTTGAGGACATGTACCACGAGGCGCAAGCCACCTACGGCGTGCAGTTCGTGCGCGGCCGCCTATCGGAGGCCGGAGAAACCAAAGATGGTAAGCTGCTGGTAAAGGCCGAGGACACGCTGCTGGGCAAGCCCCTGAAGCTAACGGTGGACATGCTGGTGCTGATGGTGGGCATGGAGGCCTGCAGCGGCGGCATTCCGGTAGCCAAAAAAATGGGGATAGAAATCGGTAGCGACCGCTTTTTCAACGGTAAAAACGAGTACAACCTGCGCAACTTTACGGGCACCGAGGGGCTGTTCCTGGCCGGCACCTGCACCGGGCCGAAGACCATCCCCGAAACGCTCGCCGACGCGCGCGCCGCAGCGGCAGAGGTGCTGGCGTATTTAATGAAGTAAATCTACTAAAACCCTGTTAGGGTTTGCTATATACAGTGTTGTCATCCCGTGCTTGACACGGGATCTCCTAAATCAGAGGGATTGCGGGTCAAGCACGCAATGACAAAAAAGGACGAGAAGCAATACCTACAATGAACAAATTCGGATATACAAAGTTGGATAGCGGCGTGGTGAACTTAGACACCGCCGACAGGAGCTTTGCCAAGGAAATACTGAAGCGCGAGCACAGCTTCGCCTTCTGCATATCGTGCGGGTCGTGCACCGCCACCTGCTCCGCGGGAAACTTTACGGAGTACAACCTGCGCAAAATACAGCTCATGGCCAAACGGGGCGAGCTCGCCCCGCTGCGCGACATCATCACCCGCTGCATGCTTTGCGGCAAGTGCCAAATGGTGTGCCCCAAGGGGGTGAGCACGCGCAACGTTGTGCTGCAAGTAAGCAAGCTGCTCAGGCAGCCTGCCGCAAAAAATCAGCTAACCGACAAACTACAGGCTACCGATGATAGAAAGATTTAGCTACGCCCCCTTTGTACTACCCTACACCTTCGGGCTCATATTTGTGCTGACCTGGCTTGCCGTATCGGTTGCGCGCGTGTTCAAGTCGCTCCCCCTGGCCGACAAGAAGAAGCTGGGCATGCACTTTTTCTCCTGGAAAATCTTCACCTCCGTAAAGGATGTTTTTGCCGACTGCCTTTTTCACGTAAAAATATGGCGTAAAAACTGGGTGCTGGGCTACATGCACACCAGCCTCGCCTTCGGCTGGTTCATGCTCATTGTGCTGGGGCACCTGGAGGTGTTTTTCTTTTGCCCGCACCGCCTCAACCTACCCTACTTCCCCATTTTTTTCCGCTACTTTATGATGGAGGCGGGCGAAACGCTGCGCGGGGCGCTCTTCTTCTTCCTCATGGATTTCTTTCTGCTCTTCGTGCTGTCGGGCGTGGCGCTGGCCGTCGTCAAGCGCTTCCGCAAAAAAACATTCGGCATGAAGCGCACCACCAAGCTCAAGTGGAACGACCAGCTTGCCGTGCTCGCGCTGTGGTGCATTTTTCCGCTCCGCTTTTTGGCCGAAAGTTTTACCTCCGAAATCAGCGGCGGCAGCTTTCTCACGCGCGGCTTCAGCATGATTTTTGAGAATTTCAACGTCTTTCTGGCCAACGAAAACCTCATGCTCCCCATCTGGTGGGCCTACTCCTGCTGCCTGGCGGTATTCTTCGTTTCCCTGCCCTGGTCAAGGTTCACGCACATCCTGTCGGAGGTGCTGCTCATACTCATGCGCAACGCGGGCATCAGGGAGCAGAGCAAGAACGCGGGCTACGCCAAGGTGGAAATTTTTTCGTGCTCGCGCTGCGGCCTCTGCCTCGACCCCTGCCAAATGATTTCGGCGGCACGCATGCGCGACAACGCCACCGTGAACTTTACGCGCAACATCCGCTGGTGGAACTACGAGCAGGCGCGCAGCAACGCCTCCTACTGCCTCATGTGCGACCGCTGCGTGCAGGCCTGCCCCGTGGGAATAAACTCCGTGAAGCTGAAGCAAAACGTAAAAAACCTTACGCAGGATTTACGCTCCGAGAACCAGTACGGCTACCTGCAAAAGGTGGAGGCCAGGCCCGCCAACGCCGACGTGCTCTACTTTGCCGGCTGCATGACGCACCTCACGCCGGGCATCAAAAAATCCATGCGGAAAATCCTGCTGGCCTCCGGCGATACATTCAGCTTCATGGACGAGGACGGCACCATTTGCTGCGGGCGCCCCATGATGCAGGCCGGCGAGGAGCAAACGGCGCAGGCGCTGGTGGCCAAAAATACCGCGCTGATAAACGCCTCGGGCGCCAGGCGCATGGTTACCTCCTGTCCCATTTGCTACAAGGTTTTCAAGGACACCTACCGGCTCAACATCCCCGTGCTGCACCACACCGAGTACATTGCCGAACTGATGGACGCAGGAAAGTTGCAGCTGAGCCGGGGCGGGCAAAAGGTAGTATTCCACGACTCGTGCGAGCTCGGCCGGCACAGCGGCGTGTACGAGCAGCCGCGCAGGATTTTAGGGGCAATAAGCAACCTCCTGGCCACCCCATACGATGGCAAAGACGCGCTGTGCTGCGGCGGCAGCATTGCCACCGAGTCCATGCCCTTCAGGAAGCGCCGCCTGATAGCCGAGGACGCCATGCTGAAAATGACCGCCGGCGCCCAACCCGATTGCCTGGTAACCTCCTGCCCCGCCTGCAAAAAAACCTTCGGCGATTTGAATCTTACCACCGTAAAGGACATAGCAGAGGTGGTGGCGGAGCAAATGAAAAAATAGTTGAGAATTGAGAATTAAAAATTGAGAATTAACAATCAGCCATGAAATACACCCTCACCTGCACCGCCTGCGGAAAAACATTTAGCGATTTTACCGAATGGTTTAACGCCGGACAAGCCTGTCCGATATGCAAGAAAAATCGAGTAGAGGTAAGCTACAGCACGGACTACCGGCGGCTGAAGGAGCTGATTTACGACAAAAACCGCACGGATTTTTCCATCTGGCACTACTTCGATTTTTTGCCGCTCAGCGATTGCAAAAATATGGTGAGCGCACCCGAACCCCGCCTGTCGCTCGACCGGTGGGAGTTCCTGGAACAATTTGCCAAGCAGAATTTTGGCGTTGACTGCAAGGTTCACGCCTTCCGTAACGACGAGCACTACGCCACGGGCTCCTTCAAAGACCCCGGCGCCATGCTGGCCGCCGCCGTGCTCAAGGAGGCCGGGCGCAGCGAGTACATCGTAGCCAGCACGGGCAACGTGGCCAACGCCTTTGCCTACTACATGGCCAAGGCCGGCGTTTCGCTCTCGGCCTTTATTCCGCAGGACGCGCTGGCGCTCAACAGCGCGGGCGTGAGCTGCTACGGCGAGAAAGTTTTTCGCGTAAAGGGCGATTACGCCCTGGCAAAAAAGGTGGCCGCCGACTACTCGGCCCGCTACGGCATACTCATGACCGGCGGCAACACCGACCCGCTGCGCGTGGAGGCCAAGCGCACGCAGGTGTTCGACTGGCTGCGCTACCTGCCGGAATTTCCCACCGTATATATCCAGGCGCTGAGCGGCGGCACCGGCCCGATTTCCATCGAAAAAGCATTTCGCGAAACAAAGGAGCTGGACCTGATAAAAAAGCTGCCGCGCTTTTTGCTCGTTCAACCCGACGGCTGCTCACCCATGTACCAGGCCTGGCAACAGGCTAAAGCCGCAGGTTTTCCCGAAGGTTGGAAAACAAAATACCCGGTGATTGAAAACCCCGTAACCAAAGTGCCCACGCTGGCTACGGGCAATCCGGCTTCGTACCCCGTAGTGGCCGACTTAGTCAAAAAATCGGAGGGCGAAATGCTGGAGATTGCCGAGCGCCGGCTGGTGGACGTTACCCGCTGGGTGGCCTACGAGCAGGTGGTAGCCATTGGCCCGGCCGCGGCCACCGCCGTACTGGGCTTTATTCAGGCGCTGAAAGAAAAGCAAATTAACAACGGCGAGGTGGTGCTGCTCAACATCGGCGAGGGCATTGGCCGCGCGCCCGAGCTGCTCACCGAAATGAACTACACCGAGGAGAGCGTGGCCTCGGTGGACGAGTGCAAGCGCTTTGACAGGGCTACGCTCCGCGAAATGCTGGCAAAAAAAATGATGGAGTAACCTTAAAGCGTCATTGCGAGGAGGAACGACGAAGCAATCTCATTATCAATGAGAGTTGTGTAACAATGTCCGTTTTTTACAAGCCTGAAAACTCCTGATTTTACTAACTTTGCTTTTTACGAAAGTAAGAAGTAAAAACATGGAGGAGTTTCAAATCATAAAACCGTCGCCGCTGCTTGCACCCTACGTTAAGCAATACTGGTTTTTGAAAACGAGCGATCTCACCCAACCCAATCAACGTATTATTCCAACCGGCAGCACAAGCCTTGTCTTTCACCGGGCAAGTCTGATGCTGTCTAACTCACAGGGAGGTCTTCAACCCCAAGCATTTATCGGCGGGCAATCGGTTGGCTATACCGACCTTGTACAAACAGGCGCGGTAGATATGATTTGTGTTGTCTTTCATCCCCACGGCGCAAAGGCGTTTTTCTCCATGCCCATAAGCGAATTTCATGATGCTACCATTGCAATAAACGATATGGGCGATATTGCGCTACGCGAATTGCAAGATCAGCTACTATACGCAAGTAACAATCTGCAATGCGTCGGGCTAATTGAAACTTATTTATACCACCGGCTTTGCGTTAGCAAAACCCACAACCACCAGCGCATGGCGGCGGCTGTGGAAGCCGTAACCCAAGGAGAAAGTAATATAGAGAAGTTAGCACAGATTTGTTGCCTCAGCTACAAACAGTTTAAGCGGATATTTGCTGAATATGTTGGCGCTAACCCAAAAGATTTTCTTCGCATCATACGTTTTCAACGAGCGCTATACACCTTGCAGTGTCAACCACAGATAAGCCTTACGCAGCTGGCGTACGAATGTGGTTTTTACGACCAGCCGCACCTCATTAAGGAATTCAAAGTTTTTTCGGGGTATACGCCAAGCGAATATATAGCCACTTGCGCGCCTTATTCTGATTACTTTTCGTAATTAACTTTTGGCCATCAAAAAAACCACAACTGTATTCTCTCAGCGATTCACACGGGCTTGTGCGAGGGTTATCCACCCACTTGCACTCTCTTAGCCTTGAGTATTAGCGCCCGTTAGCCAGACAGAATAAGGATCAAAGTGACAAAGAAAAAGTAGTCCTTTTTATCCAATCACACCTCCAATCCCATCTCTATTTTTGTATTTGTCAATTGACGAATTTATTGTTCAACTAAAAAACAAATCAGAGATGAAAAGTACAATTGCATTTTTCGAAATTCCTGCGATGGATTTCAACAGGGCCGTAAAATTCTACGAGGCTGTATTAGGAGTAAAATTAGCCAATATGGATTGCGGAGAGAATGAAAAAATGTCATTCTTCCCAACTCAAGGCGATGAATGCCCCGGTGCCATTTCGTGGGATTGGCAAAACGAGTTTCGTCCGTCGGCTGATGGTACGCTAATTCACTTCAACGTGGAAAACATGGAGGCAGCGGTATCTGCCATTCTGAAAAACGGAGGAAAAATTGTTCGTCCGAAAACAAAGATTGAAGCGGAGGGAAGAGGTTACTTCGCGCTATTTTTAGACAGCGAAGGAAACAGAGTCGGGTTGTACTCGGATAAGTAGCACCTCTTTTTCATTGCCGTCAGCTTTAGCTGACGGAATACGGATAGCCCAGAATAATGGCGCGCGGAGCACAGGTGTTTTTTCAAGGGAAACACTTGCTCCGCGCGCTTTACATCTCTTGCCATTTTTACCGTCGGTTAAAACCGACGGCAATGAAGTTAGTGGCTAGATTCAACTCTACTGCACACTTCTTGCATCCTTAAACTGCATTTTAGCATATTCGCCGGATGTAAGCTTATCCTTCACCGAGCAAAACGCGTTAAGCGTGTATTTCACATCCTCGAGCGAGTGCGCGGCGGTGGGAATCAGGCGGAGCAGGATAACACCCTTTGGAACAACGGGATACGTTACAATTGAGCAGAACACGTTGAAGTTCTCGCGCAGGTCGTGCGTAAGGTTGGTGGCCTCGTCCACCGTGCCGTTGAGCATAACGGGCGTTACGGGCGAGGTGGTGGTGCCGATGTTAAAGCCGTTCTCCCGAAGGCCGCTTTGCAGGGCGTTGACCACCGTCCACAGGTGGTCGCGGTACTCGGGGTGGTTCCTCATCAGCTCCAGCCTCTTTAGCGCGCCGATAACAATGGGCATGGGCAGCGACTTGGCGTAAATTTGCGAGCGGAGGTTGAAGCGGAGGTAGCGGATAATTTCCTTGGGGCCCGAAATAAAGCCGCCAATCAGCGCGAAGGATTTTGCAAAGGTGGCAAAGTATAAATCCACCTCATCCTGTACGCCCTGCAGGGTGCCCGTGTTGCCGCCGGGCATGGTGCCCACGCCGTGCGCGTCGTCCACCAGCAGGCGGAACTTATACTTCTTTTTGAGCTCCACAATGCCCTTCAGGTTACCCTGGTTGCCGGTCATGCCGTACACGCCCTCGGTAATTACCAGAATGCCGCCGCCGGTTTGCTCCACAATCTTGGTGGCGCGCTCCAGCTGCTTTTCGCACGACTCCATATCGTTGTGCCTAAACACAAAGCGCTTGCCTATGTGCAGGCGCATACCGTCGATAATGCAGGCGTGCGCCTCGGCATCATACACAATCACATCGTTGCGGTCCACCAGCGCATCGATGGTAGAAACCATGCCCTGGTAGCCGAAGTTGAACAGGTAGGCCGACTCCTTGTGCACGTACTCGGCCAGCTCCCGCTCCAGCTGCTCGTGATATTTTGTTTGCCCGGTCATCATGCGGGCGCCCATGGGGTAGGCCAGCCCCCAATCCTTAGCCGCCTGCGCATCGGTTTCGCGCACCTCGGGGTGGTTGGCTAAGCCCAGGTAGTTATTCAAACTCCACGTAAGGCGCTCCTTGCCGTTGAACATCATGCGGGGGCCAATGGGGCCCTCGAGCTTGGGGAACATGTAATAACCATCGGCCTGGTCGGCGTACTTACCCAGCGGCCCAAAGTTTTTAAGCAGCTTATCAAAAATATCCATGCTATTGTGTTTTATAATTTTCAAAATCACGTAAAGTTAGCAAAAAATGGCACACGGAGTACACGGGCTTCGCAACTGATTTTCACGGAACACATCTCTTCCCATCAATCATTGTGAGCGAAGGCTAATAATCTTCTCTCGACATGCCTTTGTTTCATTTAACTTACACGACTGGGTAAAATTAACCAATGCTTCATCATAATAGTTCATCTTCTCCTTTGCAAGTCCTATATTGTAATATGCTGCAGCCTTTACCTTATTGTCGAAACAATTTTCTAAATATTTCTTCAACAAAGTTTCAACCTCTTCGCTCCTGTTAAGTTGAATCAAGGTAATAGCAACGTCATTGGCACTTGCAAGTAGCTGATCATCGGAATAATGAGGAGTTAATAAGGCATTATTAAAACAAGTATAAGCTTCTTCATATTGCTTGTTCTTATACGCGATATTTCCACATTGCTGAAAATCTCCCTTGGTCATATCTGGCTTATAAAACAAAGTATACTCAACACCATCAAACCTCCAAACCGAATTATAATATATAGGATTGGTTTTGTGTCCACCTATACTCCTTGAATTTATTTGCAAGAAGCGTCCATCACTTTCTGCCCAATTTAAAGAAGACCAAAAATCACCAATTTTCTTCAAGGCATTTTCAAACATATAAATTGCCATAAAATCATAAGGCCAACCTCGTAAACTATTCGAAAAATAGTGTAGAATCTCGCAGGCACCATCATTATTGAGGTCTACAAATCTAAAGTACGAGTAATCATAATCATATCGCTCATCTCCAAAATCTAAACTATCTATTACACTTTTGATCTGCGTTGTATCATAATTACATTGACAAGTTACATAATCATCAATATTTACATTCTGAGGAAAAGACATAATCTTATTTTGCCCCACAGAAGGATGGGCAAATAAAATTAAGAACAAAATTGTAAAAATTTGAAATCTCATATTATTACTATCCGTGCGAATCCGTAAAATCCGCGTCATCCGCGTTCTATCACTTCACCCGCATAAACTTCAACGCCTTCAAAATGTACCTCGGCAGGGGTTTTTCGGGGTCGCGCTTACGCAGGTTTAGAAAAATGCCGTACTTTTTCAGGATGGGAATCTTGAAGGTTTCCACAAATTCTATCAGCGTTCCGTCGGGGTCTTCGGTGTAGGCAAAGCGGCCTGCGGCGGCGCCCATATCAAAGGTATCGCCGGTGTCAACGGTAAACGGGCAGCCCTTTTGCGCGCAAATTTCCTTGAGCCCGTTCATGTTCTTCACATCAAAGCAGAGGTGTATAAAGCCCAAGTCGCCCCACTGACGCCCTTCGAAAATTTTGCGAGGCGTATAGCCAAACGCCTGCACCAGCTCCACGTAGCCCTGCCCCAGCAGCTCGGAGAACGGGCCTTTACGGGGGGTAGCGTGGGTCAGCAAAACGCGACGGAACTTTTTACCGCCCGACACCGCTGCCAGGTCGGCAAACACATCGCTTTGGTCAAAAACGATGTTGTCGAACCCCAAAATCTCCTTGTAGAACTTGATGGATTTTTCCATATCGGTTACGCCGACAAATGCGCCGCATACGCCGCCCGTCAGGCGTGGCGAGCGGCCAAACCACGAGCCCTCCTCTACCACCTCAAATACGTTTCCGTAGGGATCCTTCATAAAAAAGTGTGCCGCGCCCGCAGGATTTTTCAAAACCCCGCTCAGCAGCTCCACGCCAAGCAGCTTCATTTCCTCCAGGGATTTCTGCGCGCTCACGGTTTTTACCTTCGTAATGCAAATGCCCAAATCGCCCAGCTGCGGAGCAAAGGCCGGAGCCTGCGGCGTGCGCTGCGTGTAATTCCATATCTCCATGCCGCCGCCGCCCTTGATGCTGATGGCCAAAATGGCGTGGCGCTTTTGCGGCTTACCGCCCGTGTAGGGCAGCATCAGCTCGGCTGTTCCCTCATCATCGAGAATGGGAATGTCAACGCCAAAAACCTTGCGGTACCAGGCGAAGGCCTCCTGCAGGTTGGCTACGCCAATGCCCATTTGCTGAATACCCGAAACGATTGTTTTCATATTTTTGAATTGTGTTTATTACTTTTTCTGTCATTGCGGGCTTGACCCGCAATCCCCCGACTAGTAGTATTCCTGATTTGGAGATTGCGGGTCAAGCCCGCAATGACACCACAATGTATCGACTACGTCTCCTTAATATTCTTCGAAATCAAATAGTGCAGCCCCGGCGCAAACCTTTTAAAGTAGAGCATGAGCAGCTCCATGCCACCAACGTTTATCTCGCGCTTATTTTTAGAAAGGCCTCGCAGAATTTGTCGCGCTGCCTTGGCGGGTGCGATGCCGCTGTTTTGCCCGTCGTCCATTTTGCCGTGCGCCCTACCCTCCTTGTCAATGGCGTTGAGCGAAATGTTTGTCCTCACGCGCCCCGGCACAATCATGCTTACGCGAATATTTTGCTTACGCACCTCTAACCTCAGCGACTCAAAAAATCCATGCAGCGCATGCTTTGACGCGGCGTAGGCCGAGCGCTGGTAGAAGCCGAATTTACCCGAAATGCTGCTGGTGGCGGCAAGGTGTCCGCCGCCCTGCTTTAGCATGTAGGGCAGCACGCATTTTGTCAGCGCAACGGTGCCGAAAAAATTTACCTCCATAATGCGGCGGTCAATCTCCACGGGCGTTTCGAGCACGGTGGAGCGCTGGCTGATGCCGCCGTTGTTGATGAGGTAATCCACCCGTTCAAATTTCGCAAAAACATCCTTTACGATGCCCTCAAACGTATCAACTCCTGTTAAATCCAGCGGCAGCACGTGGCACACCTCCGGTATGGAACACTGCTCCTTCACGCGGAGCAGCTCCGCCGTGTTGCGCGCCGAGGCAATGACAATGGCGCCCGCATCAACCAAGGCGTACACCAGCGCCTCGCCAATGCCCGATGAGGCGCCGGTAACCCAGATGACTTTATTTTGGAATGTTCTTTGTGGCATCTTACAGCTATTCTAAGTCGTAGCACGTCATTGCGAGCGAAGCGAAGCAATCTCACAATCTACCTGCTTGTATTATAAATTTATTATCTCCTAACAGTTACTTACCAATCTTTTACTATATGAATTCTAAAAAATAATTACACAAACAAAGAGCTGTCATCCTGAGTCCTTGGCGGGAAGTGCGGTGGGGTTTGGGTAATTATTTGTTGTAAACTATATATATCGTACAAATCACTACAGGTTGGATTCAGCGCTATAATTATTTTACTCGCGTTGCTCGTTTATAAAGATTGCTTCGCTCCGCTCGCAATGACGCTCTTGGCAGAACTTGCACAATGAATAGCATCCTCCACCTATTACAAATGCTCACTAACTATATCTCCACCTCCACCCTTTTCTTCCGCAGCAGCAGCAGGCCCAGGAACGTTATCGCCCCGTTGATAATAAGAATTTCGAAGCCTATCTCGTAGCCGTTGAAAACGATGGGCGAGAGCTTCGCCAGCGCAAACGAAAGCAGGGGCGAGAGCGCCGCCACCCAAGGCACGTAGCGGTCGCGCACGGGCATTTTGGTAAACAGCCCAAAGGCAAACAAGCCCAGCAGCGGCCCGTAGGTGTAGCCCGCCACCTTATACACGGTGTTGATAATGCTTTCGGAGTAAAAAAATCTGAATACCAAAATGAGCAGTACAAAGGTGAGGCTCATGCCCAGGTGCACCCAGCGGCGCTTTTGCTTCAGCCGCGGATCGCAGTCCTTTACGTTCAGAATATCGATGGTAAATGAGGTGGTAAGCGCCGCCAGCGCGCTGTCAGCGCTGGCATACGTGGCGGCAATAATACCCACCAGGAACAGCACGCCCACCACGGGAGGCAGGAATCCGCCGGTGGCAATAAAAGGAAAAATTTCGTCGGGCTTGGCCGGCATGGGCAGGCCGTTGCGGGCAATAAAGGTGTAGAGCAGCACGCCGAGCGCGAGGAACAAAATGTTGATGGGCAAAAACGCAATACCGTAGCTGCGCATATTGCGCTGCGCATCGCGCAGGTTTTTGCAGCTGATGTTCTTCTGCATCAAATCCTGATCCAGCCCCGTCATGGTAATGGTGGTAAACACGCCCGCCAAGAACTGCTTGAAGAAGTAGCGCTTATCGCTTGGGTTGTCGAAGAAAAAGGTGCGCGAAAATTCGCTGTCGGCCACCAAATTCCACACGCCTGCAAGCGACAGGTCCATGCTCCTGGCCAGGCCCACCATGCACAGCACCAGGGTTGACAGCAGCGCCAGCGTTTGCAGGGCATCCGTCCAGATGATGGTTTTGATGCCGCCCTTGTAGGTGTAGAGGTACACCAGCAGGATGGTAAAAAACACGTTGGCCACAAAGGGAATTCCCAGCTTATCGAACACCAGCGCCTGCAGCACGATGGCCACCACCAGCAGGCGGATGGAGGAGCCCAGCACGCGCGAAATGAGAAAAAAGACGGCGCCGGTTTTGTAGCTGTAGTGCCCGAAGCGCTTTTCCAAGTAGGTGTATATGGATGTGAGCCCCAGGCCGTAGTACAGCGGCAGCAGCACCTGCGCCACCACGATGTAGCCCAGCACAAAGCCCATTACCATTTGGATGTACGAAAACTGGCTGGCGCCCACCATGCCCGGCACCGAGATGAACGTAACGCCCGAAATGCTCGACCCTATCATGCCGAAGGCGATAATGTACCACGGCGTTTTGCGGTTGCCTAAGTAAAACGAATCGACCTGCACGCGCCGCGTGGTAAGCCAGGCCACCAGCATGAGCACCGCAAAGTAAATAGCTATAATGGTAAGGATTAGGTATGGAGAAAAGGACATTCGGGATTAGGAATTAGGGGTTGCTTAACTTCTTGCCTGCAAAAATAGTGAAATTAACGATAGCGGGCGAACGAAAAACAGGACACCGGACTTTTTACTATCTTCGCAAACAAAAAAAATGGCGATGTACAACTTCGACGAAATTATCGACCGGCACAACAGCAACTGCGTGAGCGTTGAAATGTTGGAGGAGAATTTTGGCCGCCCCGACCTCACCTCGCTGTGGGTGGCCGACATGGATTTCCGCACCCCCGACTTTATTGTTGACGCCATACGAAAGCGCTGCGAGCACGAGATTTTCGGCTACACCGTTACCCCCGAAAAATACTACCAAGCCATTATAAATTGGGTGCAAAAGCGCCACGGGCTGAGCATCGAAAAGGGGCACATAGGCTACCTGCCCGGCGTGGTGCCCGGGCTGGCGCACTCGCTCAACTGCCTCACGCAGCCCGGCGACGGCGTGATGGTTCAGCCGCCCGTTTACACCCCGTTTTTTTCGGTCATAAAGAATAACGAGCGGACAGCCATCTGCAGCAAGCTTACGCTGGGCAGCGCGCACTTTGAAATAAATTGGTCGGACTTTGAGGCCTGCGCAAGCCGCTCGTCGCTGTTCTACCTCTGCAACCCGCACAACCCCGGCGGCCGCGTGTGGACGCGCGGCGAGCTGGAGCAAATGGCCGCCATTTGCCAAAAGTACAGCGTACCGGTGGTGTCGGACGAAATACACTGCGACCTCACGCTGAGCGGCTACCGGCACACCACCTTTGCCAACGTGTCGGACTGGGCGCGCAACAACAGCGTTACGCTTATGGCCTCGACCAAAACCTTCAACATGGCGGGCCTGGCCAGCGCGTTCTGCATTATCCCCAACAGGGAGCTATGGCAAAAGGTGTACAGCTACGTTTGCCGCTACGAGTGCATTATGCCCAACATTTTTGCCTTCGAAAGCACCACCGCCGCCTTCGAAAAAGGCGAGCAGTGGCTCGGCGAGCTGCTGCGCTACGTGGAGGGCAACGTTGCCTTTACCGCCGATTTTTTGCAAAAAAATATCCCGCAGGTAACGCCCGTCACGCCGCAGGCCACCTACCTTATGTGGCTCGACTTCAGGGCGCTCAAGCTGCCGCAAGGCGAGCTGAAGGAGCTGCTCGTAAGCAAAGCCCGCCTGGCGCTCAACGACGGCAGCGCCTACGGCGACAACGGCGAGGGCTTTATGCGGCTCAACCTGGCCCGCCCGCGCAGCGTGGTGGCACAGGCGCTGGAGCAGCTGCGGGAGGCCATTAATGGTAAATAAAATGCGCATCCGACCCGAAACAGCTGCCGACTACAACGAAATTTATTCGCTGGTAAAAGTTGCTTTTGAAACCGCCAAGGTAAAAGACGGCGATGAGCAGGATTACGCCGTAAAGTTGCGCAGCGGCGCGGGCTACATTCCCGGGCTGGCGCTGGTGGCCGAGGAGAACAACCGGCTTATCGGGCACATTATGCTTACCAAAATACACATTGACCACGAGGGGCACAAGCAGGACGCGCTGCTGCTCTCGCCCCTGTCGGTACTACTGGAGTACCGCAACAAGGGGGTAGGCTCCGCATTAGTACGTGACAGCTTAGAGCGTGCCAAAAAGTTGGGCTATAAGTATATTTTTTTGGTGGGCGACCCGGCCTACTATAGTCGCTTCGGATTTAGCTCCATTAGTGGGTACGCCATAACGCAATCGCTCGTCCCCAACGAGTACGCCCTGGTGCTTGAGCTGCAGGCCAACGCCCTGTCCGGAGTTAGCGGAAGCATTGAACTCCACTAATGAGCTGTTTTAAATTCCAACCTCAAGCCACTTCAACAATCATCAGATAACCATCGCATTAACATAATAGCAATGTTTTTTTAACATAAAGGATTTAAATATTTTGCTACCTTTATTTTTCCTTTTACATAACTGATTAAAAAATCATTGAGTATGAAATTTCGTGCAGCGCTACTGGTAGCCATAGCGAGCTTAGTAAGCATCCAGGCTATTGCCACGTCAAACAAGCTATCGTTGGAAACCTCTCGCTGGCTGGAGAGCAGGCAGGCATCCACAAAGAGCAGGCTGATCAAATCCGCGCAGCAGGCCGATGAGCTGGTCAACCTGGTTATTCGCTTTGATGAAACTCCCAGCCAAGAGCAGCTGAATGAGTTGGGCGCCACCATTGGTACTCAGGCTAGTAACGTAGCCACCATCACCATTCCTGTTAGCAATATTGAAAAGTTGGCCGAGCTGGAGCAAGTAAAACGCGTTCGCATTGGACATAAGGTGCGCAAGGTGCTCAACGATGCTGTGCCCTCGGTTAATGCCGATTCGGTACAAAAAGGCTTAGGAAATCTTACCCAGGCTTACAAGGGTAAAGGCGTTATTGTAGGCGTGTGCGACTACGGGCTGGACTACCTGCACCCCATGTTTTCCGACGGCAAAGGCGGAACGCGCATTAAGCGCGTGTGGGATCAAACTGCTACGGGCACCAGGCCCGCAGGCTTTGGCTACGGCGCCGAGTACACCACCTACTCGCAGCTGCAAAGCAAAAAGGCATCGTCCACCGAGGATTCGCACGGCACGCACGTAACCGGCATTGCCGCTGGCTCAGGCGGAAATGTGGGCAAGTACATAGGCATGGCGCCCGAGGCCGATATTGTTTTTGTACAGCTAAGCGACGGCGATAATGATGTTATTGATGGCATTAGCTACATTTTTAGATACGCAAAATCGGTTGGAAAACCTGCCGTTGTAAACCTCAGCTTAGGCATGCACTACGGCCCGCACGATGGCACCTCGGATTTTGATGTGGCGCTTGACGCGCTGGTTGACAGCGGCCTGATTGTAGTAGGTGCTGTGGGCAACGAGGGTGACACCAAACTCCACGCGCAGCACACCTTTACAAGTGCTACCGATACCATTCGCACCATTGCCAGCGTAGATACCGATACCGACTACGACCCCGAAACCATGGTGGAAATTTGGGGCGATGTAAACAAAAACTTTAAATACTCCGTAGAAGTTTGGGATAAAGTGAGTAAGCAAAAAGTAAGCACCGCCACCTACGCTTGGGCTTCGACGGCAAGCAGCGAAGGCATAGCCGGCAAAACCCTTACGGTAGGCTCCGGCAGCTCCAGGGCAACCATTGAGGTTGAAGCCGAGAGCTACTCCGCCTCCAGCAACTCCAACAACAGGCCCATGGCCGATATTTACATCCGCAACACCAACCAAAGCAAGTACGGTGTTGCGGTCGTAGTGCTTAGCGAGTCGGGCTCTACCGTTCACATGTGGAACGCGCTGTACGATTTTGCGCTAAGCGCTCTCGTGAGCAGCAGCAAGTGGCTGGATGGTGATGCCAACTACACTGCCGGCGAAATAGGCGCTACCGCAAACAAAATTATTTCGGCCGGAGCGTACAACCTGCGCACCTCGTACCAAAGTCTTTCGTTTGGACTGCAATCACAAACCAGCTACGGAAGCACCGGTCAGGTAACCGGATTTTCATCGCTCGGCCCCACGCTCGACGGGCGCACCAAGCCCGATGTGCTGGCGCCGGGGCTGCTTGTTATTTCATCTATAAATAGCCAGGAAAGCGGTACACAAACTAACTATCCCGAGGATTTGGTAGCTAAAGAATCCACCGGAACTAACTTTTACTACGCGGTAATGAGCGGCACCTCCATGGCCTCGCCCGTGGTAACCGGTGCTGTAGCACTTATGCTTTCCGCCGACCCTAAGCTGACGCCGGAAGATGCAAAATTATTAATCAAAAAACACGCAACAATAGATAGCTACATCAGCGGAAAAAGCGCCAACCAAATAGGCAGCGGCAAGCTGAACGTAAACCGCGTGATGAACGACCCGCTGCTGCTGGGTAAAGCAATGGAGGTTGATACTACCACAACGCCACCGGGGCCGGGCCCATCGGGAGAAGGTGGGCAAATCTTTTTTGAGGATTGCGGAACCGCCGGAGGAAAAGTGTCGGTTGCCGCATACTCTGATTGGACAAATAAAACGGTTAGCTATTCGGGAACAGCCGATGTACGTACTACATCGGCGCTGAATGCGCACATTTGGTTTGCCTCTTCAAACACAAAATATGTTACCATATCTGGCATTAACACACAAGGCTACGATAGCATACGTTTATCCTTCAAAGTAACCTCACAAGCCGCAGGCAATGCCAGCAATGTGACAGTAAGCGGAACCGGAACTAATGTAAGCCCGTTTACAGTAACCATACCGAGTCAAACAATTTCGACCGGCGATAATGCTTTTACAACCATAAGCAACCTGCAGGGAATTCCCGCCACCAGCAACTTAACGCTTACATTTACCGTTTCGGGGCAAAGCACCGGCTACCGCGTTGACGACATTGAGATAACCGGAAAATCAACAGCAGGGCCGGGACCGGCTACCGATGTTACGCCACCCACCATTACTTTTATGGATATGAGCTATACTGCTCAAACCGTAGCTGCTTCGCTTGATGTACAGGATACGCAAAGCGGAGTGAAGTCGGTAGCAATGTACTGGGGCAATACAGAAGGCGATACCACCAAGGGTAAGCTGCCGCTTGCGTGCGAAAATGCCTCTAACTTGTACCACGCCAGCAAAACGGTTGACATATCGTTTTCGCCCATCTACTGCACCTTTGTGGCCTACGATAGCGCAGGCAATAAGGCTACGCTTGCACACACCCACGGAAGCGGCGATTCGGATTCGACAGATTTCAGCGGAGACGGCACCCAAACAAGCCCGTACAACGTGGCTTCCGCTATTAAAAATCAAGGCACAACAGGCGTGTATGTAGCCGGCTACATTGTGGGTATTGTAAACAATGGTGTAACCACCTACGCTTCTACAAGCGACGCCAACTTTGCATCGGGCTTCAACTCCTCCACCAACGTGTTTATTGCCGACAGCAAGAGCGAGACCGACCCCATGAGGTGCATCAACGTGAAGCTGAACGACAACCCTGCGCTGGTGGCCAACCTGCGAAGCACCGTAAACCTCATGGATAACCCCGCCAACAAGGGAAAATACTTGGTGGTAAAAGGAAACCTGCAAGCCTCGTTTACCGCCCTGCCGGGAATAAGAGCCATTTCGGAGTACCAATTAAAGGACAGCACTGCTGTTGATCCAACAGATCCGACTGACCCGAGCGGCAGCGGCACCAAGGCAAACCCGTACAGCGTGGCCGATGGCATTAGCAAGCAGGGCGAAAACAGCGTGTACGTGGGCGGATACATTGTCGGCGTTGTGAACAACGGCGTAACGGCCTACGCCGGCACCGGCGATGCCAACTTTACATCGGGCTTCAACTCCTCCACCAACGTGTTTATTGCCGATAGCAAAAGCGAGACCGACCCCATGAAGTGCATCAACGTGAAGCTGAACGACAACCCCGCGCTGGTGGCCAACCTGCGAAGCACCGTAAACCTCATGGATAACCCCGCCAACAGGGGAAAATACTTGGTGGTAAAAGGAAACCTGCAAGCCTCGTTTACCGCCCTGCCGGGGGTTAGAACCATTGCCGAGTACGAGCTGAAGGATAGCGCCCCCGTTAATCCCACCGACCCAACAGATCCGACTGACCCGAGCGGCAGCGGCACCAAGGCAAACCCGTACAGCGTGGCCGATGGCATTAGCAAGCAAGGCGAAAACAGCGTGTACGTGGGCGGATACATTGTCGGCGTTGTGAACAACGGCGTAACGGCCTACGCCGGCACCGGCGACGCCAACTTTACATCGGGCTTCAACTCCTCCACCAACGTGTTTATTGCCGATAGCAAAAGCGAGACCGACCCCATGAAGTGCATCAACGTGAAGCTGAACGACAACCCTGCGCTGGTGGCCAACCTGCGAAGCACCGTAAACCTCATGGATAACCCCGCCAACAGGGGAAAATACTTGGTGGTAAAAGGAAACCTGCAAGCCTCGTTTACCGCCCTGCCGGGGGTTAGAGCCATTGCCGAGTACGAGCTGAAGGATAGCGCCCCCGTTGACCCAACCGACCCGACAGACCCGACAGATCCGACCGACCCGACTGATCCAAGCGACCCGCAAGACCCGAGCGGCAGCGGCAGCAAAGCCAATCCGTACAATGTTGCCGCCGCCATCGACCACCAGGGCGCCACAGGAGTATACGTGGCGGGCTACGTGGTGGGCGTTGTGAACAACGGCGTAGCCGTGTACACAAGCGCCGGCGATGTCAACTTTACATCGGGCTTCAACTCGTCCACCAACGTGTTTATTGCCGACAGCAAAAGCGAGACCAACCCCCTGAGGTGCATCAACGTGAAGCTGAACGACAACCCCGCGCTGGTGGCCAACCTGCGAAGCACCGTAAACCTCATGGATAACCCCGCCAACAGGGGAAAATACTTGGTGGCAAAAGGAAATCTACAGGGCTCATACTCAGCGCTGCCCGGCATACGCAACATAGCCGAATTTGTGCTGCTCGACAGCGTCCCCGGAGAGCCAAGTACGGGCATACTATCGGGTGTTGACCAAATGCTTACATTTAAAATTTACCCAAACCCAACTCCCGAAAAACTTAGCATTGAGCTGCCCGACAATACGCCGCTGCAAAAGGTCGAAATCTTCGATACCAACGGTGTGCTGCGCTTTGTCCAAAACGGCAACAGCACCCAACTTAGCGTAGGCCGCCTGCCGAGCGGTTGCTACGTGCTGCGCATTAGCACCGGCAAGGGTACAGGGTCGCAGCTGCTGCAGGTGGTACGGTAGTGTGGCAAAAGTCCCTTTTCTTACTACCTTTGTGCCTCAACTCACAAAATGGACACGAACTCCCTGCCATCGAAGCTGCTCGAAAACGCAGTAAACGAAATGTCATCGCTGCCCGGCGTAGGCCGCAAAACGGCGCTACGCCTGGTGCTCCACCTGCTCAAGCAGCCGCGCGAGCAGGTGGAGCGGTTTGGCCACTCCTTTATTACCCTGCGCAACGAGGTAAAGAATTGCCGCGTGTGCAGTAACATTTCCGACTCCGACACCTGCGAAATATGCGCCAACCCGCGCCGCGACCACAGCACCGTATGCGTGGTCGAGAGCATTAAGGACGTGCTCTCCATCGAAAGCACCGGGCAGTTCGGCGGCGTGTACCACGTGCTGGGCGGCATCATATCGCCCATCAACGGCGTGGGCCCGAGCGACCTGACCATTGATGCGCTGGTGGCGCGGGTGGCCGCCGGCGGCGTGCGCGAGGTTATTGTGGCCCTGAGCACCACCATGGAGGGCGAAACCACCGCCTTTTTTCTCTACAAAAAGTTGAGGGATTTTTCCGTTCAGCTATCGGCCCTGGCGCGTGGCGTGGGCTTTGGCGACGAGCTGGAGTACACCGACGAAATTACGCTGGGGCGCTCCATCAAAAACCGCACCCCGTTCGAGAGCGTCTTCAGCCACCGGTAGCGCACCGGGAGCCAATGCAACGCACTTTAGCTACCCGCAGTGGCCGCAGCCAGCCTTGGCTCAAATGATAATAAGCTACACCCTTCCCCTTTTCTTCGTTAAAAAACTTTGCAAGGCGTAAAATCATTTGTGCTTATTAACAATTGTTAACCGCTTTTGCCACCACAAATTACGATTTTTGTGTCCGTTCATAAAACGACATGGGCATTGCCAATGCCATAAAAATAAACCACAAAATCGTATGAGTACAAACGTAAACATTAAGGAGTTAAACGACAGAATCCAGCAGGAAAGCGCATTTGTTGATATCCTCAACATGGAGATGTCGAAGGTGATTGTTGGCCAAAAGCACCTTACCGAAAGCCTGCTCATAGGGCTGCTCAGCAACGGGCACGTGCTGCTCGAAGGCGTTCCGGGACTTGCTAAAACATTAGCAATAAGCACCCTGTCGAATATTATCGATGCCAAATTCAGCCGCATACAGTTTACGCCCGACCTGCTCCCCGCCGACCTGTTGGGTACCATGATTTACAGCCAGAAAAAGGAGGAGTTCGCGGTAAAGCTCGGCCCCATTTTTGCCAACTTTATCCTGGCCGACGAAATTAACCGCTCCCCGGCCAAGGTGCAGAGCGCCCTGCTTGAGGCCATGCAGGAGCGCCAGGTTACGCTGGGCGAGCACACCTACAAGCTGCCCGAGCCGTTCCTTGTTATGGCAACGCAAAACCCGCTGGAGCAAGAAGGTACCTACCCTCTCCCCGAGGCGCAGGTGGACCGTTTTATGCTCAAGGTCATCATTTCCTACCCGAAAAAGGAGGAAGAAAAGTTGATTATTCGCCAAAATGTGATGGGCGAATTTCCCAAGCCCAACAAGGCGTTGAAGCCCGAGGACATTGTAAAAGCCCGCAGCGTGGTGCGCGACGTTTATATGGACGAAAAAATCGAGCGCTACATTGTAGATATAGTGTACGCCACCCGCACCCCCGAGGATTACAAGCTGGGCAACCTCAACGGGCTCATCAGCTACGGAGGCTCGCCGCGCGCCAGCATCAGCCTGTCGCTGGCGGCCAAGGCCTACGCCTTCATCAAGCGCCGCGGCTACGTTATCCCCGAGGATGTGCGCGCCGTAAGCTACGATGTGCTGCGCCACCGCATTGGCCTTACCTACGAAGCCGAGGCCGACAACGTAACCAGCGAGGATATTATTACGCAAATACTTAACGCTGTTGAAGTTCCATAAACTCATACATTGTCATTGCGGGCTTGACCCGCAATCCCCAGCCAAGAAAGTAAAATACAATTAGGAGATTGCGGGTCAAGCCCGCAATGACAGCAAAGGTTAGAGAGTTTACACTAAATGGAAACGACCGAATTAATAAAAAAAGTTCGCAAGATCGAAATCAAATCGCGCGGCCTGTCCCGGCAAATCTTTGCGGGCGAGTACCACAGCGCGTTTAAGGGGCGCGGCATGGCCTTCAGCGAGGTGCGCGAGTACCAGTACGGCGACGAAATCCGCAACATCGACTGGAACGTAACCGCCCGCCACACCGCCCCGTTTGTAAAGATTTTTGAGGAGGAGCGCGAGCTGACCGTTATGCTGCTCATCGATGTGAGCGGATCGCGCATGTTCGGCACCACCGACAAAATAAAAAAGGACCTGATTACCGAGCTGGCGGCGGTGCTCTCGTTCTCGGCCGGCATGAACAACGATAAGGTAGGTGTAATCTTTTTCAGCGACAGAATCGAAAAGTTTATCCCGCCTAAAAAAGGCCGCTCGCACACGCTGCGCATCATTCGCGAGCTGCTTGAGGTAACGCCGCAGAGCAACCAGACCGACATTTCGGAGGCGCTGCGCTTCCTGACCAACGCCATCAAAAAACGCTGCTCGGCATTTGTGCTCAGCGACATGATGGACCTGACCAAGGAGGGTACGCCCCGCTTTGAAAGCGCCCTGAAAATTGCCGCCAACAAGCACGACATTGGCGTAATACGCACCTACGACGAGCGCGAAACGGCCATGCCCAACGTAGGAATGGTGGAGCTGGTGGATGCCGAAACCCGCCAACAACAGTGGGTTGACACTTCGCTGCGAAGCGTACGCAAGGCCTACGAAAGCTGGTGGAAAACATCGGATCAAACCATACGGCAAACGCTCTCCAGGTGCAAGGTGGACAACGTGAGCATCAGCACCGGCGAGGACTACGTGCGGCCGCTGATAAAGCTGTTTAAGCAACGATAAACGCATACTGTCATTGCGGGCTTGACCCCCGTGAGAGGGAGTTTTGGCATGAGATTGCGGGTCAAGCCCGCAATGACAATAACTACAAGAAGATTCATTTCAACTATGCAGTTGATAAAAAAAATAACGCTACTACTTGCCGTTGCCCTTGGCGCTCACACCGCCCCGGCGCAGGACATCCTCATCAAGCTATCGCTCGACAGGGACAGCATTTTGGTAGGCGACCAGGTGGATATGACGCTTGACGTGTCGTACAACAAGGCCATACAGTTCAGCTTCCCCGCGCTGGGCGATACGCTGATGCCGGGCGTTGAAATTTTGCGCAGCTCGAAAATCGATACGCTGAAGGGTAAAAAGAACGACGACCTGGTAAACGTGCAGCGCCGGTACACGCTCACCTCGTTCGACGGCGGCATTGCCTACTCGCTGCCGCAAATCTCGTTTACGCTCAACCGGGGCGCGGTGGCCGATACGTTTACCTCCAACCGGCTTACGCTCAAGGTGGCGTTTCCGCCCATGGACAGCACGTTTACGCCCAACGACATAAAACCGCCGGTGCAGTACCCCATTACCTTTATGGAGGTGCTGCCGTACGTGGGCGCGGGGCTGCTGCTGCTGGCCCTCGTTGCGTTTTTGATTTACTACATCGACCGGAGGCGGAAAAACAAGCCCGTATTCTTTAAGCCCAAGCCCAAGGAGCCCGCGCACGTTGTCGCCCTGCGCGAGCTGGACAAGGTAAAAAAAGAGCAGCTGTGGCAGCACGGCAAGGTTAAGGATTTTTACACCCGCCTGTCGGAAATTATTCGCACCTACATTGAGGACAGGTACAGCATACAGGCCATGGAGCAAACCTCGGACGATATCCTACGCTCGTTTGACGACGCCAAGTGCTGCGACAAGGCGCTGGTGGATAAGCTCCGCGAAATGTTCTACATTTCCGATTTGGCCAAGTTTGCCAAGTACACGCCGCAGCCCGACGAGAACGAGATGAGCCTTGCCAACGTATATTTATTTGTAGAGCGAACCAAGCAGGAGCTGAGCAGCGTGGCGCCCGACAGCGCCCCGGCCGCAGCAAGCGCCGCTACCGATTCCGAAGAAAATGTTTAGCGAAATCGTATTCATACAACCCAAGTACTTGTGGCTGCTGCTGCTTATTCCGCTGCTGGCGGCCTGGTACATTTTTGTAAGCAACCGCAAGAAACCCACGCTGCAAATCTCGAGCATCAGCCCGCTACGTGGCGTAAACCGTAGCGCGCGCTACTACCTGCAGCATGTGCCCTTTGCGCTGCGGTGCCTGGCGCTCGCCTTCATATTTCTGGCGCTGGCAAGGCCGCAATCCACCAGCAAGTCGGAGAGCGTTTACACCGAAGGAATCGACATTGTGCTGGCGCTCGACATTTCGAGCAGCATGCTGGCGCAGGATTTCAGGCCCGACCGCCTGCAGGCCGCCAAGGATATCGGGACGCAGTTTATAGCCGAGCGCCCCAACGACCGGATAGGCCTGGTGGTTTTTGCCGGCGAAAGCTTTACGCAGTGCCCCCTCACCACCGACCGCATTACCCTCATCAACCTGATGAAGGATGTGGAGTGCGGCATGATTGAGGACGGCACCGCCATAGGCAACGGCCTGGCCACCGCCGTGGCGCGCCTCAAGGACAGCAAGTCGGTAAGCCGCGTGGTAATACTGCTAACCGACGGCGTGAACAACCGCGGCGAGGTTGCCCCGCTTACCGCCGCCGAGATTGCAAAAACTTACGGCATAAGAGTTTACACCATAGGCGTGGGGAGCATGGGCACGGCGCCCTACCCCTTTATGACCAACTTTGGCGTACAAATACAGCAGGTGCCCGTGGAAATTGACGAGGCCATGCTGCGCCAAATCGCCGACATGACCAACGGCCAGTACTTCCGCGCCACCAGCAACACTAAGCTGCTCGAAATCTACGGCGAAATCAACAAGCTCGAGCGCAACAAGGTGGAGGTTGACTCGCTCATGCACCACAAGGAAGAGTACACGCCCTTTGCGCTGCTGGCCCTGGCCTGCCTGCTGCTTGAAGTATTTTTGAGGTTAGCTGTTTTGAGAAGAATTCCGTAGATTAATTGACAATTGAACAATTTACCATTGACGATTGAGGAGCACAAAGCACAGCTGCGGTGTTCAATTGTAAATAGTAAATTGTAAATAGTAAATTGCATAGATGTTTCGTTTTGCACAACCCGAATACCTGATTCTGCTGCTGCTTATACCCATTGTGGCAGCCGGCTACGCTTTTTACTTACAAAGAAGGCGCAAGGCGCTCGCGCGGTTCGGCAAGCTTGAAACCATTCGCCAGCTGATGCCCAACGCTTCGGTAGCGCGCGGCTGGTTCAAAATGATTTTGTGGATGCTGGCCTTCTTCTTCTTTGTGCTGGGCCTGTGCCGCCCACAGCTGGGCGCCAGGGTAAAGGAGGTAAAGCGCAAGGGCGCCGAAATTATCATAGCGCTCGACGTGTCAAACAGCATGATGGCGCAGGATTTTGCACCCAACCGCCTCGAAAACGCCAAGCGCGCCATCGCCCGCTTAGTTGACCAGCTGGGCAACGACCGCATTGGCCTTATTGTATTTGCCGGCGATGCCTACATTCAGCTACCCATCACAAGCGACTACGTTTCGGCCAAGCTGTTTTTACACTCCATCAACACCGGAGTGGTCCCAAAGCAGGGCACCGCCATAGGTAAGGCCATTACCACCGGCATCCGGTCGTTCTCGCTGCAAAGCGAAAAAAGCCGCGCCCTCATCATCATTTCCGATGGCGAAAACCACGAGGACAACCCGGTAGAAGCGGCGCAGCTGGCCGCCAAGGAGGGCATAAAAGTATACACCATCGGCATCGGTTCGCCCCAGGGAAGCCCCATTCCGCTCAAAGACGGAGGACTTATGAAAGATAGGCTGGGCAACATGGTGGTAACGCGCCTTGATGAGTCCGTGCTGGAGGAGGTGGCCAAAGCAGGCAGCGGTATTTACGTGCGCGCAACGCCCACCAACCTTGGGCTTGGCGATATTGTAAATGATATTCGCAAACTCGAAAAGCAGGAGCTCTCAAGCGTTATTTACGAAGATTTCAACGAGCAGTACCACTACTTTTTCATCATCGCCATGCTGCTGCTGATGTTTGAAGTTGTGCTGCTTGAACGCAGGAGCCCATGGAGCAGCATGTTCGATTTTTTAAACAAAAAGTAACCAGCGTACAGGCTGTCGCCCTGAGCCCCGCCCTGGCGGGAGGGTGCGGCGGAGAAAATCCATCACGCGCACTTCGACAAACTCAGCATGACAACCCGCGGTGCTAAAATTAAGCGCTTGAAAGCTATATGAGAATTTTTAAGATACTTATACTACTTACCCTTTTGCCTACACTCTTGTTTGCCGCCAAGCAGCCCGAGCGCAAGGATATGCGTACCGGAAACGAGCAGTACAAAGAGGGAGGCTACAGCGAGGCCGAGCTGAGCTACCGCCGCGCCATGGAGAAGGCACCCGCGCTGGCCAACCCCAAGTTTAACCTCGGCAATGCGCTGTACAAGCAGGTGGACAGCACCATGCAGCCCGAGGAGGCCAAGCAGTACCTGGAGCAGGTGCATAAGCTGTACGAAAATGCCGGCGAAGCCTACACCGACGCTAAGCAAAAAGCCGCCACCCACTACAACGACGGCAACACCTACCTGCGCGAGCAAAACTGGAGCGCCGCCGTGGACGCCTACAAAAAATCGCTACGCCTCAACCCCAACGATATGGAGGCAAAGCAAAACCTTGTTTTTGCCCAGGCCATGAACAACCAGCAGCAGCAAAACCAGCAGCAGCAACAGCAAAATCAGGATAAAAACAAGGACGAAAAGGATAAGGACGACAAGAACAAAGACGACAAGAACAAAGACCAGAATAAGGATAAGCAAGACCAGCAGCAGCCTCAAAATCAGGATAAAAACAAGGACAAGAAAGACCAGCAACAGCAGCAACCGCAGGAGCAGAAAATATCGAAGGAGGATGCGCAGCGCATGCTGCAAGCTTTGGAGCAGCAGGAAAAAGAAACGCAGGAAAAGGTAAAGAAAGAAAAGGCAAAGGCCCAGCAGCGGTCATCGGACAAAAACTGGTAAGAAAATACGTTCACGTTTAGCAAAAAATATGCTTCGAAAGATTACAACAAGATTAAAGTTAGCCTTCACAACATTGCTTGTAGCGTTGTGTGTAACCAACGCTTGGGCGCAGGACCTGCGCCTCGAAATACAGGCGCCGCGCGTGGTAAGCACGGGCGAAATGTTTCGCCTTGCGTTTGTGGCCAACGCTAAGGTGGACAACTTTACACCTCCCAGCTTTGACGGATTCACGGTAACGGCAGGCCCCATTCAGGCGTCACAGACCAGCGTAAACTTTATTAACGGAAAAGTTACGCAGAGCGTCAGCTCAACCTTTACCTACACCCTCTACGCCGAAAAAGAGGGAAAGTTCACCATTGGCCCGGCCAAAGTAAAAAATGGTAACGAGGAGGCGCAAACGCAGCCCTTTACCATTGAATGCGTAAAGGGACAACCCGCGCAAGCGCAGCAGGCGCAAGGCCAGCAAAGCAGCGGTGCAGCCACCTCCTCCGACGACCTCTACCTGGCCCTCACGGTAAACAAGCGCGAGGTGTACCGGGGCGAGCACCTGGTGGCCACCCTGAAGCTCTACAACCGCAGCGCTGCCATTGCCGACCTGGGCAACCTCAAAAATCCCTCCTTCGAAGGATTCTGGAACCAAAACATTGAGGTACCATCGCAAATAAGCTTCCAGCGCGAGAACGTGAACGGGACGGTGTTCGAAACCGGCCTGCTGGGCAAGCAGCTCCTGTTTCCGCAGCAGGCAGGCGAGCTTAGCATAGGCAGCAGCGAGGTGGACGTGGTGGTACAAATTCGCACCCGAAGCCGCGATATGTTCGAAGATTTTTTTGGCGGAGGCTACCAAAACGTTCGCAAGCACCTGCAATCAAAATCCGTAAAAATAAAGGTAAAAGACCTGCCCGCAGGGGCGCCGGTCTCGTTCTCGGGCGCGGTGGGCAGCTTCAAAATGGAGGCCTCGCTTAGCAAAAAACAGCTGACCGCCAACGATGCCACATCGCTTACCATCCGCATTTCGGGCAACGGCAACCTTAAGCTCATCAACGCGCCCAAGGTCGATTTTCCGGTTGACTTTGAGGTGTACGACACCAAAGCTACCGAAAGCATTAAAAATTCCGATGCCGGATCCAGCGGCTACCGCCAGTTCGAAATACCGCTCATACCGCGCAGCGCCGGCGAATTTATGATTCCCGCCATTGAGTTTTCCTACTTCAACCCAAGCACCGGAAAATACGTTACGCTACACACGCCGGAGCAAACCATCTCGGTGGAAAAAGACAGCCGCGTACAGCAAAGCTACAGCTCGTCGGAGGGGCGCAGGGAGGGTATTAAGGTGCTGGGGCAGGATATTCGCTTTATCAAAACCGGCGACAACGCGCTGCCCACCGAGCCTAAATTCTTTCTCGGGTCGGCCATGTTCTACCTCCTTTACATTACAGCAATAATTTTATTTTCAACAATTTATATTCTATCAAAAAAGCGTATAAAGGAAAATAAAAATATTGTTTTGGTAAAAAATAAAAAGGCCAACAAGGTAGCCCGCAAGCGCCTCAAAGCCTCGGCCCAGCTGCTCAAAATGGGCAACGCGCAGGGCTTTTACAACGAGCTGCTGCGCGCCATGTGGGGCTACCTGAGCGATAAGCTGAGCATTCCGGTAGCCGAGCTATCGCGCGAAAACGCACAGCAGGCATTTACCGACCGCAGCATTGAGGAGGCGTACATTACCACTTTCCTGAGCGTGATTGACGAGTGCGAATTTGCGCGCTACGCGCCCGGCAGCGGCCGCCAGGAAATGGAGCAGGTTTACGCCGACGCCGTAGGCGTAATCAGCAAGCTCGAGCAGCGGATAAAGTAATCCTTAAACTTTAAATTTTAAACTTTGAATTTTTGAATCCTTGAATCCTTGAATCCTTGAATCCTTGAATCCTTGAATCCTTGAATCCTTGAATCCTTGAATCTTTAAATCTTTAAACTATAGTATGCTTCGAAAAATATTTTCACTTTTACTTGTCGCATGCCTTGTGCTTCCTGCCTTTGCGCAGGTTGATACGCTGTGGCAAAAAGCCAACACCCTGTACACCGAAGGCAAGTACGCCGAGGCCGCTGAGCTCTTTTTGCAGGTAGAAAAAAGCGGAAAGGCCGGCGTGGCGCTATACTACAACACGGCCAACAGCTACTACAAGCTGGGCGAGCTGGGCAAAGCCATTTTATACTACGAGCGCGCCCTCAAGCTCGAACCCGACGATGAAGATACGCTGTACAACCTTGAGCTGGCCAAGCAGCAAACCGTAGATAAAATTGAGCCCGTGCCGCAGTTCTTTCTCGTAGCCTGGATGGATGCCATCCGCCACAGCATGGGCGTCGATGCCTGGGCCATTACAGGCGTGGCGCTGTTCTGCATCGTGCTTGCGCTGGTGCTCGTAATTACCCTTAGCCGCTCGGTGGTACGCAAAAAGGTGGCCTTCTTTCTCGCCTGCGTCCTGCTCCTGCTATCCATCGTCTCCACCTACATTGCCGTTAGCCAAAAAATAGCCATGGACAGGCACTCCGAGGCCATCATATTTGTACCCGTGAGCTCCATCAAAGCCTCGCCCGACAGCGCCGGAGTTGACCTCTTTGTGCTGCACGAGGGCACCAAGGTTACCATTCTCGAGGCTATCGGCGACTGGAAAAAAGTGAAAACCGCCGATGGCAAGCAGGGCTGGATACAGGCAAACTCTATAGAACCAATATGATAGAGTTACGCAATAACGACACACCCGTACCGCTCGACAACATTCCGCTGCTCGACTACAACTACTTTTCAGAGCTGATGGTAAGCCTCATGCACAACGAGGCCAAGCACTGCGTGAGCTACTTTGCGCTTCCGCAAAAAGACGGCTGGCTCTGCATCTGCTGCATTGCCGACGATGAAACCGAAAAGGTGCTGCTGCTCTCGCATAAGGTAAAAAGGGCCCGGCAAAAGCCCCTGCCGTCGCTTACCGCAAAGCACGCTGCATTTTGCAACTTTGAGCGCGAAATGCACGAAAACTACGGCATTGAATTCGCCGACCACCCGTGGCTCAAGCCGCTTCGCTTTCCGCACAACGCAGCCAACAAAAACAGCAGCTTCAGGCACTACCCCTTTTACGAAATCGGCGGGGAGGATGTGCACGAGGTTGGCGTAGGCCCCATTCACGCCGGCATTATTGAGCCTGGCTACTTTCGCTTTTGCTGCAACGGCGAGCAGGTGCTGCACGCCGAGAACGCCATGGGCTTTCAGCACCGCGGCATCGAAAAGTTGATGCTTACCAAAAACCATCCGCTGCAGCAGTGCATACTGGCCGAAAGCATAGCGGGTGATTGCGCCGTGGGACACACGCTGGCGCACGTAATGATGAAGGAGAGCCTGAGCGAGCTTCAGTGCTCCGAGCGGCTCCAGCTGGAGCGCGCTATTGCGCTCGAAATGGAGCGCGTGGCCATGCACATAGCCGACACCTCGGCGCTGTGCGGCGACATCGCCTACCAGCTGGGCAAGGTGGTTTGCGAGGCGCTGCGTACCTTGGTCATCAACGCCATGCAGGCGTGGTGCGGCAACCGTTTCGGCAAGGGGCTCATTCGCCCGCACGGGTCGCACTACCCTGCCTACCACGAAACCATAGGCGCCATAGGCAGCGCGCTAACGCAGGTACAGCGCCGCTACCGCGACATCAGCGACCGCATATTCACCCTGCCCGGCGCCCTCTCACGGTTCGAAACCATAGGCACGCTATCGCGCAAGCACGCGCTCGAGCTGGGCATGGTAGGGCTTACGGCGCGCGCCAGCGGAGTGCGCCGCGACATTCGATCTACTCATCCTTTTTTGGAGTTCAAGCAACACCTGTTCTCGCCCGCCACGCTCGAGAACGGCGATATCTGCGCAAGGCTCATGCTGCGCAAGGTGGAGGTGGAGCAGTCCATCAACCTCATCGTAGGTCTGCTCCAAAAATTATCGGGGATACCCAGCTTGCTGCCCGAGGATAAGCCCGCCTACGATGCGGCGCTGAGGCCATCTTCGCTGGCGCTGTCGCTGGTGGAGGGATGGCGCGGCGAAATTTGCCACGTGGGGATAACCGATGCTAACGGTACGCTGGTGCACTACAAGATTACCGACCCGTCGCTGCACAACTGGATGGGGCTGATGCTGGCCATGCGCGGGCAGCAGATTTCGGATTTTCCCATTTGCAACAAGAGCTTTAACCTGTCGTACTGCGGCCACGATTTGTAAATGAAGAATGGAAAATGGAGAATTAAAATTCAACGGCGCATTCCACAATGAACTTTTTAGAGCTTAAAATACTCGGCAGCCACGGCAGGCAGGTAATTCCCAACGTGGAAAAGGTGGTGCTTACCCCGCTATTCTGCGGGCGCCCCGAAATCGACGCCTCCATTAGCGCGGAGGAGCTGCTGGCCGTTGAAAAAATATGCCCCACCCGGGCCATCAACGGGCGGCTGGAGCTGCTGCACTTAGGCAAGTGCGTATTTTGCCGGGAGTGCGAGTTCGCCACATCGGGCAAAATTCACTTCACCAACGACTACAAAACCGCCACCAACGACGTTGACAGCCTCATTATAAAAAAAGGGGAGCAGGCCGCCATTCGCATTAACCCAAGCAAGGTGCGCAGCGAAATCCGCCGCTACTTTGGGCGGGCGCTCAAGCTGCGGCAGGTATGCGCCGGAGGCGATGCCAGCAGCGAGCTGGAGCTCAACGCCGCCACCAACGTCAACTTCGACATGGGGCGCTTCGGCGTTGACTTTGTGGCCTCGCCGCGCCACGCCGACGGCCTGGTAATTACCGGCCCCATTACCAAAAACATGGAGGAGGCTTTGGAAATTTGCTACCACGCCATGGCCGAGCCCAAGCTCATAATCCTTGCCGGCACCGATGCCATAAACGGCGGAATTTTCAGCGGAGCACCCGCCGTCAGTCGCTCCTTTTTGGAAAAATACAGGGTTGACCTATACGTCCCCGGCAACCCCGTGCACCCGCTTACCTTTATCAACGGTATACTGCACCTGCTGGGAAGGAACAGGGTAAAGTAGGCAACTCCTTGCCGTACCGACAAATAACGAAGTGACTGTTTCTTGGCTGGACTTTCTTCGTTGCTTTTTCACGCTACACTTTGAACAACCTTTCAATGGTCAAGATGGGCATATCGCTTGGGGTATGCAACAATCTTCGTGCAACTTATATCATCAAGTCATGTTATTTCAACTAATATACCTATATTTGTACTGAAATATCAGATGTTATAATATAGCAATGTTTACTATACGACAGAAAAACATCCTCGCTACGCTGGGCGAGAATATACGTTTGGCCCGGTTGCGCAGAAAGCTATCCATCCGCTCTACGGCAGAACGGGCAGGGATAGCTGTTTCGACGCTGGGAAATATTGAGCAGGGATCTCCATCCGTTTCCTTGGGGCACTACCTGCAGGTACTATCGGTTTTGCGGCTGGACGAAGACCTGTTGCTGGTTGCCGAAAAAGACCCCTTGGGACGACAGCTTCAGGATACCCGGCTGGCGGCAAGGAAAAGAGCCCCGAAGGCTAAGAAAGCCACACCGGTTATTGACCATGCCACAGATAAAGGAACCACGGAGGAACCTGAATTCGAATAGCCATGAGCCGGACAAAAAACATATGGGTGTATGCCGATTGGTATATGTACGATGCTCCCCGATTGGTAGGGAAGCTGTCTTTCTCTGCATTGAGGGGGAAAACCGTATATTCTTTTGAATATGACAAGGAGTGGATTAGGGTTGGAGCTGCCGTTGATCCTGAGCTGCCGCTTTTTTCAGGGCTGCACCATGCTACCTCCAATGAAAACTTCGGAATATTCAAGGATTCTTCCCCCGACCGCTGGGGGCAGCTGCTGATGAAACGCCGAGAGGTGCTTTTAGCGAAGATAGAGAAAAGGGACCCGAAGCCTTTGTTCGGGATAGACTTCCTGCTTGGCGTTCATGACAGCCATCGTATGGGTGGGTTGCGCTTCAAGGAAAGCGAGAGTGGTGATTTCCTAAGCAACGGCAAAACTTTAGCTGCGCCGCCCTGGACCTCTCTTCGGGAGCTTGAGCACGCAGCTGAGCAATACGAGAAAAATGCGGATCAGCTGGACGAAGCCTCGTTGAAGTGGATTAACCAGCTGATTGCGCCCGGATCGTCGCTGGGGGGCGCTCGTCCGAAGGCCGATATTGTGGACACCAAGGGGAGGCAATGGATTGCGAAATTTCCCAGCAGAAGGGACGATTACGATGTCGGATTATGGGAAATGATTGTCCATGAGCTGGCAGTCATGGCAAAGCTTAATGTGCCCAATGCTTCGATAAAGAAATTAGGCGCACCCTACCACACCTATCTTTCGCAACGCTTTGACCGGACGAAGGAGCATAAGCGGATTCATTATGCTTCAGCGATGACCTTGTTGCAGCATACCGACGGAGATGATGCAGAGACGGGAGCAAGCTATCTCGAGTTGGTCGATTTTATCAAATCGGAATGCGCCGATGCCAAATCGGATTTAGAAGAATTGTTCAGACGCGTACTGTTCTCGGTATGCGTTTCCAACACAGATGATCATTTGCGAAATCACGGCTTTATATACACCGAGGCCGGCTGGATGCTATCCCCCGCCTTCGACATCAACGCCAATGAAACAGGAACGGGTCTGAAGCTCAACATCGACGAGAACGACAACTCATTAGATTTGGATTTGGTGATGAAAACGGCTCCCTACTACTTGCTGTCGGATATACGCGCGGAAGAAATAAATGGAGAGGTCATAGCTGCTGTTTCCCAATGGAGAAAAGTTGCCGCTAAATACAGAGCAGCACCAGCCGAGATGGAAGGGAAGGCAAGAGCATTTAAAACATTTAGGAGTAATACCTGATGCGAGGCACGCCATTGCTCGCAGTAGCGTAGTCGGTACCAAATCCGAGTTTACTTCCTCAGCAGCTCCTTCGCATTTTTTACCGCGGCATCGGTAAGGGTTTGCCCGCTGAGCATTTGCGCAATAGCGGTAACGCGCTCCGCCTCCGACAGCTGCTTGATTCGCGTGGCGGTGCCCTGCTGCGTTTCCTCCTTATACACAAAGAAGTGCGCCTGCCCCTTGCTGGCTATCTGCGGCAGGTGCGTGATGTTGATTACCTGAATGGATTGGCCCAACTCGCTGATGATTTGCCCCATGCGGTCGGCCACTTCGCCCGATACGCCGGTATCTATTTCATCGAAAATGATGGTGGGCAGGTTGCCCGTCCATGCCACCAGCGACTTGAGGCTGAGCATGAGGCGCGCAATCTCGCCGCCCGAGGCCACGCGGGCAATATCCTGCGGCGCAACGCCCCTGTTGGCGGAGAAAAGGAATTGAATATCGTCCTTGCCTGTGGCCGACAGGGCGGGCAGCTCCTCGCGCCGCACCACCAGCACGGCGTTGGCAATGCCCAACTCCCTGAGCGTTTTTACCACGTGCTGCTCGATGCCGCCAAACACCTTGAGGCGCGTTTGGCTCAGCTGACCGGCCTGTTTTTCGGCCTCAACTTTTAACGCAGCGCATTGTTTACGCAGAGCTTCCAGCTGCTCATCTAAGTTATCTACAAAGCCAACTTTTTGCCCCAACTGCTCCTGCACCCGCAGCAGCTCCTCCACCGTAGCCACCTTGTGCTTTTTTTGCAGCGTAAAAATCAGGTCGAGGCGCTCGCTTACCTCCTCCAGCCGCGCCGGATTTACCTCAGTGCTCTCGGCAATGCCTTCGACCTCGGCCGCCACGTCGCGCAGCTCAATCAGGCTACTCTGCAGGCGCTCGGCCAGCGGTTCGGCCTTGGCAAATACGCCGGCTATTTTTTCGAGCGTTACCCCGGCTTCACGCAAAATCTTATTTACGCCGCCCTCATCGCTTTGCAGCAAATCGGCAGCCCTCGCAAACGCCAACTTTATTTCCTCGGCGTGCGACAGCTGCTGCTGTTCATTCTCCAGCTCGGCCTGCTCACCCTCCTGCAGCCGTGCGACCTCCAGTTCCCTGTACAGGTGCTGCAGGTAGTCCAAATCGCCACGCGACAGGCGCGCCTGCTCCTCCAGCTCGGCCAGCTGCTGCTCTGCGCGCCGGAGCTGCGCAAAAACGGCGGCGTAGCCCTCGCGCAGCGCCCTGTTGTCGGCCAGCGAATCGACCACCTTGAGCTGGAAAGCGGCATTTTGCAGCAGCAGGTTCTGGTGCTGCGAGTGGATGTCGATCAGCCTCTCGCCAAAATCCTTGAGCACGGAAAGCGTTACGGGCTGGTCGTTGATAAAGGCGCGCGACTTACCGTTGGGGCTGATTACGCGGCGAATGGTGGCCACGTTGCTAAAGTCAATATCGTTGTCGGCAAACAGCTGCTCCAGGTCGTAGCTGGTTACCACAAACATGCCCTCCACCACGCAGGAGCGCTCCTTGTCGTTGAGCACGGCGGTGTCGGCGCGCTGCCCCACCAGCAGGCCCAGGGCGCCCAGCAAAATGGATTTTCCGGCCCCGGTTTCGCCCGTTACAATGCTCAGGCCGTGCTTGAAGCTTATCTCCAGCTTATCAATCAGGGCGTAATTTTCTATCAGCAGCGATTGCAGCATGGCTACTTGAGCTTCTTATACTTGGGGTCGTTGGTATTGTTGATGGATGAAAGCAAGTCGTACACCTGCGACTTTTCCTGCGGTGTGGCCTCCGAAAAGATGTTGACAATTTCGTCGGCCTTGGTATCAAAAAAGATGGTGTAGAAGTACATGGTGTTATCGGGCTTTTCCTTGTACAGCGCCTGCATTTCGCGCAGGGCCGTCAGGACGTACTCGCGCGCCTGTGCGGGCTTGGCGCTCATTACATCGAGGCCCAAGCGGTGGTACTGGTAGTAGGCCGAGCGCTCGCGCGCGTACTTTGGGCTCAGTATGTTTTCGACCAGCCAGTAGCGGTTGCGACGGTTTACCCCCGATGTACTTCCCCAGCCCGGCTTGCTTTCGCCCTGCGCGTTCTGCGCTATGCGCTCGGCCTTGCGAAACCAGTCGGTGCCGCCCTGCAGCGAAAACGTGTCGTAGTCTAAGCCAATGATAACGTACACCCAGTAGGCCAGCACCGAGGTAAGGTTGGACGAGTGCATGTTTTCGCTAAAATCCATTACCTCGTTTTGGTTAAAGGTAAACTCGAGGTCGTTGTCCATGGTATTCAGCGTGGGGCTGTTGTAGGTACTGCCGTACACCGGCCGCTGCGCCTGTATTTGCAGCGTGCCCTTAAATTCGGTTTCGGTTACCTGCTCGTTGAGGGTAATGATAAAGTTGCAATCTATGCGCTCAAAATTTTCGTAGCGGTGGTTGGTCCACGTGCGGTTGTTTACAAAGTTCGAGATTTCTGTTTTCATGGCCTGAAACAGCTCCCTGTTGGTGCTCTGAATCTTTTGCGTGTTGATGGTAACGTTGCAGCGCAGCTGCGCCTGCGCAAACAGCGGCGCGAGCAGCGCTACGCAAAGCAGAAGTTTTATGTATTTACCATGTGCCATTTACCAGCTACCATTTACCATTTTTACCCAACACCCCGGCCTCCAATCACCAATTTCTAATTTCTAATCTCTATTTACTAATCACTATTTTATCCACAATATCCCTGGCCACCTCCGCCTTAGACTTGAGCTCGTACTCCGTTTTCGCTCCGCTTTTTTCGATAATACAAATCCTGTTGGTATCGACGTTGAAGCCGGCGCCGGCATCGTTCATGGAGTTGAGCACAATGAAGTCGAGATTTTTTTCACGCAGCTTCTTAGCGGCGTTGGCCTGCTCGTCGGCGGCCTCAAGGGCAAAGCCCACCAGCAGCTGGTCCGGCCGCTTCAGCTTGCCCAGCTGTGCGGCAATATCGCGCGTTGCCGTCAGCGTCAGGCTCAGCTCGGCGCCCTGGCGCTTGAGCTTTCCCTCCAGCTTTTTATCGGGCGTAAAATCGGCCACAGCAGCGGCCATTACCGCGCCGTCGGCTTGCGCAAAAACCTCCACCGAGGCGTTGTACATTTCGGCGGCCGAGGTAACCTTTTTTACCTCAACGCCGGGATGCTTGGCATCAATGCTTACCGGCCCCGACACCAGCGTAACGCGCGCGCCGCGTGCCGCCAGCTCTTCGGCCACGGCGTAGCCCATTTTGCCCGATGAGTAGTTGCCGATAAAGCGCACGGCATCTATGTTTTCGTAGGTTGGCCCGGCGGTAACAAGAAAGTGCTTACCGCGCAGCTGCCCTTTTGTTTCAAAAAATGTGCGCAGCTGCTCCAGTATTTTTTCGGGCTCCTCCATGCGCCCCTTGCCCAGCAGGCCGCTGGCCAGCTCGCCGCTGGCAGGCTCAACAACGAGCACCCCGCGCGAGCGCAGCGTATCCAAATTTTGCTGGTGCGCCACGTGGGCGTACATGTCCAGGTCCATGGCCGGCGCCACCGCCACCGGACACTTGGCCGACAGGTAGGTGGTAAGCAGCAGGTTGTCCGCTATGCCGCAGGCCATTTTGCCAATGGTGTTGGCCGAGGCGGGCGCCACCAGGTACAGGTCGGCCCAGAGGCCCAGCTTCACATGGCTGTTCCAGTCGCCGTTCTCGGGGTTAAAGAACTCCACCAGCACCGGATTTTTCGAGAGCGTGGCCATGGTCAGCGGCGTAATGAACTCCTTGGCCGCACCGGTCATTACCACCTTTACCTCGGCACCCTCTTTTACGAGCAGGCGCACCAAGACCGCCGCCTTGTAAGCGGCAATGCTTCCGGTTACGCCCAGCAGTATTTTTTTTCCGTTCAGCATAGCATTCTGTAACAATGAAAGCAGCAATACACCACCGGCGCTGCTGCTTTTTTTAATCAATAACGTGTATCAACGACTCCGAACTTACTTTGCCGCCTCGCTCGTTTTGCGGTAGTACAGCTTGTGCTCCAAAAACTCCTGCGTGGCAATGAGGCTGGGCTTTGGCAGTTTTTCGTAGTAGCGCGAAATTTCTATCTGCTCCTTATTTTCGAACACCTCCTCCAGCGTATCGGAAAAGCTCGAAAATTCCTCGAGCTTGCGGTTGAGCTCCTGCTTCATCTCCACCGATATTTGGTTGGCGCGCTTGGCAATAATGGCCAGCGCCTCGTACACGTTGCCCGTTTCGTCGAGCTTGCTCATGTCGCGCGTTACGGTGCTAAGGGGCGCGTTGGTTTTCTTCAGATCCATGATTATAAAATGATGTTTTTGATTTACGATTTTGTTTTCTCCAGCAGCTCCTTGTACAGCCTGTCCACCTCCTTCTTATACTTCGATTCGGGGTACTCGCCTATCAGGTTAAAATATTCATCAATAGTCATTTGGTACCGCTCGCGCTGCTTGGCGGGCACGCTGTGCTTGGCGTGCAGGTAGCTTGAGCGCAGCACCAGGTAGAGCATCTCCTCGCGGTACTTCGAGTCGGGGTAGTTTCTTATACAGTTTTTGAGCGCTACCACAGCCGCCTTGTAGTGCTCGGTGGTGTAGTATATTTTGGCGCCATAAAACGCTTTTTCGGCCAGCTTATCCTCCATCTCCTTTATTTTGACGGAGCAGTCGGCAGCATGCTCGCCCTTGGGATACCTGTACAGGTACATGTTAAAGGCATGAATGGCGTTGTTGGTTTCCGATTGGTCGAGCGAGGGGCGCATTGACAGATCGTAGCTGCATATACCCTGCATGTAGTCGGCCTCCTCTACAAACTTGCTGCGCGGGAACAGCTGGCGAAACTGGCCGTAGTAGTACTGCGACAGCTCGTAGTCGTGCTGCTTGTAGTAGCCTCGTGCAATACGAATGTTGATGGTATCCTCCTGCGGGGCGCTGCGGTAAAAGGGCAAGATATTTTCGTAAAGCATCACCGCCTTGTCGTACTTTTCCTTTTCGTACAACTTGTTTGCCTCACGGTACTTCATGCCGAAGTCAGGGTTTTTCAGCAGCTTATCAAAGCTGTGGCACGAGCATGTAAGCGCTACGAGCAAAAGCGGGAGAAAATATTTTGGTATGCCTGTTGAATTTACCATACAAAGCGCGCAGAATAAGCTTACAAAGGTAGTAAAAAATGGAAGAAAATGAAAGGGGTGGCTGCAATTACGGAAACCAGCATGCAACTACCTAATAATCAAACAACCTCAAGTGTAATCTTTGGAAAACGGGCAGTAGCCTACGCATGGATTTCGCTCAAAAAGCGCTCGGCGTCAATGGCCGCCATGCAGCCCGATCCGGCCGCGGTAATGCCCTGGCGGTACACGGGATCCTGCACATCGCCGCAGGCAAATACGCCGAGAATGTTGGTGCGCGTACTTTTACCCTGCGTAACGATGTAGCCCTGCTCATCGGTCTCCACCCAGGGCTTAAACACCGCGCTGTTGGGCGTATGGCCTATGGCCAAAAAGAATCCCGAGACGTCTATCGTTCGCTCCTCACCCTTGGCGTTGACCAGCAGCACGCCGTTCACGCCGCTCTCGTTGCCCAGCACCTCCCTGGTTTGATGCTCCCACAGCACCTCAATGTTGGGCATGCTAAGCACCTTGGCCTGCATGGCCTTGGAGGCGCGCAGCACGTTGCGGCGCACCACCACGTACACCTTGCGGCACAGGCCGGCAAGGTACACGGCATCCTCGCAGGCGGTATCGCCTCCGCCCACCACCGCCACATCCTGCTTGCGGTAAAAAAATCCATCGCAGGTGGCGCAGGCCGATACGCCCTGGCCGCGCAGCTTGGTTTCGGACGGCAACCCCAAATATTTTGCGGCAGCCCCCGTAGCAATAATGACCGCCTCGGCCTCAAGCACGGCGCCGCCATCAACCTTGACCGTAAAGGGGCGCTTGGAGAAATCGACCTCGGTGGCCAGACCCGAGCGAATGTCGGCGCCAAAGCGCAGCGCCTGCTTGCGTATGTCCTCCATCATCTGCGGGCCGGTTACCCCCTCGGGGTAGCCCGGAAAGTTCTCGACCTCAGTGGTGGTAGTAAGCTGGCCACCTGGCTCAAGTCCCTCATAAACAACTGGTTGCAAATTCGCCCTTGAGGCATAAATGGCCGCCGTGTAGCCGGCCGGCCCGCTACCTATGATTAAGCATTTTACTTTTTCAACTTCCATGGTTCAATTCAAGCTATAAAAAATAAGTGCGTGGGAAAAATTAGTTTGTATTTTTTGACATCAGGTTCATGGGGTTAGAGATTCCTCACTTCGTTCGGAATGACGCGTGTTGTGGCGATTGGAGTGCGCATCATGTCGAGCGAAGCCGAGACATCTCAACACATAAATTAACTTCCACCATATACTTACGGCTACCAAATGGCAAAAAAGAAGTACAGCGCCATGCCAATAAACGCCAGGAACGGGAGAAACCATGCGTAAAAGTAGGCTCGCATAAAAAAGTTTACCCTTTTGCCCAATAAAATTTCAACCAGCACAATGACCAAAGCCAGTATCCACGCAACTACAAAAGCCTGCAGGCTATACTTTACCCACTCGCTGGCGTACGCAAATACGGTACCTATATTTTCGTGGCGGATGAGCTGTACGTATGCAAATCCGCATGCAAACGCAAGAACCAGCACCCATAGGCATCTGGCAATAATTTTCACAATTTTCATATCGTTCAATTTTAGAAATTACGGGCAAAAGTAGCTTATTTTTGTAAGTCAAAGGCGTTACCCAGAAAAAAATGGAAAGAGTAGCTAAATAATAGCATTACGCGCTCCAAACAAGCTACACTATGTTACTAAATAATCCAAACCAACAACAATTCATAGCTCAAAACGCATCATCAAACAACAAATTAACAACCCATAATGTTCAAACAATTAATTTTTAATACAATGCAAGCCTTGAGTACCCTGAGGCTATTTTGATGGCAGCGTGGCATCAGCTATTTTTCTGCCTGAAAATTAGTATTTTTGGCCGCTAATACACTTTTTCAAAAAAATGGCAAAACGGTACACCCTACAATTTTTTTTACTCGCAGCACTGCTCGTAGTGCTTGCGCTCAGCTCGGCGTGCTCCACCGATAGTAACGACGAAGCGCCCGTGGCCGAGGAGGGCTACTTTACCTCCCGGCAGGCATCGGGCAGCTACACCAAGGCCACGCTTGAGTCGCTGGCGCAAATGATGAGCGTTGCGCTCACGGCCAAGTACGATGTGGACGCCTACCGCGTGGAGTACTACACGCCCGCCAAGGGCGGCGGGCTCACGCTGTGCTCGGGTGCCTTGCTCGTGCCGCGCACCACCGATAGCCTTGCCGGCGTGGTGGCCTGGCAGCACGGGACTATTTTTGCCGAATCGGAAACCGGCCGCGAGGCAATACCCATGGCGGCAATGGCCTCGCTGGGCTACGTGGTGGCAGGTAACTTTTACGTGGGGTTCGGCGCCAGCACAGGCAGCGTACAACCCTATCACGTGCCGCAGTACGCCGCGTCCGACTGCCTTTCGCTGCTCAAGGCCTGCAAGCGCTACTCGAGCGAGGCGAGCCTGGCCCTGCGCAACGAGCTGCGCATAGTGGGCTACTCGCAGGGAGCGTACAACGCCGTGGCCATACAAAAGACGTGGGAGCAGGACGGCGTTACGCTATTCAAGCTCAAGGATGTTTTTGCGGGCGACGGAGCGCTTATGCTCTCGGCGCTGGCTGGCGCCGCCTTTGCCAACGACAGCTTTAGCAGCTCCTCCTTTCTGCCGCCCTTCATACAGGGCTACAACCACTACTACGGCCTGGGCCTGAGCTACTCCTCCATTTATCAGCCCGGCTACGTAAGCAGCATCGACAGCTACTACAACGGCACCAAAAATGCTACGCAAATTCAAGCGCTGTTACCCGCCAAGCTCAGCGAGCTGTTTACCGCCACGCTTATTGACGATGTAAAAAATAAAAGGGGAACATTATACAATAAGCTGAAGGAAAACAACCTGGACAACTTTACTCCGCAGGCTAAGCTCCATATTTTCCACTCGCCGGCCGATGAGGTGGTGCCCGACACCATAGGAAAACAGGCGTACAGCTACTACAGCTCGCTGGGCGGAAACGTAGAATTTACTTCGTCCACAGGCAACAAGGCACACGCCGATAGCTACTTCGACTTTCTAAGCTTTGTGCTCGGCAAGGTAAAGTAGTAGCACCATATCGTTGTGTTTTTTAGGCAGAATGATAGATTGCGTTTGTGAGGAGTTTGGCTTCGACGAGCTAAAGGTTCCTCACTTCGTTCGGAATGACGAGCATTCGTTGTCGAGGGGGAGTGGCTGCAATAATTATAAAATTTCTTACCCCGTCCTTTTTTTGCCGTAAAGTAGTACCTTTGCACACCAAATATAGAATGGCAACAATGCGCACCGTTTTCTCAAGAAACCAAATACTGCACATCCCCGACGAGGATTGGGTTGAATTTTGCAGCCCCTACACCATTGTTGATGCTGCCGGAGGGCTGGTGCAAAACAGCCAAGGCGACTACCTTATGATTTACCGTAACCACAAGTGGGACCTGCCCAAGGGCAAGCACGAGCCGGGCGAAAGCATGGAGCAAACGGCCATTCGCGAGGTGGAGGAGGAGTGCGGCATTGACCGGCTGCGCTTAGAGCAGCTCATTACCGTTACCCACCACTGCTACCGGCAGCATGGCGTTGACATACTCAAGCCCACGCACTGGTACAGCATGACGTACGAGGGGACGCAAAGCGTATTCACGCCGCAGCTGGAGGAGGGAATTGAAATTGCCCGGTTTGTTGCCCTCGAAAAAATACTTAACAGCTGCTTCAACAACTGCTACGACTCCATTAAAGAAGTATTTGCCAAGGCGGGAATACGCAGGAATACACCAACACCTTCCTGACGCTAAGCGCAACATCTTCGACAAAATGTAACTACCTAACAACAAAACACTTACTGTTAAAATCGCAAATTTTACGGCATTTTGGTTTAGGATAAATTGAGGTTAATTAAAGGACAATCTTAGCAATAATATACTAACTTTGGGCTCGAGAATTCAAAAACGAATTTTGCGAACAACGATTTGCGACATGCGACGAAGTCAACCCGACAGTTCACATGTCGCAAGTTGCATATCGAAACATCTAATTTATTATGGCAAAAATACGAGGAGCAATAGCGGTGGACATCGAAAAGTGTAAGGGCTGCGAGGTGTGCGTAGTATCGTGCCCCACCAAGGTAATAGCGCTGGCGGCCGAGGTCAACGGCAAGGGCTACCCCTACGCCTACATGCAAAACCCCGAGGCCTGCACCGGCTGCGCCAGCTGCGCCATGGTGTGCCCCGATTCGGTGATCACCGTTTATAAAGTAAAAATGGACAACTAACAATGGATAACGGATAGTGGATTAATTATCCATTGTCAGCTATCCATTATCAACTAAAAAATAATGAGAGAACTACGACTAATGAAGGGTAACGAGGTGATTGCCGAAGCCGCCATTCGCTGCGGCTGCGACGCCTACTTTGGCTACCCCATAACCCCCCAATCCGAGGTAATGGAAACGCTTATGGAGCTGGAGCCTTGGAATACCACCGGCATGGTGGTGCTGCAAGCCGAGAGCGAAATAGCCTCCATCAACATGGTGTACGGCGCGGCCGGCACCGGCAAGCGCGCCATGACCTCATCGTCGAGCCCCGGCATAAGCCTGATGGCCGAAGGCCTTTCGTACCTCGCCGGGGCGGAGCTGCCCTGCCTGGTGGTCAACGTATCGCGCGGAGGCCCCGGCTTGGGCACCATTCAGCCCTCGCAGGCGGACTACTTCCAGGCCACCAAGGGCGGCGGCCACGGCGACTACAACCTCATCGTACTGGCGCCTGCCTCGGTGCAGGAGATGCACGACTTTGTGGGCCTGGGCTTCGACCTTGCCTTTAAGTACCGCAACCCCGCCATGATACTGGCCGACGGCGTGGTGGGACAAATGATGGAAAAGGTGGAGCTGGCCGAGCAGCGCCCCCGCTTTAGCGATGAGGAAGTAAAGCAAATCAGCGGCAGCTGGGCAGCTATGGGCAAGGACGGGCGCCACAACCGCAACATCGTAACCTCGGTGGAGCTCGACCCGGCGCGGCACGAAAAGTTCAACCACAAGCTGCAGGCCAAGTACGCCGAAATGAAGGAAAAAGAGGTGCGCTACGAGGAGCTGTACTGCGACGATGCCGAGTACCTCATTGTGGCCTACGGCATTTCGGCGCGCATTAGCCAAAAGGCCGTGGAGCTGCTGCGCGCCGAAGGCGTAAAGGTTGGCCTGCTGCGCCCCATCACGCTATTCCCCTTCCCCTCAAAGCAAATTGCCGCCAGGGCAAAGCAGCTGAAGGGAATTTTGAGCGTAGAAATGAGCGCCGGACAAATGGTGTACGACGTACGCCTAGCGGTAAACGGCGCGCTGCCCGTGGAGCACTTTGGCCGCAACGGCGGAATCGTGCACTCGCCCAGCGAGGTGGTGGAGGCGATGAAAAAAATGATTAATGGTTAATTGTTAGTGGTTAATGAATTTTCATTTATCATGTACAATTAATAATTAGCAATTAAAATTATGACTACAGAAGAAATTATAAAACCCGAAAACCTTGCCTACGGCAAAACCAAGGTACTCACCGATGCGCCCATGCACTACTGCCCGGGCTGCAGCCACGGTACGGTGCACAAAATTTTGGCCGAGGTGATTGAGGATTTGGGCATACAGGAGCAAACCATCGGCGTAACGCCCGTGGGCTGCTCGGTGCTGCTGTACAACTACCTCGACATTGACTGGGTGGAGGCCGCCCACGGCCGCGCCCCGGCGGTAGCCACCGGTATTAAGCGCACCAACCCCAAGCAGCACGTTTTTGCCTACCAGGGCGACGGCGACCTGGCCGCCATCGGCACCGCCGAAATTATACACGCCTGCAACCGCGGCGACAACATCACCGTTATTTTCATCAACAACGGCATTTACGGCATGACCGGCGGACAAATGGCGCCCACCACCCTGCTCGGCATGAAAACCGCCACCACGCCCCACGGGCGCAAGGTCGATGTCAACGGATACCCGTTCAAGGTATCGGAAATGATGGCGCAGCTGCCCGGCACCTCGTACGTAACGCGCCAGGCTGTGCACACGCCCGGGGCGGTGCGCCAGGCGCGCAAGGCGCTGAAAAAAGCGTTTGAAAAGGCGCGCGACGGAAAGGGATTATCCTTTGTAGAGGTGGTGGCCACCTGCAGCTCGGGCTGGAAGCTGTCGCCCGTGGAATCGAACAGGTGGATGGCAGAAAACATGCTGCCGTTTTACCCGCTGGGAGATATAAAGGATAATGATTAATGTTCAATGATTAATGTTCAATGATTAATGATAAACGAAATCTCATTAACCATTTATCATTAACAATTAACAACTAACAATTTAGATTTGTGGTAAAGCACATTGTTATTTGGAAGCTCAGGGACGAGGCGCTGGGCAACGATAAGGCAGGTAACGCCCGCCTAGCCAAGGAAAAGCTGGAGGCGCTGAGCGGAAAAATTCCCGGCCTGCTCAGGATTGAAGTCGGACTTGACTTTTTGCGCTCCGACAGCAGCGGCGACCTTGTGCTGTACAGCGAGCTGGAGAGCAAGGAGGCCCTGGCCGTTTACCAGGAGCACCCGCTGCATAAGGAGGTGGGCAAGTTTATTCGCGAGGTGGTGAGCGGGAGAACATCGGCGGATTACATTTGTTAGAAAAAGAATGGACTTGCGATGCGAGACATGTGAAATGTTATGTTGGTCGCATATCGCAAATCGAAAAATCGCATATCATTTTTTATGAAAGAAGAAATTATCATAGCCGGATTCGGCGGACAGGGCGTACTGTCGATGGGAAAAATATTGGCCTACTCGGGTATTATGCAAAACCAGGAGGTAACCTGGATGCCCAGCTACGGTCCCGAAATGCGCGGCGGCACGGCCAACGTAACCGTAATCCTGAGCGACGATCGCATCAGCTCGCCCATAGTGCAGGAGTACGATACGGCCATTATCCTCAACCAGCAGTCGCTGGAAAAATTTGAGGGCACGGTAAAAAAAGGCGGCACCCTGCTCTACGACCCCAACGGCATAACCCACCCGCCCAAGCGCACCGACATTACCATTCACAAGGTAGCCGCCACCGAGGAGGCTTCGAAAATGGGTAACGCTAAGGTATTCAATATGATTGTGCTGGGCGCTTTTCTCAAAATCAAGCCCATTGTAAAGCTGGAGAATGTGGTGAAGGGTTTGCAGAAATCGCTGCCCGAGCGCGTGCACAAGCTCATCCCCATGAACGAACAAGCCATACAGCGGGGCATGGAAATTGTGGAGTAAAGCCCAGTTCAACTTCCTTTTTTAACAGGATTACAGGCTAAGCACAGCCGGTAATCCTGTTATTTTTTTGTTTTTTAGCATGGATTTTTGTTAGTTGGTACCAAAACTCAGCAAAACCAAAGTTCCCAACATCCGCAGTATTTTCCTGTCACTCCTTCCTCAACCCAAAAATCCCTGCCTCTTCAGCACCTCAAGCAGGCTTTTCGAGACCGCCTCATTGGTGGATTTCGGGTAGCGGTTATCGGTAAAAATCTGCGCCAGCGTTTCCTTTTTATTTATCGTGAGCAGCTCCTTGTGGAAAGGTAAATTCTCCTTCTCGGCGTACAGGCGGTCAATATCCTCCGGCGAGTAGTCGTGGTAGGTTTCGCGGTGCACCACGGCCTCCGGCGGCAGGCGGTCGGTAAGGGCGGGCTGCTCGTCGGGGTAGCCGAGCACCACGGTGGTTACGGGCACCACGCCCTTCGGCAAATGCAGAATATCAATAATTTTTTCGGCGTTGTACAGCACCGTGCCGAGGTAGCAAATGCCCAAACCGCGCTCCTCGGCGGCGAGGCACAGGTTTTGCGCCGCCAGCATGGCATCGCCGTAGCCCACCAGAAACGACAAAAAGTTGTCGTAGCCCGGTTGCGCGTTGCGCTGCAAGCACCACTTGTTAAATCGATTGAAGTCCGCGCAGAAGGTCAGCTGCACGGGCGCCTTGGAGGCCGGCTGGTGGTAGTGGCAGGCGTTGAGCCGCGCCAGAATTTCGGCATCGGTGGTAAGCACTATGCTGTAGGGCTGCATGTTACCCGTATTCGATGCGCGGGTTCCCGCCTGCAGTATTTCGTCCAGCACTTCCTGCCCGGGCGCCTCGGGCTTAAAGCGGCGAATGGAGCGGTGGTTGAGGATGGTATTCATGGTGGCACTAAAATTATACGGTTCACAATATGTTTTTACGCAATGGGACTATTCTGAAACTGTCTAAAATTCAAAAAACAATACTTAACCACAGAGACACGGAGAACACGAAAAACAAACCCTGCTTTGTTCTCATGTGTTCTTTTGTTACTCTCTTTATGATATGGTTCGGAGAAAACAGAGTAAATTAGCGGCAGAAGTAAGCATGTGGCTATGTGTTCTCCGTGTCTCTCCCGCCTTGCGGGACAAGCTTTGGTTAAAATTTAGACAGCTTCTAAACTTCAAAGCAGCATTTTCAGCACAAAAGTACGAAAGGAAAGCCCGAAAAAAGAATGCCAGCCTGCAAAGGATTTTCAACGTTAAAATTTCACAAATAGAGCGCATTATTTTCGTAGTAAAAACGCTTATTCCTAAATTTGAACCAATTTGCATTTTTGCATTTTTTTACGTTCGTATCAGCGCGCCTACCCTAAGCGGGGCAGCAGCTGCATGCACTTTGTACCCTTTTTTTGCACATGGAATTTAACCCCAACAATATCGGCATACCCAACGGTAGCTACTTTGCCCTTCCCTTCTCGGAGGAGGAGGCTGCGCTGGTGCTTTTGCCCGTGCCCTGGGATGTAACCACCTCGTACCGCCCGGGCACCGCCAACGGTCCGCAGGCCATGCTCGACGCCTCGGCGCAGATAGACCTGTATGACCTCGACAACGGCGAGGCGTGGACAAAAGGCATAGCCACAATTCCCGAAAGTAAAAAAATCGGTCTGCTGAGCGCCTCGGCCCGCAAGGATGCCGAAGCTGCCATTGCGCTGCTTGAGGAAGGCGCCGCCGAGGACGACCCCGCCCTCGCACCCTTTTTATCCAGAGTAAACAAGGCCTCGCGCGAGCTCAACAGCTACGTGTACGACCGGGCCAGGGAGCAGCTGCAGCGCTCCAAGCTGGTGGGCCTGGTGGGCGGCGACCACAGCACTCCGCTGGGCCTGATTAAGGCGCTGGGCGAGGTGCACGCCGAGTTCGGCCTGCTGCACATCGATGCGCACGCCGACCTGCGGCAGGCGTACGAAGGCTTTGAGTACTCGCACGCCTCCATCATGTACAACACGCTGCAGCAGGTGCCGCAGGTAACATCGCTGGTGCAGGTGGGCATTCGCGACTTGTGCACCGACGAGGCCACGCTGGCCACCGGCGATGAGCGCGTGCAACAATTTGACGACTACCGGCTGAACGCGGCGCTCTTTAGCGGAAAAACATGGGCACAGCTGTGCGACGACATGCTGGCCAAGCTGCCGCAAAAGGTATACATCAGCTTCGACATAGACGGCCTGTCGCCCGACCACTGCCCCAACACGGGTACGCCGGTACCGGGCGGACTCAGCTTTCACCAGGCCTGCTACCTCATCAACCGGCTGGTGCAGCAGGGAAAAACCATTGTGGGCTTTGACCTGTGCGAGGTGGCACCCGGCCCCGACGGCAGCGAGTGGGACGCCACCGTGGGTGCCCGCGTGCTGTACAAGCTGTGCGGCTACTGCATCAGGTCGCAACCTAAGAATGTCTGAGATTTTTTAATGCTAAAACAGAAAAAGCAAAGAAATACTTAGGGACTTGGTAAAAATTTTTGGTATTGTTAATTTAGTGTAGATTTTAATAAAAATCGAACCCTTGTCATTCTGAGCAGAGCGAAGAATCTCATGTTGTGAATATGAAGCTCTGTGCGAACTTGAGATCCTTCGCTTCGCTCAGGATGACATAACCATTAAGTGCTGTAAATCATGGAACCTATATTAACTTAACAATGCCAAATTTTTTAATGCTGCATATAGCAACTATAAATCATCCATCATAAATCATAAATCGACAATCACTTAGCTATGAACTCCATTAACTTTAACCGCGCGCGCAGGCAGTACGGTATGCGGCAGATTCTTTCGCCATTTGCAGGGTTTGTGCGCCAGCAAACCTCGGCGGGCGTGCTGCTCCTCATCTTTACCGTTGTAGCTATACTAAGCGCCAACATACCCGCCTTAGAAGGTTTGTATAAATTTTGGGCTACCGACCTCTCGCTATCGTTCAGCTACAACCCCAACTTCCTGCCCATGCGCACCGTGGGCGACTGGGTTAATAACGCGCTGATGGTGGTGTTCTTCTTCTCGCTGGGCTTGGAAATTAAGCGCGAAATGGTGGTGGGCGAGCTCTCGTCCCTGCGCCACGCCATGCTGCCCATATTTGCAGCCGTGGGCGGCATGCTGGCCCCCGGCCTCATTTACTTTTACTTCAACGCAGGGACCGTAGGCGAGCAGGGCTGGGGCATACCCATGGCTACCGATATTGCGCTCACCATAGGCCTGCTGGCAATTTTGGGCAAAAGGGTTCCCACCGGGGTTAAGGTATTTCTTACCGCCCTGGCCATTGCCGTCGACCTGGGTTCCATTGTTGTTATGGCCCTATTCTACCCCACCCACGTTGTTTACGTTGAGTACCTTATTGCAGCAGCGCTGGTTTTGGGCGTGCTCATTCTTATCAACCGCATGGGGGTTAACCGCACGTTCCCCTACGTGATTTTGGGCATTGTGCTTTGGTTCCTGACGCTCCGCTCGGGGGTGCACGCCACCATAGCCGGCGTGGCGCTGGCCATGACCATTCCGGCCAACATCAGGGTAAACCAGGTGCGCTTTTACGTGCGCAGCAAGTACATGCTCGAGCGGTTCAGGGATGCCTACAAGCAATCGACCCCGCTGCTTAAAAACAAGCTGGAGCAGCAGCAGCTCCACAACCTCACGAGCGAGCTGCGCCGCTCATCGCCCCTGCTGCTACGCCTCGAGCACTCGCTGCAGCCCTGGGTGGCCTTTTGCATCATGCCCATCTTTGCGCTATCCAACGCCGCGGTGGTCATCAACCCCGAGGCGCTGGCCATGCTGGCCGGCAACCCCGTGGCCATCGGTATTTTCCTCGGGCTGCTGGTGGGCAAGCCCATCGGCATTACGCTCATGAGCTGGATTACCATAAAGCTGGGCCTGGCCTCCATGCCGTACAAAACGCGCTGGGCGGAGATGGTTGGCGCAAGCATACTGGCCGGCGTTGGCTTTACCGTATCCATTTTTATCAACACCATTGCCTTCAGCTCCGAGATTGAGGTAGATATGCAAAATGTTGGCAAGCAAGCCATTATTATCAGCTCGCTGCTTGCAGCCGCCATTGGCTTAATTTATATGAAGATTGTGTGTAAAAAGGAGGATCGTAGAACTATTTAACATAAAAGCTCTACGTTTTTTTCATACCTTTGCCAGCCTTACAAGCTAAAAATAACCAACAAAAAAATAACAAAACAATGAAATTTAAAGGAACTATTCTCATCGCGGCATTTGCAGGTTTAGCCTTCATGTCGTGCAGCTCAAGCAGCATCGGCGCAAAAAGCAGCGAAGTTGATTCGGTTAGCTACGCATTTGGCATCAACATTGGCGAAAGCCTCGGCCGCATGAACATTGAAGGCTTAAATGCCAAGATAGTGGCCAAGGGTATTGCCGACATGATTGAAAAAGAAGGCGCCAACGCAAAAATGACCAACGATGAGGCCGTAGCGCTGCTCAACAACTACTTCCAAAAAAAGCAAATGGAGGCCGTTACGAAGAACCTGAAGGAAGGTGAAGAATTCTTGGCCAAGAACAAGAACGAGGAGGGTGTGAAGACCACCGAAAGCGGCCTGCAGTACAAGGTTACCACCGAAGGTAGCGGCCCCAAGCCCGCCGCCACCGACGAAGTTGAGGTGCACTACCGCGGTACTACCCTCGACGGTAAGGAGTTCGACTCATCGTACGAGCGCGGCGAGCCCGCCAAGTTCCGCCTCGACGGCGTGATCAGGGGCTGGACCGAAGGTTTGCAGCTGGTTAATGAAGGATCAAAGGTAACGTTCTGGATTCCCTCCGACCTGGCCTACGGCGAGCAGGGTGCAGGTGGTGCCATTGGCCCCAACTCAACCCTTATATTTGAAGTGGAGCTGCTGAAGGTAGTAAAGGAAGACCCCAAGGCCAAGAAGTAGCCACCTTTCTCTATACAAAAAACAAAAAGCAGGTAAGCCACAGGCACCTGCTTTTTTTGTGAATACATTTTTAACTCCAAAAGAATCAACGCCATGAAACGCATACTTCCCATTATGGCCGTGGCAGCCCTTACCTACGGCTGCCATACCTCGCAGCCCGAGGTACACTACACCACCATTGAGGCCACCATAGCCCAAGCCATAGAAACAGGTGGCAGCATGGAGTACCCCACGCAAGCCTACTGCTACCCGCAGCTGAGCGGCATGAAAAACGTAGCGGCGCAGGACTCGCTCAACCGCCGCCTGAAGCTGGCCGACGCCGCCACCCTCAGCGCCGACAGCACCTACAGCAAGGTTACCGTAGGCCAGGGCAAAAGGCAGCTGAAGTTTGGCCGCATGTACTCGCACGCGTGGGCCGAGGTAAGCTACGTTGACAACGACCTCGTATCGTACTACGGCATGGAGGAGTACGACGGCGGAGCGCACCCCAGCTTTGTGCTGCACAAGGGGCAAACGCTGGCCGTAAGCACGCTCAAACCCATACCGCTGAGCGACCTGTTTACGGGCGACTACAAGGAGTTTTTTAAGCAGCAAATACGCAGTTCGGAGCAGCTCAAGGGCTTTACGAGCGACGGAATCGTTACGCTCAACGAGTTCGGCAACCCCTGCGACGATGTGCTTGATGCGCTGCTGCTGCAAATGGATAGCGTGAGCACCACCGCCAACATGCTGGTAAGCGATAGCACACTCAGCATTCTACAGGTCGATTTTCGCGACTTTGGCTGCCCCGAAGTCATGCGCGGCGTAGTGGAGGTGCGCATTGCCTACCCGCTGCTGCAACCCTACATTAAGGCAAACGGTTATCTAAGCCGCTTTCTAAAATAGCGTTAGCAACACGAAATTATACTAAATGATGTTTTGCCCTCGACCGCAAGGGGGACAAAATGGCTAATTTTGTTTCCTTATGAAACCTGTAAGCAACAGCGACCTCTCACAGAAAGAGCAGGTAGCCAACATGTTCGATAGCATTTCGGAGCGCTACGATTTGCTCAACGGCGTGCTGTCTATGGGCGTAGATAAGTTTTGGCGCAAGGTAATGGTAAAGCGCGTGGCCGCGCAGCGCCCAACAGCGGTGCTCGACATTGCCACCGGTACCGGCGACTCGGCCATTGCCCTCAAAAAAAGCGGCGCCAGGCACATTGTAGGCATTGACATTTCGGAGCAAATGCTGGAGGTGGCGCGCAAAAAGACGGCGGCCGCAGGCATTGCCTTTATCAAGGCCGACGGAGAGATGCTGCCCTTTGAGAGCGCCAGCTTCGATGCGGCCACCATAGCCTTCGGCATCCGCAACTTCGAAAACCGCAAGCAGGGCCTGAGGGAAATGCACCGCGTGCTCAACAGCAAGGGTGTGCTGGTGGTGCTGGAGCTGTCGCTGCCGCAAAGCGCGCTGCTCCGAGGTATGTACAAGTTTTACTTTTACGGGCTGCTACCCCTGGTAGGCCGCATGGTGTCGCGCAACAGCTACGCGTACCGCTACCTACCCAACTCGGTGGGTGAGTTCCCGCGGCAGGAAACCTTTGTTGCCGAGCTGAAGGAGGCCGGATTTTCGGAGGTGGCGGCCAGGCCGCTGACCTTTGGGCTATCAACCATTTTTGAAGCAAAAAAGTAGGTGAAAAAAATTGCGTTTTGCATCATACTAACTACCTTATTGGGCGCTGCAGCGCACGCCCAGTACCGCCCGCTCAACAAGAACAAGGGCAACAATGGAGGCTACAGCGCCAAAAGCAAGGCATACCCCAAGCAAACGCTGTACAGCGAGCCTTTTTTTAGCGATGCCCCCACCACCTACCCCAACAAGCTGCTCAAGAAGCCTTTTACGCAGATGAACTACGACTACAGCAAGCGCCTGCACTTTGGCTTTGCCCTGGCCGTCGGTACGCTCGACTACAAAATCATCAGCTCGCCCAACCCCACGTACAGCAGCAAAAACCCAACGCCCAACAACTTTTTTGTAGATGTAACCAACCTCACGCCATCCATGGGCGTGGCCGCCGTAATGGACTGGCGCCTGAGCCACAACCTGAGCCTGCGCGCCCAGCTGGGCCCTACATTCGGTTCGCGTAAGGTCAACTTTTTCGAATCCACCACCGATTCGCTCAGCCTGTCGATGGAGCTGGAGTCGGTAGTGCTCGACCTGCCCATACTACTCAAGTATAGGGCATTCCGCCACAGCGATGTGCGCCCCTTCCTCATCGCCGGACTTACGCCCTCGTGCGATGTGGGCGCCTTCAACGAGTTCAACGAGGGACGGCAGGTATACATTGCCACCAAGCCGTTCGACCTGGCCTACACCATTGGCGGCGGATTTGACGTGTACGCCGAATTCTTCAAGTTTTCGGTGGAGCTCAAGTACGTGGCGGGGGTAATCAACTCCATATCGCGCAAATCGCTCGACGGGCTTGAGCAGTACCCCAACGCCATCGAAAAAATGTACGCGCGTACCATTGTGCTCTCGTTTATTTTCGAGTAGCAGCTGATGGTTATCGGCCATCGCATCAACAAAAATATTTGGCATTGGTCATAAAGTATAGCTATAGACAGGATTGGCTTCACCGAGCTGGCGGTTTACAAAATTTACAGGATGTCTTTCATGTTAACCGAAGCTCGGCGAAGCCAATCTTGTAAACCCTGTCTATAAAACGACAACGAAAAAAATTACACAACGCATTGATTATCAAAAAAAATCTAGGCAGATTAACAAGCTTGTGTTTTTATTTTGTTGTAAATCCTCGTGATTTCTTTATGGTAAAATCTATACTTAATTAGCAATTCCCAAAATACTTCCCGATGCCCACGCTGAGCAAGGCAAAAAGATGTCCCTCCGGCAAGGCCGGCCTCAGGTTGGCAGCGTTGGCTGTAGCGCTGCTCTCGTGCAGCATTTCTTCCTTGGCCGCCAATAGCGCCGACAGCCTGTACACCCAAATTTTTGCCGACAAAAAACTCCGGGTAAAAAGCCTTGCTGTCGACTCCGCGCAGCAGGCCTGGCTCGGCGAGGCGGGCATCAACCTCAAGCGCTACGTGGGCAAGCCCGCCGACCAAACCCTGATGCACGGTGTGCTGCAAAAATTTATTACCTACAACGAGAACAACGGCTACCCCTTTGCCCACGCCCGGTTTGACGATGTGCAAATGGATTCCCTTTTTTTTAGCGCCACGCTGAAGCTGGAGAAAGGCAAGTACACCTCCATCGACACGCTCATTGTAAAAGGCGACGGGCGGGTGCGCTACCGCTTTATGCAGAACCACCTGGGGCTACGCAGGCCGCGCCCCTACTCCGAAAAGTATGTACAAAGCGTGGACAGGCGCATAGCCGAGCTGGGATTTTTGCACACGCTGCAACCCTCGGCCCTGGAGTTTACCCCGCAAAGCACTGCGCTGTACACCTACGTAGATAACGCCAAGGCCAACCGCGCCAACGGGCTGCTGGCCTTCGGCAACAACGACCAGGGAGAGTTTAGCGTGCAGGGCGAGGCCAGCATATTTTTGGCCAACATGTTCAAGGGCGGCGAGCAGCTGAGCATTGACTGGAGCAGCCCCGGCAAAAACACGCAACTGCTCAACGTGGGCCTCCGGCTCCCCTACCTCATTTTGGGCACCGTGGGGGTCAACGCGCTGTTTGATATGGAGCGGCGCGACACGCTGTACCTTAGCCTGCACGGGAAGCTCGGGCTATCGTCGCGCGTGGGCAGCTACAGCAGCGCCTCGCTATTTGTCGATTTTCAGCGGCACAACAACACCACCCAGAACACCACGGCTACCGGCACGCTCTACGGCGTTGACTACGCGCTCAGCGCCACCGATAACCCGCTTTTTCCGCGCCGCGGGTGCAGCGTATTTACCAGCCTTGCCGCCGGAACCCGCAAGGTGGACGACGACGGCAGAAGCACCGCCACCGAGCTGGCCGCCGATGTGGCGTGGCATCGCTCGCTTACCGCCCGCCTTGGCGTGATGCTGCGCGCCCAGGGAAAGTTCAAGGGCGCCTTCGCGGATGGCAAGCAGGAAAAGCTGTACCAAAGCGAGCTGTACAGCATTGGTGGAGCCAACAGCCTGCGAGGCTTCAACGAGCGCAGCATATTTACCCCCGCCTACGCCATTGCCACCATCGAGCCACGGTTTTACTTCAGCGGACAGGGCTACTTTGCCGCCTTTTGCGACTACGCTCCCGTAAAAAATGAAAGCGAAACCGGTAAAAGCTACGACCAATTTCTGAGCCTCGGGCTGGGTACGCGCTTTGCCACCGGCGTAGGCATATTCTCGCTCAGCTACGCGCTGGGAAAAGAAAACAGCAGCAACTTTTTATTCAAAAACGCCAAGGTGCACGTAGGGTACATGGTGGTGTTTTAAAACCCGAAATCGTCCACCTTTACCTCCTCCTGCTTCTCGTTGTGCTGCATGTTGAGCGGCTGCTGCGTGGCGTTGCCCTGCACAAAAATGGCCGTGCGCGGGCGCACCGGGCAAATATACTGGCAGCCTCCGCAGCCCACGCAAATGCTTGCATCGACCTCGGGGATACGCAAGCCGTCCTTGTACGGGACCATGTGCACCGCCTGCGTGGGACAATGCTCGGAGCAGGCGCCGCAGTCGGTTTCGTCGGTGTACACCACGCAAATATTTCTATCAAAATGGGCCTTCCCTATTTGCAGGTCGCGCTTGGCATCGGGGCTCAGCGGCTCCAGCGCGCCGTTGGGGCACACCTGCGAGCAAACGGTACAATCGTAGGTGCAAAACGAAATACGGTAGTCCATAACGGGCTGCAGCATGCCCGCAAGGCCCAGCTCCAAAAACGAAGGCTTGATAACCTGCGCCGGACACTTGCTCACGCACAGGTGGCAGGCGGTGCAGCGGCTTTTGAAGTGCTTTAGGCTCTTGGCTCCCGGCGGCACTACCGGCTCGTCGGACGAGGCGGTAAGGGGCTTATCGAGCGCCTGGGCCGCCGCCGAGGCGGGAATGGCGGCAAGCGCCGCAACGCCCGCCACCATTGACCTGCGCTTACCTTGGTCAACAGCAGCTTCTTTCCTACCGTACGCAAAGCGCAGCTTTAGGGCATCCTTGCTGCAGGCCGCCAGGCAGGTGTAGCAGGCCACGCAGCGCGTTTGGTCTATCCGTTTGGCCTTGCTCTCAATGCACTCGGCCTTGCATCTGGCAGCGCAAATGCCGCAGCTGTTGCAGGCGGTTTCGTCAATTTTTAGCTGAAAAATCGAGAGTTTGGAAAGCAAGCCCAGGCCCGTGCCCACAGGGCAAATGGTGTTGCAGTACCAGCGCCCGCGCAGCGCGGCGGCTACGGCCACCACCAGCAGCGTGGCACCTGCCACCGCCGCCGCCAGCACGCTTACGGTGTGCAGCGTAACGTTGTACACGCTGTACACGTTGAAGTGGTTGAGCACCCAGGCCAGCAGGTTATTGGCGGCGTAGTAGAGCGGGCGCATGAGGTTGGCCGCAATGCGGCCAAAGGCGCCGTAGGGGTCGAGCAGCGAAACCAGCGCGCTAAAGCCAAGCACCCACGCCAGGATGGCCGCTGCAAGCAGGCTGTAACGGGCTACAGTATTGGGCTTGGAGTAGGTAAACTTTCTTTTCTTTTTTACCCGAAAAATTCTTGAGCAGCGATGCGCTGCATCCTGCAGGAGCCCCAGCGGGCACAGCACCGAGCAGTACGCGCGCCCCAGCAGCAGCGACAGCAGCAGCAAAACTACAAGCGGAGCTACCGAAAACCCCACCAGCATAATGGCCGGCACCAGCTGCAAATGCCCCAGTTCATGCAGCAACGGCCACTGCTGCGAGTTAGGAATTAAAAAGTAGGCCACAAACAGCGCGAGCACCAGCACCCCCAGGGCAAGCCTTACGTTTTTCAGATATTTTTGGTTCATTTTTTAGAAATGAGGAGTATGTTTTATATGGCTATTCGCAGCGATGTCGGCCATATTATGGCCACTATTAATTGTTGGTTTTATATTGTTACTTTTGAATTATTCTTTTTGCTTGACCAAAAAAAATCAAAAAGTCAAGACCGAATAATGCTTCCTCCCGCCGCGTGCAAAATCTATTTCGCGCCATTACGGCTGGCGCTCATGATTTTGCTACGCTCTTGCCAGCACCGGCCCGCTATTGGCTTCGCCGAGCTTCGGTTCGGTCAGGCCGACGCACGCCACCACACAAGGCCAAGAGGGCGCATGGTGTGATAGCCATACTTGCGCTAACAGCGCAACGGTGCGCAGGGCGGAACGTCGCCGAGCCAGCGCGGGAAAGAGCCGTAGAAAAATGGCGAGGAGCGGACGTTACCGGCCGAGCCTAATTTTTCACGGCGGCGCGTGGAAGATGCGACGTTCTTGATTTTTTGGTTATCCCGCCTTGGCGGGAGAAAAAGTAACAATATAAAACCAACCTCTGAAACCAACAGAAACATTTTTTGGTGGTATGGTTGCGGATAGCGCTATAAAAACCACCACTCTTTTCCACCTCGCAAATGTAGTAAATTATATGCTCACAACGCATTACTCAAGGGCTAAAATCCGCGGTGCAGCACGCCTATACAACATTTAGCTTTTTTGCCGGTGGCGGCGGTACAATTAGCATTTTTGAATAGTATATTTGGCGCGCAGTGCACACCTCCGAATTGCCAAAAAATTACAAAAAAATGAATTCGTACGGCCTACTAACGGTAAATGATATTGAGCTCTACCATGCCGACTACGGGCATGGTGTGCCGCTACTTTTGCTGCACGGCAACGGAGAGGATTCGAGCACTTTCGAGGAGCAAGTCAGCTTTTTTTCGCGCTACTACCGCGTCATTACCATCGATAGCCGCGGGCAGGGTAAATCAACGCGCAACGTGAAACACATCAGCTACGAAGCGATGGCCAGCGATGTGCTGCAGGCACTCGATGCGCTGAAGATTCCACGCTGCCTCATTATCGGCTTCAGCGATGGCGGCATTGTGGCGCTTGAGCTGGCTATGCGTGCCCCCGGGCGCATTATCGGCATGGTAATTGTGGGAGCCAACTACAAGCCCCATGGGCTAAAATTTACCAGCCGGTGCAACATTCGGGGCCTGCTTATGGGCTACTCAATACTTTCGCTGTTCTCAAAGCAGTACGTGATTTACCAAAAGCTGATGCGGCTCATGCTTGAGCAGCCGCACATGGAGGAGGAGGCGCTGAGCCACATTAACACTCCTACGCTGGTGGTGGTGGGCGATAACGACATGGTGCGCTTCGGGCACACACGCAAGCTCGCCTCGCTGCTGCCCAACAGCCAGCTGGAGGTCATCCCCTACTGTAGCCACTTTGTTCTCCGCGACAGGGGCGAGCTATTCAACCAAATGGCCTTGGATTTTCTAAAAAAGTTGACGTAAAAGAGCCTTACCTGTGCAAAATGCCGTACATTTGCGGCCATGATGCACAAAAAAATCTTCTCCAAAACCATTTGCTTTCGCCGCTGGACGCGCAAGAGTTACGCCGTGTTCAACAGCCTCGGCAAGCAAATCAAAATCGGGGTGCTGGCGCTAAGCCTGTCGATGGTATGCATGAGCGCCGAGCAGGTATCGGCGCAGGCCACAAGCCGGCATGGCCAAAGCGAACGCGAGGGCGAAACCGATGCAGTACCCATAGACGAGGTGCTGGTCAGCGCTACCCCAACCCTGGCGGTGGCCGAGCCCGCGCGGGTGGTTACCACCATCGGCAGGCGCGAAATAGAGCAGCTCCCCGTACAGGACATACAGCAGCTGCTGGAACACGTAGCAGGCATTGACCTGCGGCAGCGGGGCGCCAACAACGTACAGGCCGACATCAGCATACGCGGCGGCAGCTACGACCAGGCCCTGATTCTCCTCAACGGTATCAACATTACCGACCCGCAAACGGGACACTACAACCTCGACCTCCCCGTTGACCTCCAAAGCATAGATAGAGTAGAAATACTGCAAGGCCCCGGATCGCGCGCCATGGGCCCCAACGCCTTTTCGGGCGCCATCAACATTGTTACGGGTAGCGGCAAAAAAAGCAGCGCGCAGGCCGGCGTATCCGGAGGTAGCCACGGCTACTTTTCGCCCACAGCCGACGCCTCGCTCAGCAAAACAAAGGGACAAAGCAACCTGCAGGTATTGAGTGCGGCCTCGCTTGCCCGCTCCGACGGGTACACGCCCAACACCGACTTTAAGCTGGGCAGCTACTTTGCGCAGGCGCGCTACGAGCACGTAAAAGCCGGAAGCATAAGCGCGCAGCTGGGCTACCAGCACAAAGACTACGGCGCCAACAAGTTCTACTCGCTCGCCTACCCCAACCAATTTGAGGCCACGTGCACCATTTTTTCATCCATCGATTACCATAAAGCGTTTCGGAAAATATCGCTGCACAGCGCGGCCTACCTGCGCCGGCACCACGACCGATTTGAGCTCTTTCGCAGCAGCGCGCCGGCCTGGTACAAGGGGCACAACTACCACCGCAGCGATGTGCTGGGCGGCAGCGCGCGCCTGAGCCTGCCATCGGTATTGGGCACCACCGTGGCCGGCGGCGAGCTGCGCGGCGAGCACATTTACAGCAACGTGCTGGGCGAGCGCATGGGCAGCGCAATGCACGTGAAGGGCGAAGGCGACAGCGCCTTTTTTACCCACGAAAAGCAGCGCAACCTTGCCTGCTGGTTTGTGGAGCAAGCGTACCACCACCGGCGCTTCTCCGTATCGGGGGGCGTACAGGGCAGCTACTCCAACGACTTTGGGCACTACACCTGCCTCAACGCCGATGCCGCGGTGGCGCTCACCCCGCAGCTGCGGCTCATGGGCAGCATAGGGCAAACGCTGCGCCTGCCTACCTTTACCGACCTGTACTACCGCAGCGCAACGCACCTGAGCAACCCGCAGCTCCGGCCCGAGCAGGCCACTACCGGCGAACTTGGGGCTAAGTACCTGCACAGCGATTTCAGCCTCCAATCCTCCGTTTTTTACCGCAGGGGAAAAAATATTATTGACTGGGTGCGCAGCAGCGACACCTCGCTATGGCAAAGCCGGAACCACATTGCGCTCAACACGCTGGGCCTCGACCTCGCGGCCTGCTACACGCCCCAGGGCCACGCACGGCGGTTTGTCTCGTCGCTGCAGCTGGGCTACACCTACCTGAGCATGAGCAAGGACGCGCGCGGCCTGTACAGCAGCAACGCGCTGGACTACCTGCGGCATAAGCTAAGCGTATCGGGCGCCCACCCGCTGCCGCTACGGCTGGCCTTTTCGTGGAGCGCCGTCCACGAGCGGCGGGCCGGGCAGTACACCGACGATACAAGCCGGCAGCCTCGGGCGTTTGCGCCGGTAACGCTGGTGGATGTCAAGCTGGCGTGGAGCCGCAGATGGCTCACGCTGTACCTGAGCGCAAGCAACGTTTTCGATACCCGGTACGTGGACTACGCTAACCTGCCGCAGCCGGGCAGGTGGATCAAGATCGGAGTGCAGGTAAAGCTAATTTATTAACAAGCCGGAAATTTGGTTAAACGGTCAAAAATAGCTACATTTGTTCTTGCATTCACATCTTTTCAAAACACAGCTAAGTCGCTATACCTTTTGCAGCAAGGTTTAGTGTCCCGTTTTACTTATCAAAACAAAAGCTAATGAAATATTCATGCGCGAGGCTGCAACCTAAGTGCACTGAATAACCTCATGAATATTCCATGTGGTCTTTAAAAACAAATTTAATACACATGAAAGCTATTTTCAGAAAATTTTTTTTCGTGGCCCTTGCATCGGTAGCGCTCAGCACCTGCGCTAAGGACGACGGCACTTCCACCCCGCCGGTGGTGGCCGTTACCGAATTCTCATTTAAGCCCGAGCACAACGCAGGGTTGCCGGCCGAAGTAAAAGGCACCATCAGCGTACCCTACATTCTGCTTGAGACCGTTGACAGCATTGACCTGCACTCCCTCATTGCCACCTTCAGCGCCGAAGGCACCATGAGCGTTGGCGAGGTGGCGCAGAGCAGCGGCATTACCGCCAACAACTTTAGCCAGCCTGTGGTGTACACCGCCACCAACGAGGATGGCCTGACCACCAGCTACACGGTAATAGTGAAGATTGTGGAATCGTTTCATGTAGCCCGCATGGACATTGCCACGCCCAACAGACCCAACAATAAGAAGGGAGGCTTTTTTGATGATAGCGATAAGCACGAGGAGTACGAGCCGGCCATCATCAGCGTGAGCGGCGCCATAAATCCGGCACACAACCTTACCGCTACCGTAGTCAACGGGGGCATCCGCGGCAGGGGCAACTCCTCGTGGAAGCTGATGTCGAAAAAGTCCTACCGCATAAAGTTCAGCGAAAAAACAAGCCTTTTTGGGCTGAAGCCCGAAAAATCGTGGGTGCTGCTGGCCAACTACTACGACCCTACGCTGATGATGAACGCCATAGCCTTTGAGCTGGGGCACCGCATGGGCTCGCCCTACACCAACCACACCCGCTACGTGGACCTGTACGCCAACGGGGAGTATTGGGGGAACTACCTGGTAAGCGAGCAGGTGGAGGTTGAAGCCAACAGGGTAAACGTAGACAAAAACTTTGGCTGCCTGCTGGAGCTCGACGGCTACTTTGACGAGGCCTGGCAGTTCCGAAGCAACGTGTGCAACCTGCCGGTAATGATAAAATCGCCCAAAAACATGACGCCCACCATGGACGCCAACATCAAAAAGTGGGTAGGCGATCTGGAAAACGCCCTGTTCTCAAAGTCGTTTCCCAACAGCGGCTACGCCGACCTCATCGACCTCCCATCGCTCATGAACTTTTTAATAATAAACGAGGTGGTGCTGAACGGCGAGGCGCAAAAACAGCCCAAGAGCGTGTACATGCACCGCAACGCCACCGGCAAATTCTACATGGGCCCGCTATGGGACTTTGACTGGGGATTCGGATTTGACGAGCACAGCAGGTACTTCCTTTGGCCCGAGGCCGGCCTGCTTTTCAAGCCGGGATACGAAGGCAGCGACCAGCCCGGAGCAAAATTTTTCTGCCGCTTCTTCGATGACCCCAACTTCCGGGCGCAGTACAAGGCCTACTGGAACGAAGTCAAGCCGAAATACATCGACAACATTTACAGCTTTATCGATAGAACGGCGGCTCAAATAAAGGATTCGCAAAAGCGCGACTCCGACCTGTGGCACCACAAGTATCATACCTCCAACCAGGATTTTGAGGCCCGCATAAGCGACATAAAGCTGTGGCTGCAAACGCGCGTAGCCCACATCGACAAGGAGATTAACAAGTGGTAGCTTGGTTATTCACAAAAAAATCCCGCTTTTTTAGGCGGGATTTTTTTGTGGCATCATTGACCCTAACAGGGTTTATATAAAGTCTAATATATATTTACAATATAAATAATAATTGTATATTTGCATCAAAAAAAAGCGATGTCAAAAGAACGGTTATCGGTACAAGGCTCCTTGTCGAGCATCAAATCCCAGCTTCGCAAGGACGAAAAATTTTCGCAAGGGGTTCGGCTATACGCCGTTTACCAAATCAAGCTCGGCCG
>JAVBPG010000050.1:0-20129 GCA_031549685.1 Bacteroidales bacterium | reverse complement strand
TTCCCAGCCCAAGTAGTTTACCGTAGCCTCTTCAATAATATCGGCGAGGCTTCCGCGGCCCATGGCAACGTGGTGTTCAAAGCCATTTTTGCAAATAAACTTGAGCAAATTTTGCAAATTATTTACCTGCGTAACCGCAATGCCACCGTCCATTCCGTAAGGGTCGGCAGTAAGCTGACCTTCGCCCACGTAAGCCTTTACGCAGCCCGCCGTATCGTCGGTTGAAATGCGGAAGAACGAGAAGGGGCCGGGAGCCACCATGCCCTTCACGGCGCCAAACGTATCCTCGTGTCCCAGCTGTGTTCCCAGCACGTCAAGCGTTGAAATTTCGGGTGTGGTTTGCATAAATCCTTTGGGGTAGTTACCGCAGTGCGTGCACACGCATTTGTTGCGGTCCTGCGCAAAGTTGTTGTTCCAGTCCAGCAGCGCACTTGGCGTGCCGCTTGCCAGCATCAGCGTGTACATCGACACGGCTCCGGCAATATCCACCTCGCAGGCGCTGGGCATCAGCTTTTCGCCCATCATGCTCATGGTTACGCAGGCGGCGCAACCGAAATTCTTTTCCAGCGAATCCCAGCACTGCAGCGTGCTTGCGTCGATATCGTTGGCGGCAATCCAATTTTCAACGGCCAAGCCGAATTGTGCCTGGCGTGCGATTTTCTCCTCTTTAATGCGTGAAGGGATTTTGCCGTAAGCCTTAATTTCCTCCACCTTTTTTGCAACTTCGGCCGAGCCTGCCAGCTTTTGCGCGGCAAAAATAATTTCCGACATATCTACAGGCACTACAGTAATACCGCTTGCCTGCAATATTTTTTCGCTTGCGCGAACGGTCTGAAACCCTGCGGGACGAGCGCCAATGGCTCCGATGCGTGCCTTTTTCAAACCATTGGTTACGCGGCATACAGCGGCAAAACGGCGAAGGTCGTTATCAAAAGTTTCGCTCTCCAGCGGCTGAGTGTGGAAGGTTGTTTCGGTATATGGAATGCCGTACTGATAGAAGTTGTTGCACACCGAAATTTTTCCGCAGAAAGCATCGCGGCGGCTGTGTACATCCACCTTATCGTTGTCATCATCGCAGGCTTGTACCATAATGGGTACGTTGAGTTGCGCCGTGTTGATGGCGGTAACAATGCTTACCTCGTCGCCAAAGTTGGGAAGAATTACAAGTATGCCGTCAATTTCATCACGCTTTGTGCTGAACAGCTTCGCGCACTTTAGCGCGTCCTGATACGTTTCAACACAGCCCGTGGGCGTTTCTTCTACAGGAAGAATAACGTAGCCGTAGCCCTGCTGCTCCAACTTTTTGATGGCAACGCTGCGTGAAGCCTGCGCGATTTTCGCGCTGAAAATATTCCTTGTGCCGACTATCAGCCCGAAGGTTAGTTTTTGTTTATACGCCATTTTTATAAATATTCAAAGATTTAATAATTCAAAAATTAAATGTCTAATCGAAGCGTCATTGCGAACAAAGCGTGGCAATCTCTGTCATCCTGAGCGAAGCGAAGGATCTCATGTTGTGATTGGCTTCGCCAAAGTGTGAGATTGCTTCGTCGTTCCTCCTCGCAATGACGCTTCGATTTTGCTTTGGCCAGCATGACAATCGCAGAAACTCAGCACTCATGATTTTTTCTTAACAATTTACCATTAATAGTTAAGCATCCTTTTACTTCCACCACTCCTCGTTTTCTTTCTCCATTGCCTGCTGCGTTTCGGGGTCGCTGCTGTTGCCCGACCAGGCTTTGTAGTAGTTGTCCCAACCGTTTTCCTTGTACTTTGATTCGGGGCCAAACAACCTTTCATCCATCAAAGCCTTTCCCGTCTTAGGATTCTTATAGTCGCCCCAACTGCAATTTTTAGTCATTTTCTGATTCTGGTAGCTGGTCCAAGTGCCCGTAAACAGGTTGTTGTTAAAACCGTCGATACCGGTGAGCGTTTTGTACTCAAACTTGTCATTTTTGTCAATGGTAAAGTGCGATTCGAGCACACCTGCAATGATTCCGGTGTTGGGCTGCTTGTCGTTCTCGTACAGCCTGACTTCGCACACCACGTAGCCCTGCTTGTGGTCGGCATCCTCGCCCAACTTCAGCAGCTTGGCCTCCCTAACGCTCACGTAGCCGAGAAAATCGCAAGTGCGGTCGCCGGTTTTAGTTTTTCCCGAAACGAAGTACTCGTAAGGGTTGTCGGCCTGCCGGATGGCCGAGGAAAAGTGAATGTAGAAGCGCTGGTGCTTCTCGCCGATTACGCCAAGCGGCTCCGACCGTTTGTAGGTAATGCTTGTAGCATCCTCCAGCTCATCGGTAATGCTGTCAGCCATCCACACGTTGTTGAGGTCGTAGCTGCCGATTCCGGTATGAAAATCGGTGGTGGAGTTCATTTGCCCGCGCATGGCGAAAACAAATAAGGATATCAGCAAAAATGTAGAAATAGCTCCCATGTTTTTTAGTTTTTTTGTCCAGCTATGCTGTTGGCATAGCGTAAAATCAGTTTTAGGTTTTGTATCCGGTACGTTTTACATCATCGTCTTTCTTACCGCCTTCTTCCAGCCCTCATAGTTTTTTTCAACGAAAGCAAGCTCCATTTTTCGTTCCAGAAAATCGTTGCTTTTGCGCAAAGCGGAAACCTCCTCCAAGGTTTTGTATCGTCCCAGGGCAAGGCCGTTCATAAGCACAGCGCCAAGCGCCGAGGCTTCGGCAATTTCGCTGCGGTTAATTTTTGTGCCGAGCATATCGGCCTGGAACTGCATTAAAAAGTTGTTCTTTACGGGGCCGCCATCTACGCGCAGCTCGGCTATTTTTATGCCCGAACCGCTGGCCATTAAGTCCACCAAATCCTTTACCTGGTAGGCAATGGCCTCAAGCGCCGCGCGCACCACATGCGCCTTGCCCGAGCCGCGCGTCATGCCGCAGATGAGGGCGCGCGCCTCGCTGTTCCACCACGGCGCGCCAAGGCCGGCAAAGGCCGGAACGAGGTACACACCGCCGTTGTCGGCTACGCTGGTCGCAATGGCTTCGCTTTCGGCGGAAGATTCTATCAGCTGCAAATCGTCAATCAACCACTTGATGGTGGCGCCGGTGCAGTGAATGTTGCCCTCGAAGGCGTAAAACACCTTTCCCTGCGCGGCAAATCCCACTGAGGTTACAAGCCCTTTTGGTGCGGGTAAATTTTTCTCGCCTACGTTGACCATGAGCGATGAGCCTGTGCCATAGGTGGCTTTGCCCATGCCCTGCGCAAAGCACATTTGCCCCACCAGCGCGCCGTGCGAGTCGCCCAGCACGCCTGCTATGGGAATATTTTTTTGTAAAAGTCCGTTGAGGTTAGTTTCGCCAAAAACAGCATCGCACGATTTTACCTCGGGCATCATGCTGCGTGGAATGGTAAACATGTCGAGCAGCTCATTGTCCCAAGTTAACGTGGAGGTGTTGAAAAGCAAGGTGCGTGAGGCGTTGGTGTAATCCGTTGCGTGTGCTCTTCCTTGCGTAAAATTCCACATCAGCCACGTGTCGATGGTTCCCATCAATAAGCGATTTTCGTTGGCTGCGGCACGCGCGCCGTTCACGTTATCTAAAATCCATTGTACGCCGCTGGCCGAAAAGTAGGGGTTAATGATAAGCCCGGTTTTGGCTCTTACTTTTTCCTCTAATCCTTTATTAATAAGATTGTTGCAAATATCAACTCCACGCTGGCACTGCCACACCACGGCGTTGTAAATAGGCTTGCCGGTGTGCCTGTCCCACACTACCACGGTTTCGCGCTGGTTGGTTATGGCCACCGATTTTACATGTGAAATATCTATTTTACTTTCGCGTAGCACTTGCTCAATGGCAGCATAGGTGTTGCGCAAAATTTCCTCGGCATCGTGTTCTACCCAACTTGGCTGCGGATAAAATTGCTCATGTTCTACTGAAGCGCGCGCTACAATTTGCGCTTGAGCATCAAATAGCATGGCCTTGGTGGCCGAAGTGCTTTGGTCTATGGCAAGAGTGAATTTCAAAATTCAAGTTTCAAATTTAAGATTGTCATTGCGGGCTTGACCCGCAATCCCCTGGCAGGAGATCCCGAATCAAGTTCGGGATGACAGCGTAAGTTGAGATTATTGTTTACAAAACTTTTCTGCCGTTGCAACAATGCCCTCTGTATCCAACCCGTAGTGCTTGAAAATTTCCAGCGGCGTGCCGTGCACGGCATTTTCGTCGGGGATGCCCACGATTCTTACGGGAACCATATTTTTGCCTTGCACCACCACCTCAGCCACCGCAGCGCCTAATCCGCCGAAGATGCTGTGCTCCTCCACGGTCAGAATTCTACTGGTTTCAGCGGCGGCTTTTAGCACGGCCTCAGTGTCGAATGGCTTCAGCGTGTGCATGTCGAGCACGCGTACTGAAAGACCTTTTTCTTTCAGTATTTTCGAGGCCTGCAGGCAGTGGTAGGTGGTTTCGCCTGTGCCGATAATGGTCAAATCTTTGCCATCGGCCAGCATGTTGGCCTTGCCTATTTTGAACTCGATATTTTCGCCCTCGTAAACGTTGGGCACGGCGTTGCGACCTACGCGAATGTAAACGGGGTAGGGGTAGTCAACGAGCTGCTCCACCAGCTTTTTGGTTTGAAAAATATCGCAGGGCAGCACCACGTGCATGCCGGGGAAGGTGCGCAGCGCGGCAATGTCGTGCAGGCTGTGGTGGGTGCTGCCCAAGGCGCCGTAGCTCACGCCGCCGCTCACGCCCAGCACCTTCACGGGATTTTTGGAGTAGGCCAAATCGACCTTTACCTGCTCTAAGCTGCGCGCCACGTAAAAGCAGGCGGGGCCGCAAACAAAGGTTTTTTTGCCGCAGGAGGCCAGCCCGGCGGCAATGCCCACGGCATCTTGCTCGGCAATGCCCACCTCAACAAACTGTTCGGGCAGCTCGTTGGCAAAGCTGTCAAGCGTAACCGAACCGCGGGCATCGCTGGTTACGGCTACAATATCTTTATCCTTTTTGGCTAAAGCCAAGAGGGTGTCGGTAAAACTTTTTCGGCAGGGAATGGTATTATTGCTCATTTCGGATTTCAAATTTTCAAATTTCAGATGTGCGAACTGCGACTTGCGACATGCGAAAGATGAATCGCGCGTCGCATATCGCATGTCCTGTTTTATTCGGACAAGGTACTCAGCCGCTTGGCAATTTCTTCCTTGGCCTGCGCCAGCTGCTCCTCGTTGGGTACGCCGTGGTGCCACTTGGCCACGTTTTCCATGTACGACACGCCCTTTCCTTTTACCGTGCGGGCGATGAGCAGGTGCGGCTTTCCGCCCTTATCTTTTTTGAAAGTTTCAAAGGCTTGCAGCAGCTCGGGAATGCTGTTGCCGTTTACCTCCAACACGCTCCAGCCGAAGGCCTCCCAGCGCTGGCGCATGGGTTCAAGCGACATTACGTTTTCGGTGCTGCCGCTAATCTGCAATCCGTTGCGGTCGATGATGGCCACGAGGTTATCGAGCTTGTAGTGGCTGCCGGCCATGGCGGCTTCGTAAATGGAGCCTTCGCCCTGCTCGCCATCGCCCATGAGCACGTAGGTCAGGTAGTCCTTTTTATCCATTTTGGCGGCAATGGCCATGCCTACGCCCACGGGCAAACCGTGCCCCAGCGCGCCGCTGTTGATTTCCACGCCCGGAACTTTTTTGGTGGGGTGTCCGGCAAGAATTGTGCCGAATTTTCCGTACTCTTCCAGCAGCGAGTCGGGAATGAATCCTGCCTCAACCAGCGCGCAGTAAAGTGCCTCCACGCAGTGTCCCTTGCTCATCACAAAGCGGTCGCGGTCGGGCTTGGCGGGGTTTTTCGGGTCAACGTTCATTACGTGTAGGTACAGCGTGGCCAGTATGTCGGCCGACGACAGGCCTCCGCCCGTGTGCCCGCCTTTGGAGCAGTGAATGATTTCGAGCGATCGGCGGCGAATGTGTTCCGCCTTGCAGGCCAGCTCCTGTACAAAATTTTGTGTAGTGTTACTCATCGGGTTTAAAGTGCAAAAACACAACAAAGTAAGGGAAAAATATTTAAAAAACAAAAATGGCTTATAGTAAGATTCTACTATAAGTCCTTTCTTAGCAATAAATGCGGCGTTGTTGTGGTGTAAAAAAAACTTTTTAAAACGTAATACTTATCCCAGGGCTTATCATTACAAAGGGAATTTTGCCCTGAAGCTTGTAGCCAAACCCGGCGTGAATGGGCACGTTGAACATGCGGCGCTGGCTGAGCGGGTAAATGCTGCCAAGCACCACCATGGCCAGGTCGCGCTGGGCGGTTTCGCGAAAATTGAAGGTGTTGATGAAGAGAAAACCCGCACCGCAGCGCCACGGTTTTAGCTTGCCCGCCTTTTCGCCGTCGGTAAAGCTGAACTGCGCAATGAGCGCGATGCTTATACCGCCAAGGTTGTCGGTAAACGACGCTTTTTCGGGCTTAACCGGTCTGGTGGGCTCGTTGGTTATTTCGCCGTTGATGTATTTTTCAAACGCCTTCTCGTAGTTGACCATTTCCTGCTGGTACTTCTCGTTCGCCTCCTTCTCGGCCTTGCTTTCGCCCAAATTCTGAATCATCATACCGGCCGGCAGCGAGAGGTCGATGTCGAACAGCACCTTGGGCTGGTAAATTACCTCCACGCGCTTTTCAAACACAGGCTCGGCGTACTTTTCAGCCGATTGCCGGATGTCCACCTGTACCTTGCCGAAGTTGTCGAGCGTGCTGGTTTTGGTGTTCAGTATTTTGTTGAGGTTGATGTCCTCGTTCAGGCAATTTTTATCCTTGTAGAAGGCGCCGCGCGGCGATGTTTCATCGGGGCACACCAGCTGGTTTTTTAGCGAGCGCATTTCAATAATTTCGCCCTTCTTTCCCAGAATACGCACATCAATATCGAAGTACTGCTTGCCGTACAGCTTTGATTTGCTGTCAATCATCGACCGGTCGAACGAAAAGGTAAACTCCTTGATAACGTTGCGCGATATGATGATGTTGTTGATTTTATTGACCGGCACCTGCCCGCCGCTGCCGTAGCTGAGCGTAACAAAATCGAAGGGGCGCGGGGACTGGTACTCCTCCACCAGCAGGAACCTTCCGGTGGGCTGCCCGTTGTTGAGCAGCGCCACCTGGCGCTTGTTTACGCTCATGGGAATGCGCAGGCGAAACAGGCGCCTATCCTCGGTTTGGTTTACCGTATCCGATGTTACGTCCTGCACATCCTGCCACGCAAATCGCGCCTTGTGCAGCGAGGTACCCTCAACGCTCACGTCAATGGTTTCGCCGGGCTTAACCTTGTTGCTCTGTATCCAATCCTCGCCCTCGTGCAGCACGTTGATGGCCGCTATTTGCGTTTTTGGGGTAATGTCGAGGTTGGTAATAAACATGGGTGCATCGCCGGATTTGATGTAGAGGTAGCCCTCGGTTTTGCGGTGCATGTTGAATACGGTCAGCTTGCACAGCACCTTATCGTTGGCCAGCTCTTTTATGGCAAAGAGCTCGCCTATGAGCGAGCCGCCGGGCGCCTCCTGGTCTTCTATGCGGTAGGTTTTGTTGACCTGTAGCCGCCTGTTGTTGTCAATGCTAAGCATTACGCCCTTGTAGCGCGATTCCTCGTCGTAGGTAACCTCCTTTTTATCAAGATTTAAAAACACAAGACGGCTGGCCTTGACGGTAAGCGGTGGCGACGAAATGGTGATTTTGTTGCTCAACTTTTTTTCGCTGTTCAAAAATGGAACCGAAGTTTCGACTTCTATATTCAGCGATTTTACGCCGAGCTCGCGCGGCTGTAAAATGAGCTGTAGCCTACCTTCGCGCGAAACCATGCGGTAATCAATTCCATCACTGGTTTGCCAATCGGAGGTGAGCTTAATGTTGTCAACGTTGTTAGTTTCTATCTCAAAAGCCTTTTCCTCTCCAACAAACAACACGTCGTTAGCAGCAAAGAATTTTACCCATGTTTGGGTGTACGGAAACAGCGCCAACTCCCATGTGCGAGTTCGCAGTACACCTCCATCGCGTAGCATTGCCACATCGACAAGCACAGAGAGTTGGGAGTTGTTGAATAAGTCCAAAAAGCGAATACGACCGCGGTAGCAGTTTTCATCTTGGAGTAAGACAAGCGAATCAAGTATTTCGTAACCGCCTGACTGAAGAAATGAAAGTTTTTGAATATTAGCACCCTCTTTTGGGTAGAGGCGGAGCTCGCACTCCGTATAGCGGGAGGTGTACTCAAAATATAGCTGATGCTTGCGCTGATTCAGAATGGTGTTTTGGCTCAGCCGGTATAAAGAAGTGTCGATGGCTAGTGTAACCTCGTCAAAGTAGCGGTCGCCGGGGAGTGCAGCGTGAAGAGGTATTGCAAAAATCAGAACAAAGGCGATATGTAGAAATTTCTTCATGTAGTGCGAATGATGAAAACTCTTACAGTTTTTTCCATACAAGGGCTCATCTGTAAAACAACATCGGCGAATTTACGCAAAAATTTTTCAAAAAGCATGGACTTATTCCGGCTATTTCTACATTTTTGCGTTGAACGCAATCGCGTACAGCTTCATCTGTTTTACCATGCTCAGCAAGCCGTTGGCACGGGTAGGCGAAAGGTTTTCGCGAAGGCCGATTTGGTCTAAAAAGGTCAGGTCGGCGCTCATGATATCCTGCGGCGTTTGCCCCGAAAAAACGCGAATGAGCAGCGAAATAATTCCCTTCGTAATAATGGCATCGCTGTCGGCGGTAAAAATAATTTTATCATCTACCAGCTCGGCGTGCAGCCACACGCGGCTTTGGCAGCCTTGTATGAGGTTTTGCTCAGCCTTGTACTTCGGGTCGTACGGCTCCAGCGCTTTCCCCAACTCTATCAGGTAGGCGTACTTATCGAGCCACTCGGTAAACACGCTGAAATCGTCAACTATTTGCTGCTGTATTTCGGAGATGTTCATTGATTATTTATCTTCAAATAAATTTAAATATGGCTCATACATAAAGATGCGATTTCGCGCTTGTCCGGAAAACTCTGTGAGCATTTTATTGTCAACAAATGTTTGCACTAGCTCTCCCGCAGCTTTGGGTGATAAGTTGCAAATGCCTTGCACCTCTTTTATGCTGAGCAGGGGTTGTTGAAGTAAGTGTTGATGTAATATTAGCCCTGATTTTAGCCTTCTGCCGAACCGGGCTTGAATAGTTGCCTCGTGCTCTTTTTTTAACATCATCAAGCTGCTTAATGTTTGCGTAGCTTTTTTAGATGTTTGCTCAACTCCAACCAAAAAATATTTTATCCACTGCAGCAAATCATTGTGCGTTCGAACGCGGGTAAGATTGTCGTAGTACAAGTTCTTATCCTGCTCAAAGTAGCTCGATAGGTACAGTAGTGGAATTCCAAGCACTTTTTTTTCTATTAAGAGTAGCGTAATAAGCAGCCTTCCTATTCGTCCGTTTCCGTCTAAAAAAGGGTGTATAGTTTCAAACTGATAGTGAATAATCGCAATTTTTATTAGAAGAGGAATGCTTAAATTTTCGTTGTGTATAAAATTTTCTAAATCGCTAATTAGTTCAGGTAAATAATTGTGATGTGGTGGAATAAATACGGCATCTGCAAGGCTTTTTCCTCCTATCCAGTTTTGGCTTCTCCGGTATTCTCCGAGCGTTTTTTTATCACCTCGCACACCTTGCAAAAGTGTTTTATGCGTTTGTAAAATCAGTCGAGATGAAATGGGTAGCGAGGCCAACTCTTTAATGGCCATGTTGAGAGCCTCGGTGTAATTTTGCACCTCCTGCCAATCGTCTTTTCGTTCGGAGGGAATGTTTTCTTTTTGCAAAAATGCTTCGTCAAAATGCGTTTGAGTTCCCTCTATTTTACTTGAAACGACAGCTTCCTTTGTTATGTGTAGATGTATGAACAAATCTACGTTAGGAACCAACTTGCCAAATGAGTTGAGTTGCCCGAGTTCAAAAGAGGCGCTTTCCAGCAGCTTGTTTAGCCCGGCATCACTCCAAGTCCACTCCTTATTAATAAGATTAGGCACAAAATACTTGTATCCAACTCCAGGTAAGTGACTTCCGGCATTGAATTTTTCAATACAAATCATTGATGGTAAAATTTGGCTACAAAGGTAAAATAAAAAAATCGTTATTTTACTTTGACGCCACTAAAGTAAAATAAGAGAATTGTTATTTTACTTTAGTAGTAAGATCTGTATTTGTTTAACATGCTAATTAACAGACTAATCCATCTTTAGCACCGCCAGGAACGCCTCCTGCGGTACCTCCACGTTGCCCACCTGGCGCATGCGCTTTTTGCCCTTCTTCTGCTTTTCGAGCAGCTTGCGCTTACGCGAAATATCGCCGCCGTAGCACTTGGCAAGCACGTCCTTGCGCACGGCCTTTACCGTTTCGCGGGCAATAATTTTGGCGCCGATGGCGGCCTGTATGGCAATGTCGAACTGCTGGCGCGGAATGAGCTCCTTGAGCTTCTCGCACATCTTGCGGCCAAAGTCGTAGGCATGGTCTTTGTGAATGAGCGCCGACAGGGCGTCCACCGGCTCGCTGTTGAGCAGGATGTCCAACTTTGCCAATTCCGCAGGACGGTAATCGGTCAGCTGGTAATCGAATGAAGCGTAGCCGCGCGAAATGCTCTTGAGCTTATCGTAAAAGTCGAATACAATTTCGCTCAGCGGCATATCCAGCGAAAGCTCCACGCGTGTGGGCGAAATGAAGTGCTGATTTTTGAGTATGCCGCGCTTGTCCAAGCACAGCTTCATCACAATGCCTAAGTAGTCGGTTTTGGTAATTACCTGCGCCTTGATGTAGGGCTCCTCCACGTGGTCAATCAGCGTGGGGGCGGGTAGGCCCGAGGGGTTGTGCACCGTTATCAGCTCGCCCTGCGTGGTGTAAACGTTGAACGAAACGTTGGGCACGGTGGTAATAACGTCCATGTCGAACTCGCGGTACAGGCGCTCCTGGATAATCTCCATGTGCAGCAAGCCTAAGAATCCGCAGCGGAAACCGAAGCCTAACGCGAGCGAAGACTCGGGCTCAAACGTAAGCGAGGCATCGTTGAGCTGCAGCTTTTCCATCGACGCGCGCAGGTCTTCGTATTCGTCAGTGCTTACAGGGTAAATACCCGCAAACACCATTGGCTTCACGTCCTCAAATCCGGCAATGGACTGCGTGGCGGGATTTTCAACGGTGGTAATGGTGTCGCCCACCTTTACCTCGGCGGCGGCTTTTATGCCCGAAATAATGTAGCCCACATCGCCCGTGCGCACCTCGTCGCGCGGCTCCATGTTGAGGCGCAGAATGCCCACCTCGTCGGCGTAGTACTCCTTGCCGGTGTTGATGAATTTTACCTTTTGGCCCTTGCGGAGTACGCCGTTCACAACCTTGTAGTAGGCAATAATGCCGCGGAAGGAGTTGAACACCGAGTCGAAAATCAGCGCCTGCAGCGGAGCCTCCTCGCTACCCTTGGGCGCGGGAATGCGCTCCACCACGGCCTCCAGAATGGTTTCCACGTTCAGGCCCGTCTTGGCGCTTACGGGAATAATATCCTCCTTTTTGCAGCCTATGAGGTCGATAATTTGGTCGCTTACCTCGTCAATCATGGCGGCCTCCATGTCAATTTTGTTGATCACGGGAATGATTTCGAGGTCGTGCTCCAGGGCCAGGTACAGGTTCGAAATGGTTTGCGCCTGAATGCCCTGCGTGGCGTCAACGATGAGCAGCGCACCCTCGCACGAGGCAATGGCGCGGCTTACCTCGTAGCTGAAGTCCACGTGCCCCGGCGTGTCGATGAGGTTGAGCACGTACTTTTGCCCGTTCCTCACGTAGTCCATTTGTATGGCGTGGCTCTTAATGGTGATTCCCTTTTCCTTTTCGAGCTCCATGTTGTCGAGCACCTGCGCCTCCATTTCTCGTCCGGTTACCGTTTTGGTAATTTCGAGCAAACGGTCGGCCAGCGTGCTTTTCCCGTGGTCAATGTGGGCTATGATACAAAAGTTGCGAATGTTTTGCATTTATAATTTCAGATTACGTTGTCATTGCGGGCTTGACCCGCAATCCTTTACTAAGAAAAACAGAGTAGAAAGGTTATTTTATATTTTGAGATTGCGGGGTCAAGCCCGCAATGACAGGGGCTCGTTAAAAGAACTTCCCCAACCACCTCACCAAGTCATTCCCATTGGCGTACACCATTAGCGCCAGCAGCAGGAACAAGCCCACCATTTGCGCGTACTCCAAAAACTTATCGCTGGGCTTGCGCTTGGTTACCATCTCGTACAAAATAAATATCATGTGCCCGCCGTCGAGCGCGGGAATGGGTAGTATGTTCATAAAGGCCAATATAATGGACAAAAACGCCGTCATGTTCCAAAAGTGCGGCCAGCTCCATACCTGCGTAAACAGGCTGCCGATGGTGCCGAATCCGCCTAAGCTTTTTACGCCATCTTTTGAGGCGATATGCTTAAAGCCTTTCACGTAATTTACCAGCGTGTTGGTGCCGAGCGAAATCCCCGCCGGAATGGATTCAAAGAAGCCGTACTCCCGCTTATTTACCTCAAAGAATGAAATGGCGGGGCGTAGCGCTACGCCTATCTTCCCTTTTTCGGTGGGCGTAATTTCCTGCGACAGCAGCTCGCCCTTGCGGTAAAAGCTAAGCGTGATGGGCTGCTCGGCGTGCGCCAGGAGGCTATCCATTACCTGCGCCATGAACGGCACCGGCGCGCCGTTGATGCCCACAATGCTATCGCCGGCCTGCAGCTGCGCCTGCGCCGCGGGGCCTCCGTTCGAGACTTCGGCCACCACAAAGGGCGCTCGCTCGTCGGCAAACATTTTTTCGTTGGCGGCAATCAGCTGCTGCGAAAAGTCCGCGGGCAGCGTAAGGCTAAGGGTATCGGCGCCGCGAACCAGCGTAAGCTCCTTGCTCCCCTCCTCCAGCACGAAGCCCACGACTTGCCCCAGCGTTTCGGGCTTTACGCTGTCGATGGCAATAATGCGGTCGCCGTTTTGAAAGCCGTTGTTGAGCGCCGTTTGGCAAAAGTCGTAACCGTAGGTGGCCTTGCTAACGGGTATATACGTTTTTCCCCAAACGAATAGTATCATGGAGAAAATCATCAGCGCCGACACAAAGTTTACCAGCACGCCGCCGGTAATAATAAGGAAGCGCTGCCAGGTAGGCTTTGCGCGAAACTCCCAGGGCTGCGCGGGCTTTTTCATGGCCTCGGTATCCATCGATTCGTCAATCATGCCCGCAATTTTGCAGTAGCCGCCCAGCGGCAGCCAGCCCAGGCCCCACTCGGTATTTTCGGGGTAGTTTTCCCACTCTTTTGGGGACTTTTTTGAGAACCAGCTGAGCTGCCATTTTCCATCAATGCGCTTGGCGCGCAGCACTGATAGCCACGGGTTAAAAAACAGGTAAAATTTATCGACCCTCGTTTTGAATGCCCGCGCCACCAAAAAGTGCCCCAGCTCGTGCACCAACACCAGCAGCCCCAAGCTAATCAGCAGCTGCGCTATTTGAACTAAAACTCCCATGTATTCAATTAAAATTAAGAATTAACAATTAAAAATTATTCCCTTCTCATACTCCTTGTGTCGCGCGTCATGTGCGAGGACGAGGAACGAGGACGCGGCAATCTATTTTTTGGCGGAGACAATCATAGCTTGAGATTGCTTCGCTTCGCTCGCAATGACGGTGGTTCTTGCTTTGCCTTTTTGCCAACTTGAGATGCTTCTCCGCCAACTGGCAGATCAGCATGATAATGCACAACGACTCTTTACGGCCTATTGCGTACTTGCTTTTACTGCCTACTGCTACTGCCTACTGCCAGCAGCTCTTCCGCTATCGCCCTCACCCTTTTATCCGTTTTCAAATAGTCGTCAAGCGTTGGTTTTGCTATAAAGCTATTTTGCAGCAGCGATTTTTCCACCACATCGGCGATATCCAAAAATCCTATTTTTTCCTGCAAAAATGCTGCTACCGCAATTTCGTTGGCCGCGTTTACGGCGCAGGGCGCGTTGCCGCCTTGCCTTAGCGCTTCGTAGGCCAACGCCAGGCAGCGAAATTTTTCCGTATCAGGTTTTTGAAACGTCAAGTTTGAGTTTTCAAAAAAGTTAAAGCGCGTTACGTTCAGCGCCGCGCGCTCCGGGTAGCTCAGCGCGTAGCCAATGGGGATGCGCATGTCGGGCACGCCCAGCTGCGCCTTGATGCTGCCGTCGGCAAACTGCACCATGGAGTGCACCACGCTCTGCGGATGCACCAGCACCTCTATTTGCCCGGGCTGGAGGTTGAAGAGCCAGCGCGCCTCTATCACCTCAAAGCCTTTGTTCATCATGGTGGCCGAGTCGATGGTAACCTTGGCGCCCATGCTCCACTGCGGATGCTTTAAGGCTTGCGCCTTGCTTACGCTGCGCAGCTGCTCCACCGGGGTGCTCAAAAACGGGCCTCCCGAGGCCGTCAGGTATATTTTTTCGATGGCGGAAAATTCTCCCGCTAAGCACTGAAAAACGGCGCTATGCTCCGAGTCCACCGGAATAATGGCGTTGCCGTTTTGGGCTACCAGCGCGCTTATCAAATCGCCCGCCACCACAAGGGTTTCCTTGTTGGCCAGCGCTATCGTTTTTTTTGCCTTCACGGCGCTAATAGTGGGCATGAGCCCCGCAATGCCCACTAAGGAGGAGATGACAACCTCCACGCCGGGCATTTGTACCACCTCGCACAGCGCCTTGCTTCCGGCAAATATTTTTATGGGCTCGTCGGCCAAATGCTCTTTTACAAAAGCGTAGTGCTCCTCGTTGGCTATCACCACCGCGTTGGGCTGAAAGCGCCTGGCCTGCTCCACGAGCAGCGGCGCGTTGTTTTGCGCCGTAAGCACCTCCACCTCGTACCTGTCGGGGTGCTGCGCCACCACATCGAGGGCCTGTGTGCCTATGGAGCCGGTGGAGCCGAGAATGGCGATGCGCTTTTTCATGGAGGATGGTTTAAAAAACGATATACTGCTCGGGGTTTACGGGCGAACCGTTGCTCCAGATTTCGAACGTGAGCGCCGTAACGTTTTTACCTGCGCCTATCATGGCAATGGTTTCGCCGGCGTTGACGTGCTGCCCTGTTTTCTTGAGCAGCTGCCCGTTGTTTTTATACACCGTAACCACGTTGGGCGCATGCTGAAGCTGAATAACGTAGGCGTTATCGATGGTCCAGTAGGCGGCTATGACGGTGCCGTTGAGCGCCGCCATAACGGCGCTGCCCGGCGCCGCTACCACGCTTACGCCGAAGTAGCCGTCGCGGGGGTTGAACTTTTGCAGCACCTTACCGCGGAGCGGAGGAAAAAAGTGTAGGCTGGCGAAATTTTGCGTACGTGTATCGGAGGAGCTCGACAGCGCCAGGTTAAACTGCTCCACTTCCTCCACCTGGCGGCGGAAAAGCGAATCCTCCACCGAGTGCTCCAGCACAATGGCGCGGTACCGCTTGGCCAGGGAGGTATCGCTAACGCCTTCTATATCAATTGGATCTTTGCCCGACAGGATGAGGTTGAGGTTGTCGTTGTACAGCACCCAGCGCTGCACCTTTTGCTCCAGCGAGTCGAGCCGGAGGGCGTTTTGCACAATGGCCTGGCGGGTTTTCCGGTCGGGGTAGCCGGGGATAAATTCGCGCAGCGGGGTAAAGGCTATGAGCGAGGTTATGGCCGCCACCGCCACCACCGCAATGATGCCGAAAAACGTAAGCACGTTGAGGCGCGAAAGCCGCATGTGCCACACCTCGGCGTAGGTTTTATCGTTGTAAATGATAAGCCTATACTTGTTGCGGAGCTTGTGTATGTAGCGCGATTTTGGTTTTTCAGCCATTTGTTCAACAATGTCGCTCTTTTGTCGGAGCGCAACCAACAAAGGTACAAAAAAATGTTGAAAATGGTTTAACGCTGCGCGGTTGATAATAGTTTAATGCTTCGCGTTTGATGCGCTTCGCATGTTTGATGCTGCGCGTTTAAATGTTTGATTAACAAATTAAACTATTGTCAAACCATCTCAAACGCGAAGCGTCACAGCTCCGGCGCTTTCACAAATACCTCCTCGCTTTTCCACAGGCCGTGCTTGGTGCAGTAGGCCATGGCGGTGAGGCGCAGCGACACCTTGGGCACAATGTAAAAATCGACCTCGGCCTGCATGGGCGCGCTGCCGAAGGTGCCCGCGCCGAAGCGCGCCTCGGCCACCAGCGTTTCCAGGTTCCACAGCTGAATGTATGCGTAGTAGTGCTCCCTGGTGTTGGGGTGCTTGAGCGTAATGCCCACGCGCACGTTGACCTTGAACTTCTCGCCCCGCACGGCGGTGGGGGCGCAAGTAATTACGGGCGTGTGCTTGTCGAAGTAGGCGCGGCGAACCTCGTTTTCGCACGCTAAGCTACGGGGCGTAATGATGAGTGGCATGGCGGTGTGATTTGTTTAGCAGTACAAAGATACTAAATTATGCCAGGCTAAGTCAAGGTTAATCGCAACCGTATTGTGAATAATCGTTCACTTTATATATGTTGATAATCATTGTTTTATGAAAATTTTTCGACCGAATTAAACCTTTTTAACTCAAAAAATTTTGCGGAGAATTTTAACTCCTCCATCTTTGCGTCGTGAACAAGCGTTCATGTTTTGGTTTTTATGCAAGACAAAAAAGAGTATATCATTAATAAGGCCTTTGAGGTGTTCATGAACGTTGGCTACGACAGCGCCTCCATGACCGTCCTGCAGAAGGAAATGCAAATTGCGCGCGGCGGCATGTACCGCTACTTTAAGAGCAAGGACGATTTGTTTGTGGCGGTAATGGATAAGTTCTTTTTTGGCGTCATTAGGCATTTTCAGCCCAAATTTTCGGATGCGTCCACGCTGCTTGAGCGCATAGAGCATGACTACAAAAGCAGAAAAGAGCTTTCGAAATACCTCGATGAGATTGTTGATCGGCAGTTCGTGTTTTTGAACTATACGGCGCTCATCATTCAAGGGGCGAAGCACTACCCCAACTTTATGCCTATTATGAAAAGAATAGGGGAGGCAGACTTTAAGTCGTGGGTAAATGCAATTGAGGTCAGCATTCGGAAGGGCGAAGTACGTGGGGATATAGATGTAAGGGTTATGGCGCGCGTGTTTATGAAGGCCGCAGGGTTTGACGGCCCGGAGGATAATAACAAAAACTTTGCCCGCGCCGCCGAAAGTTCCAAGCAGTCAATGATATATTTGTATTCATTGATTGCGGCCAAGTAAATTTTTTTACTCGAATAGTGAACAAGTGTTCATTGTTTATGAAGGGTTGCAAACCCTGTTTTTTTTACAATGAAGTGAACAAACGTTCACGTTTTTTTATGACAACGCGGTGAACGATTGTTCAAACTTAACACCAATATAAAAATATGAAATCGAGGATTGTTACAATGGCGTTGGCCTTGCTGAGCGTGTCGGCGGCCGTGGGGCAGGAGCAGCTGTCGCTAAGGGATTGCGTGCGCAGGGCTACGGAAAAAAACATTAACGTGTCGCAGGCCATGCTGGAGCAGAGCAAGAGCGAATACAAAAAGGCCGAAACTCGCTCGGCGTTGCTGCCGCAGGTGGAAATCAGCGGTGCGTTTCAGGACAACCTGCAGCTGCCGGTAACCATGTTTCCGGGTAATTTTATGGGGGCTCCGGGCACCTACATTGAGGCGCGAATGGGGATGCCATACAACGCCTCGGCAGGCATTGCGGTGAACCAGGTGCTGTATAACCAAACGGCGCTCACGGCGCTTAGGCTGTCGAAAAAAGGCGAGTACGCCGCTACGCTGGGGGTGGAGAAGGCCAGGGAGGAAATTGCCAAGGAGGTATCGAAGTTGTATTTTTTGACGCAAACCACGGCCGAGCAAAAGCTGCTGGTAAAGGATAACATTGACCGCACGCAGCGCATGGCCGACATTGTAAAGCGCCTGGTGGATAACGGTGTGGGTAAGCAGGTGGACTACGACCGCATGCTGGTAAACCTGCAAAATCTGCAAACGCAGCAAAGCAACACCGAGGCGCTGTATGAGCAGCAGCTGAACATGGTAAAGTACATGCTTGAAGTGCCGCTTGACCGGGAGCTTGTGCTTACCGACTCGGCCTCTATGCCGCTGTTGTTGGTAAATCCTACCGCCATGGACGACTTCTCGGGGCACATAGATATTCAACTGCTCAACGCGCAAAAGGATATTGCCGGGCTGAACCAAAAGGTGGTGAACCACGGCTACATTCCCAGCTTAGCCCTCTTTGGCCAGTACGGCTACCAGGGTATGCGCCCCGAGCTTGGCGACTACTTCAACGATAGCCCGCTCAACAAGTGGTTTGCCTCGTCGTACGTGGGCTTGAAGCTTACCATTCCGGTGTTCGACGGGTTGCAAAAGCAATCCAAGTCGCGCCAGGCAAAGGTGGACTACCAAAGGGCAAGCCTTAACCTCAATAACACCAAGGAGCGCTTTGAGGTAAGTTATAAAAACGCGATGAACAGCTACTTCAACAGTAAAAATAATGTGGAGCGGCAAAAGCAAAATATAGACTTGGCGCAAAAGGTCTACCAGGAAACCTCGCTGCGATACAAAGAAGGTATGGCCGGAATGAGCGACCTGCTGCAGGACGAGATGGGGCTTAGCAACGCGCAGCTGGGGTACCTTAACGCGCTATACAAATTTAAGGAGGCGGAGCTGGACATAATGTCGCTCAACGGAGGTATGGAGCGGTTGGTAACCGGTGGAACCCCACGCAATGAAGTTTATCCTACGCCTTGGGACGAAGAGGGGAGCACAAAATAAAAAAACGCATTGTCATCCCGCTCTTGACGCGGGGTCTCCAAATCAAAGTAATATTCCCTTTCGGGTGGAGCTTGCGGGTCAAGCCCGCAATGACACACAAACAGAAACAAAACCATTAAAAATAAAAACAATGAAAAAAATTTTAATCAGCGTAAGCGTTGTGCTGCTCCTTGGCGGGCTTATGGCCTGGAAGTTGATGGCTAACAAGGCAGAAATTGACAGCCACAAAGTAGTAAAAGTAACATCGGAAAGTATTGCGGTTACCGTGGCCGAGGTTGCTATGCAGTCGGCTGAAAAAACGCTGAGCCTTGTGGGAACGGCGGAGGCCATGCAGGATGTAATGGTGGCCTCGGAAGCTGCCGGCAAAATCACCGAAGTAAACTTTAAGCTGGGCGACTACGTTACCAAAGGTCAGGTGCTGGCGCGCGTCGACGACAGGTATAAGAAGCTGGCTTTGGACAACGCCAAAATCAGCTACGGTAAGTTTGAGGAGGATGTAAAGCGCTATCAAACCTTGCGTGAGGGCGATGCCGTTTCGAAAACCCAGCTGAGGGATATAAAAGTGGGCTACGAAAATGCGCGCATACAGCTGGAGCAAGCCCAAAAACAGCTGGAGGATACTTACGTCAGGGCTCCGTTTAGCGGCTACATTACCTCCAAGGAAGTTGATTTAGGAAAATTTGTTAACGCTTCAAGCCCCGTGGCCGGTATTGCCGATATTTCGCAGCTGAAAATAGCGCTGTCGGTGTCGGAAAGCAACGTGTACAACCTACGGCAGGGGCAGCGGGTAGCGGTTACCACGCCTGTTTATCCAAATGCAACATTCGATGGCGTAATTGCCAGCATTAGCCCCAAGGGCGATAGGGCGCACGCTTATCCGGTAGAAATTACGCTGGCCAACAACAGGCAGTACCCGCTGAAATCGGGCACCTACGTTAACATTTCAATTGACATGGGTAAAACGCAACCGATGCTTACCATTCCGCGCGACGCCATCGTGAGCAGCGTAAAAGACCCCTCGGTGTACCTTGTGGAGGGCGATAATGTTCGCCTTGTAAAAATTATCACAGGGCAGGATCACGGTAAAAAGCTGGAGGTGCTGCAGGGTTTAAAATCCGGAGACCAGGTGGTTACCAGCGGGCAGATTAACCTGATGGACGGCGCAAGCGTCTCTGTAATTAGGAATTAGGTGTAATGTTTCTAATGTCGTGAGATGTCTCGGCTTCGCTCCGCTCGACATGACGGCATTGTGTTAGAGAGAAAAAGGTGGTGGGGGGGGGAGCCCCCCCCCCCCAACACACCCAAAACAAAGGAAGCGTGAATAACCGCCGAAAGAGTGTGGAACGACACAGAATAAGGGAAGGAAA
>JAVBPG010000023.1:0-39232 GCA_031549685.1 Bacteroidales bacterium | reverse complement strand
TGGTTTTAGCCCTGCGGGGGCTAAACTTTACTAACCGTAGGTGGATCCGCCAGCCGGCGGAAGAACCTACGGACGGCGTGGCGGCACCGGCTTGTTGCGCGCGGAGCAGCAGCTTAGCGCTTGTGCAACGCCTGCTCCGCGGGCCAAGCAAACCCACGGTTAATAAAATATACTCCCTGCGGGAGTAAAATTTCTTTTTATAAAATTCAAAACAGTTTTTTAAAAGGTGGTGGAGGCAATAATCCTTCCGTCCTTGCTCTTTCCATCCCTCAGTCCCTCCGCCCTTCCATCCTTCTATCCTTCTATCCCTCAGTCCTTCTATCCTTCAAACAAATCCTGATGCTTCCAGCGCTTGTGCGTCCACATCCACAACTGGGGTACGCGGCGCAAGTCTTTTTCCAGCTCGGCGTAGAACTTGTTGGTAACGGCCATTTCGGGCTCCAGCGCTGCGTTCTCGGTAAGCAGCACCAGCTCGTACTCGTAGCTGAATCTTTTTTTCTCCACAATGCGCAGGTACATTACCGCCGCATTTATTTTTTGCGCTATGCGCTCGGGGCCAATGAGCACGGGTGTGGGCTGGTTGAGCAGCGTAACCCAGTGGGTGCACGAGCCCCGCCCGGGCGACTGGTCCGACACCAGCAGCGTCATGGTGGGGATGCCCCGCTTTTGGTGGTCGAACAGCACCTTGAAAATATCCTTCAGCGCCGCCATGATGGCGCCAAAGCGCATGCGCGCCTCGGCAATTACGTTCTCTAACGGAAGGAACGAAAGCGGCTGGTACGCCGCCACCGTTTGGTGCTTTATGTCGCGCTGCAGCACGCCTATATACTCCCAGCACGAGTAGTGCCCCGCCAGTATAATGCCGTTCTTGCCCTCGCTGTACAGGCGCTGCATGAGCGCCGTATTTTTGCAGCGCATGGTGCGTACTACCCGCTTTTGCGAGGCGTAGCGAATGCGAAAAATGTTGAGCGTGGTGTCGAGAAAAGCGCGGTACGAGCCTCGCGCGATGCGGCGCAGCTCCTCCTCGCCTTTTTCGGGAAAAGCCTTGCGCAGGTTGTCCATTACCACCTTGCGGCGGTAGCCGATGACCCGCTGCGCCAGGAAGGCCAAAAAGTTGGAGATGCCGCACAGCGCAAATCGCGGCATTACGCCAACAAGCCACAAAATGCCACGCAAAGCGATATTGGCTACCCAAAGTCCGAATTTTTTCATTTTACAAATGTACAAAAAAGCAGCACTTTTACCTATAATTTTGTAACTTTGAGGTTTGAATTTTGAATCTGATTTTTGAAAGCTGAAATATGGAAATCACACCCGAGCGTTCGCTCAACTTTTTGGAGGAAATAGTGGAGGCCGATTTGGCGGCCGGAAAATACAAAAGCATTCTCACCCGCTTCCCGCCGGAGCCCAACGGCTACCTGCACATTGGCCACGCCAAGAGCATTTGCCTTAACTTTGGCTTAGCCAAAAAGTACGGCGGCGCCACCAACCTGCGCTTCGACGATACCAACCCAGTGAAAGAGGATACGGAGTACGTCGATTCCATTAAGCAGGATGTGCAGTGGCTCGGCTTTAATTGGGCCAACGAGCTGTACGCCTCCGACTACTTTGAGCAGCTGTACGACTGGGCCGTATTGCTCATCAAAAAAGGCTTGGCGTATGTAGATGATCAAACGCAGGAGGAAATTCGCGCCAACCGTGGAACCGTTACCTCGCCGGGGGTTGACAGCCCCTACCGCAACCGCAGCGTGGAGGAAAATGTGGACCTGTTTGCCCGCATGCGCGCCGGCGAATTTGCCGACGGCAGCAGAATTCTCCGCGCCAAAATCGACATGGCGCACCCCAACATGCTCCTGCGCGATCCCATTATGTACCGCATACTGCACGCCGAGCATCACCGCACGGGCAGCAAGTGGTGCATTTACCCCATGTACGACTACGCGCACGGCGAGTGCGACTCCATCGAAAAAATTACGCACTCCATTTGCACGCTCGAGTTCGATGTGCATCGCCCGCTGTATGATTGGTTTGTGGAAAAATTAGAAATATTCCCTTCGCACCAATATGAGTTCGCGCGCCTCAACCTTACCTACACGGTAATGAGCAAGCGCAAGCTGCTGGAGCTGGTAAAAAATAACTTTGTGAGCGGCTGGGACGACCCCCGCATGCCCACCATTTGCGGCATTCGCCGCCGCGGCTACACGCCCGAGAGCATCCGCCTGTTTGCCGAAAAGGTGGGCGTGGCCAAGCGTGATAACGTGATTGACCTCTCGCTGCTGGAGTGGTGCGTGCGCGAGGATTTGAACAAGCGCGCGCTGCGCCGCATGGCCGTTTTAAACCCCGTAAAGCTGGTAATTACAAATCTGCCCGAAGATAAAACAGAGGTAATAGATGGTATAAATAATCCCGAGGATGAAAATTCGGGAACGCGTCCCATAAGTTTTAGCCGTGAGCTGTACATTGAGCGCGACGACTTCATGGAAAATCCTCCCAAGAAATTCTTCCGCCTTGCCCCGGGCCAGGAGGTGCGCCTAAAGTACGTGGGCTACATTATAAAGTGCGAGGAGGTGGTGAAGGATGCCAACGGCGAGCTGACCGAAATTCGCTGCAGCTGCGACACCGACAAGTCGCGCTCCGTAAAGGGCACCATTCACTGGGTTTCGGCGGCGCGCTGCCGCCAGGCCGAGGTGCGCCTGTTCGACCGCCTGTTTACCGAACCCTTTATGGACGACATCCCCGAGGACAAGGATTACAAAGACTTTTTGAACCCCGATTCGCTCAAAACCATCACGGCTTTTGTGGAGGAATCGGTGGATGGAGCATACGTAGAGGGCGCGCTGCCGCTGCAGTTCGAGCGCGTCGGCTACTTTGCCTTAGACCCCGATTCGACAAGCGAAAAACCGGTGTTTAACCGCACGGTAACGCTCAAGGATACCTGGGCCAAGGTAGCGGGGAAGTAGTTTTTTTGTAAAAATAAAAACGGTTAAGCCATGGAAACAAAGTACAAACTTCCCAAGAGCGGCGGCCTTATAGCCGGCGCTACGCCAAGCGATATTGTGCAGCGCTACGAGAAAATCCGCACCGGCATTTACGAGAGCGAGTACGATGGCGTGCAGCACCTGTCGGACGTAATTGTGGACATGATTAACAATCACGACTACATGGTAAACCCCATTACCAACGAGTACACGCCCTTTGTGCTCGGCTTGAGCACCGGACGTACGCCCGTAGGCCTGTACCGCGAGCTGGTAAGGCGCTACCGGGCGGGCCTGGTTGATTTTGAAAAGGTGGTGGTCTATAGCCTCGACGAGCTGTACCCCATTAAGGCCTCCATGCCGCAAAGCCGCAACTACCGTATTCACGAAGATTTTTTGAACCACATCAACATCCGCCCCGAGAATATTTACATCCTCGACGGTACGGTAATGGTGGAGAAGGTGTCGGAGTACTGCCGCCAGTTCGAAAGCGGCATTTCCAAAATCGACCTCATGATTATGGGCATGGGCGAGCAGGGGCAAATCGGGTTCAACGAGCCCGGCTCGTACGAAAAATCGCGTACGCGGCTGGTGCAGCTTAGCCACGCCTCCCGCACCATGTTGCTGCCCTTTTTTCACAGCTACGACAGCATTCCGCGCATGGCCATGACCATGGGCATTGGCACCATTATGCGCGCCCGCCGCATCCTGCTACTGGCCTGGGGCGAGGAAAAGGCGGCCATCGTGCGCAAGGTGGTGGAGGGAGAGGTTACCGATCAAATTCCCGCCTCGTTTTTGCAAAACCACCCCAACATAGATGTGGTGGTGGACGAGAACGCCGCCGAGCAGCTTACCCGCGTGCAAACGCCGTGGCTGGTGGGCCCCTGCATGTGGACGGAAAAGTTTACGCGCAAGGCGGTGGTGTGGCTGTGCGGCCAGGTCAAAAAGCCCATACTTAAGCTTACCTACCAGGATTACATTGAACACTCCCTATCCTCGTTGCTCGAAAGCGTGGGCTCTTACGATAGGGTTAATATTAAGATATTTAACGATTTACAGCATACCATCACGGGCTGGCCGGGCGGTAAGCCCAACGCCGATGATACTACGCGTCCCGTAAAATCGGAGCCCTACCCTAAGCGCGTGCTCGTATTCTCGCCGCACCCCGACGATGATGTAACCTCCATGGGGGGTACGCTCCTGCGCTTGGTTGATCAGGGGCATGATGTACATGTGGCCTACCAAACCTCGGGTAACTTGGCGGTGCCCGACGAAATTGTGCTGCAAACCATAGATGCCGCTCGCGAGTGCGACCTGGGCGACAGGTTTAGACAAGTAAAAAATCTGATAGAAAGTAAAAAGCCTGGCGAACCCGAGCCGCGTGAGCTGCTCGATATTAAGGCCGCCATACGCCGCTCCGAGGCCAAAGCCGCATGTCGCCTGGTGGGGTTCAATGAGGAAACGCACACGCACTTTCTCAACATGCCGTTTTACGAAACGGGGGCCATTAACAAGGGCGAGCTGAGTCAGGAGGACATTGATCTCATTGTAGCGCTGCTCAACGACATTAAGCCGCACCAAATATACGCAGCGGGCGACTTTTCCGATCCGCACGGTACGCACCGCCTGTGCATCAACGCCGTGCTCATTGCCATGAAGCAGGTGCGAAACGAGCCTTGGGTAAAGGATACGCATATATGGTTGTACCGCGGCGCCTGGCAGGAGTGGGATCTGGGGCAGGTGGACATGGCCGTGCCGCTTAGCCCGGCCGAGGGGCTCAAAAAGCATCACGCCATTCACCGCCACCTTTCGCAAAAAAGCATGGCGCTATTCCCCGGCAGCGATACGCGCGACTTTTGGCAGCGGGCCGAGGAGCGAACGCAAAATACCGCCCACCTGTACGATAAGCTGGGCATGGCCGAATATCAGGCGATAGAGGTTTTTGTAAAAATAATTTAAACAAAAAAAAGAAAATGCAAGTATTTATTGAGCAGGATTCAGCTGCTGTGGCCAGGCGCGCCGCCGCTTACATTGTGAAAAAAATAAACGAGCATGGCACCAAGTCCGATAGCCCCTTTGTGCTTGGGCTGCCCACAGGCTCAACGCCCCTCGAAACCTACAAGGAGCTGATAGCGCTATGCAAGGCCGGAAAAGTTTCGTTCAAAAATGTAGTAACCTTCAACATGGACGAGTATGTGGCCCTACCAAAGGAGCATCCCGAGAGCTACTATTCGTTTATGTGGAACAACCTGTTTAGCCACATCGACATTAAGCGCGAGAATGTAAATATACTCAACGGCAACGCCGCTAACCTGGAGGAGGAGTGCGTGAGCTACGAGGCTAAAATTGCCGGCTACGGTGGTATCGACCTGTTCCTTGGCGGCATTGGCAACGATGGCCACATTGCCTTCAACGAGCCCTTCTCTTCGCTTACCTCGCGCACGCGCATCAAAACGCTTACCTACGATACGCTGGTGGCCAACTCGCGCTTTTTTGGCGGCGATGTAACCGCCGTACCCAAGAGCGCGCTCACCGTGGGTGTGGGCACCGTGCTCTCGGCGCGCGAGGTGCTCATACTTGTAAACGGCCACAGCAAGGCGCAGGCCGTAAAGCACGGCATTGAGGGCGCCTACTGCCAAAAGTGGACCATTAGCGCCCTGCAGGTGCACCCGCGCGGCATTATTATGTGCGACGAGGCGGCCGCCGGTGAGCTTACCGTAAACACCTACAAATACTTTAAGAGCCTGGCCGAGCAAATGGGTGTGTAGGCTTGTATTTTTTTTGGGTAAAAAGAAAAACCGGCGGGAAGCTTCCCGCCGGTTTCTTTTTACCTATAATCCTATGCGCTACTTTTTCTCCTCGCGCTTTACAAACTCCCACTGCGAAGGATTTTCGCCAACGCACTTAAACTCGTAGGTGTAGTAAAAGTAAATGGGAATACCTTGATTTTTCCACGTGGCCACGGTAATAAACGCGCGCTGCTCAACTCCGTTGACGCTTGGCGTAGCGCCGGGGTACTTCAGCTCAAGGAATTTCTGTACGCCGGCCTGCGTGCGCGCCTCACAGTAGGCCATGCGCTCGGCGTCGGTGCTCAGGGCTGCGTACTCGGGGTTGAGCGCAACCCACTTATTTACCGTCCAGCTGAAGGCGTTGCGGTAGGTCGATGCGCCGTAGTAGTACTCGCTGTCCTTGTACTCGCTATCGTAGTAGCCGCCGTGGTTCTGCTCCACGTAGGTTAGCAGGGTTTTGTAGTCGGCCTGCGCCAGCGAGTAGCGTACGGTGGGATCGAATATCCAGCCGGCGTTGCTCCACCCCGAGAAAACAAACTGCTCGGTGCGCTTTTCGATAAGCGTGTTGTACTGCCACCTGCCGCCACGGAAAATGTACTCGTCGCCAATGTAGGTAGAGGAGCCGGCCCTTTTGTAAATTACTACCATAATGTTGCCCTCTTGAGCGTAGGGGAACTTGATGGCCAAAAATTGGGGCAGGTACAGCGGTGCGGTGGTGCTCGATAGCGAGGTTACGCCCATGCCGCTGTAGTCCATCTCATCAAGGGCAATGCTGCCGCCGCAGGGCTGCCATGCGCCCGCCTTGTACATGTAAGTATCGGTGCGCTCGGAGGGTGCTATGGGAACAGTCGCAACTTTCTCGCTTTGCGTAACTTTAATGTTGTTTATTTGGTAGCCGCTTACGCGCTTCGGCGTTGCGTTAGGATCGCCGTCGTACAGAAATACCAAGCGGTATATACCGGTAAGTCCATCAATCATATAGGAGCCTGCCGAAGCCCATACGTTGCTCCAACCATTCTTTGTAAGGTTGGGGGTAAGGGTAAAGTGGTCGGTAATGTCCAGCGCGCTGCTAATGGGGCTTCCGCCTTGCAGCATCAGCACCCGTAAGCATGGCGCGTAGCTGTCGGGGTAGTTAAAGTTGCCCACCTGATAGCTGAAGGAAACCCTGTTTAGCTTGTTGGTATATAGCGTAAAAGCAGGACTTACGTAGGCTACCTGTCCGGCCGTGGTTACGCCATATGGAATACGGGCTTGAAAATATTTGCCGTACTGGTTGTTTATAGTACTCCAAACATTGGCCGTACCCGATACGCGCGTGGTATCCCAGCCCTGGCTTGTAAGGCTTGTAAAGTTGTTAAAGTCAGGGTTAAGTAGTTCGGTTGATGAGCTGGGTTCGCGGTCGGCATAATCGTATATTACCAAGGCCAAATCGCCGTTATTGGCCGCCCCTAAGCGATTTTGTAAAATGTCGGGGATTTTGTTTTCGGGTGTTACCTCGGGGGTCAAAAATCGTACAGAGTCGCCCCGCGCGCTTGCGTAGTCCTCGTTGGTAAGAGTGTACACCGGTGCGGTGCTCGCTTTTGCCACGTGCGCTGCCGGTGCTACCCGGTAGGGGAAGGTTACGTTGGCTGCCGAGTTAATGTCCATGCCGAGGTAGCGCTTGTTGAGCGCGTAGGGAACGGTAAGCGCTGCCGGAACCTCCTCCGAAAAAGCGAGGGTTGAGTTAAGCAATCCTGCCATTACCGAGTCGGCGTGCGTTTTCTTTGCCTTCAGGGCGGCCACAATGTTGGCAATGTCGGTCGAGGTAATTTCGGTTTCGTAGCTTTGCTGTACCACCAGCTTTACCTTTTCGTCCAGACCCTCGAACTGGTCGTTGTAATCGGTACAGGCGGTAAGCAGCGTTGCGCCCAGCAGGGCCAGTAAAATCAGTATTCTTTTCATCATTTTTTTTTACTCCTAATTTGTTATGTTAGGCTTGTGCAGTCTTTGGTTAGAAAGTTTCCGGATTGGCTGCGGAATTCCAGCGTTGGGTTAAGCTAAAAGCTAATTTTGAGGCGAACGGAGAAGGTGCGGCCGAATCCGTAAAATACCTTGGCGGATTGCCACGTGTGGTCTTGCCCGTCGTCGGCATCGGTAATGTACTCCTGGTTGAGCAGGTTGTTCACGTTGCCCGAAATGGTGGCGCGCAGCTTGCCCATGGGGAAGCTATAGTTGGCAAATATATCCACCACTCCAGATGCGGGTATTTGCCAGGGGTCTTGGTAGTTGGTGGTGCTGTTCATGGTGGCGGCTACGGTATAGTTGGCGTAGTTGTGGGTGTAGTAGGTGTACTCCGCGCCGAGCAGCATATCGTTCATTACTTTTAGCTTGGCGCCAAGGGAGGCTACCCACTGCGCCGCGTTGCCCACGTGTATCCCCTTTAGGTTAAGGGTAGAGTGGCCCTGGTCGGGGCTGCCCACGGGCACGGGCTTACCATCCTTGTCCACCGCCTGGCCATTGTCGTTGTAGTAGTAGCCGGTGGTGTTGCTGTTCCACTTCCAGTCGCCCAGCGACACCATCCCTTTTATGTCGAGCCTGCTCCACGGGCGGAACAGCAGGTCCAACTCCACGCCTTGGTGCAGCGCGTCCACGCCGCCCATGTTGAGCGACCCGCGCGACCCGTTGGCGAAGGTAAGCGACATGGTGGTGGTTTTGTTGAGCCATGCGGTGCGGTACAGGTTGAGGTTGGCCGAGAGCATGCCCGCGCGCAGCCCGTAGCCGGCCTCCATGGAGAATACAGCCTCATTGATGGCGTCGGGGTTGGTAACGTTGCTGGTGGTGGACTGCAGAAATGCTCCCCCCGAGAAAAACGGCGCGCGCGAAATGTAGCCGATGTTGGCAAACACGTTGTGAATCCGGGTAAGGTTGTAGTTGGCGCCACCCTTAATGGTGTAGCCAATGAAGTTCAGCTTGTCCGACTGCGCCTCGTCCTTGGAGTAGTAAAAGCGGTCGTAGCGGCTGTAGTTGTTGTTCGATATGGAGCCCGATATAAAGGCCGAAATATCGTTTCTCGAGAATTCGGCCTGGCCAAAGGCTCCGGCCTGTATAATCTGGCTGTCGTAGTCGCGGTACACCACATCGCCCACCTGCAGCTTCTCGTTTTGCCACTCGGGGTTGTTTTTTTGGTACGTAACGTACATGCGGTTGGGGTCAATGTAGTAGGCGCCGCCGTAGAGGTCGGTAATGCGGTTGGTGTGAATGCCCTGGTAGTAGCGCATGTCCACGCCGCCGTACACGTCAATGTATTGGCCTATCTTGCTGGTGTAGGTCGAAATAAGGCCGTACCAGTTGTGGTGGTTTTCGGAGTTCGACATTACCAGCTGCGAGCCGTTTGCGCTGCTTTGGTTGAGCGCGTAAATAGCGGAGTAGTCGTAGGTGCCGTCGGCGGCGCGGAACTTCATGTTGGGCTTTCCGGTAGCGCTGATGGCGCCGTACCAGTCGGCCTTGGTAGCGCCCTGCCCGCTGGTGCCGTAGCCGCGCCCAATGGAGGTGTACAGTACGGTGGAGAGGCTTGAGTGCTCATCAATTCTCCAAAAATGCTTGAGCGAAATTTGCGGCTTGTGGTAGCTGTTTTGCATGGAAGTTTTGTACTGCCCGTTAACGCCAAAGCCGTACACGGGGTTGTAGCGGTACTTGTCGGGCTGCTTTTGCCACTCCGATATGAGCAGCTTATCGTACTGGTTGCGCTGGTTGTGCCACTGCGGCGCACCCATGGCGGTAAACGAGAGCGAGTGGTGCTCGTTCAGCACCTTCGATATGTTGGCAAAGTAGGCGTAGCCCTCCGAGGCCGTGCCCTGAATGTAGCCGTCGCCCCAGTTTTTGGAGCCCAGCAGCGTCATGGCCCAGCCGTTTTTTTGTCCGGTCGAAACGTTGAACGAGATTTTGTTGTAGCCATCGTTGCCCATGGCGTACGACAGCGATCCGCCCGGCTCCACGTTGGTCGATTGGGTAATGATGTTGATGGAGCCCCCCACCGACGGCCCCGATACCTTGGATGCGCCCAGGCCGCGCTGCGTTTGCATCGACAGCGTAACGTCGGCCACGCCCATCCAGTTCGACCAGTACACGCCGCCCCACTCCATATCGTTCACGGGTACACCGTTGACCATTACCGCCACGTTGGCCGACTCGAAGCCGCGCAGGTTCACGCGCCCGTCGCCGTAGCCGCCGCCCACCCTGGTGGCGTACACGCCCGGGGTTGACTTCATGATTTCGGGGAACTCCTGGTTCGACAGCTTGTTTTCTATCTCATCGGGTGAGATAACAGAAACCGCCACGGGAGTTTTACGGTCGGTTGCTACCGAGCCTATAATAATAATATCTTCAAGGCCAAAGTAGGCGGGCTCCATGCCCACGTCTCCCATATCGCGGTTGGCGTTCACGGTAATGGCCACCAGCTTTTCCTCGTAGCCGAGGTAGCGCAGCTGGAGCGTTGCTGCGCCCTCCTTAACCTTGATGGCAAAGCTGCCGTCGTGGTTGGATATGGCGCCGGAGGTGGCATCCTTCACGTTGATGCTAACGCCTGCCAGAGGCTCTTTGGTGTGGGCATCTACCACTTTACCGGTAACTAAGCTGCTTGCCCATGCCGATAGCGAAAGCGCCAGCAGGCAAAGCGTAAGGCTTGCGCTTTTTACCACAAGTGTTTTTTCCATAAGTAAATAGATAAGGTAAGTAGGTTTTTTACAGCAAATTACCCCACTCAGCAAGGTGGGGTAACCATATCAACTATTTAATTTAAAGCAGGTTATTCTTGATTAAGTATTCCGCAATTTGTACGGCGTTCAGTGCAGCACCCTTACGAATTTGATCGCCTACCAGCCACAGGCTAATGCCGTTGGGGTTGGTAATATCCTTACGGATGCGGCCTGCGTACACGTTGTCGTGGTTGGCCACAAACAGCGGCATGGGGTACTCGCTTTTCGAAACATCGTCCTGCACGGTAACGCCCTCGGCCTTGCGCAGCGCCTCGCGCACCGCCTCGGGGTTGAGGGGCTGCTCGGTTTCAACCCACAGGGCCTCGCTGTGCGCGCGCAGGGTGGGCACGCGCACGCAGGTGGCGCTAACGTCCACATCGCTGTGCATAATTTTGCGCGTTTCGTTGTGCATCTTCAGCTCCTCCTTGGTGTAGTCAAAGTCGCCAAATACGTCAATCTGCGGAATGACGTTGTACGCGAGCTGGTACTTGAACTTTTCCACCGTTACCTTATCGCCGGCCAGTGCTTGCTGCAGCTGCACCTCGAGCTCGGCCATGGCGGCGGCACCCGCGCCGCTGGCGCTTTGGTAGCTGGCCACGTGCACCCTTTTGATGTGCGACAGGCGCTCAATGGCCACCAGCGCCACTACCATAATAATGGTGGTGCAGTTGGGGTTGGCAATAATGTTGCGGGGGCGCAGCCCGCAATCCTCGGCGTTGACCTCGGGCACCACCAGCGGCACCTCCTTGTCCATGCGGAAGGCGCTGGAGTTGTCAATCATCACGGCGCCGTGCTTGGTAATGGTTTCGGCAAATTCCTTGGAAATGCCTCCGCCGGCCGAGGTTAGGGCTATGTCAACGCCCTTAAAATCATCGTTGTGCTGTAGCTCTTTTACTACAATATCTTTTCCGCGGAATTGGTACGTGCTGCCGGCGCTACGGCCCGAGCCGAACAGCACCAGCTCGTCCAACGGAAAATTACGCTGCTCGAGCAGCTTCAAAAACTCTTGTCCTACGGCGCCGCTCACGCCTACAATGGCCACTTTCATGTTACAGTGCAAGTTTAAATTTTCGCAAAAGTAACATAATAAATAAGTTTTGATGCTAAATGCCCTTGCTTTTTATCAGTTTTTTACCACTTTGACAGCCTTGCTCCGTGGAGGCAGCGCCCTACATTGGCAGTGCAGGCAATTTGATCGTATAATAACATGCTTATCTGTATATAGTTAGATGTTTTTACCTTATTTTTAGCTGTTTTTTTTTGTGTAAGCCCCAAAAAACTGTTAACATTGTGGGTTAGTCTTATTGTATATTGTACAATAAGAGTTGGCAAAATTTGGCATTGTTAATCAAATGTAGCATTGGCTAATGACGACGAATAGATTATTAAAATTCACAAAAATCTAAGGATTGGTATTTCTTCTTTAATTTAATTATCAATGCATTACGATAAATTTGTTTTAGACAGGATTAACATGATTGACAAGAAAAATCCTGCAAATCTTGTTAATCCTGTCTAAAACGATATTTTGTTAACAATGCCCCAAAATTAAGCATGCCCCTTTTAAACCTTTTATGCCCTCCCCCGTCAAACGCTTTTGTTTTTCAACTTTATCAACTTTTTAACTTTACGAACTTTAAACCCTTTAATTACATGAAAAAGTTATTTCTCCTGTTCTGTGTTACGGGCTATGCTGTAGCAGCATTTGCCCAGTACCCGCAAGTGCCCGATAGCGTAAAGCAGTATCGCGCCGAGTGGGGAGCCAAGTATAGAAAAGCCTCCGCCGAGGCTTGGGAAAAGGCGCTTCCTATTATTCAAAAGGAGGCTAAAGAAGGCAAACCCTACATTCCCTGGGCGGCCCGCCCCAGCGATTTGCCCCAGGCCGATATCCCCGCTTTCCCGGGCGCTGAGGGCGGCGGCATGTACACCTTTGGTGGCCGCGGCGGCAGGATAATAACGGTGACCAACCTCAACAACGATGGTGAGGGCTCGCTGCGCTGGGCCTGCGAGCAGGGCGGTGCGCGCATTATTGTATTCAATGTTTCGGGCGTTATCAACCTTACCGAGCCCATCTCGCTGCGCGCCCCCTACGTTACCATTGCCGGACAAACTGCGCCGGGCGATGGCATTTGCGTTTCGGGCGAAACCTTTCACATCAACACGCACGACGTGATTATGCGCCACATGCGCTTCCGCCGCGGCGCTACCGATGTGGGTAGCCGCGACGATGCCTTGGGCGGAAATCCCGTGGGCAACATCATGCTGGACCACATCTCCACCAGCTGGGGCCTGGACGAAAACATATCCATGTACCGCCACATGTTCGACCCGGGCGACGGCAGCAAGGAGCTCAAGTTGGGCACGGTAAATATTACCATACAAAACAGCATTTCGTTCCAGACGCTCGATACCTACAACCACTCGTTTGGCAGCACGCTGGGCGGCGAAAACTGCACCTTCATGCGCAACATCTGGGCCAACAACGCCGGGCGCAATCCATCAATAGGCTGGAACGGACAGTTTAACTTTATCAATAACGTAGTGTACAACTGGGTGCACCGCAGCGCCGACGGCGGCGACTACACCACCTTGTATAACTTCATCAACAACTACTACAAGCCCGGGCCGCTTACGCCAAAGGATGCGCCGGTGGGGCACCGTATCGTAAAGCCCGAGTCGGGCCGCAGCAAGTTGGGCTACTTTGTCTTTGGCCGCGTGTACGCCAACGGCAACATTATGGAGGGTAGCGATGCCGTAACCAAGGATAACTGGAATGGCGGCGTACAGGTGCAGGAGCAAAAGGATACCGAGGGTTACACCGAAAACATGCGCTGGAATACGCCCATGCCCATAGCCAACCCCTTCCCCATAATGAGCGCACAGGATGCCTACGAGTTTGTGCTGAGCAACGCGGGCGCCAACATTCCCAAGCGCGATATTGTGGACCAGCGCTGCATGGAGCAGGTGCGCACCGGCAAGGTGTACTACGACCCCGCCGCCGATGCCATTGATTTTTATCAGTTTAAGTACCGCCGTTTGCCCAAGGATTCGTACAAGCAGGGCATCATTACCGATATCCGTCAGGTAGGCGGCATGCCTAAGTATGAGGGAAAGCCATACAAGGATAGCGATGGCGACGGCATGCCCGATGCCTGGGAAAAGAAGTACGGCCTCAACCCCAACGATGCTTCGGACGCCGTGAAGGATATGAATGGCGACGGCTACACCAACATCGAAAAGTACATTAACGGCATTGACCCCACCCAAAAGGTAAACTGGCGCGACGCCAATAATAACGTGGACGTGCTGGCCAAAAAGGGTAAGCTGCTGTAGGTTGTTCTCGCAAAGACGCAGAGAAAGCTTCCTTTGTTATTCTTTGTGACTTTGTGTCTTTGCGTGAAACCTTTTTCATTGTATTTTTTGCGTCTTTGCGCCTCTGCGCGGGAACTATTTTTCAAAGCATTTTCTTGGAGTAGTTTTGTGTGCCTTTGCGATACGTTTTCTTTTGCGTCTTTGCGCCTTTGCGCGAGAACTCCCTTGTTGTAAAAAATACAATATCTATTTTGCGTTGACAATCAACTGGATGCGATGAGTTTGTGTTAAAATTCAACAGTTTTAACATTTTTCTCTTGCCAAAAAGTTATCAAATGTGAAAAAGACAGCTATATTTGCCAAGTTCAAATTAAGTTTTTATTGAGTTTCTTAAAACAATTCAACAATTCAACAATTTTCACAAATAAACCCAAAAACAAAAAAAATTATGAGAACAAAGCGATTTAGAACATTGCTGGCATCCATAGCAGTTATGCTGTGTATGCTATTGGCTATTGGTGCGCAGGCGCAAACATCTACTTTGGATTTTAGCAATTTAGATTCTGCCTACAATAGTGCGAGGGCCACGGGCGCTTACTATAAAAAAGCCTCAGCTGGGGGTACCTCTACGGGCTATATTAAGTTTACCACAGGTGACTCCATTGTGGCCAAGGATGCTCAAATTTACACTTGTGCTAAAAAAACAGCTTGCAACACGAATACTACTGATGCTGCTGGTTATAAGAAAAACAATGAAGACCTTTGGTTGCGTCTTACCTCGCTTGATAGCGTTAACAAGATAACCATTAAGTTTACAATCCCTAATACGGCAGTTTATCTTAATGCCTTTGGGGTTGTGAGTGGGACTAGTGCCTATTCTGTTACATTGTCAAATACAAGCAATTATTTAATGCTCATGTCTAACGGTGGTAATTTTAAAGATTACTCAACGGCTGGAAAATCAGGAAAACCGATTGTCTCTGATCTGAGTAGGTTGAGCGCGGATGGAATAGGTGCCTACCTTTGGGAAAGCGGTTTAGTAGTAACGGCTACGGGAATGGATAAGACTAAAACGTTGGGCAATGAGTTGTGGGGCCCCGTTGATGGTTGCGGGACTTGGACTATCGAAGGGTTTAAGGCAAAAAAAGGAGATGCTATTATTATACGCGATGGTAAGGGACAGGCTTATCAGTGGCAGACTATGGAACTTTCATGGGTAGATCCTTACGTTGATAGCGTAAAAATTCTGAATTCTGTTAGCGAGGCTCTTTTAGGTAAGAAAGTTCAAATGAAGGTAAGAGCTTATCCTCTTCAACAAGAAGCAGGTGTATGGAGCATTACCGAGGGTGCCGACAAGGCAAGCATAGATGCTAAGGGCGTGATTAGTTTTACTGCTCCCGGTATAGTAAAGGTTAAGGTGGAAAGTACAATCGATGCTGGAAAATCGGACGAAATTACCTTTAATGTAAAGGGCATCCGCGAGTTGGACTTTAGCGATATCTTTGGCGGTGACTCTACACGTCTTACCGGTGCTACCGGTGCAGGAACCACGCCAGCAGGGTATAGTAGTACTTATTCCGTGCAATTCTTTACCCGCTCGGCGGCCAAGGCTGCGCCTGTAGCTACGGGTGACACCGTTTTTGCAGCGAACAGTAACATGAAGTTGCAAAACGGCAACGGAAAGTTTTCGAAAGGCATGGGTGTTTTCACGCTTGCGGGCGATTCCGTAACCCATACATGGAACTACGGTCAAGCGTATGATGTTTACTTTAAGTTGGCCTCGTCGGCAAAAAAGATTGTTTTGGTGGGTAAGGCAAACAGTGTAGATCGCTCTATCCTTGGAAGGACGTTTGCCGTGGCTCCGTTAACACAAGCGCAAAAGGTAACCGCCTTTGCAAGTACACAGTTGGGTACAAGCGGAATAACTTACGGGACAACCTATCCGGGCTTTTGGATACCGAAGTGGGATGGCACCTTTGCTGGTACCGCCAATACTAATCTTCATGCTTACGCACTTGATGGCAACAGCATCAGGAGTGGCTATTTTACGAAGAGCTTCGAAAATGGCATGAAGTATTCTATAAATAATGCAGTTGCGAAGGTAGATGGCGCTAATACAGGTGTTAACTGGGCAGACAAGGATAGCGCTGTTAGTTATATAATGGTTGACAACTTTACGGCTAACGCGGGCGATACCATTGCTATGGGTGGTATTTACAATCAGCAGTTTTGGCTGTACAAGGTAATGGTTGTTCCCACTGAAATTGATGTACCTGTTACCTCATTGAATATTTTGAACACCACAGCAGCTGATACCGGCTTGGTAGGTTCTACAATGCAGCTGGTAGCCAATGCTGCTCCACTGTGGGGCGACTACGAGTGGAGTATTCTCAGCGGTGCCGTCAATGTTACCTTAAACACCACCAATGGCCTGCTCAAGTTCCTCAAGCCCGGTACCGTAAAGGTGCGTGTGGCTGGTAAGGGCGTGGCAGCAGAGGTTGCCGACACCGTTGAAATTAGAATTTCGGGTATTCCCGCTACGGGCGTAACCATTAAAAAGCCCGCGGGAGTGGTGCCTACCAAGTACGTGCCATACACCTTAAGTACCAAAACCGTGCCAAGCAATGCTTCGGACACCACCGTGGTGTGGAGTATTACAAAGGGTGGCGCCTACGCTACCATCACTGCTGCCGGCGTACTGAAGGCTACCAAGGCCGATACGGTAATTGTAAAGGCTGCCAATACCTCGGAGCCTACGATCTTCGGGCTTGATACAATTAAGTTTACAGAACCCGTAGTGGCTACCGGCGTAAGCATTGACAGCGCTCCCGCTCGCGCATACACCAATAACTCGTACACGCTGTACGCAACGGTGCTTCCCGCAAACACAACTTTTCCCTCGGTAAAGTGGAGCATTAAGGACAGGGGCGCTACCGATGCCACGCTTACGCAGGCGGGTGTACTTACCTCAACTATTGCAGGTGCGGTAAAAGTAGGTGTGGTAGTGGATAGCGCAACAGCGGTTACCGATAGCATTACCGTTACGTTTATGAACAAGCAGGTGGACACCATAGTGGTTACCAACGCTCCTGCAGAAATGGCGCCCGGCGATAAGCGTACGCTAACCGTAAACGTACTTCCTGCGGACGCAGCCAACAAGGATATTGTGTGGTCTATTACCGCAGGTAGCGCCTTTGCTACCATAGTTGATACCACCGGTGTGCTTACCGCGGTGGCCGAAGGCTCCGTTACCGTACGCGCAGCTGCCACAGACGGCTCGGGTAAGTTTACCCAGTTTACCTTTAGCGTAGTGGCTCCCCAGGTAGGTGGAACAAAAAAGGAGGTATTGGTGGTGTACGAGAACTTTGGCGGTAATGGCTCAAGCGTGGATGGTATTACTCCCGCTAAATGGGCACAAATACATGTTGACTCCTGCGCCGACACACAAACTTCGGGCTGGAGAGACCGCCCCGAAAACGCAATAACCGGTGTTACCGGTAGCAACGATCCAGGCAGAAGGTCGTCGGTGTTAATGCCGCAGATTACCGCTTCAAGTGCCATTTACGTACATATCGACACCATTGTTAAGTACAAGCCTTCGGCGTCAACCGCTATTACCCTGCTGGGCAATAACGCATACACTTATAACAATATAGCCTTGCGCAATGGTTATAAGGTGGGCGGTGCTACGAGCATTGACTTTAAGTTGCAGAATATGGCGGTGGCTCCTAACTTCTATCAGCCTCTGTGCTACGACACCATAATGGCGCCGGGCGGAAAGTTTACTCAAACCTCAGGAGCCGGTTGGTACAATACGTATCAGGTTCCCAGCAACGCGCAATCGGAACGCTGCAACTGTGCCGATGCCGATGATAAGGGCTACCTTTTCTTTGCCAATGCGCTGTCAAACGGCGCACCGGGTAACCTTACCATTCCTGCCGATGCCGGTGACTACTTTTCTAACCTCAGCAAGGTGGAATTTGTAGTTTCAAGCGGACGTGTAAGTAACCGTAATGTGATGGTGGTAATGGTGGAATACGTGAACGATGGTATAGTTGATACCTTTACCTACAACTCAATTAACTACATGCCGCGCAAGGTTAGCTTAGCTCTTAAGAATGGTGACAACAATAAGGTGAGAATTCGTTTTGCCACTTCACCTACATCAGGTAACACTACTGCGCCTCTTGGCTTCGATTATCCACTCAACACCGCTAACGGCGCTTCACTAGCGCTTGGAGTTCAAACAGTTGATCCACACACCTTTAATCGTGCTATGGTTACAGGCACGTATAATGGCGTTGCCTATGGCGGTACTAATAATATAGCCATGCAGCTGCATTGGCTTAAGCTCTACGCTCTTGCCAACGATCCGGGCTATAGCATTACTCTTAACGACAAGAACAGCGCTACCACGCTAAGCAAAAATTCAGGTATTTCGTTTGGCGATAGCGTAACGGTGGAGAATAGTAACTCTACCTTCAGAGGTTGGCGCATTAGCGGCCGTGAGGATATGAGCGAAACAGCAACCTCTATTAAGGTGCGCGTTACCGACAATATGACCATTACTCCGCTCTATGCGGGCGATAAGGCGGTGGTAGCGGTAGTAGATGAGAACTTTAGGGATTGGGATAATAAGAGCAAGCTTGATACGGCTGTGGCTAACGCTGCTGCAGGGCTCATTAAGTTTGCTGATGCTACTACTGCATTAGCTGATTATGGCTTGGATTCTATAGCCAACAAGAGCATAAACTTGAAGTGGGGCTTTACCACACCCTCGGGTGCCGATAGGGTAAACGTAAAAATGAAGTACCTTAACGTGGCACCCAACAGCACCATTCGTGTGAGCAACGCTCCGGGTGCCGAGCAGTGGAAGGGCTTTATTGGTTTTGGTGCACGTACCCATGACGATAAGGGCTACTTTGAGATCGACAGTTTGGCCGGTATTACAAAGGCGGTGGTGGAGTTTTCAAATTATAACCCACAACCTGCTGCTGCAGCACAAGCAGCGGTAGCTGTGCTTCAAAACGACACGCTCATACGCAACGTAGCCAACTTAATGTCAATCTATGCCAAGAAAGAGGAGATTGCGCTTAACGGCGGCAAGGCTAAGTTGACGATTGGTTATGCCAATCAGTCTACACATGAGTTCTTAACCACGCTTGACACAGGTAGCACTACGGCAGCATCAGGCGCATTTTTCCCTGTAAAGATGAAGCCCGATACCTATGGTCAAAGAGTAAAGACAGCATCGGTTACTAATGTGAGTCTTGGTATCAACGCTCGCTACTCACTTATGCACTCGCTTAAGCTGTACGCGGAAGTTACGCTACCTGCTGTTAGCGATGATGCCACGCTACGTGAACTTACGGTGAATATAACCACTCCTCGCGGTGTGGAAGCGCTAACCTTATCACCCGCGTTCAACTCCGATAGCCTCAACTATACAGTGAGCGCTGCACAGGTTGATAGCTTTATAAACATTGCTGCTACTGCCAACTACTCAGCTGCTACCATAAGAAACGGAGACTTGGGTAATAAGAAGCTTGCGGTGGGTGACAATACCTATACTATTCAGGTTACGGCAGAGGATCTTAGCACGCTTACTTACACAATAAAGATAAAGCGTATTAGCTTGAGCAAAGATGCTACGCTGAAGAGCCTTACGGCAAGCGGCATTACGCTTACACCGGTCTTCAACCCCGCTACCACTACCTACACCGCAAACGTGGCGAACAGCGTAAGCAGCACAACCATTACCGGTGTGCCTAACGATGCGAAGGCCGCCGTAACCGGCAATGGCGAAAAAACGCTTGCCGTAGGGGTAAACTCTTTCCGCATAAAGGTAACCGCTGAAGATACCCTTGTTACAAGAACCTACACGGTAAACATTATGCGTCAGCAGGGAGGCGGCACAACAGATGTTGCGACAGATGAGTATGCGGTAAGGATATATCCTAACCCTGTTGTAGCCGGCGAACTTACGGTTGAAGACAACGAGTGGAAAGAGGGAACGGCTATTGAGATATATGATGTGAACGGCGCACTTGTAGCAGCATATAAGAGCACCGGCGAAAGAACTACGCTAAAAGTTTCACAGCTGCCCAACGGAACTTACCTGCTGAAGGCCGGCAAGAAAAATGCAACAAAATTTGTGAAGCAATAAGGCAAGGAAGGGAAATGGAGGGGCGCTTAAATACGCTTTGCGTTTTGAGCGCCTCTTTTTTATAAGTAAAAATTTTTTTCTATGAAGAAATCGACATGAGATAGTTGCGTGCACAACCGCAATGATTAGTCATGGCATATTCCCTGTCCGTCCAGTCAGGCGGGCATCAGACAGAAATTAAAAATTACATACAGATGAAACATATTTGGAACAAAGGAAAAATTTTACTGCTGGCAGGTACCCTCGCATTTGCCATTACCTCCTGCGTAGATGGATATGAGGATGAAAAAGCGTGGGCGCCAAGCGTGCAGAATGCGCAGCTGGAAAGCCCCGACGCCTCGGGTATAAAAGTTGTATTTAGCCCCGATGGACTTACTCACGAAATTTCGTGGAAGGTAGTGCTGGGTGCAGGTGGCTACGAGGTTACCGTATACAACGTGGACGATCCTAACAACCCCGTGCTGGTGGGTGAGGAGAATCAGGTTATAGACGGACTTAAGGTAACACGCCCCGCTAAAGACGACACCAAGTACAAGGTGTTGATTAAAGCCTTGGGGCAAGCCAAGTACAACAACAAGGAGGCGTTAAATCCCACCGAAAAGTTATACACCAACCTGTTGAGTTCCTCCGGAACTATTCCAACCGGAACGGACCTTGCGCAATATTTTAAGGATAACCCCATTCCCGCGGAGTGCGATAGTACCATGTGCTTCGACTTAGAGGCAGGCGGTACCTTTACCATAAGCGACACCATAAACCAAAAAATGAGCTCACTGCTTATTCGTGGCGACAAGGTGCAACGAGCCACAATAACCATCAACGACAAGGGCTCTTTTGTAAATGGTGGCGCAGGATTCAAGTTGCAGTACGTGGATATTAGCTATTCGGAGCCCTCGGCCAAGCCGCTTATCGCTTTAGACCCTGTTTTTAATAAGTATGGGAAACCGCGATCAACAGCAAACTTTCTTTTGATACCTGCTACATCTCCTATTGCGGTGCAAAATTGCAAAATTACCGGCATGAAAAACAACTTGCTCAGCGGGGGTAACCAAAAGTATGCTGTGGCGGCTCTTCTTATTAAGGAGTGCGTTATTGGATACAATTCGGCAACTTTCAACAATGGTGTATTCCACTCTGGCAATGGAAGTGATGATGGAAATGATGTTATGACGATTAAAGATGCCTCCATAACCAACTGCACCTTCTACAACGAGCAGATAACCACAGGAAGCAGTAACTATTTTATGAGGTTGCAGGGCAGTGCCATAAATGCTGTTGGAACTTTCCCTACCGGAGAAGTATGGGCAGGCGGGAGTTTATCCATAACCAACTGCACGTTTTACCAAATAGGGCCTAACGCACAGATAGCCAATTTTCGCAGAAACCAGTGGAAAACGACTAGCGATAAGATAACCGTTCAAAAGTGTGTTTTTGTTAACTCTTATAATGACCAAACAGGTGCTGACGCTAATAGAGCAGCAAGTTCTGCTATTATTAGGCGCATTAGGGGCGATAGCAATAACCCACTTTTTACATGCGGTTATAATTCGTACTGGTATAATGGTGCGTTTGTGACAGGTGAATTGTACACAGATTGCCCAAGTGGTTGCAATGGTAGAGGCGATAACAGCACTACATACATTATTACCGACCCCGGTCTAACCTACGCTGGTAATGGCGTATTTACCATGACCGGCGCGGACCAAATAACCAACCGCACCGGCGACCCGCGCTGGCTGCCCGCGCAGTAGTTGAAAGTTCAAAAATTCAAAAATAGAGAAGCATGAAACATATTAGCAAAATACTATGCCTGTTGCTATCCGTGGTTTTTTCGCTATCGGCCGTAGCGCAGCAGCTTAATATTTCGGGTACAGTACTGGACAATAACAAAGAACCCGTGCCGGGTGCAAGCGTACTGGTTAAGGGATCTACCATCGGTGTCATAACCGATGCTAGCGGCAACTACAGCATTCAAGCCCCCGCCAATGGAACGCTGGTAATTTCCTCTCCGGGCATGGAGCAAGTGGAGGAAGCAGTCGGCGGGCGTGCACGCATTGAAGTACAAATGGCATCTGCCGAGAACGAACTCGACGAAGTGGTGGTGGTGGGCTACGGCGCGCAGAAAAAGGCGCACTTGACTGGTGCGGTGGCATCCGTAGCGCCGGCGGAGATTTCCGACTTGGCCTCAACCAATATGGCAAGTATGCTTCAAGGTATGGTTACCGGTGTGAGCGTGAGTTCGTCAAGCAATCGTCCGGGAGAGTCTTCGCGCATTACCATTCGCAACAGCAACTCAGCGCCCGGAGCACCGGCTGCATCTGCCAGCGAGTTGCAACCTTTGTACGTAATTGATGATTACATTGCCGATGTAAACGCGTTCAACAATTTGGATCCGAGTGTGATTGAGAATATATCTATTTTGAAGGATGCTTCTGCTGCCATTTACGGTGCGCGTTCGGCGCAGGGTGTGGTGCTGGTAAAAACCAAGCGTGGGCAAGCAGGGAAGCCTAAAATTTCATACAGCGGCCAGTTTGGCTATACCGATGAGTTTTACCGTTCCAAGATGCTCGACTCCTATAGCTACGGAGTGATTTGGAACGGGGTGCGCGCTGCCGACCCTCTTGATGTATGGAACTCTACCAGAGATTTGTTTCAGGCCGATGAGCTGAACGCGATGAAGGGCTTGAACTACGATCAGCTGGATCAATACTGGAGTTCGGCCTTAACGCAAAGACATGGCGTTACTGTGAGCGGCGGTAATGAATTCGCAACCTTCTTTGGTGGAGTTTCGTACAATACGCAGGACGGAAATATCGGTAAAATAAGCTACGACCGCTGGAACTACCGTGCAGGTATGGATGCAAAAATCAACAAGTGGTTAAAAGCTTCGCTGCAAGTGTCGGGCGACTACGGTAAAACCGTAAAAGCTTACGGCAAGGTGGGCGGTGAGAATGCGGAAAAGGACTACGCTATGATGCTGCTCCATCCTCGCTATATTCCTGAGTACGTTACAGATGCTTCGGGTAAAAGCTATCCCATTGCCGGCTATGGTGTTACCAATAGCCGAATAAATCAAGCGCAGGATTACCACTATGCCGTGGTGCAAAATTCGGGCGACTTCAGCATGAATAATCCGCAAAACATGACGATAAATTCGGCCTTGGATTTTGATCTCGGTTTTATTGATGTCTTGAAGGGCTTGAAGCTCAGGGGTACCTACTCTAAAAGTATTGGAACGGAGCACAGCAATATATATGGATCTACGTACACGCTTTACCAGTTTCCGGACGGCGTGCAGGGCCGCGGCGGTAGCGGGCACCACCTTTACACGGGCACGGAGGGCTATCCGGTAAATTTTGAACAAAAGGACATGGTATCGGTGGATAACGGCAACATTCTAAGCCGTAGGATGGCTCGTTCTGATAACTACCAGCTGAATTTCTACGCTACCTATGCGCGTACCTTCGGTTTGCATAGCGTGAGCGGCCTGTTTACCATCGAAAAATCGGAAAGCGAGATGGAGTATGTGCTGGGACAAAGAACCTCTCCCTATGCTTTTACCAACCAGCAGTTCAACGGAGCCGGCGGTACGGCTGATGCGAATTTTAACCGCACGGAAAGCGGTACGCTATCGTACGTGGGGCGCTTAAACTACTCATATGACGATAAGTATTTGTTGGAATTTTTGATTCGCTCCGATGCTAGCACCAAGTTTGCCCCCGAGAACTACTGGGGAGTATTCCCTTCACTATCGCTGGGGTGGGTGGTATCGAAAGAATCGTGGTTTGCCGAAAATGTGTCTTTCATTGACTTTTTTAAAGTTCGCGGCTCTTTTGGTATGCTGGGACGCGACAACATCAAGGCTTGGTTGTGGATGCAAACCTATGGTCAGGAGGCTGTTAAAGGTCCTATTTTCGGAACTAACCCCGATTTAGCGGCCGGTCCGCACTTCCAGTTGCCGGATGAAGTTCCCAACCGCAATGCACACTGGGATAAGTGCTACAAGACCAATCTCGGCCTTGATTTTAACTTCTTGAGTAGTCGCTTATCAGCTACCATAGATGGCTACTACAACCGCAATACGGATTCATTCATGAGCCTGGGAGGCGATCAGGGCTTTTTGGGAACCATAGGTGCTCAAGCTGCTCCATACAACTACGGGGAAACGGCCGACTATGGATTGGAGTTCTCGCTGAAGTGGCGCGATAAGATAGGTAAAGATTTCAGGTACAGCGTGGGAGTGAATACCGGTTGGAGCGATGATAAGTTGATCAAGTATCCGTGGGCAACGCTCAAGGATCGCGGCCTGGATGGCAAGGAGCCCAATGAGCGCAATGACCGTGGCCTGTGGGGATACGAGTGTGTTGGCATGTTCCGTACATATCAGGAAATCGCCGAGTATTTTACCGAGAATAACCTTACCACTTACGTAGGGCTGGCGCAGGAGAATGTACACCCCGGAATGTTGATTTATAGTGATATACGAGGTTCTCGTAAGGACGATGGCACCTACTATGAAAAAGGCGACCCCAACGACCCCAACGGCAATAGGGTGGATGTACAAGACCGTGTAAAAATATCGGATCGTACCAGCAATATCTATGGCTTTACGCTTAACCTTAACGCTGAGTACAAGAGTTTCTCAATAAGCACGCAGCTGAGCGCCAACTGGGGTAGCTACATTATGATGCCGGGAAGTGCTATCAGCATTAACAATCCGGTAGCCTCATCAGTTAGCCCGGGGTATAACGCAATGCAGTACACCAATCTACCCTCGTTTTGGGCAGGTAATATGTTTATGTACGAGAATGTGTTGGACGCTACAGGCGAGGTTGTGGCTGCGCAAAACCTCAATGCCCCTTACCCCAACTTGCGCTATGGCGTCAATAGCCAAAACTCTACCTTTTGGAAGGTAAATGCCGCCAATATTTTCCTGCGCAACCTTACCATAGCCTACACTCTGCCCAAGGCTTGGGTGCAAAAAGTTGGAATGGAAAGTTGTCGCTTGAACCTTACCGGTCAAAACCTGTTGGATTTCTACAATCCCTACCCCGATAAGTTTATGAGCAGGAATTCCAGCTACAATACCTACCCCACTCTAAGGAGGTTTACTTTGGGGGTAAATATTTCATTCTAAAAAACATAGAGCAATATGGATATGAAAAGAATATATATCATAGTTTCAGGCGCCGCTTTGGTAGCAAGCGCTTGCTTGTGGACGGGGTGTAGCGATGACTTCTTAAAGGAAAAAACCGATTACTCAAGGCTTAGCCCCGATATTTACAACAACTATACCGGTGCGCAGATGCGGGTAAATGACATTTATTTGCGCTTGTTACCCAACGCCAATTCGGGTGTAACCTACAGATGGCCAAGTGCCGGTCGTTCGGATGTTCAAACGCAGGCTACTGAAGAGTACACGGGAGTTGGCTACTATACCGACCCCAAGAGCGCTAACAACCTACCTTACACTACCGGTGCCCCGGCGCTGTTTAACGAGTCGTACAAAACAAGCGAAAGTCCTTACGGTGAAATACGCAACTGTAACGATATAATTGAAGGTATAAGCAACGGTACGCTGACTGATGACCAAAAGAAGGAGTTGCTGGGGCAGATATACTTTTTCCGCGCTTGGCAATACTACTTGCTGGTAAAAAGTTATGGAGGTGTACCTATTGTGGATAAGGTGCAGGCTGCCGACGTAAGTATGCTGGGAGATGCGAAAGTGCCTCGCTCTACCACCAAGGAGTGCATAGAGTTCATATGTACGGATTTGGAAAAAGCTTTTGAAATGTTGCCCGACGCTTGGGGGAGCAACGATGTTGGACGCGTAAACAAGGGTACAGCCTTAGCTGTGATGGGACGGGTGCGGCTGCTCTACGCCAGCCCGCTCTTTAACCGCGCCGACGATATCGCGCGCTGGCAAGCAGCTTACGATGCCAATAAAAGGGCTAAAGATTGGTTGGATGCACACGGCTACGGTTTGGCATATCTAAACACTCCGGGTGTTAATGCTGCCGGTTGGGCAAAAATGTTTTCCGGTATTGCCGACGCTGAGGTGCGCAAAGAGGCGGTATTTGTAACGCTATACAACATGCTGAATGATAACAATGCGGCAAATGAAATCTGGCGAAACAACAGCAGGGAACAGGGCTTGCGTCCCGCTAATGCCTCCGGCGCTGGCACCGGAACAACTGCGACTGCCAGAATGGTGGATATGTTCCCCATGGCGGACGGGAAGAGGCCTGGATCTTCATCAATACTTTACGACCAGCTGGTATTTTTCAAGGATAGGGATCCGCGTTTTTACCGCACATTTGCTTTCCCCGGCGTATATTGGCGATTTGACGGTAATGGCTTAGGCTTAGATGGCATGCCCGAGTTGGGCAAGGTTTATGATGGTAAGGATTACGTGCTATGGAACTACGCGTGGTACGCTGATGCCGCCACCCGCACAAGCGACACCGAAAAAGGCTACGGAGCCGATAAGTTGGGCGAAAATAACCACGGAGTGTACGTACGCAAGCGTTGTAACGATTTTGATTTAGATGCCTCCATAACCGCGCCCACTCGCATGTACCGTTGGCCGGCAAAATTTACCGACAACTCATCCGCAGGTTTATTTGGCGAAGGCGCTATGCCTCACATGGAAATTCGCTATGCGGAGGTGCTGCTTAATCTTGCTGAAGCTGCCTGTGGCGTTGATAGGTTGAGCGAGACTTTTGACATGTTGAAGCTTATTCGCCAGCGCGCCGGTTATGATCCGGCCGGCCCGGCCGGAGCCAACTATGGCTTGGAACTTGGCGATCGCGGTGCTATGTTCGGGGCAGTTCTTTACGAGCGTCAAATAGAGTTTGCCTACGAAGGCAAGCGCTTTGACGATATGAGGCGCTGGCTGCTGTGGGATGGCGGCGAGAATTTTAGCCAAGTAACGGGAGCTCCGAGCACTTGGACTTTGAGCGGCTATGGTGGTAGTACCATTAACTATTTGGGTTATTGGATGTACACCGACTCCTATCCGTTTAACGGTAAGCTTCGCGACAATTTGGAACTTTGTGTAACAGTTGATGCCCCCAGAAACGATGCAAGCGATCCGGTTAAAGCCTTTCGCCCTGCTAATACAGATGCCTTGGACTTGAAAAAGACGATGGTGGAACAAGCGACTCAAATAGGGGCTTTGGCAACTTTCTACACAAATCGCTTAGAGCGAAAAAAGCGCAGGGGCGATAGTGAAAACAGGGTGGTTAGCTTTTTGCCGCAGTTCTATTTTCTGGGTCTCTCAAGCGGTGCGCAAAGCAGGAATCCTGACCTGAGGCAAACAATAGGTTGGGCAGATACGAAAAACGGAGATGCTAACGGAACTTTTGACCCCTTAGCCGAGTAGAGGCTTTGGCTACCAGTTACAATTACACCCTCAATCTTTCGCTCAATGGGGGGGAGATTGGGGGTGCTTTATTTACAATCAGACAAAAATTAAAATTAAAAAGCAGATGAAAAAGTTTTACAGATCACTTTTGCTATTTGTCGCGCTTTTGCTGTTGACCGGCAAGGTGCAACTAAATGCTCAAACCACACCTATTGATAGCATGGAGTTGCCATGGGTGGGTACATTACTGGGAGAGGGTGTTGTTTTTCATGTAGATGAAGTTACACGCAAGGTGCTGGTGGTGTCGCTTACAGAGGCGCCTGTCAATGCAAAAAACTTTTATAAGACATATGGCGAATGCGGACAGCTTATTCCGGAGGCTTCGTACGGTAAGAACGGTAAGAAAAATACCGCTGCCATTATTGTGTCACAGGTTATCAGACCAGAAATTACACCACAAGACAATCCTTATCCTAAGACCGGAGACTACAGGGATAACTCAAGGAAACCCGATACGGCTCGTCGCGCGGCGCATTGGTGTACAGAGCTGCAGGGTGCCGAGGAGTGGTTTTTGCCCTCGCGCGAGCAGCTTAAAAAGTTATATGAGGCAAAGAGTGTAGTAAACCAAACATTAGCATCTCTTGAAGCCACTCTGCTGAGCGATGGCTACTACTGGTCAAGTACGCAGCTCGACGCATACAATGCGTGGTACGTATTTTTTGACAACGGTGAGGTTGCTGCCAGCGCCAAGAGTAACGCCGGCAATGTGCGTGCCATAATGGAGTATAGCTACAGTAGCACCCCTGAGGTAGATGACGAGGAGGAGGAAAATGGCAGCTACGATGGCATCTACGAGGACGATGGGGATGATGATGATGACACCCCGTCTTCGGCGAGTAAAAAGAGCGGCTTGAATGTTAGCTTGTATCCCACTCCTACAGCGGGCATACTCAACGTTGACGGCCTGACGGGGAAGGTAAGGGTGGATGTGTACAACGCTTTTGGCGCATTGTTCATCTCGCGCATGTACGAAGGTAACGGAGCATTCAGCATTGACCTTTCAGCTATGCCTAAAGGTACGCTGTTTGTGAGGTTAACCTGCGGCGGAAAGAGCACCACCAAGCAAGTAGTAAAGCAGTAGTAATCCTATAAAGCATAAAATACAAGATGAAAAAAATATTTAAAACATTGGCCATAGCTTCGCTGCTTTATATAGGGTGTGGAGCGCAAGCGCAAACAACGTATCGCTACACTCCCAAAATAATATACGATTACTGGGTGTCGCAAGCCCCAGGTTTTGTTGATACGCTGAATTCCGGAGCGAGTAAGCCCGGTGGAGGGACGAATCCCACCTTATCAAACGGCAAAAATTACACCTACAAAAAGGATGGGTTTAGTTACATAGACATACGAAATGCGACGTACACAAATGTGGTAGCCGATGGAGTTGGTTTGTCTATTAGCCATAATGGCCAACCTTGCCAGTTATATCCGAATCAAGACTCCATCTGGTCACAAGCCACGGAAAATTTTTTTGTAGAGGTTACTATTCCTGCGGCTGTGAATCCGGTGGGTGGGGGTAGAAAGGTTATGTTTGAGGGTTCCTCGACTAATAGCTTTGGAAGAATTATTCAAATTACCTGCGGCACGGATAGCATTTACGATACTATATGGATAGCCGGGCGTCACGTTACCTCCTACAAGGTTAAAAATGCGGGCCTTCAAAGGGTAAAGTTTGCCACCAAAAAGGGAACCGCAGGTAGCCAGTATGATAATTTTAAAGGTAACTTTAACTTTTTCCGCCTTGAGGTGGCTGAGAGCGACTTCGCGCTTAATATATCCACTTCCCCGCTAAAAGGTGGCACGGTTGTTAAGGTACCCCAAAAGGATGGCTATAATATAAATGACACGGTTGTACTAATCGCCAATCCGGCGGCAGGCTATACTTTTACTACCTGGTCGGACGGGGAAACCAGCCCTACACGCACCGTTGTTATAAAAGATGATCTTGGCTTGCAGGCTCGTTTTACTGCCATTAACTACAATTTTAATGCAGCAGTAAACAACACCACTATGGGCGGCGTAACCGTTAAGGAGAACGTAACTTTGCCTACTGCTACGGCGCACGTAGGCGATGTGTTTACGCTTACGGCTGTACCACAACAGGCCAAATATAGGTTTGTGAAGTGGCAGGATAACAACAGCGCTAACCCCAAGCGTACCTTTACCATGCCGGCAAAGGATACTACCATCATGGCAATTTTTGAAAACCAACCGATTTGTGGCGTACAGGTTGCCATCAACCCATCGGCAGCAGGTACCGTAACCGACACGGGGCGTATTATGAGGGAGGCCTGGCACCAATATTACACCGGTGATATTGTGGACTTGAGAGCAACTCCAAATGCCGGCTACGAGTTTGTGAATTGGTCGGATGGTTCGGACGATCCGAATCACGCTGTGCGCATAGTGGGCGATAGTTCGGTAAAAATCACGGCTAACTTTAGAACTGCTACGGGGAATCCTCCTGCACCTACTGTTTACCCCAAACCCATTATAAAAATGGACTTTGATATCTCCTCTCGTCAATCCAACGAGGTTACCGAGCCGGGCTTCAACTCGTGGATGGTTACCGACCAAGATTTTAAGAAAACCATTGATGAGGTTACTTTTACTATGGCCAAGGAGGGCGATATCGGTAAGGGTTTTAGAAGCACTTGGGATAAGTTAACCGTGCAGGCTCCCTACTACTCGCGCTTGGTGGGCGATGGCATTGCGGTAGATATGTCCGACTTGGACAAAGACCTCGATAAAGGTACGCAAATGTCCATGAAGATAGAGGGCTTGAGGAAGGGAAAGCACAGTATGCTGCTGTACCTTAACAATACAGATGCTACCAAAGATTCAAAAACGGGCGATACGGTATTGTTCAGCCCGGTTAAGATTTACATTAACGGCGACTCGGTTGCCAATATAATGCCGAGCAACAGGGCCGCGAGCTTCGATGAGGCGGCAAGCCTTTTCCTGGAGTTTCCTGTGCGAGAGCTGGAGGATATTGTGATTCACCTGGCAGCAGACCTCTCGCCCATTACGCATGCTACGCACAACATTCCCGATACGGTTGGGATTAAGGTTGTGCGTACGGTAACATTCTCGGCCTTTATTTTGAATGATCCTAACCCCAACGAACAGGCGTGGAGCCCCACACCTGCTGATAGGGATGAGCACGTTGATTCCAAAACGGCAGGCGATAAGGTTACGCTTTCATGGCGCCCTGCACGTTATGGTGCTACAGCTCACCATGTGTACATGGGGAATGACTTTTTAGAGGTAGAGGCTGCTGATAAAACCTCTGCTACCTATAAGGGGGTACAAGCGGCTACCTCCTACCTTGTTAGCAACGTAAACGTAATGAAAACTTACTACTGGCGCGTGGACGAGGAGAAAGATGGTGTGATAACCAAAGGCGATGTGTGGTACTTCCGCCCAAGGGTGCTGGCTTTCCCCGGAGCTGAGGGTTATGGTAGGTGGGCTCGCGGTGCTCGTGGTGGAAAGGTAGTGTACGTAACCAGCCTGAAAAACGATGGCGCCGGTAGCTTACGCGAGTTGACGAGCAGCAGTGATGGCAGTGATTTAGGTCCTCGCTACATTTTGTTTGCCGTAGGCGGCAGGATTCACTTGAATCCGGGGGCTCGTATTACGCTCAATACCCCCTACGTTACGGTGGCCGGACAAACAGGGCCAGGTAAGGGTGTTTGCATAAGCGGCGCATCGTATGGCGTTAGCGGAGGTCATGATGTAATTGTTCGCTTCATGCGTGTGCGTGTGGGCCAATTTGGCACAACCATTGATGGCATGGGCATGAGCGGAGCCAACTACAGCATTATGGATCACAACACCATCAGCTGGACGCATGATGAGGCCTTCAGTTCACGTGGGGGGAAAAACTTTACCCTGCAAAATACGCTCATTTCTGAAGCCCTTAATGTGGCCAATCACAAAAACTATAGCTACGGAAGTGGTCACGGATATGCGGCTACCATTGGTGGCGATACCGCCAGCTTCCTGCGCAACCTGTTAACGCACAATCAAGGTCGTAACTGGAGTTTGGGTGGCGGCTTGTACGGTGATGGCTACTATTCGGGCCACTTGGATATTTCCAACAACGTAGTGTACAACTACGGTGGTCGTGTAACGGATGGTGGTGCTCATGAAGTAAACTTTGTGAACAACTACTACAAAGCAGGAAATGCCAGCACCTCGGGAATGCTCAAGGCTCAACATGAAGGGGTTGGCTTGGGGACTCAAAAGTACTACTATGCGGGTAATGTGCGCGAGGATTATAATAATGGGAATTATGGTACTTTTACTTGTGATGGAGTTACTGACCAGCTATGTGGCTACTCCGATCAATGGGATGTTGCCGAAACGCGATATAAGGCCACGGTTGACGAGCCTTTCTTCCCATCTCATGCCACGGTGCTTCCTGCCAAGCATGCGTTTAAAAACGTAATATCAAATAGCGGAGCTAACATGCCTGTAACCGATGAAAACGACCTGCGTAATATACTGGAGGCGCGCGATGGCAAGTGGACATATAGCGGTAGCTATGGAAAGAACAACTACACACAGGGTATCATTGACCACCACTTGGATGTGGGTGGCTACGAAGACTACCCCAGCATAACGCTCAACCTTGACGAGTTTGATACCGACCGCGACGGATTGCCGAACTGGTGGGAGGAGGAGGTAAGCCACACCAACCCCAATGGTACAGTAGACGACTTTACTGATACCAACACTGACCCCGATAATGACGGAAATACTTACATGGAAAGGTATCTGGAGTATATGGCTACACCACACATTACTACCGTGAAAAGACAGGTTGTGTCTGTAGAGTTGAGCCAGTACACCCGCGGCTACACCAAGACTCCTATTTATACGGTAGTTTCAAATGGTGATGGTACGGTAACTATTGATGGTAATTGGGCGCGTTTCCAACCTAATAAAGGCTTTACCGGCGTTACCTATTTTACATTTAAAGTTACCGATAGCGATGGGGATTCAATGATTCGTAAAATCGGAATACGCGTTATTGAGTAGTAGCTTATAGTGCTTTTTACAATAAGGGATGCTGCAATTTTTGTAGCATCTTTTATTTTTAATATGCTATAAGTGAGTGTGTTGTAAAATCGCTTGCGTAGGGGGGTGCGCTTTTTTACAAAAAAACCGTAAGTTTGCATTAAACCTGCGTGCGGTTATCGCGTCAAAACGCAGTTAGTAATTTCACAAGTAAACACCTCAACCCTTTTCAACATGAAGCTACGTTTTCTTACCCTCGCTTTTGCGCTTGGCGCCTTCTCCTTTGCGCAGGCGCAAAACAACCCCTCGGACAACGAAAAAGAGGCGGCCTACCTCAAGGTGGTTACCGAGCGCGCCGCTAAAATTGTGGCAACGCTGGGCATCGACGATACGGCTAAGTTTTCCCGTGTGCGCACCATTGTAGCCTACCAGTATCGCGATTTAAACAGCATTCACGATGAGCGAAATGCTATTGTAAAAGCGGCCAAGGAGCAGGGCGGCGATGCCAGGGAGGCCAAAGTAAAGGCCGCCGAGAACGAGGCCGACGCCAAGCTCTACAGCCTGCACTGCGCCTACGTGGGCAAGCTCATGAGCGAGCTCACGCAGGAGCAAATTGAAAAGGTAAAGGATGGCATGACCTACGGCGTGGCGCCGCTTACCTATCGCGTGCAGTGCGAAATGATACCCACGCTTACCGAGGATCAAAAGCGCTACATTTGGGCCGCCCTGTACGAGGCGCGCGAGCACGCCATGGATGCCGAATCAAGCGATAAAAAGCACTGGTGGTTTGGCAAGTATAAGGGGCGCATCAACAACTACCTTTCGGCGCAAGGCTACGACCTGACCAAGGAGCGCGAGGCCTGGAACCAGCGCGTAAAGGAGCAAAAAAGCAAGTAGGCACATTGCAAAGAGGTACTAAGTACAAAATACTAAGTACTAATTTTCTGCTTTGCATTGATTGGTACTTTGTAAATGGTACTTAGTAATTTTTATCATGAATAAAACTTTTCTTGTAGCGCTGCTTCTTTGCCCCTTGGCCTTGTCGGCGCAAAAAAAGCCGCAGCCGCCCCGCCCCGTTGAGGTGCAGAAGGGGGAGCTGCGCTACAATGCCGATGAGCGCGGCAACCGCATTCCCGACTTTTCGTACGCCGGATACATGGCCGGCGAGCAGGATATTCCCACCGCCGCCGTGCGCGCCCGCGTGTCGCCCCCCGAGGGCGATGCAACTGCGAAAATTCAGCAGGCCTTGGATTACGTTGCCACGCTGCCGATGGATAAAAACGGATTACGCGGAGCTGTGTTGCTGGATGAAGGTACTTTTAACGTCGATGGCGCCTTGCGCATTAAGGCAGGCGGCGTGGTGCTGCGCGGCAGCGGCGTGGGTAAAACCATCGTGCTGGGGCGCGGCCTTGACCGGCAAACCCTGATTACCGTTGCCGGGAAAAACGACCGGAGTATTTCCGCTCCGGTAAAGATAGCCGACGACTACGTTCCCGTAAATGCCATGCAGCTCAGCGTGGAGAAGAACTCCTTTAAGGTGGGCGACAACGTGCTGGTGCAGCGCCTCGGCACGGCGGAGTGGATAAAGGAGCTGGGCACCGACCACTTTGGCGGCGGCATTTCCTCTCTGGGCTGGAAGCCCGGCAACCACGATATTTTTTGGGATAGAAAAGTTACCGCCGTTGACGGCAACCTCATCACCCTTGACGCGCCGGTTACCACCGCCATCGACGCTGCCTTTGGCGGAGGATTTGTGAGCGTTTACACGTGGCCAAATCGTGTGGTAAATTCCGGCGTGGAGAACCTTACGCTGCAATCGTCGTACGATGAAAAAAATAAAAAGGATGAGGCGCACCGCTGGATGGCCATTGTGATAGAAAACGCGCAGGATATCTGGGTGCGGCAGGTTACGTTTAAAAATTTCGCAGGCTCGGCGGTGGCGGTTTGGGAAACCGCCAAGCGCGTAACCGTGGAGGACTGCCAGTCGCTGGAGCCCATTTCGGAAATCGCCAACGAGCGTCGCAACGCGTTTTACACCACCGCTACGCAGTCGCTTTTTCAGCGCTGCTACGCCGAAAAGGGCATGCACGATTTTGCCGTAGGCTTGAGCGCCGTAGGCCCCATTGCCTTTGTGCAGTGCGAGTCGCACATGCCGTATGGCTACAGCGGCACCATTGATGCCTGGGCTTCGGGCGTGCTGCTCGACGTGGTAACCGTCGATGGCAACGCCCTGGGATTCCCCAACCGCGATCAGGATAACCAGGGCGCGGGCTGGACTGCCGCCAACAGCGTGCTGTGGCAGTGCGCTGCCGCCAAGGTGTACAACCAGGCCCCGCCCACGGCGCAAAACTGGGCTATCGGTACCTGGGCGCAGTTTATCGGCGAGGGGTACTGGGTGGAGTCCAACAACCACGTTACTCCGCGCAGCTTATACTATGCGCAGCTGAGCCAGCGCTTGGGCAAAGATATGTCCTCCCGCGCCCAGCTCGTTGATATTGGCTCGGAGGCCAGCAGCAGCCCCGCGGTGGACAAGGCCATGGAGCTCACGGCCGAGGCCCGCACCCCCCTGCAAACCCTGCCCGATTGGATTGATAAGGCGGCGCAGCGCAACCCCATTTCGCTCGATGCGTCGGCGGCCAAAGTGCTACCCGCTGCTGCTCCATTGGCCGATAGAAAAGCAGCAGCTCCTATTGAGGTGAAAAACGGCTGGCTGGTGCGCAGCGATCTTCCCCTTGTGGGCCGCAGCATCAACGTGCCGTGGTGGAGCGGCAGCGCAAAGCCCAACGGCATCAGGGCCGCCAGGCCTGCCCTTACGCGCTACGTGCCGGGCCGCACGGGCACCGGCTACACCGATGATTTGGACGAGCTGACCGATAGCATGCACGAAAGAAATATTGTGAATGTGGACTACAACTACGCGCTGTGGTACGAGCGCCGCCGTGACGACCATGAGCGCATACGCCGCATGGACGGCGAGGTGTGGGCGCCGTTTTACGAGCTGCCCTTTGCCCGTACCGGTGGCGATGACCTGGCATGGGACGGGCTGAGCAAGTACGACCTGACCAAGTACAACCCGTGGTACTGGCTGCGCCTGCAGCAGTACGCCGATTTGGCCGACAAGAAAAATCTCATGCTGACCTATCAGCACTACTTTCAGCACAACATTATTGAGGCGGGAGCGCACTGGGCGGATTTCCCCTGGCGCCCGGCTAATAACGTGAATAATACGCCTTTTGTAGAGCCTACGCACTACGCGGGCGACAAGCGTATTTTCTACGCGGAGCAATTTTACGATGTAAGCAACCCGCAGTACAGGGCGCTGCACGAAGCCTATATTCGCAAGAGCCTGCATAGCTTTTCCGGCAACGGTAGCGTGCTGCATCTCACCAGCGAGGAGTACACCGGGCCGCTACACTTTGTTCAGTTCTGGTTGGATGTGATTGCTGCCTGGGAAAAAGAAACGGGCCAAAAAGCGCTGGTAGGCTTAAGCGCAACCAAGGATGTGCAGGATGCCATCTTAGCCGACCCCACGCGCGCGGCCGTGGTAGATGTGGTTGACATTCGCTACTGGTGGTACCAGCCCGACGGCAGCGCATATGCCCCGCAGGGCGGACAAAACCTGGCCCCGCGCCAGCACGCGCGCCAGCTCAAGCCCAAGAACACCACGTTTGAGCAAACCTACCGCGCCGTGAGCGAGTATCGAAGCAAGTACCCCGATAAGGCGGTCATGTTTTCCGTTCCTAACAACTTTGACTTTGCTGTGTTTATAGCGGGCGGCTCGCTATCTTCGGCCCCCGTAAGCGATGAAAGGTTTTTGGCCTCGGCCGCCGGCATGAAGCCCTCCAAAAGCGGGAACAATCTTGTGCTGAGCAACGACGTGGGCGAGTGCATTGTATATGCCGCAGAGGGCAGCGTGCAGCTGGATTTGCCGGCATCAGGAGGCAAGTACACCGCGCAGTGGATCAGCTCAAGGGACGGCAGCTTTTACAAGAAAACGCAGGTCGTAAAAGGCGGGGAAAAGGTGGAGCTGAAAAGCCCCGGGGCAGGCTTGGACTTGCTGTGGGTGAAGAAGAATTGAGCGCCACAATATTAGCAAGAGCGTCATTGCGAAAGAGTCTGAGCAAGATGAAAAACTGTCATCCCGCGCTTGACGCGGGATCTCCAAATCAAGGAAGTGTTTTTTTAGGAGATTGCGGGTCAAGCACGCAATGACAATGCAAGGTAAGATTGCTTCTTCACTCCTAGCATTAATTTACTACTCCTTCATATCCACCGTTTTCGGTCGCAGGATGGTGAGCTGTAGCGCAATGGCAATGGCTACTGCGGCAATCATGCCGACAAACACCACGGTCATGTGCCCGGCGTCGATGGCCTTGCCCAGTTCTTTGGTAATAACGGCTCCCGACGAGATGCCCGCCAGGTTCAAAATCCCGTAGCCCGTGGCGCGGTAGCGCGAGGGCACAAACTGGCAAAGTATGGGCATGTTGTTTACATCGAACATGCCGAAGCCGAAGCCAAACATAATGGCGCCTGTCACAATCATGGGCAGGTTGTCGCCGTAGCCAATGAGGTATATGGCGGGAATGGTAAGCATTAAGCCAATCACACCCGTGTAAATGCGCCCTTTCAGGGTGCGCTGCACCCACCTGTCGGACAGGTAGCCGCCCACCAGAACGCCCACCAGCGAGGCCAGCGCCATGGTCATGGTAGATAGCGGCCCGGCCTTGGCCATGTCCATGTGGAGCGTTTGCGAGAAGAGGGTGGGCAGCCAGTTTTTGGTAGCCCAGCCGGGTAAGCTCGGCGCCGAAAAGTAGAACAGGATTACCCAGAAGGCAACGTTGCCGAGCAGCAGCGACAGGCCCTTAAAGGCAAGCCCCAGCTCGGTTTTTAGCGACTGCTTTTTCTCGGTATTGATTACGTAGGTTTTCTTTTCGCGCAAAAAGGCAATGAGGATTAAGCTGTAGAGCATACCCACTACGCCAAAAAGCTGGAAGGTAAACTGCCACGATGTGCCGCTGGCCAGCGTGGCGCCAAAGCCTCCCAGCGCCTGGCCTAAGTAAATGCCCGAGGTGTGAAAGCCGATGGCCAGCGAGCGCGTTTTGCCCTGGTGGTAGTCGGCAATGAGCGATAGGCCGGCGGGAACGTAAAAGGCTTCCGAAATGCCCATGATGGCGCGCAGCACGTACAGCTGATCCATATTTTGCGCGTAGCCCATGGCCAGCGTTACCCCCGACCACACGAAGAGGCTCACCACAATGAGCTTTTTGCGGTTGAGCCTGTCGGCAATCATGCCCGAAACGGGGCTCATGAAGGCGTAAATCCAAAGGAAAATGGCCATGAGCCGGCCGAAGTTGGTGGCCGAAATCAGCTCGCTGATGTCCTCCATCATGAACGGGCGCATGGTCGAAAGCATTTGCCGGTCGAGGTAGTTGAGCAGAGCCACAAACCACAGCATGCCTACCACCATCCACGGGTACGATTTTTTGTCGGTCAAATTCATTGGGGGTAATTTTGGTTGAAAAAAATAATGTTTTTTGCGCAAAAACAAAGATAAGAAATATTCTGAAAATGCTTATTCTGTGCTGGTTTTAATCGGCTTTTTTGTTACATTTGTAAGGTAGGTATCGGCTTTCTTAAACCCAATAATACAAAACTAAAATGAATCAACCGCTGAAAGGAATTATTCCGCCGCTGGTAACGCCGCTGGTGGGTGTGGACACGTTGGATGTAGCAGGCCTCGAGCGCCTGATAGAGCACATTATTGCCGGAGGCGTGCACGGGCTCTTCGTGCTGGGCACCACCGGCGAGGCGCAGAGCCTGAGCTACGCGCTGCGCGAGCAAATGATAGAGCTGACCTGCAAGTTTGCAAAAAACCGCGTGCCGGTGTTGGTCGGCATTACCGACACCGCCATTGAGGAGAGCGTGGGCCTGGCCAACGTGGCCGCCCGCAACGGCGCCTCGGCGGTGGTGTCGGCGCAGCCCTACTACTACGCGGCGGCGCAGCCCGAACTCATTCACTTTTACAAGCAGCTGGCCAACCGCATGCCGCTGCCGCTGTTCCTCTACAACATGCCCTCGCACACCAAGGTCAACTTTGACCCCGCAACGGTGCGCAAGCTGTCGGAGCATAAAAATATTGTGGGGCTAAAGGACAGCTCGGCCAACGGAACCTACTTCCAGAAGTTGTGCTACGAAATGCGCGATGTGAAAGACTTTACGCTGCTCGTGGGCCCCGAGGAAATGATGGCCGAGACGGTGCTGCTGGGCGGGCACGGCGGCGTAAACGGCGGCGCCAACATCTTCCCGCAGCTGTACGTGGAGCTGTACAACGCCGCGGTGGCGCGCGACTTCGATAAAATTATTCCCCTGCACCAAAAGGTAATGCAGATAAGCGGGCTGCTGTACAGCGTGGGCAAGCACGGCTCGAGCTACCTCAAGGGCGTAAAGTGCGCGCTGTCGCTCAAGGGCATTTGCAGCGATTTTATGGCCGAACCCTTCGAAAAGTTTGACACCCCCGAGCGCGAAGTGGTGAAAAAGGCGCTGGAGGTGATAGGGCTGTAAATCTACCACCTAAAAAGTTCTTTCGTTTATTGTGAGATTCCTCGACTTCACTCGTTCCTCGTTTCGCTCGGAATGACGATGCCTGATGAGATGGAAGAGGGTGGTGGGGGGGGGGGGGGCGGCCCCCCCCCCCCCCCCAAAAAAAAAAAAATGTAGGGAGTGACACACAAACCGCCCAAGAAATTGAGAGGTGGGGGGGGGAGAGGCAAACCGAAAAAAAAAAACTAGGAAAAAGAGAAAGTTTT
>JAVBPG010000031.1:0-40551 GCA_031549685.1 Bacteroidales bacterium | reverse complement strand
CCCCCACCCACCACTCTTTTTCCATAAAGAGTACCGTCATGCCGAGCGAAGTCGAGGCATCTCCTCGCAAACGCAAAATGCTGTAAAAAGTAAAAAGCGGAACTACAAATTCCGCTTACCATGAGATTGCTTCGCTTTGCTCGCAATGACGGCGAGGCGCGCGGTGGCAAAATTGTCAATTGTCCTTTGTCAAATTGTCAATTGATTTAGTCTTCCTCTTTGAAGTACAGCTGGTAAAAGTGCATTCCTGTTTTTTCGTCGTAGCCGCGGGTAATGAGCTCGCGCTTGCCGTGCACGTAAATGTGGAAATTTTTATCGAGCTTAATGACGCTCTTGAGCACGCGCGCCTGCTTCTTTACCGCGTTTTCCGAAATGTCGAAGCGCTCGGGCAGCTTCTCCTCGTTGTCGCGGTCAAACTCGCGCTTGTAGCTCTTGAAGGTTTTAATTACCTCGGGCTCGGCGATTACCTCTTCGGCAAATTCGTTGAGGTCAAAGTTTTCTTTTTCCTTGAAAAACTTCACCGATTTGTTGAGCATATCGGCCTGGTCGGCCTTGGTAATTTCAAACACCTCGGGCAGCTTCTGCGTAACAAAATTTTTGCACAGCGACATCACCTGTTGCGTTTTGTAGTAGTCGTCCTTGCGCTGCATGGCGTTGAGGAAGCAGTCCATCCAGTACTGCTCCTCGGCAATGCTTTTGCCGCCCACTACGGCCAGCAAAAATCCCTTTTCCTCCTCGGTGTTGAATATGAGGCAGCCCTTGTCCAGCTTGGTAACGCTGATGCCGCTGTCGCTGGTTAGCTCGAAGCGCTCGCCGTGCGGCGCCGGCTTAATAAACGAGTCCAGGTTTTCGGCCTTAAAAATGCCCACGGCGTCCAGCGTTTCGCCGTCCACGATGCAGTCCTTTAAAAGGGCCACAAACACATCGCCGGCTTTTATTCTAGCGTTGGTGCCCTGCTCGTACAGGTGCCTGGCCAGTATAGTTGATTGCTCTACCAACGTTTCGGGATTGCCAAAAATTTGCTTGGCGCAGCTATACGCCACGTTGTTGTTGAGGTCGCCGTCAACGGCCTGCAGGTTGTAGTACTCCTGCGCCTTGAAGGGCGTAAGAAAATACTGCAGCAGCAGCTGGTGCATTTCGTCGTTTACGCTGAGCGTGGCGTTGGACATCAGCGCGCCCTCCTCGCTCGCCTTGTTGCCTACGTGGTGCAGCACTACGGCGTCGATGGTGGTGTTTTCGGTGGCGATCATATTTAATGAACAGTTGACAATTAATATAATTTTGATTTGTCATTGCGGGCTTGACCCGCAATCTCCTGATTGGAGATCCCGAATCAAGTTCGGGATGACAGAGTTTGTGATTTATTCCACATGAAACTTATCCCCCACCACTACCTTTATGCTCTTGGGTACAAGCTCAAAGGTGAAGGGTGAGTAGCCGCAGGCCTCGCCGTCAATCTCAATGGGGCTGGGCGGGTACGATGCTATGCTGATGAATTTTCCCTGCGCTGCTTTTACCTTGTAAAAGTTGTAAATGGTGCCGTTGTACAGGCGGTTGAAGTTGGTCATAAACCGGTACAGGCTCATCTTGCGAATGAGCGTCATGTCCATCAGGCCGTCGTCGAGCGCGGCGGCGGGCATTTGCAGCATGCCGCCCCCGTTGTACTTGCCCACGCCCACGGCGCCGCTGAATAGCCGGCCGTCAAAAAAATCCTTGCCGTCAATTTTTACAGCAAATCGCTTGGCGTGGTACTTAAAAAGCGTGGCAAAGGTGCTGAGAATGTACATCCACTTGCCGGTGCGCCCCGCCTCCTTCAGGCTGTTGTAGCGGCGGTTGACCATGGCATCGAAGCCAATGCCCGACACGTTGGCCATGTAGCGGGTTTGCCGCACGCGCGCCTCCTCAAAGGTAATTTTTCCGACATCCTGCAGTATGGTGCGCTCGGCGCAAATGCTGTTCACGGCATCAATGTAGGTGCGCGGAATGCCCAGCATGCGCACCCAGTCGTTGCCCGTGCCCACGGGGATTACCGAGAGCGTAACCTCGCCCGGCGCCGCCTTTTTTTGAATAAAAAGGCCGTTTACCACCTCGTTCACGGTGCCGTCGCCACCCACCACCACAATTTTCCGAAAGCCATCGTTGACGGCTTTTACGGTAAGCTCCACGGCGTGAAATTTTTTCTCGGTAAACACGCAGGTGAAATCCACGCCGCTAAAGTTGAGGCGGTTGGAAATGGCAGGCCAGTCGCGTAGCCCGTGCCCGCGCCCCGCCTTGGGGTTCACTATGACCATCCAGCGCGATGGGTTGTTGTTTTGCGCCATGCTTTTTTACCTGCAAAGAGGAGCAAAGGTAAGAAAAAATGAAGATTTATTGCCCAAGGTATCAGATAGCCACGATGGAAGAGTAAACCTATGACTTATAAAATTTTGCATTCATTTAATAAAAAATATAGGGCGTAATTGGAGATTTATTGCTATACTTGCATGATATTCCGGAATGAAGGACGTATCTGTCCTCCAATGCAAAAAGTAAAAAATAATGGCAAAAGTTATTGCAATTGCTAACCAAAAAGGCGGTGTAGGAAAAACAACCACCGCCATCAACCTTGCGGCCAGCCTTGCCGTGCTCGAAAAAAAGGTGCTGCTCATAGATGCCGACCCGCAGGCCAACGCCACAACGGGGTTGGGATTTGTGGAACGAAACGTGAAAACTACCATATACGAATGCCTGGTGGATGGCGCCAGCGCCACCGACGCCATTTTGCAAACTGAGCTGAAAAATTTACACCTGCTGCCCTCGCGCGTTGACCTGGTAGGCGCCGAGCTGGAGCTGGTGGATATGCAGAACCGCGACACCATTTTGCGCAACGTGCTGGCGCAGGTGCGCGATAATTACGACTACGTTTTTATTGATTGCCTGCCCTCGCTGGGCCTCATAGCGCTCAACGCGCTGGCGGCAGCCGATTCGGTAATAATTCCCATTCAGTGCGAATTCTTTGCGCTCGATGGCTTGGCCAAGCTGCTCAACACCATTCGCATGGTGCAGGCACACCTCAATCCGGCTTTGGGCTTCGAAGGATTTTTGCTTACCATGTTCGACTCGCGCATGAAGCTGGCCAACATGGTGGTGGAGGATGTGCGCTCGCACTTTGGCTCCATGGCGTTTGAAACGGTAATTACGCGCAACGTTAAGCTGGCCGAAGCGCCATCGCACGGCAAGCCGGTCATACTGCACGATGCGCAGTCGGCTGGTAGCGTGGGTTACCTGAATCTGGCGCGCGAGTTTTTGCAGCGCAATAGCAATAGCGAAATTAGTAACGAAGAAAAACAGCAATAGTACACTGCCATGGCAAAAGAAGCACCAAAAAAACTAGGAAGAGGAATAGATGCGCTGCTTGGCGCGCAGGTGGTAACGCCCGGCGCTTTGGGCGCGCAGCCTTTGGCCGTGCAACCGGTAAAGTCCGAACTGGTAAAAGAAATTTCCCTTTCGGAGATAGAACCCAATCCCGGACAGCCGCGTACCAATTTTGATGAAGAAAAATTAGTAGAACTTGCCGAATCTATCCGAAGTTTAGGCCTCATTCAGCCCATAACGGTTCGCGCCGTTGCCCCCAACAAGTACCAGATTATAAGCGGTGAGCGCCGTTGGCGTGCATCGCGAATGGCAGGCCTGGAGAAGGTTCCCACCTACATTCGCACCGCCGATGACAGCGACATGCTGCTGATGGCGCTGGTGGAAAACGTGCAGCGCGACGACCTCGACGCCATTGAGGTGGCGCTGAGCTACCAGCGGTTGATGAACGAGTGCCACCTTACGCAGGAGGAAATCAGCGGACGGGTGGGCAAGAAGCGCTCCACCGTGGCCAACTACATCCGCATACTGAAGCTGCCCGAGGAAATTCAGCTGGCCATTCGCGAGCAGCTGATTTCGATGGGGCATGCCCGCGCGCTGATTAACGTTGAGAGCATGGATAAGCAAAGAACCCTGGCAAGGCAGATAGTGGAGAAGGGGCTGTCGGTGCGCCAGGTGGAGGAGCTGGTGAAAAACCTGTCGAAGCCCAAGGCGCCGAAGGAAAAGGTGCAGGAGGAGGAGTCGGAGGAGCTGTCCGAATCATTTTTTAAGCTGGCCGAGGGCATGGAGAAATGCTTCAACGGCACGGTAAGCATTAAGCGCGGGCTCACGGGCGGCGCTAAGCTGACCATTGATTTGAGGACGGATGATGATATTAAAAACGCTATAGAGAAGCTGTCGAGGTTGATGTAGCAGCTTGCCGTCATCCCGTGCCTGCGAGTACACTCGGGCCCTCCATGACGTAATAGATGATGTTGTAGAAGAACTTATTTTGAGGTGAAAAAAAACGCTGTTGTTTTGCTAACGTTGACGCTGCTGTGCCTTCCGCAGGTGCTGCACGCCCAGACCAAAGATAGCGTTGTGCACTCGCCGACCAAAGCCTGGCTCATGTCGGCGGCGCTGCCGGGCCTGGGACAGGCATACAACCAGCGCTACTGGAAGATTCCCATTATCTACGGAGGGTTTGCGGCCTTTGGCTACTTCATCCAGAGCAACAACTTCAGGTACAAAACCTACCGCGATTCGTACAATACAAAGTATGATATAGAGCACCTCGACCAATCGGATCCTGACTATGATGCCGAGAAGGCAGCGCTGGAGGCGCAGCTCCAAATAAAAAATATGCCGCTGGACAGGCTGCAGTACTACAAAAATATTTACCGTCGCGACCGAGATTTTTTTATTATTCTCACGGTGCTCTTTTACGGTATAAATATTATTGATGCCGCCGTCGATGCACACTTTTTTACCTACGATATAAGCAACGATTTGTCGTTGAACATGCAGCCCTACGTTGAGGGTGGATGCTTTGCCGCAAGGCCCAACGCCTCGCCCACCGTGGGGCTAAACTTTAGCATAAAATTTTAAATAAAACAACATACCGACATGCGTCGTTTTTTACTTTCGCTTTTTCTGATCACAGCTATTTCTTCGTTCTCCTCCGTTGCCGAAAATTCGCGCGGACGCGCCCCGTACAGCGCCGCCTCGTTTACCGAGAGTGAGATATCAGACCCGGTGCTCGACACGCTTGAGGTAACCTCCGATGAGATTTCGGAGGAGACCGAGCGTCTGGCTAACGATGAGCCAACGCAGACGCCCGAGCAAATGGACTCGCTCTACATAGCGCGGCTCAAGCGCCTGCACTCGGTCATAGATTTGCCGTTCAACAACATTGTGCGCAACTACATTAAAATGTACACCGAGGGCAAGCGCGATAGGGCCGAGGAAATTCTGGGGCGCTCGGAGTACTACTTCCCCATCTTTGAGCAGATTCTCGACCAGTATGGCATGCCGCTGGAAATTAAATATTTGGCGGTAATAGAATCGGCGCTGAACCCAAGGGCGGTATCGCGCGTTGGCGCTACGGGCTTGTGGCAGTTTATGTACGCCACCGGGCGCATGTACGGGCTCAACGTAACCTCCACCGTGGACGACCGTCGCGACCCCATTGCCGCTACCCACGCGGCAGCCCGGCACTTGCGCGATTTGTACAATACGTTTAACGATTGGTCGATGGCCTTGGCCGCCTACAACTGTGGCGCGGGCAACGTAAATAAGGCCATGCGCCGGTCGGGGAAGAGTGATTTCTGGGGAATTTACAACTACCTCCCCCGCGAGACCCGCGGTTACGTTCCGGCGTTTATCGGCGCCGCCTACATGATGAACTACACCAAGGAGCATGGCCTGACGCCCGTGAAGTACGACATGCGCAAGTTTTTTGACTACGATACGGTGATGGTAAGCCAGTGGATGCACTTTGACCAGATAGAGGCGGTGGTGGGCGTTTCGAAGGAAATGCTGCGCGACCTGAACCCGCAGTACCGCCGCGATATTATCCCCGGCAACGAGCGCCCGTATGCGCTCAAGCTGCCGACAAAGTACGTGAACACCTACATTGACAACGAAAAAACGGTGGCGCAGCACCGGGCCAGCGAGTATAACCCCAAGGCAATGGTGGCGCCGGCTGAGTTTGTGGCCTACGCTCCCACGGGGAAAAATAAGGTGGTGTACAGGGTCAAAAGCGGCGATGTGCTGGGCAGCATTGCCTCTCGCTACGGGGTGCGCGTGCAGGATTTGAAGCAGTGGAATGCGCTTCGCAGCAACAACATCAGGGTGGGGCAGAAGCTGAACGTGTACGTAAACCCAAGCCGGGCGCAGCTCTCGGCTAAGGGCGGAAGCACCGTTGCCAAAAAGCAGTCGCCCGCCGAAAGCCCGTCGAAGGACGGCTACCTCTACTACCAGGTAAAATCGGGCGATACGCTTTGGAGCATATCGCAGCAGTATAAGTACCTTGGCATCACGGTTTCGGATTTGGCCGCCATTAACAACCTGAGCACTTCAAGCACCATCAAGCCCGGCCAAACCATCAAAATTAAAAAAATGACGTAGCGAAAAGGGGAGGTGGAAAAAAGGGTTTCGATACAATCTCGGCTACCGTACGTGCCGCTGCTGATTGCGCTGCTGCTGTGCGCTGCCTGCGCCGCTGTGCGGCCAACGCAGCAGGCCGAGCGCGAATTTTTTAGGGAGCACTCAAAAAAAATGGGCGTGAACTTCAGGGGAACCGAGGATAGGGAGGTTATAAAAACATCGGCCGAATGGATGGGCACACCCTACCGCTACGGAGGGCAAACGAAGAAGGGCGTGGACTGCTCGGGCTTTGTGTGCAGCGTGTATAAGGAGGCGCACGATATTAAGCTGGAGCGCTCGTCGTCGGCCATGGCCAAGCAGGTGCAGCGCGTCAAAAAGAGCGAGCTGGCCTGCGGAGATTTGGTGTTTTTTACCATTAAGGATAAGCGGGTGTCGCACGTGGGAATTTACATGGGCGGCAATAAGTTTATTCACGCATCGACCAACTACGGGGTGAGCATGGCCAGCCTGACCGACAGCTACTGGAGCAAATATTTTTCGGGGGCGGGGCGCATCTTAGCCCCGTCGGAGCAGGAGCCTGCGAGTGCGGATGCGGTGGCTGATATGGCTTTGCCGGCCGGCAAGGTGGAGCCAAGCAAAAAAGATGCCGTGCCCGCGGCAAAAAAGAAAAAGAGCGACCCGCAGCAGGCGGCGCAGACGTCAAGCGCGGACGATGTGATTATAGTGTTTGACGAGGAATTTTAGTAAAAAAGATCTAACAGTTACCGGTTACGAGTTACGAGTGACAAGTGAAATACAGGTAGGCTGCGTATAACTTATCCCCTGCTGGCGGGGAACAGCCAATGCTTTTCACTAATCACTAATCACTAATTACTAATTACTGGCCACTAACTTAATAGGGATTATGCTGAACAAAATCTATACCGTACTTTTTGTTATTTATTTTTTAATAACGGCTCCGGCATTTGTAGTCATATCGGCCATACTGTTTGTGCTGCTTTACCCCTTCGACCCCAAGCGAAAGGTGCAGCACCGCTTTTCTTCGTTTATCGCGCTTCAGTATTTTCCCATGTCGCCCTTTGTAAAGGTGGTGGTGAGGGGGACGGAGCATGTACGGAAAAATCAACCCTACGTAATTTGCTCCAACCACCAGTCGATGCTGGACATTGTGCTGCTGTATAAGGTAAAAACCTACTTTAAGTGGGTGTCGAAAAAGGAGATTTACCGCCTGCCGTTGGTGGGGCAGCTGCTGTGGTTGCACGGCGATGTTACCATTAAGCGCGGCGATGCCAAGAGCGCCAAAAAAATGATGCACGACTGCTCCGAAAATTTAAAGCACGGCACCTCCATAATGATGTTTCCCGAGGGTACGCGCTCCAAAAACGGGCGGGTGGGCAAGTTCAAGGAGGGCGCTTTTATGCTGGCAAAATCAAACGAAGTTCCCATACTTCCGGTGGCCGTTGACGGTACGCGCAGCTTCTCGAACGGCAACGGCGGCTGGCTCAACGCCCGGCAGGTGTTTCAGGTAAGCATTATGCCGGAAATCTCCGCCGAAGAAGTGGCCGCCACCGATGTGAAGGCAATGCAGGAAAAGGTGCATGAGATGATCCTGGGCGAGCACAAAAAAATGGCGCCGGGCACCTACGAAAGCTAAATCTGGCTAATGCTCGCCTTGCTTATCAGGGTAGTTTTATTCTCCAGCAGCACCTCAACGCACCTGTCCACGTTGGTGGGCCGAATGACTACGTTGGCCGTTTCGCCCTGCGAGAAGGCGTACATGTACTCAATAAAAACGTGCTCCTTGGCCAGCAGCTCCAGCACCGCCGACAGGGCTCCCGGAACGTTGCTCAGCGTAAAGCACACCACCTCGGTAACGGTTACGCCAAAGCGCGCCTCCTTCAGCACCTTTAAGGCCTGCTCCACGTTCGAAACAACCATGCGCAGAATGCCGAACTCGGCGTTCTCGGCCAGGCTGAAGGCGGTCATGTTAACGCCGTTGGCGGCAAGGATTTTGGTTACCTCGTTTATGCGGCCTGTTTTGTTTTCAATAAAAACAGAAAGTTGCTTGATGGTCATAACATTTTAAATTAATGTTGATTTCTACTCTGCTTGTCATTGCGGGCCTGACCCGCAAGCGCTCCCGGCAGGAGATCCCGTGTCAAGCACGGGATGACAGCAGCTAATTTAGCTTGCGCTTGTCAACTACGCGCTGCGCCTTGCCCTCGCTGCGCTTCATGGTGTAGGGCTCCACCAGCTTTATATCGGCGCTGAGGCTCAAAACGCTGTGCAGGCGATGTGCAATTTTCTTTTTCAGCTCAACCATTTTGGTAATTTCGTCGGAGTAGTAGCCATCGCGAACCTCCACCTGCACCTCCAGCATATCGAGGTTGTGCACCCGGTCGATGACGAGCATGTAGTGCGGCTCCAGCTCCTCCATTTCCAAAATTACGCTTTCTATCTGAGATGGGAAAACATTTACGCCGCGAATAATGAGCATGTCGTCGCTGCGCCCCACAATGCGGCTCATGCGCACGCTGGTGCGGCCGCAGGCGCAGGGCTCGGGGTTGAGCGAGCACAAGTCCTTGGTGCGGTAGCGCAGCAGCGGCAGTCCCTCCTTGGTGAGCGTGGTAAATACCAGCTCGCCCTGCTCGCCGTAGGGCAAGGGTTGTAGCGTGTCGGGCGAAACGATTTCGGGGTAAAAGTGGTCGTCGATAATGTGCGAGCCGTCCTTTTGCTCGCACTCGTGCGATACGCCCGGCCCCATAATTTCGCTCAGCCCGTAAATGTTGTAGGCATTCAGCCCGAGCTTGTTTTCAATCTCGCGCCGCATGTTTTCCGTCCACGGCTCGGCGCCGAAAATGCCGATGCGCAGCTTAAATTTCTCGCGCGCTATGCCCGCCTTTTCCATAGCCTCGGCCATGTACAGCGCGTACGATGGGGTGCAGGCAATGGCCGTGGCGCCAAAGTCGTGCATGAGCTGAATCTGCTTGCTGGTGTTGCCGCTCGACATGGGAATAACCGTGCCCCCCAGGTGCTCTACCCCGTAGTGCAGCCCAAGCCCGCCGGTAAACAGGCCGTAGCCGTACGACACCGAAAAGATGTCGTGGTGGTCGGCGCCGTACGCGCTAAGGCAGCGCGCAATCATTTCGGACCAGATGCTCAAATCGCGGCGCGTGTAGCCCACCACCGTTGGTGCGCCGGTGGTTCCCGATGAGGCGTGCAGCCGGATAATTTGCTCAAGCGGTACGGCAAACAGGCCGTAGGGATAGTTGTCGCGCAAGTCCTGCTTGGTGGTAAACGGCAACTTTGCAACATCGTCAATCGACTTTATATCATCGGGCAGCAGGCCCGTTTCCTGCATTTTTTGCCGGTAAAAAGGGGTGCTGTGGTACACCGTTTCCACCAGCTTGCGCAGGCGCTGGCTTTGCAGCTGGTGCTTTTCGTCAGCGCTCATGCACTCCTTTGTTTTGTTCCAAATCATGATGTGATTTACAATTTTGACTATTTATAATTTACTATTTGAATCGACCCTCAACTCCATCCCCTTTGGGGAGGCTGGGTGGGGCCTAATGGTCCTCCGCAAAGCCCTTCAGCCTTTCATCTAAAATATCGAACAGCTTTTCATCGTTCATGCGCGAGCAGCATGCGCGAACACCCTGCTGCTCGCTGCCCGTGGTCGATAGCGCAATGGAGCTGATGCCGTAGTAAAGCAGCTCCTGCATGAGCTCGGCGCAGCTCATGTTTTTGTAGCCAACGGTAAAGAAAAAGCCATCGGAAATTTCGCGGTTAATGTCCTTGTCGTACACCACGTGAAAGCCATGCCGGGTAAAGATTTCCTTCATGCGGCGCGCCCGGCGTGCGTACTCGATTGTGGCTTCGGTAAACTTCAGCGTGCCGTCGGACGCGGCCTTGAGCATGGCCGCAAAGCCAAACTGCGTGCTGTGCGTTACCCCCGAGGTTATCATGTAGAGCACGGAGGCGATGAACGTGGGCCCGAAGATTCCGGCGCCGTTGTAGCGCCTTGCCAGCGCCTCGAATTTTCGCGAAAACAGCTTGTCCGATACGCAAACCGCGGCGACGCGCTGCCCGGCGTAGCTGAAAATTTTGGAGGCCGAAAGCATCAACATGTAGCTGTCGGTGTAGCGCGCTACCGTTGGTACGTAGGGCTCCTGAAAGGGCACTCCGAAGTCGGTGCGAAAGTCCATGCCGAAGTAGGCCAAGTCCTCAAGCACCACGGTGTCGTACCGGGTGGAGAGCTCTCCAATAGTTTTCAACTCGCTGTCGGTAAGGCAAATCCACGCGGGGTTGTTGGGGTTGGAGTAGATAATACCTGCGATATTTCCGTTTTTCAAATAGTTATCCAACTTATCCCGCAGCTTCTCGCCCCGAAAATCGTGCACATCGAACTGCTCGTACTTTATGCCTAAAATTTGCAGCTGCGATTTTTGAATGGGAAATCCGGGGTCGATAAAAAGTATGGTGTCCTTGTTCTTGTCCAGCTGGCTGCATATTACAAAGGATGCGAAGCTGCCCAGCACGGAGCCCGTTACCGGAATGCACGAGGCGGGCGATATGTCGATGTTTAGAAAAGCCTTTACAAACCGGGAGGCCTCGTTCTTTAAAACCGGAATGCCCTCGGCGGCGGGGTAAATAGCGGGAAATCCGCCATCTAACGCCAACTTTTCGGCCTCAATGCCCACGGCGCACGGCTCCAAGCCCGGCACACCCTGGTCCATGCGGATGAAGGGGATTCCCGTCAGCTCTACCAAGCGCTGCGCCAGCAGCACCACCTCGCCGATGGTGGCGCCCTCCAGCTTTTTTATTTTTAATTCGTTAACAACTTCGTTAACAATATTTTGCGAGTAAACTCTATGCTGCATTTGTAAATATTTTTCGTAACATGCAATATTGTCCTTTTGGTTATTCCGAGTGAAATTCTCTTTTAGATGTGTCATTGCGGGCTTGACCCGCAATCTTCCCTTGGGAGATCCCGAATCAAGTTCGGGATGACACGTCTATACTTGAGATTGCTTCGCTTCGCTCGCAATGACGGCGAATTTTACAGTATCTTAAACTTATCCGCATCGTTCAGCGCGGGGAATTTCTTGCGAAAATCCTGCAGCGCCTGGATGTCTATTTTACCGGAAACGGCTTGCTCTTTTCCAAACTCCGCTGCCGCCACCGGCTGCCCCAAGAAGTTGATGAGCGCTGTGCCGCCGCTGTATTCGCCTGTAGGTTCGCTGCCCGTGCGGTTCACGCCCGCCACGTAGCATTGGTTTTCGATGGCGCGGGCGCGCAGCAGCGTACTCCACGCCTCAATGCGCGAGGTAGGCCAGCAGGCTACGTAAAGTATCATGTCGTAGTCGCCTGTGTTGCGGGCAAAAACGGGAAAGCGCAGGTCGTAGCAAATTTGCAGCAGCATGCGTACGCCGCAGTGCTCCACCACCACCCGCTCGCTGCCGCCGGTGTACTCCTTGTGCTCTCCGGCAAATGAAAAAAGATGCCGCTTGTTGTAAAACGAAACCGCCCCATCGGGCTTTACAAAGTGCAGGCGGTTGTAGTATTTTCCATCCTCCTCCGTTGCCACGCTTCCGGCCACGGCGGCATTTTTTTCCTTCGCCACGGCGCGCATCCACGCCAAGGTTTCGGTATTGGCTTGCTCGGCCACACCCCCGGGCTGCGTACAGAATCCGGTGGTAAACATTTCGGGTAGGACAATTAAATCCGCCGCTGGCGAGGTATCTATCAGCTGCCCGGCGCGGGCGCGGTTGGGCCCGGGTTGCTGCCACGCCATGTCGGTTTGAAGAAGTAAAACGTTCATAAATGCCGCGTTGATATTCTTTCAAAGTTAAGCATTTTAGGCGTAAGGTTCAGCTTAAAAGTCAAATCCTATCTGCCTATAAAAAAGCAAGTAGTAAGTTGAAGCTTACTACTTGCTTTGAGTTTGGTACAAGAATGCTTGTTGTGGATTGTCATTGCGGGCTCGACCCGCAATCCCCAAAATCGAAGAAATATTTTTTCGGGGAATTCCGGCTTAAGGCCGTAATGACAGGTAGCCGGGTGCTTTTTACTTTACGTATATTTTGCTTACCGAGCTCCACGTGGCGCTGGGCGCTAAGGCCTGGAAGCCTGTTTGCCCGGCGGGCAGCTGTAGGTTCGGCGCGTTGATGGCCCAGGTTTGCGGCTCGGGGCAAATGTATCCGGCATCGCCGCCGTTGTTCCACAGCGTCCAGTCTTTTACCTCCTTGTCCACCTCGTAAAACACGCGCGTGCCGCTTGGCTCGTGCGTTAGCACGGCGCCGCTGTACGGCTTGCCGTCCACGGTCATGGGCTCGTTGGTGTAGGCGTTTTCGAGCGCCCTGCCCAGCGGGTTGATACCTGTTGTGCGCAACGGGGCCTCGTCGCTGCCCAACTCCAGCAGCTTCCCTGTGGGTAGCGTGCGCTCGCTCAGCTCCCAGCGCTTGCCCACCGACAGCATAATTTTGTAGCTGTTTTTATCGCTGCCGTTGACAAACGGAACCACGATAGGCGTATGGTAACCCACGCCCAGCGGCATGTTAGCGCTACTTTGATTGATAAAAGTAACCTTGTGCTCCAGCCCCTGCGCCGACAGCCTAAAGCTCATGCGGCACTCGAACTCGTGCGGAAAATCTACGAAAATTTCGTTGTTAACGGCATTTGAATAAAATACGGCTTCAACTTCTACGGCGTCTTTTTCAACCACCGCTTTGCACACGGTAAACTTTTGCGATTTTATAATGCCGTGGTGGTAGTTGTTTTGCGCCGGAATGGTAATGGGGTACTGGTATTTGCGCCCCTCAAAGGTGTAGGTTCCGTCCTCAATTCTGTTGGGCGGAAAGAGCAGCGGAAGCCCGTAGAGCTGCGGGCGTCCAAGGAAAGTTTCCATGTCGCTTTCCACAGGCGTGCGAAGTATGGTTACATTTTTTTCGGCCTGCGTAAGGCTTACCAGGTTGGCGCCCATGCTCGGCACCAGCAGCGCTGTGTAGCCACCTGCCTCCATTTCCACGGCATCAAGGCCGCGCCAGCTGATTTTGTTGAGTGATGCCATATTTTTGTGTTATGATGATGACAAGGTGGGAAGCTTACTCTTTTCCGGCTACGCTCTCTTCTTTTTTGTCGAAAAAAATGGAGCGCTGAAAAAAGAGCAGGTAAAAAACGCTTACGGTAATTGCCGCATCGGCGATGTTGAATATGGGGCGGAAAAAAATAAAGCGCTCGCCGCCCCAAACGGGGAACCAGTCGGGCAGCACGGTGTTGATGACGGGGAAGTAGAACATATCCACCACCTTGCCGTACAGGAACGGGGCGTAGCCACCGCCGGCGGGGAACATTTGCGCTACCTGCGTGTAGGTCGATTCGCCAAAAATGAGCCCGTAAAACATGCAGTCGATGAGGTTGCCGAGCGCGCCGGCAAACATGGCGGCGAGCCCCAGCACCAAGCCCTTGGAGGCTCCGCTGTGGATTTGCTTCCACGTGTACCACCCGATGGCGGCAATAAATACAATGCGGAAAAGGCTGAGCAGGAGCTTTCCGGCGTTGCCGAAAAATTCCAGACCGAAAGCCATTCCGTTGTTTTCGGTAAAGTAAATGAAGCCGCGTTGCCCGATGAGGGAAATTTCTTCGCCTAAGGTCAGGTGCGTTTTTATCCAGATTTTCAGCGCCTGGTCGGCAAGGAGGATAAGGGCAACCAGCAGGCCTGCTTTTTTAGTAATGGTCATGGAGCTTATCGCTTAGTCTTAGCCTCCATGCTCAGCGTGGCGTGAGGTACGGCGCGCAACCTGTCGGCAGGAATAAGCTTGCCTGTTTCGCGGCAGATGCCGTAGGTTTTATTTTCGATGCGGATAAGGGCGGCCTCGAGGTGCTGAATAAACTTCTGCTGCCGCTCGGCCAGCTTGCTCGACTCCTCCTTTGACAGGGTAGAGGCGCCTTCCTCCAGCACCTTAAATGTAGGCGAAGTGTCAATGGTGTCGTTGCTGTTGCTTTGCGTAATGGCTTCGCGCAACGCTTCAAAATCCTTGCGAGCCTTCTCCAACTTGGAGAGAATAAGCGCCTTGAATTCCGCCAGCTCCTCGTCCGAATATCTTGTCTTTTCTTTTACAACTTTCGCTTTCATAATTTCGAAATTTTAAATTACGCTAAGGTAATAAATATTTGCCTAAGTGCAAAGTCTGCTCAGCTGTATTGCACCATGGCGTGATTTGTAAGTGTGCTATAATAAGTTGGTTATGGTAATTGTCGAAAGGCCTCTTTTATACCCTCTCCACCTTAATCTTTACCGCGTAATCGTCAATTTCAACGGCGGTGGCGCTGTCCAATTTTTCAACCATATCGAGAGAAACTCCCAGCACCTGTCCCTTAATGTAGTCGGCAAAGGCGTTTACAGCAGCTTCAATTTCGGCGCGCTTCTCAACCTGAATTTTAATACGGTCGGTTACCTCAAAGCCGCTGTCCTTGCGCAAATTCTGAATGCGGTTTACCAGCTCGCGGGCTATACCCTCCTGGCGTAATTCATCGGTAACGGTTATGTCCAGGGCCAGCGTCAGCTTGCCCTCGGTAAGGCACTCGTAGCCGGGAATACTTTCGGTAATTACCTCCACATCCTCGGGCGCAACGCTGATTTTTTCGCCGGAGGCCAACGCTATTTCGGCTTTGCCGTTTTGCTCCAAGGCAATAACATCGGCGTTTTGCCAGGCCTGAATTTGCGCCGCAACCTCCTTCATATTTTTGCCGCACTTTGCGCCCAGCGTTTTGAAGTTGGCCTTGGCGCGCTTGGTTACCACCTCCATCTCAATCTGCAAATCCTTTACGTTGGTTTCGGCCTTTACAATTTCCTTGATTTGCGGCGTGAGCAACTTCTCCACCTCGGGGTCGGCAATGGCCAGCACGGCGCGCTGCAGCGGCTGGCGCACGCGGATGTTTACCTTGCGGCGCAGGGCCAGAATCATGGAGGTGGCCTGCTGCGCCAGCTGCATCTTGTTTTCCAACTCATTATTGATTAAAGAGTTGTCAAACTCCGGGAAGTTGGCCAGGTGCACGGAGCTGACGCTGAATTCGCCGCTCACGGCGTTGATGTCGCCAAAAATTCTGTCGGTAATAAACGGTGCAATGGGTGCTGCTAATAGTACAACTTTTGTAAGACACTCGTGCAGGGTTTGGTAGGCCGCCAGCTTATCCTGCGTCATGCTGCCGCCCCAAAAGCGCTTGCGGTTGAGGCGCACGTACCAGTTGCTTAAGTTGTCTCCTACAAAATCTTGAATTAAACGTCCGGCGCGGGTTGGCTCGTAGGTTTCGTAGGCCTCCTCCACCTCTTTTACCAAGGTGTTGAGCAGCGAAATTATCCAGCGGTCAATCTCGGGGCGCCCGCTCACGGGAACCTGCTTTTCTGCGCCGGTAAAGCCGTCAACGTTGGCGTAGAGCGCAAAGAAGGAGTAGGTGTTGTACAGCGTACCGAAGAATTTGCGGCGCACCTCGTCCACACCGTCAACGTCGAACTTGAGGTTGTCCCACGGCTGCGAGTTGGTAACCATGTACCAGCGCAGGGCATCGCTGCCGAAGTCCTCCATTACCTTGAAGGGCTCCACGGCGTTGCCTAAGCGCTTGCTCATCTTGTTGCCGTTTTTGTCCAGCACCAGGCCGTTTGAAATAACATTCTTGAACGAAACGCCGTCGGCTATCATGGTCGAAATGGCGTGGAGCGTAAAGAACCAGCCGCGTGTTTGGTCCACACCTTCGGCAATAAAATCGGCCACCTTTCTATCCTTGCTCCCCTCAAATGGATAGTGGTCCTGCGCAAAGGGCATGGCGCCCGAGTCGAACCACACATCTATCAAGTCCAGCTCACGCTTCATGGGCCTGCCGCTTTCCGAGGCTAAGATAATACCATCAACGTAGGGGCGGTGCAGGTCTATCCGCTCGTAGTTTTCCTTTTCGTATTTGTTGGGAACAAATCCTTTTGCCTTGTACGGATTCTCCTTCATAAATCCTGCGGCAACGGATTTTTCAACTTCGTTGTATAGCTCTTCAACGGAGCCAACACATTTTTCCTCCGCGCCATCCTCGCTGCGCCAAATGGGGAGCGGAGTTCCCCAGTAGCGGCTGCGCGAAAGGTTCCAATCCTTCAGCTCCTCCAGCCACTTGCCAAAGCGGCCGGTGCCGGTGCTTTCGGGCTTCCAGCCTATGGTTTTGTTCAGCTCCACCATGCGCTCCTTGCAGGCCGTGGTTTTGATGAACCAGCTGTCGAGCGGGTAGTACAGCACAGGCTTGTCGGTGCGCCAGCAGTGCGGGTAGCTGTGCACGTGCTTTTCGATTTTGAATGCCAGCCCCTGCTGCTTGAGCATTACGCACAGGTCAACATCGAGCGTAGCGTCGTCTTCAGCCAACTTTGGGTCGTAGGCATTCTTGACATATCGCCCCGCGTACTCCTTGTACAAATCAACGTTGACGGATTCTTTTACAAAAGCATCGTCAAGGTCTTCTACTTTAAAAAACTTTCCGGTTTTATCCACCATCGGCTGGCGGATGCCGTTTTTGTCAACCAGCATCAAGGGCGGAACGCCGTGCTCCTTGGCCACGCGGTCGTCGTCGGCACCAAAGGTGGGGGCAATGTGAACAATGCCCGTGCCGTCCTCGGTGGTAACAAAGTCGCCTGTAATTACGCGGAAAGCGCCGCTGCCGGGGTTAATCCAAGGCATGAGCTGCGCGTACTGCATTCCCTCCAGATCCTTCCCCCTGCACTCGCCCACCACCTTGTAGGGAGCGAGCTTGTCGCCGGGCTTGTAATCCTCAAAGGGAATTTCGGCGGCTTTGGGGTTGAAATGTTTTGCCACCAAATCCTTTGCCAGAATTACCGTGATTTTTTCGCCGCTGTACGGGTTGTGCGTTTGTACCGCCACGTAGCCAATGCCGGGGCCAACGCAGAGCGCGGTGTTGCTGGGCAGCGTCCAGGGCGTGGTGGTCCATGCTAAGAGGTAGGTTTTACCCCAGCCGCCGTGAAGGTGCATGGCGCTGGAGCCAAAGGCGCGGTTGAGCAGCTCCGTATTTTCGTTGGCAAGGGGCAGGCCGAACATGGCCACGCAGGTGGTGTCCTTCACATCGCGGTAGCAGCCGGGCTGGTTGAGCTCGTGGGTGCTGAGGCCTGTGCCTGCGGCAGGTGAGTAGGGCTGTATGGTGTAGCCTTTGTACAGCAGATTTTTTTCGTACAGCTGCTTGAGCAGGTACCACAGCGTTTCGATGTAGCGGTTGTCGTAGGTAATGTAGGGGTGGTTCATGTCCACCCAGTAGCCCATTTGCTCGGTAAGGTTTTCCCACTCCTTAGTGTACTTCATCACCTCCTTGCGGCAGGCGGCGTTGTACTCGTCCACCGATATTTTTTTACCGATATCCTCTTTGGTAATGCCCAGCATTTTTTCCACGCCCAGCTCCACGGGCAGCCCGTGCGTGTCCCAGCCGGCCTTGCGGTTTACCAAAAAGCCTTTTTGCGTTTTGTAGCGGCAAAAAATATCCTTTATGGCGCGCGCCATCACGTGGTGAATGCCCGGCATGCCGTTGGCCGAGGGCGGCCCTTCGTAAAACACAAAGGGCTTGCAGCCCTCGCGCAGCTTGAGCGATTGCGCAAAGGTGCCGTCGGCCTTCCACTGGGCCAGCACATCCTTATTTATTTGCGATAAATCTAAACCTTTGTATGTGGCAAATTCTTTTTTCATCGTTTATCATTAACCATTTATCGTTGACCATCCTCTTTACTTCTCGCTCATGGCGTGCGAGCCGTCGCAAAAAGGCAAATTTTTACTCCTGCCGCAACGGCAAATGGAGCAGGGTGAATTTTGGGTTTCTTTTGCGCCGTTTTCATTCTCCAGCTCATATACACCCGTTATTATAACCGGCCCATCAGCCTGCAATTTTATCTTTACGTCGGGCTCTTTTTCTTTGTCGAAACGTTTGAGAATTTCCTTATTTTTCAACACCTTCGGGCTGATGTCGCGCTCATTACGCTCGGGGTCGCTCCACGAGTACATGAGCGCGTCGGTGGGGCAGCCGTTTACCGTGGCAATGATGCTGCCGGTATCGGCTTGCGACAAATCAATCCATGGCCTGCGGCGCGGATTAAATACGCGTGGAAGTTCGCTGAGGCATATGCCGGCGTGTACGCACAGGTCGGGCTGCCAGTACACGGTAATTTCGCCGTTGGTGTATTTTCTGTTGAAGGTTGCCATTTTTTCAATTAAAAATTAGAAATTAAAAATTAAAAATTGAGCACTGAAAGTAACGAAATTAGGAACGTAGTTAATTCTCCATTCTCCATTACTTAAACGCTTGCAAATCGCACAGGTGCCTGTAGGTGCCATGGGCATTGGCGTACAGCTCCTCGTGTGTACCCTGCTCTACTATTTCACCCTGGTTCATTACCACAATGCAGTCGGCATGCTGAATGGTGGACAGGCGGTGCGCAATGACCACCGACGTGCGGTGTTGCATGAGCTTGGTAAGCGCGTCCTGCACCAGCTTCTCGCTCTCGGTGTCGAGCGCTGAGGTGGCCTCGTCCAGAATAAGGATGGGCGGGTTGCGCAGCACGGCACGGGCTATGGCTAAGCGCTGGCGCTGCCCGCCCGACAGGCGGCTGCCTCCATCGCCAATGTTGGTGTGGTAGCCATCCTCCATTTCAATAATAAAGTTGTGCGCGTTGGCAACCTTGGCGGCATGCCGCACCTGCTCCTCGGTGGCCGACTCCAGGCCAAAGGCGATGTTGTTAAACACCGTATCGTTGAATAGGATCTGCTCCTGCGTAACCATGCTTATCTGCCCGTACAGGCTGCTCAGGTCGCAGTCTTTTACGTTTACGCCATCCACCAGAATCTCGCCGTGGGTAACATCGTAAAATCGCGGGATGAGGTTGGCCAGCGTGGTCTTTCCCGAGCCTGACTGGCCTACCAGGGCTACGGTTTTACCCTTTTCTATCTTGAGGTTGATATGGCGGAGCACGTAGTCGTCCTCGCGGTAGGCAAAGCTCATGTTTTTGATTTCGACCGAGCGTGAAAAATCTTCAATTTTTACGGCCTCCGGCTTGCTCTTGATTTCAACCTCGGCATCGATAATTTTAAAAACGCGCTCGCCCGACGCTATGCCGCGCTGGAAGTTGGCCGAGGCCTGCGCCAGCGATTTGGCGGGCGCCAGAATTTGCGAAAATATGGCAATGTAGGTAATGAACTGGCTTGCCGTGAGCGCGCTTTCCGACCCGCTAAATATGAGGCTGCCGCCGTATAGCACAATGCACACAACGGCTATTACTCCCAGAAACTCCGACAAGGGCGATGCAATGTCCATGCGGTTCCACATGCGCTTAAAGGTTTTGCGGTGCTGGTTGTTGAGCTCGTCAAACTTGGCCCCGATGTATTTTTCGGCCTTAAAAATCTTGATAACGCGTATGCCCACCACCGTTTCGTCCATCACGCCCAGCAGGCTGCCCAGCAGGCTTTGCGCGTGCTTGGCGGTGCGCTTGAGCGTGGCCGCTATGCCCGATATGATGAGCCCGGCCAGCGGCAGCACAATGAGCGTAAATATGGTAAGCTTGGGCGACTGGTAAAAGAGCGCGCCCGTGTAAAACAGGATGAATAGCGGCTCGCGCAGCAGCACGTGCAGCGAGCTGCCTATAACGCTTTGTATTTCGTTTATATCGTTGGAAACCATGGAGAGCAGCTGCCCCTTGGTAATGGTGCGGAAGTACGAAACGTGGAGCGACAGAATTTTGTCGAACATGGCGCGGCGCAGGTTGCGTATTACAAAGCTCTGCATTTTGGTAATAACGCGCTGCGCAAAGTACTTGAAAAAGTTGGATAGCAACACCGAAACGGCTATGACCACGCAGGTAAACTGCAGCGCGCCCATTGGCCCGTGGTTTACGCGGAGTACGTTGAAGTGATAGTAAAACAGGCTCTTGAAGTACTCAAAGTTGACGGCAAAGGCCGGCATTTCGGTAACGGCGGGCGCAGAGCCGGTGTTGAAAATAACATCGAGAACCGGCACCAGCAGGGTGAGGTTGAGCAAGCTGAATATTACACCCAGAATGATTAACCCCAGGTAGCGAAGCGCTATGGGTGTTAACGGCGGCGCGTATGAGAGTAGCCTGAAAAAAATTTTCATGAATTATTCCTTGTAAATACCGTTGCTGATGCGGGTCAGCTTTTCGGCTATGCTTTTTTCTAAAATGACATCGTTTGCGCTCAGCCCCATTCGGCTGTTTTCCTTGTGGTATAGGTGAAAGGCCGTGGCGGCGAAGTACAGCATGCGCATCTTTACCCCCAGGTTGATAAGCCGTATGGCCACGTCGTTGTCCTCCCGGCCCCACTCCGAAAAATCGGAGTTGTAGCCGTTGATGGCAAAAATATCTTTTGCCCAGAAAGCCATGTTGCAACCCAGCACGTATCGTGGCAGGGCTTTGTGCTGCATAATGCGCTCGTTAATGATAGCCATAGCCCTGCTCCTGATAGCCTTATACGGTTTTATAACCCCTTTGCTACACAAGGAAAGTTTTACCTCAATCTTCGATTGCGTAATGCGGTTGCTGAGTTCCTGCGTGAGCAGCACTCGTGTGCCGGCCACAAACGTGTTGGGCTTTGCAAAAAACAGATGGTCGGATATAAACTGCCGGTGCAGGATAATATCGCCATCGGTAATGATGACGTAATCGCCGGTGGTTTGCGCCAGGGCCTTGTTACGTATGGCGGCAAGCCGGAAGCCTTCGTCGGGATGCCACACGTGCCGAAAGTCTGTTTTGCCGGCGAAAATAGGAGTAAATTCCTCCACCAGCCGGCGCGTTTCCTCGCCCGAACCATCATCGGCCACAATGACCTGCGAAGGCATTATGCTTTGCTTCAGCACGCTCTTGAGGCATTGCCGAAGGTAGGCGGGTGAGTTGTAGGTGCTAACAATTAACGTGCACGATGGAAGGCTTTTTTCCATACTGTTACAAAATGACTTGCGAAGGTACTAAAAACTTGGCATAAATTTATTATTAACCTATCTTTGCAGCCAAAATCAAAGCAATATGACCTCACCAAAAATCCGCGTGCGCTTTGCGCCGAGCCCCACCGGGCCGCTGCACATGGGCGGCGTACGCACAGCCTTGTTCAACTACCTTTTTGCCAAAAAGCACGGCGGCGATTTCATTCTCCGCATTGAGGATACCGACACCAACCGCTACGTGCCCGGCGCCGAGGAGTACATCATCGAGGCGCTGAGCTGGTGCGGCATTACGTTCGACGAGGGCGTGGGCATTGGCGGCCCGCATGCGCCCTACCGCCAGAGCGAGCGCAAGCCCATTTACCTCCAGTTCGCGCAGCAGCTCGTTGATAGCGGAAACGCCTACTACGCCTTCGATACGGCGGAGGAGTTGGATGCCCTGCGCCAGGAAAAGGAGGCTAAGGGCGAGGCGTTTACCTACAGCTACGAAACGCGCGGAGGGTTGAAAAATTCGCTTTCGCTTTCGCCCGAGGAGGTGGAGCGGCTGAAGGGCGAGCGCAGCGACTGGGTTATCCGCTTCAAAATTCCCGAGAATGAAACCGTAAAAATGTACGACATCATTCGCGAGGAGGTTGTTGTTAACTCTAATACTTTGGATGATAAGGTGCTATGGAAGAGGGCGGACGAGCTGCCAACCTACCACCTGGCCAACATTGTGGACGACCACCTGATGGAAATCTCGCACGTTATCCGCGGCGAGGAGTGGCTGCCCTCGCTGCCGCTGCACGTGCTGCTGTACCGCGCCTTCGGCTGGCAGGATTCCATGCCGCAGTTCGCGCACCTGTCGCTGCTGCTCAAGCCCGACGGAAAGGGAAAGCTCAGCAAGCGCGACGGCGATAAAATGGGCTTCCCCGTTTTCCCCCTGCTTTGGAAATCGCCCGCCGGCGAGGTTTCACGTGGCTATCGTGAAGATGGATATTTCCCCGAAGCCTTTGTGAACCTGCTGGCGCTGCTGGGCTGGAACCCCGGCACCGAGCAGGAAAAATTCAGCTTAGAGGAGCTTGTGCAGTTGTTTGATCTAAAGCGTGTTATTAAGTCCGGTGCGCGCTTCAACCCCGATAAGGCCAGGTGGTTCAACCAGCAATACCTGAAGGAAAAAAGCAACGCCGAGCTGGCGAAGCTATACCGGCCCATACTTGCCGAAAAGGGTGTAACCGCTTCACCGGAGTACGTGGAAAAGGTGTGCGGCATGATTAAGGAGCGCGCCACGTTTGTAGGCGATTTCTGGAACCTCTCGTCCTACTTTTTCCTTGCCCCGACGGCGTATGACGAAAAGGTGGTGCAAAAATACTGGAAGCCCGAAACGCCCGCCATGCTTCAGCAGCTGATGGCGCAGCTGAAAAGTGTTTCGCCTTTTGAAAAGGAAAAAACGGAGCATGCCGTGCACGAGTGGATTGCTGCAAGCGGGCTTAAAATGGGCGAGGTAATGAACACGTTCCGCCTCTGCCTGGTTGGTGCCAGCATGGGCCCCGGCGTATTTGATATTGTGGAAATGGTGGGCGTGGATGAGGCGGTGGCTCGGATGGAGCGCGCTGCGGTGCAAATAAAACTTAACCAATAATTTTGTAAACAAAAAAATGGAAAAACAGCTGATTGAGGTGAAAGATGTTACGGCAAACCCCGCCCCGCTGGGGCTGTTGGGTTTCGGTATGACGACGGTGCTGCTCAACCTGCACAACGCAGGCTGCACGGAGCTAAACAGCACCATTGTCGCCATGGGGATTTTTATGGGCGGCATAGCGCAAATGATTGCCGGCGTACAGGAGTGGAAAAAGGGAAATACCTTTGGCGCAACGGCCTTTACGGCTTACGGCGCCTTTTGGCTGTCGCTGGTGTGCATTTGGCTGCTGCCCAAAACCGACATGGGTGCAGGCCTGCAGGCCACCAAGGTCGAGGTGGCGTGGTACCTGCTGGTGTGGGGCGTGTTTAGCAGCTTCATGTTTATTTCTACCTTCAAGCATAGCCGCCAGCTGCAAATAACCTTCGGTACGCTGGTGGTTCTCTTCTTTTTGCTTGCCGCAGGCGATTTTACGGGCAACGAAACCATTACCCGCATTGCAGGATGGGAGGGTATTTTGTGCGGGCTCTCGGCCATTTACGGCTGCGTGGCGCAAATTATTAACCAGGATTTCAAGCGCACCGTGCTGCCGCTGTAGGTCTTTTTAAGTAAAGATTACAGCATTGTAGCCTTAGCGAGGAGATTCCTCACCGCGTTCGGAATGACGACATGTGGTAATTGGGGTAAATAAAAGGGGAAGGGAGGGAGCGGCTATGCCGCTCCCTCCCTTCCCCTTTTATACCCGTTCAGAATCGTCATTCCGAGCGAAACGAGGAACGAGTGAAGTCGAGGAATCTCCTCGCTAACCTCAGCTCATCATTCCCTGCCTCCCTCGCCCTCATCACTTTACCCCTTGCTGCAAAAACGCTAAAAACTTATCGGCGGAGGTGTAGCCCACCGGTGTGCCGAGCAGCTTCCCCTCGCCGTCGAGCGTAACAAAGTAGGGTAGGGCGTTTACCTTGTAGGTGCTCATTAGGTAGTCCAGGTTCTTTTGGCCCAACGTTTTTTTCTGCTTCCCGTCAAAGCTGGAGGTGTACCACTCGACTGCAGGCAGCTCCGTTTTATCGTCGGTGTAGAGCGATACGATAATGTACTTTTGGTGCAGCAGCTCCAGCACGCGCTTGTCGGCAAAGGCATCGCCCTCCATCTTTTTGCAGTTGCTGCAGTAGTGCCCCTTAAAATCCACCAGCACCAGCTTACCTTGCTGCTTGGCGCAGGCCAGGGCCTCGTTCAGGTCAAAGAACGAGGGGAGGTTTGCCGGCCCGTGCAGGTTCAGCTCGCTGTACTTGGGCGTGGCGTTGCACAGCATCTGCGCGCTGTAAAAGTTGGCCGTAGGCGCACCCTCCGCTGCCTTGTCGGGCCTTGGCTGCTGCACGCTGTGCTGCGGCAAGAATCCGGCAAGCGACTTGAGCGGGTTTCCCAAAAGACCGGTAAAAAGGTATAGCGCCAGGCAGAAGGAAACGATGGCCATTACAAAGCGCGGTACGCTAATGTGCTCCACCTTGTCGTCGTGCGCAAAACGCAATTTGCCGAGAAAGTAGAAGCCTTGCAGCGCAAAGAGCACCACCCAGATGCAGATGAACAGCTCGCGCGAAATAATGTTGAATCCCAGCGCATGGTCGGCTACCGACAGGAACTTCATGCTGAAGATGGCGAGGATAAAGGCAAAGAAAACCTTAATGGTGTTCATCCATCCGCCCGACTTCGGCAGCTTTTTCATGGCCGACGGGAATAGCGCCAGAATGGTAAACGGCGCCGCAAAGGCAAGTCCAAAGCCAAACATCCCGATAACGGGCTTGAGCACGGCGCCCGAGGCGGCGGCTACCAGCAGCGCGCCCACAAAGGGGCCGGTGCACGAGAAGGAAATAATGGTGAGCGCCAGCGCCACAAAAAAGGTGGAGAAGTAGCCGCCCTTGTCGGCCTTCTTGTCAATGCGGTTGGCCCACTTGGTGGGCAGCTGTATCTCCATGGCGCCGAAAAAGGAAATGGCAAATAGGATGAACAGCGCAAAGAAAATGAGGTTGGGCAGCCAGTGCGTGCTGATTACGTTGGTCATGTCGGCGGTTTTGGTAATGGCCACAACGGCGCCGATAAACGTGTAAATAAGCACAATGGATATTCCGAAGATGATGGCCTTGCGCAGCCCCTTGCGGCGGTTGCGGCCGCGCATGAAGAATGAAATGGTCATGGGAAGCATGGGGAAAACGCAGGGCGTAAGAACTCCCGCAAAGCCCGCCAGGAGGGCGAATAGGAAGAAGGTGAGCAGCGAATCGCCCTTGCTCTCCGTGGCGGCTGCGGGCGGTACGGCAGGGGCTGTGGTGGCTATGGAATCGGGCGCAGTAGCCCCTACAGCCTCGGGAGCGCTTGCCGCGGCTTGCGGCTTGTCAAGGCTGAGCTGCACCGAAAAATCGTGGGTAAGCAGCACGCAATTCATCTCGTTGCAGCACTGGTACTCAATGCTGCCCTTTATGCTTACGGGGCTTGCCGTATTTTCCTGCAGCGATAGGCGCTGCGACAGCTTGACTTCTTTGGTAAAATATTTAACCGTCATGTCAAACATGGCATCGTGCTTCTCCTTGGGCTTGCTCAGCTCGGTAAGCTGACCCTTGGGCTTGTAGCTGCTGCTTGGCTCCAGCGCCACCGAAATGGGCATAGGGCCGTCCTCCGGCACGTTTACCGAGTACACTATCCACGGGCTTTCGATGCCGGCCGACAGCTGCAGCTCCGCCTCCTGCGCCGAAATTTGCCGAACGCTCACGCTCCACTTTGCCGGATTCTGAATGCCTTGGGCGAGTAGCGAAGCGCTGAAAAGCGTGAAGAGAAGAAGTGAAAAAATCTTTTTCATAGAGAAACAATTCAAAATAAGCATTTTTACTTGAGCACTGCCTGCTGCGCTTTGGTAAGCTTAACTACCACAAGGTTGTACGAGTCGTCAATCCACTCGCAAATGAGCTTGTTGGTCAGGCTTCCCTCCAGCTGAATGGTGTTCCACATGGCTTTATTCATGTGGTAACCGGGGGTAACTTCGGCAAATTGCTCGCGCAGTTCCATCGCCTTATCGGGGTCGCACTTGAGGTTGAGCCAGCCGCTATCCAAGCCCAGCAGCGCAAACATTTTATCGCACACCTTGAAAACAAGCGCCGTGTCGTCGAACGGAAAGCTCTCGCTCACGCCTGCTTTTGAAAGGCAGTATTCGCGCACTTGCTCAATGTTCATAGCAAAATACCTTGTTGCAAAAAAATGTTGTACATTTGTTTTTGATCGCCTGCAAAGGTACATTTTTTTAAATATTTTTTACTTCTATACATGCAAAATCCAACTTACGGAATAATTATGGCCGGCGGCATAGGTAGCCGCTTTTGGCCGCTGAGCCGCAACGCAAAGCCCAAGCAATTTCTGGATATACTGGGGGTGGGGCGTACGTTTATTCAGCAAACGTTTGATAGGTTGACCAAAATCATTCCACCCGAAAATATTGTGGTGGTTACCAGCGCGGGCTACAAGGAGCTGGTGAAGGAGCAGCTGCCGTTGGTCAAGGACGAAAATATTTTGCTCGAGCCGCTGCGCCGCAACACCGCGCCCTGTATTGCCTACGCCACCTACAAGCTGCTCCAGAAGAATCCGGATGCTACGGTGGTGGTAGCTCCGTCCGACCACTTGATTCTGAATGAGAGCGAGTTTGCAAAGATACTGAAGCAGTCGATGCGCTTTGCCGAGCAGGGCGAGCGCCTGGTTACCATTGGCATAAAACCCAACCGCCCCGAAACGGGCTACGGCTACATTCAAATTGTGGAAACCGTGGAGGAGGCTAAGGGAAAGGAGGTTTGCAAGGTAAAAACCTTTACCGAAAAGCCCAACCTCGACATGGCGAAGGTGTTTGTGGAGAGCGGCGAATTTTTCTGGAACTCCGGCATTTTTGTTTGGACGCTGCAAAGCATTAAGGCCGCCTTTGAGGCGCACCTACCCGATGTGTGCCGGCTGTTTGAGGCTGGCGCCGAGGCCTACTACACGGCCGCCGAGCCGCAGTTTATTCTCGACACCTACGCCGAGTGCAAGGCCATTTCGATTGACTACGGCGTGATGGAAAAGTCGGATAACGTACATGTTATCTGTGCCGATTTTGGCTGGTCCGATTTGGGAACATGGACATCATTTTACCTGCAGGCGCCCAAGGATGAGCGGGGCAACGCGCTGATATCGGATAACGTTGTGTTGGAAAATGTGAGCGACAGCCTTGTGCAAACGCCGGCCGGCAAGCTGGTGGTGCTGCAGGGCCTTGATGGCTACCTGGTGGTCGATACCAACGATGTGCTTATGGTGTGCAAGCGCGGCGATGAGAATGAGCTGAAGCAGCTCATCAACAATACGCTGCTGGGCAAGGGCGCGGCCATGGCGTAGCGCGGACGGCGGTTGCGGCAATAAAAAAGGTAGGGTACGCCCTACCTTTTTTATTGATAAATTTCCGCGCTACGCCAACTTTCTCAGGCACTCATCCAGCAGCTGCTTTTTGTCAATGGGCACCACGCCCACCTTTTCGCAAACCAGGCCGCCGGCGAGGTTCGAAACCGCCGCCACCATCTTGGGCGCCATGCCCGATGCCAGGCAAAGGCTCGCCACGCTGATGACGGTGTCGCCCGCGCCCGATACGTCGGCAATGTTGCGCAGCTCGGCCGGAATGGCGTTGTAGCTTTCGCCGTCGGAAATGAGGACGCCGCGCTCCGATAGCGTAACCATGGCGTACTGCACCCCCATGCGCTTGTTAATCTCTCTCGCCGCCTCAAAAATGGAGTCGTAGCTCTTTTTGTCCACCTCCATTTTCAGGCCCTCGCACAGCTCCTTAAAGTTGGGCTTGAAGAGCGTAACGTTGTGGTAGTCCAAAAAATTCCGCTTTTTAGGGTCAACCAGCGTTGGAATTTTCCGGGCGTTGGCAAGGCCTACAACCCACTCTATAATGCTTGGTGTAATTACGCCCTTATCGTAATCTTCAAAAATAATAGCATCGATTTTTTCCTTCTCAAGCAGCTGCTCGACGTGGGCAAAAAACTTTTTTTGCAGCTCCTCGTGCAGGGGCTTGGTAATTTCTTCGTCCACGCGCAGCATGTGCTGGGTGCCCGAAATGATGCGGGTTTTGGTGGTGGTTACGCGCGTGCTGTCGGTTAAAATTCCGGCGCTGCTCAGCTCGTAATTTTGCAGCAGCTGCATAAAAATCCCGGCCTTGCTGTCGTTGCCCACCACCGAGCAAAGCAGCGGGCGCGCGCCCAGGGCTTGCAGGTTGAGTGCCACGTTGGCCGCACCTCCGAGCCTGTTTTCGAACTTGCTGCTGGCAATAATGGGCACGGGCGCCTCGGGCGAAATCCTGTCCACCTTGCCCCACATGTACGCGTCCACCATTACATCGCCGATGACCAACACGGAGAGCGAGTTGAATTTTTCGAAAATATGCTGAAAGTTAATCATACCGTTATGGGAAGGTTACTTCTTTTCCTTTAGCAGGTCGCGGATTTCCATGAGCAGCTTCTCCTCGTTGCTGGGCTCGGCGGGAGCCGGCGGAGCAGCGGGCTCCTCCTCCTTTTTCTGCTGAAACTTTGCAAATAATTTTATTACCAAAAACATGGAGAGCGCTACCAGCATGAAGTCAATCACGTTTTGTATAAACATGCCGTAGGTTAGCGTGGCGCCCTTTACGCCTTCCACTACTGTTGGTATGGTAAACTTCAAGTCCTTAAAATCAATGTTGCCGATCATCATGCCCACCAGCGGCATAATAATGTCGTTGACCAGCGAGCTCACAATCTTTCCGAAGGCGCCGCCGATTACCACGGCCAGCGCCAGGTCAACAATGTTGCCCTTGAAGGCGAATTTTCTGAAATCGTCCCAGAATTTTTTCGATTTTTGCTTAGTGCCGTCTATGCTCAGATTCGGTTTCATTTTCATTTTATGATTAATTTTGATGAGCGCAAAGGTACAAATATTTGCTTGATGTTTAGTCGGTCGGTTCGCACGCCATAAACCCTTCGGCGCTTAGCCCGCTTAGCCGCACGCCCACCACCCGGTTGACCAACGCGGCGGAGTAGGGTAGCGCCACCTTCACGTAATTTTCGGTAAAGCCAAACATCATGCCGTTTTTGCGCGTGCTTTCAAAAAGTACCCGCGCGGTTTGCCCCACATTTTTTTTGTAGAAATCGGCGTGTAATTTTTCGCACAGCTCGCCCAGACGCCTGGCGCGCTCGGTAATTTTTGCGCCGGGCACCTGCTGCATGTCGGCGGCGGGGGTGTTGGGACGCTTGGAGTACGGGAAAATGTGCAGGTACGCCGGCGCCAGATCTTTCAAAAAGTGGTAGCAGTTGTCAAATTCCTCATCGGTTTCGGTGGGGAAGCCCACAATTACGTCAACGCCGATGAAGGCCAGCGGCATTTTTTCGCGAATGCTTTGCAGCCTTTCGGCAAACAGCTCGCGCGTGTACCTGCGGCGCATGAGGCCAAGCACACGGTTGGTTCCGGCCTGTAGCGGTATGTGAAAGTGCGGCAGAAATTTTTTCGATTGCGCCACAAAGTCAATGAGCTCGCCCGTTAGCAGGTTGGGCTCAATGGACGAAATCCGGTAGCGCGCAATGCCGTCAACTGCCTCCAGCGCTTGCGCTAGCTGGTAAAAATTGTTGCCCGTTGACTTCCCGAAGTCGCCTATGTTGACGCCCGTTATAATAACCTCGTGAACGCCCTGCGAAGCAATTTCCCTGGCCTGCGCCACAACTTCTTCGATGGAAATATTGCGGCTCGCCCCGCGCGCCAGCGGCACCGTGCAATACGAGCAGTGGTAGTCGCACCCGTCCTGTACCTTGAGAAACGAGCGGGTGCGGTCGCCGGAGGAGTAGGCCGAAAAGAAGGAGGCCCCTCCCAACCCTCCCACAATGGGAGGGCTATCCAACGCACAACCCAAGTTGGCGTACGAGAATAGCGCGCCGATTTTTTGCGCTATCTCGCTCTTATCCGCTACCAGCCTTACCTCGGGCATTTGCTCCAGCTCAAAAGGCTTGAGGGATGAGTAGCAGCCTGTTATGCATACTGCTGCATGCAAGTTGTCTTTTGCCAGCTTGCGAATGGCCTGCCTGCATTTTTTCTCGGACTGCTCCGTAACCGCGCAGGTGTTGACCACGTAAATGTCGGCGCCGTTTTTTGCCGGGGCATGCTCAAAGCCCATGCCCGACAGCTGCCGCGCAATGGTGGACGCCTCGGCAAAGTTGAGCTTGCAGCCGAGGTTGACAACCTGAAATGTTTTGTTGAGGGTGTTGGACATAGCGTGCAAAGGTAGGGAATTTTTGCTACCTTTGGTTTGGTTTTATTAGGCAGGATTGGCTTCGCCTAACTAACGGTTAAGAGGATTTACATGTTTGGCGTGATACGGTTTCGCTTCTGTGTTTTTAATCCTGTTAATTCTGTCAATCCTGTCAATCCTGTCTGAAAATATTTTTATGAAACATAAGGTCATCCTGTCGCACATAATTCGTGCAGCATCCAATAGTATAAGGGAGCACAAGCGGCATAGAGAAGAGAATAATTTAGGCGGGATTGGCTTCGCCGAGCTAACGGTTAACAGGATTTACATGTTTGCTTGGCGTGATACGGTCTCGCTTCCATATTTTTTTCCTGTTAGTTCTGTAAATTCCGTCAAAGTAGTATGATAGTTCGCGCTAAAAAACACCTTGGTCAGCACTTTTTGACCGACCTGAGCATTGCCGAGCGCATTGCGCAAAGCCTTGCCGCCGCTGCCGCACCCGATGTGCTGGAGGTGGGGCCGGGCACGGGCGTGCTTACCCAATTCCTGCTCAAGCGCAGCGATATAAACTTGTACGCCGCCGAGGTGGACGGCGAGTCGGTGGAGTACCTGAAGCAGCATTTCCCCCAGCTCACGCCCAGGCTCATGTTCGGCGATTTTTTGCGCATGGATTTATCGAAGGTCTTTGCCGGTAAGTTCTGCGTAATCGGAAATTTCCCGTACAATATTTCCTCGCAAATTTTTTTCAAAATCCTCGACAACAAAAACAGCGTCCCCGAGGTGGTGTGCATGCTGCAAAAGGAGGTCGCCGAGCGCTTAGCCGAAAAGCCGGGCACCAAAACCTACGGCATACTCAGCGTGCTGCTGCAGGCGTACTACAGCATTGAGTACCTTTTTACGGTGCACGAAAATGTTTTTGCGCCGCCGCCCAAGGTAAAATCGGCGGTGATTCGCCTGGTGCGCAATGGGGTGGATAAGCTCGACTGCGATGAGGTTTTATTTAAGCAGGTGGTAAAAACCACGTTTAACCAGCGGCGCAAAACCATTCGCAACTCGCTTAAGCCTTTGCTGGGCGAGCAGAAGTTGGAGCACCCTCTGCTTGACTTACGCCCCGAGCGGCTGGGCGTGGCGGAGTTTGTGGAGCTGACCAACGCGGTGGCCGGCATAAAAGGGGTTGCTCAAAAAAATTTAGAACACAGCTAAAACAGGCTGTCGCCACTGATATTCACAGCTTAAAACAAATGAAACCCACTTATACTCCAGCGGGTTGAATATTTTTGTATTGCTGTGTTTATCTGTAACATCTGTTTTATCCGTGTTCTGTTTTTTTCTTGTTGAACAACCCCTTCTTTATCAGAGTCGGATTCGTTAGCTATCCTTTCTCAAAAAATTTCCTTCGGCATCAAACTTCAGCTCCACCTCGCTCATGCCCGACAGCTGGATTTCGTATCCGCCCTGCGATTCGCGTTCTATCTTTACAATCGCCTTGCCGGCGTAGCTGCTGTTTACGTAGCTTAGAATGGCGGCGGGAACGCAGCTTGACGGAACGCCTTTGCGGGCCTCCACATTTTTCCACTCGCCGTTGCTGCGGAAGTTAACCTCGGCGCCGTTGGCCAGCCTTACTTCGTAATCCTGGTCGTCGGTGTCCATGGTTATCTTTTTAACCTTCACGTTGGCAAAGTGGCTTACCACAAATTCCTTGGCCGCAGCAGGCAGCTGGTCGTAGCTTATTTTTTTGTCGTCGTTGTGGGCGCAGGCCACGCTAATGCAGGCAAAAGCGGCCACGCACATAAGCATCAATACTCGTAATTTTTTTTTCATACTCAAAATTTTTAATGGTTTATACTCAATCATACGCGGCGTATGCTACCGCGTAATCGTTGTTAACCTGGTAGGACAAGGTAAAACTTTTGTTCCATTTTTTGCCGGAAAAATGGGCCTGAAGTTCGCCCTCTCTTGCCAAGGTAAAATGTTCAACAGCAATTTGTGTGGCAAAGTCAACGCCCTCCTCGCCGGCCAGCTTGTACACCGTTTCTTTGGCGCACCATGCCAGGCATTGATGCGCTTTGCTCGTGCAAAAACGCTGCTCCGCCGGCGATAAAAATCGGGGCGCCACGCGCTCAAAGTGGCGGTTGATGTGCTCTATGTCAATGCCTGCATTATGCCCGGCGTGTAGCGCCACGCCAACCAGCTGCCGCGCGTGCGAAATGCTGATGCGGACATGGCTGTCGGCAAGGTAGGGTTTTCCGCTTGCGTGGTGCTCCAGCGCTGAGGTTATGCCCAACATTTCGTGCAGGAGGAATAGTGTTGCCTCTCGCTCTTCTCTTCGCTTCTCGCTTGTCAGCGTTTCAAATTCTTCCTGCTCCCGTACGGAATAAAATTTTTGCGGAGGCCGATTTTTTGCGTTGCTTACCTCTGCTACGGCTACCTGCAAACCCTTTCCGTTGTTGATATGTAGAAGGAGGTTGAGCATAACGTTTTGTTTACTTCCACTGCGTGCTGAGCATAATGTGCCGGATGTCCTCGGTAATGTATTCGATAACGGGGCGTAGCGAATCGGCGTTGGGGTGCGTGTTAAAGTATAGCGCGCCGCGCAAAAAGTGGCGCGTGCTGTCGGTAATGTAAAACTGCACGTTGCTGGCCGCGTTACCGCTGATTTCGTACAGCAACCCGAAGGTGCGCCCGTCCTCGCTTTCAAACTGCTGTGCCGCTATGGCATCGGCCTTGATGGTGTGCTTGTAGGTCATGAGGTACGCGTCCTCCACAAACTTTGCCAGGTTGCCCCGTATGTGCTTGTAGCTAATGTGTATCTTGGCGTTGTAGGCAGGGTAGCTAATATTTATCCAGTAGGGCTCGCTGCCGGGTTCGGTGGCGGCGCTGACCCTGGCGTACTCCGAAACCTCGAACGAGTAGGGGTAACCATCAAGCGGTGCGCTTACGTACGAGTGCGCTGCGGGCATTTCAATGCGGTAGTAGCCGCGTGGCTTAGGCGCGGTGCGCTTGCTGTTGCACGACGCGGTAACGGTAAGCGTCGCTATGGCTATGACAATGATTTTCCTCACTACTTCTTGCTCGTTTTTTTTGCGTCAAGCGCAATGCGGATTTTCTGAATCCTTCGCCCCTCGAATGCGGCCACCATAAAGGTTAGCTGTCGGTATCGAATTTCCTCGCCCTGCGTGGGGAAGCTGCCTTTGAGCTCAAGCAGCACGCCGGCCAGGGTTTCCGAGTCGCCGTCCACATCGTCAAAAAAGTCGTCGGGCAGGTTCATGAGCTTGCAAAAATCGTTGAGCGGCGTTTTTCCCTCAAAAATAAAGGTGCCGTCGCTTTGCTTTTTATACAGCGACTCCTCCATGTCCGACTCGTCCGAAATTTCGCCGACGATTTCCTCCAAAATATCCTCCAGCGTAACAATGCCAAAGGTTCCGCCGTACTCATCGACCACCACGGCAAGGTGGTTTTTTTGCTGCTGAAATTCCTCCAGCAGGTCGTTGATTTTTTTATTCTCGGGGACAAAGTAGGCGGGACGAATCAGCGTTTGCCAGGCAAAATCTTTTTCCTCCAGGTGCTTTATCAAATCCTTAATGTAGAGCACACCCTGCACGTTGTCAAAGCTGTCCTCGTACACCGGCAGGCGCGAGTACTCCCACTGAACAATGAGCTCCAGCAGCTCGCTGAATGGCGTGCTGATGTCAATGCCCACCACATCTATGCGCGGCGTCATAATTTCGCGCACGTCAATGTTGCCGAACTTTACAATGCCCTTTAGAATTTTTTTATCCTCGGCGCTTTGCATTTTGGTTACGCTGAGCGCGCTCGACAGGTCGTCCATCGAAAGGTTTTCGGGATGCTTGCTTTTGATGCGGCGGTGCATGCGCGAGGTGGCCCGCACCAGCAGAAAGTTGAAGGGTCGCGTAAGCATGGATAGCAGGTATAGCGGAAAGGCCATGGTAAGTGCAAAGGACAGCGGCGTGTAGCGGGCAAAAATTTTGGGAATAATTTCGCCGAACAGCAGGAGCAAAAAGGTAATTATTATCACCTCGAATAGGAAGCCGAAAACCTCGGAGTGATACGCTATAGCGCTGTGCGTAATGTAGGTCGAAATGACCACTATGGCCACGTTTACCACGTTGTTGGTAAGCAGTATGCAGCTGAGCAGGTGATCGGGGTGCTTGAGCAGCTGTAGCGCCATTTTCGATGATTTCCCGCGGCTTGTTTTGAGCTTGTTCATATCGCTTGGCGAAAGCGAGAAGTAGGCCGTTTCGGAGCCCGAAACCATGGCCGATATAATGAGCAGGAGCAGCACCACCAGCCCCCCCGTAATGGTAAGCGTGGGCGAAAAATCGGGCTGTAGCGTAACGATGCTGAGCGGCGTGGAAATGTCTTCCAAAGTGGAAAATTTAAGTTAAACATCGGTGTCATTTCGGCCTTGAGCCGGAATCCCCAGGGTAGGAGATTGCGGGTTAAGCCCGCAAAGACAGGCTCAAAGGTACAAAAAAAACTATTCGCAGGGTAAAATAAAATGCTTAACTTCGCTTGCTAAAATCCGGCTGTACGGCCCCATTCTTAAATGCGTAATAATATTGCTGTTAGATATTTAGTAAATGCATTCTTCCTGCTCTCCCTGGCGGTGGGCGGCTACAGCCTGCTGTTTACCTCCAGCTGCGCGCGCATAGGCGCCCCGGGCGGCGGGCCGAAGGACACGCTTCCTCCCGTGTTGCTCAAAACGCAGCCCGCGCAGGGTGCCCTCTTTTTCAACAAAAAGAAGGTGAGCGTAACCTTTAACGAGTACGTGCAGCTGAAGGAGGCCGATAAGCATTTTATCATGTCGCCGCCGCTCGAAAAGCGCCCGACGCTGATGATTAAGGGAAAAAACGTGGAGGTTAGCTTCAACAGCCCGCTCCGGGACAGCACCACCTACCAGCTCAACTTTGGCAACGCCATTGTGGATAACAACGAGGGCAATCCTTACAATCCTTACCGCCTCTCCTTTTCTACGGGCGCAGTGTTCGATTCGCTGCGCGCGGGCGGCCTGGTGCTCGATGCCTATACCGACCAGCCAGTGGCTGTTACTTTGGTGTACCTATACGAGAAGGTGGACGATAGCGTGGTGCTGAAGGTTCGCCCGGACAACATTACGCGACCCAACGAGAAGGGCGAATTTGTGGCGGAAAATTTAAAGGAAAAGCCGTACAAAATCGTAGCGCTTGACGATGCCAACAAAAACTATAAGTACGATATAGGGCAGGAGGCCATTGCCTTCCTCGATGTCGCAGTGGAGCCTGTGGCTACGCCTCCCGAGTTTGGCCACAATCACGATTCGGTGGCGGACCACCACCACGAGGACGCCAAGCTGGTGCTGCGCATGTTTACCGAGGAAGTGTATCCGCAGTACATAACCTCGTGCGAGCAAATCGAAAAGCGTGCGCTGAAGATGACGTTCAACGCGCCGTTTCCTAAAATCGACAGCCTGCACATCGACAGCATGAACGTGAGCAAGTTTGTGGTGGAGGCCAGCCCGCGCCGGGATACGCTTCTGTTTTGGTTTGCCGATACGGCCGCGCGCGTTCCCGATACGCTCAAGCTCAGCTTCGTTTACCTCAAAACCGATACGCTTAACCAGCTGAGCCCGTCGCGCGAAAAGCGGAAATTTGTTTTTGCGGAAAAGAAAGCGCCGGCGGCCGAGGAAAAACCCTCGAAGCCATCGGGCCTTGGAGGCCTCCTGTCCCGCCTGACGGGCGGCGGAGAGGAGGTGGATACCACTCCCAAAAAGCCCGCCCACTGGACGCTGAAGCCCAACCTGAAAACTACCAACACCGGCCCCATTGAGCACGTTTCGGTGAGCTTCGACGCGTTGCTGATTGCCGCCAACCCGCAGTTCATAAAGTTTGAGGAGCGCCGCATAAATCTGAGGACAAAGGACACCTCGTACGTGGACGTAAAGTTTGACCTGCAGCGCGATTCCGTTCGCTTGCGCCGCTACCGTTTTGCCGCCGATTGGAAGGAAAATACCTGCTACCGGTACACCATGCTACCCGATGCGTTTTGGAGCATTTACTCGCAAACTAACGACACGCTCAAGGGTGAGTTTACCACCGTTGACCCCGATAAACTCTCCACCCTATCCATAGATTTTAGCAACGTGGAGGGGCACTACGTGGTGCAGCTTACCGACCCCAAAAGCAAGGCGGTGCAGAGAGAATTCCGATTGAACGAAAACAAGAAAATTGTTTTCAAGTACCTGCAAGCCGGAGCATACGGAGTTCGCGTAGTGAAGGACGAAAATGCCAACGGCAAGTGGGATACTGGAAATTACTTTAAGCACATTCAGCCCGAATACGCCACTTTCCTAAAGGCCAGCGACGGTAAGCTGGAGTTTGGTTTGCGCCAGTCGTGGGAGGTTGATCTAAGCGTGGATATGAAGGTGCTGTTTCCTGAAAAATAGGTTGTTTTGAAAAAAATAATTCTCGCCATATTCCTACTTGCAGCAAGCGCAGCAGCCCGTGCCGAAATCTACCTCGGAGCACGGTACGGCGTCGGGCTTTCCTTGATACACTTTTATCCTCCTTTGGACGCAAATCCTATTTTCACTCCCGTTAATACGGCCGTGGCGTTTCGCTACTGCAATCACAAGGCCGATGACTACGAGCGCTATATGAATTTTTTGTGGGAGTTTGGCTACGCTGAGCGCGGCTATACGCTTGGCGACACGATAATAACAACCAGGGTTAAATCGCAGGTGCTCGAAATGCCCGTAATGATGCAGGTGCGGGCGCCCATTATAAAGCACGTAAACTTGCTGGTAACCGGAATTGTGTACGGGGCTTACTACCTGCGCAACGAGCGCACGGACGAGACCACGGTGCCTAAAACTACCGAAACGTTTACATACGACCACTTCAACGGTTTTGAGTACGGCGTTGGCGGAGGTTTAGGCCTGTGCTTCAACTTCGGTAAAACCGATTTTACGCTCGACGCCCGCTACATGGCCAGCATGTCATATCTTATTAAACCCTCAATTGATTTGTACGAATCTATGCCTATGCAGGTCATTTTTTCGTTTGGCGTGATGCGAAAAATAGGGAAATAACATAAGCACTTTCTTCTTGTCATCCTGAACGAAGTGAAGGATCTCAAGTTGGCACAGGCTTGCTTTTATACAGCATGAGATGCTTCACTTCGTTCAGCATGACATCCAATGAAAGAATCTACGTTTAACACCTCCGAAGTATATATAGGCGATATTCCCATGGGCGGCAGCAACCCTATTCGCCTGCAATCCATGACCACCACCGGCACGCTCGACGTGGAGGCCACCGTGGCGCAGTGCATTGCCATTGCCAACGCCGGAGCGGACTACGTGCGCATCACGGCGCCCGGCGTGCGCGAGGCCGAAGCCCTGCAGGCTATCAAAGCCGAGCTGAAAAAACGAGGCTACAGTATCCCGCTCATTGCCGATATTCACTTCAACCCCGCCGCCGCCGAGGTGGCAGCGCGCTACGTGGAAAAGGTGCGCATTAACCCCGGTAACTTTGTGGACAAAGTTGGCAGCGTTGATGAGCCAACCGCTTTGCGCGAAAAATTTATTCATCTTCTCCATATTTGCAGAGAGCACCAAACCGCCCTGCGCATTGGCGTTAACCACGGCTCGCTCAGCGCGCGCATGCTCAACAGGTACGGCGATACGCCGCAGGGCATGGTGGAGTCGGCGCTGGAATTTTTGCGCATCTGCAAGGAGGAAAAGTTTGCGGATGTGGTTGTCTCCATGAAGTCGAGCAATACGCGCGTAATGGTGTACGCCACCCGCATGCTGGCGCAGCGCATGGCCGGCGAGGGAATGAGCTTCCCGCTGCACTTAGGCGTAACCGAGGCGGGCGAGGGCGAAGACGGGCGCGTAAAATCCGCCGTGGGCATTGGCACGCTGCTGGCCGAGGGCCTTGGCGATACCATTCGCGTATCGCTTACCGAGGAGCCGCAGAACGAAATTCCTGTAGCAAAAAAGCTGGCGGAGTACTTTGAGGAAAGCCGAAAAACCCTAACAGGGTCTCAAAACCCTGTTAGGGTCATTGATGGCCACAATCAAGAGGAGACCCTGTTAGGGTTTCAAGACCCTAACAGGGTTTTACCTGCCCACAACTTCTTCGACTACCAAAAGCGGGAAACCACCGCTGCCGGCGCTGCTCCCATTGGCGGGGGCAATCCCGTGGCCGTGGTGGCCGATTTGTCAAACATCAACCCGATTAAAGAAAAAGACATTGAAAATTTAGGGTTTACCTTTGATGGTTGGGAGTGGAAAAGCAGAGCAAATACTCCCGATGTATTATATGTTGGATTGAGCGAGTTAGACGATTTTTCGGTAAAAGGCTTAAAAATTATTGACGGCGAGCAGGAAGATGTGCTGCATTGCAGGTTAAATTTTATAAACTCCGAGTTTGTATCTTTTCTTAAAGAAAATCCGCAGCTACTTTTAATACTCGACGTTGAAGGGCAAAATGGAACGGAGGAGCAGCGAGAATTTTTCCTGCGTCTGGAGAAGGAAGGCGTTACCAATCCCCTAATTATACACCGTGCTTACCGCGAAGCGGACTACGAAGCCCTACAGCTGAAGGCCGCCGCCGATGTTGGCGCGCTGCTTATCGATGGCTTTGGCGATGGCGTAATGCTCTCGGTTGAGGGCGATGTGAAAATTCAGGAGGTGGTAAAAAGTGTTCGCGTAAATAGCGAAACCCTAACAGGGTCTCAAAACCCTGTTAGGGTCAACTCGGAGGAAAAGACTCTAACAGGGATTCAAGACCCTGTTAGAGTGGTAGAGCAAACCACCACCTTTACTCGCAGCGCCACGCCTGCCGACTTGTGCCACACAGGCTTTGGTATTTTGCAAGCCGCGCGCGTGCGCTTTAGCAAAACGGAGTATATTGCCTGTCCGGGTTGCGGGCGTACCCTGTTTGAACTGCAAAAAACCTTGCAGGAGGTAAAGCAGCGCACCTCGCAGCTCAAGGGCTTAAGAATTGCCGTTATGGGTTGCATTGTAAACGGTCCCGGCGAAATGGCCGATGCCGACTACGGCTACGTGGGTGCCGGTCCCGGCCGCGTATCGCTGTATAAAGGAAAGGAATGCGTAGAAAAAAACATTGAACAGGAGCGGGCGGTGGAGGCGCTGGTGGAGCTGATTAAAAGGAATGGGGATTGGAAGTAAACAAATTAGAGTATGAAACTATTTTTGAAAACGACCATTTTTTCTTTGCTATTTTGGGCTAGTTACCATAGCTGCTTTGGTATAATTCCCGATAGAACCTACCGCTTTTACCCCGAGAAAATGGGGATGATTTACAAAGACCTCGATGTTGTAACGCCCGATGGATTGAGGATTAAAACGTGGTTTTTTCCGGCTCAAAAGCAACCCTCGGAAGCGGAGTTGGATAGCGCGTGGGCAAATCCCGTAAAGAAAGCCTACAGGTTAATCGACAATAAAAAACGCCCTACCGTTATCATTTGCACTGGCGATGCCGGCAATATGTCGTACCAGCAGCTCGTTTTTGCACAAGCCTTTACCGATAAGGGTTACAACGTTGTAACCTTTGACTGGCGCGGATTTGGCGAAAGCAGCGAATGGCCCATGAATACCGACTATCTGGTATATACCGAGCTGCTTACCGATTATGATGCCGTTATTAAGCAGGTGCTGCAGCAAGAGGAGGTTGATACCTCAAAAATGGCGGTTTTCGGGTGGTCCACAGGTGCTTACCTTTCCATGGCGGCGTCAAGCAAGTACAACAATATCAAGAGCTTTATTGCCATTGGCATAATGACCACATTTGATGAAATTGTGCCGGTACTCAGAAAAGTTCCTAAAAAGGCCAAGCAAAACCTAATTGTTCCAAGCGACTATCCAAAGGAATTGCAGCCGCTGAATTTAGCGCCGACGTATAAAAAATCAACATTTCTAATTGTGGGGGAGCTGGATGACCGCACCCCCGTTTGGATGAGCGAGAGAATCTTCGAAAGGCTTCCCGGCAAAAAAGAGCTGTGGATACTGGAGGGTGCCGAGCATGGCGGCCCAAAAGGCCCGACAAGGGACTTCGCGCTACTCAACCGGAGAATTATTGATTTTTTGGATAAGAATTTAAAGTAGTACGTAATTCGTTACAAGCGCGCGGGGCACCCAGGTTTTCCTTTAAAAAAAACAGTGAGCCCCCCCCGCCGCCAACACAAAAATAGTGGGAAGAAAAAACACCCAAAGCAAAAAAAG